>NZ_BBWU01000048.1 GCF_000974765.1 Sphingomonas changbaiensis NBRC 104936 | reverse complement strand
CCCGTTCCGGGGAGGACCTGCTACGACCTCCTCAAACAAGGGAGGACCATATGCGCGCCTGGGTGCTGAAATCGCGGCCGAAGGGGATGCCGCAGCAAAGCGACTTCGATCTGGTCGAACTGCCGGACCAGCCTTTGCAGGACGGCCAGCTTCGCGTGCGCAACCTCTGGCTGTCCGTCGACCCGTACATGCGCGGCCGCATGAACGACGTGAAGAGCTACGTCCCGCCGTTCGCGCTCGGCGAGCCGATGCAGGGCGGCGCGGTCGGCGAAGTGATCGAGAGCAGGAACTCCGGCTTCGCGCCCGGCGACAAGGTGCTGCACATGGCCGGCTGGCGCGACACCGCGACGATCGGCGCCGAATCGATGCCGCAGAAGCTGCCGGCGAACATGGGCGTGTCGGACGATACCTGGCTTCATAATCTCGGCCTCACCGGCGGCACCGCCTATTTCGGCCTGCTCCGCGCTGCCGAGGCAAAGGCGGGCGATATCGTCTTCGTCTCCGCCGCAGCCGGCGCTGTCGGCTCGGCCGTGGTCCAGATCGCGAAGCTGAAAGGCATGACGGTGATCGGCTCCGCAGGCGGCCCGGACAAGGTCGCGTTCGTGAAGGAGCTCGGGGCCGACGCCTGCATCGACTACAAGGCCGGGCCGGTCCTGCCGCAGCTGATGGAGGCGGCGCCCAAGGGCATCGACGTCTATTTCGACAATGTCGGCGGCGAGCATCTCGACGCCGCCTTCGCGACCGCCCGCGAGCGTGCCCGCTTCGCGATCTGCGGGATGATCGACGTCTATAATGACGGCAAGCCGCAGGAGCTGCGCTACATCATCCGCACGATCCCGACGCGGCTGACGATGCGCGGCTTCATCTGGACCGACTATTTCGGCGAGATCGGCACCTTCCAGCAGGAAATGGGCGCCTGGGTGACGGGCGGACAGATCAAGGCGCGGACGACGGTAAAGGACGGCCTCGACTCGACGCTGGACGCGTTCCTCGGCCTGTTCAGCGGCGCGAACACAGGCAAGATGCTGGTCAGACTCTAGCTAAGCCCCTCCCCTTCAGGGGAGGGGAAAGGGGTGGGGGCGCGCGTCCGCGCGCCCAAAAGACTCAGAGGAAGTGACAGCCCCACCCCAACCCCTCCCCTGAAGGGGAGGGGCTCGGTTTCGCGCTGTCCTACACCCTGCCCCGCATGCCAGGCTCCGCGCCGGCTCCTTCTCACCGTCGATTCGAATCACCCGCCCGGCGATCGGCGAGGAAGGGAAAATTTTCCCGAATCCATGTAAAAGTCGTCCATGTCGCCCACGCGTCCGCTTCGGGTCAGATCGCCCCGCTGAACGTGTCGCACTGTGCCGGATCGCCGGTTTCGATGCCCTTGCGCAGCCACTTCATCCGCTGCTCGGCGGTGCCGTGGGTGAAGGTCTCTGGAACGACCCGGCCTTGCGCCGCCTTCTGGAGCACGTCGTCGCCGATCTGATGGGCGGCGCGCATGCCTTCCTCCACGTCGCCCGGCTCCAGCCGGTCCTTGTTCGCCGCGGCCCAGACGCCGGCGTAGCAATCGGCCTGGAGCTCGACCCGGACCTGGATCGCATTGCCCTCGGCCTCGCCGGCGCGCGCCTGCTGCTGGTGCGCCTGGTCGAGCGTGCCCTGCAGGTCCTGCACGTGATGGCCGACTTCGTGCGCGATCACATAGGCCTGGGCGAAATCGCCGGCCGCGCCGAAGCGCTGCGACAGCTCGCGGTAGAAGTCCGTGTCCAGATACACCTTCTTGTCGGTCGGGCAGTAGAACGGCCCCATCGCAGATTGCGCCGCGCCGCAGCCGGATTGGCCCTGGCCCGAATAGAAGATCAAGGTCGTCGGCGTGTAGCGCGCGCCCGACTGCTGGAAGATCCGGCCCCATGTGTCCTCGGTGCTGGCGAGCACCTGGCACGAGAAGCGACTGGCCGCGTCGACCGAACAGATCTGGGCGGCCGTCTTGCCGCCGGCCTGTTGCTGCGGCGAAACGGCCTGCTGTCCGCCACCGCCGCCGAACAGGCCGAGCAGCCAGGCGCCGATCAGCACGACTGCCACGCCGCCGATGCCGAACCGGCTGCCGACCAGCCCAAGGATCAGGCCGAGCCCTCCGCCGCCCCCGCCGAAACCGCCGCCGCCGAAGCTCTGGCCACGCTGGTCGCCGACATTGTCGCTGGTCCGGTAATCGTCGAGGCGCATGCTCAATCCCTTCCGCCGTCTCAATGATCGGCCAAGCAATCGGTTGCCCAGCCTTACCCGAGAAGGTTACGGAGACGATATGGCGGATGCGGACGCACGACCGAAGCGCAGGAGCGCGGCGATGCCGCTGCCGGACGAGGTCGCGCTGGTGCTGCAGGGCGGCGGCGCGCTCGGCTCGTATCAGGCCGGCGTCTACGAGGCACTGGACGCACAGGGGATCGAGATCGACCGGATTGCCGGCATCTCGATCGGCGCGGTCAACGCCGCGATCCTGGCCGGCAACCCGCCGGAGCGCCGAGTCGCGCGGCTGCGCGAGTTCTGGGAACTGGTGACGAGCTGGCTGCCGAGCTTCCCCATTCCCGGCGACGATCACTGGCGCGAGCTGGTGCACGAATGGTCGGCCGCATTCGTTGCCGTCACCGGTGTTCCGGGCTTTTTCGGCGCCCGCTTCGTGCCGCCGGTGTTCGCCGCGCCCGGGACGCCCGGCGCGCTCAGCTTCTACGACAATTCGATCCTTGCCGAGACGCTCGACAAGCTGATCGACTGGGACCTGCTCAACACCGGGCCCATCCATTTGTCGGTCGGGGCGGTCGAGATCGAGAGCGGCAATTTCCGCTTCTTCTCCAACCGCAAGGAACGGCTCGACGCGCGCCATGTCATGGCCTCGGGCGCGCTGCCGCCGGGGCTGCCGCCGGTCGAAATCGACGGCAAGCTGTGGTGGGACGGCGGCATCGTCTCGAACACGCCACTGGCCGATGTGCTCGACACGCAGGCGGAGCCGCTGCTCGTCTTCCAGGTCGATCTGTTCCCCGCCGCCGGGCCGGCGCCGCGGACGATCCTCGACGTGTTCGCCCGCGAGAAGGAGATCCGCTATTCCAGCCGGACGCGCCAGGTCAGCAACCAGCTGATGAAGCTCAGGAAGGAACGCGAGCTGATCCGCCGCGTGCTTCGGAAGCTTCCGGCCGAGCTGAAGGACGATCCCGATGTGGCGGCGCTGCGTTCCCAGGCGGCCGAGCAGCCGGTCAATGTCGTCCAGCTGATCTACCGCGCCTCGGCCTGGGAAAGCGGATCGCGCGATTACGAATTCTCCGCCCGCTCGATGACCGAGCATTGGGCGGCCGGGCGCGACGCGGTCAAACAGTCGATCGACAAGGCGGAATTGCTCGCCCGCAACATCGTCGACGGCAAGACCGCCGCGTTCGATCTCACCCGCAAATAGGAGTTCCGAATGTTTCTGAAGGGCAAGACTGCGATCGTCACCGGCTCCACCTCCGGCATCGGCCTGGCCTATGCCAAGGCGCTGGCCGGCGAGGGCGCGGCGGTGATGATCAACGGCTTCGGCGACGCGCAGGCGATCGAGGCTGAGCGCGCGAACCTGGCAGCGGTCAGCGGCGCAGAGGCGCGCTATTCGGCCGCCGACATGTCGAAGCCCGAAGAAATCGCGGCGATGGTCAAGGACTGCGCCGATTCGCTAGGCGGCCCGGACATCATCATCAGCAATGCCGGCATCCAATATGTGTCGCCGGTCGACGAGTTCCCGGTCGACAAATGGGACGCGATCATCGCAATCAACCTGTCCTCCACCTTCCACCTGATGCGCGCGGCAATCCCGCACATGAAGACCAAGGGCTGGGGCCGCATCATCACCACCGCCTCCGCTCACTCGCTGGTCGCGAGCCCGAACAAGTCCGCCTATGTCGCGGCAAAGCACGGGATCGCGGGACTGACCAAGACCGTGGCGCTGGAGACGGCGACGCACGGCATCACCGTCAATTGCATCAGCCCCGGCTATGTCTGGACGCCGCTGGTCGAGAACCAGATCCCCGACACGATGCGCACCCGCGGCCTGACGCGCGAGCAGGTGATCAACGACGTGCTGCTGGCCGCGCAGCCGACCAAGCAGTTCGTCCAGCCCGAGCAGGTCGCCGCGCTCGCGCTGTTCCTGTGCCGCGACGAGGCCGCGCAGATCACCGGCGCCAATCTATCGGTCGACGGCGGCTGGACCGCCGCCTGAGCTTTCCGCTGGCGCTCCCGCTCGCGTGCGGTAAGCTCGCGGGAAAACGAGAGGGTCGCATGAACAAGGCCGTGCTGATCGCGGCGCTCGCGCTGGGCGCCTGCGCGCACCAGGAGCAAGTCGCCGCGGCTGCGCCCGCGCCGGACTGGCGCAGCGTCGCCACGGACGCGGACCGGCAGCGGCTGAGCCAATGGCGCACCGCCTTCGTGCAGGGCTTGTCCGAGGCGCGGGCGAGCGGGCACGCCGCCGAGATCGCCCGCGAGGGGCGGCTGCTCGAGCCCGATGCCGGCACCGCCGGGCGTCCGCCGGCCGGCGACTATCAGTGCCGCGTCATCAAGCTCGGGTCCAAGATCAAGGGCGGCCTCGCCTACGTCACCTATCGGCCCTTCGCCTGCCGCATCGACGATGAAGGCGGCATCGCCAGCTTCCGGAAAGTGACCGGGTCGCAGCGCCCCGTCGGCGTGATCCTGGGCGGCGGCCAGAAGCTGGTATTCCTCGGCACCATGGTGCTCGGCGACGAGCGGAAGCCGATCGATTACGGCCGCGATGCGGATCGCGACATGATCGGAGCAGTCGAAAGCATCGGAAACGGCCGCTGGCGGCTGATCCTGCCCTATCCACGCTTCGAGAGCGTGATGGACGTGGTGGAGCTGGTACCGTCTTCAGAGCGCCCGTCATAGAATTCGGTTTGGGCTGAGCCTGTCGAAGCCCTCCCTTTCTTTTCTGCGCCGCCCGGGGAAGAAGAGAGGGCTTCGACAAGCTCAGCCCAAACCGCTTAAGGATTCGGGCGATAACCTGGAGACCCTCGTGCGCGCCCTTATCCTGCTCCCCCTGCTCTTCGCCTCCCCTGCCCTTGCCCAATCCGAAAATCTCCGCGCCGATATCGCGAAGGACATGCCGGGGCTGACCACCATTTACCGCGATCTCCACGCGAACCCGGAGCTGTCCGGGCAGGAAAAGCGCTCCTCCGCGATTCTGGCAGCCGAAGCGAAGAAGGCGGGCTTCGAGGTGACGACGGGCGTGGGCGGCTATGGCGTCGTCGCGGTGATGAAGAACGGGCCCGGCCCCGTGGTCATGCTGCGCGCCGACATGGACGCGCTGCCGGTCGCGGAGCAGACCGGCCTGCCGTTCGCAAGCAAGGTGAAGGCGATCGGCATCGACGGCCAGGAAACCGCCGTGATGCACGCCTGCGGCCATGACACGCACATGACCGCCTGGATCGAGACCGCGCGGCGCATGGCGGCGATGAAGGACAAATGGTCGGGCACGCTGATCATGATCGGCCAGCCCGCCGAGGAAGTGAATGGCGGCGCCTCGGCGATGATTAAGGACGGGCTCTTCACCCGCTTCCCGAAGCCGCAATATGTCGTCGGCTTCCATGACTCGGCATCGCTGCCGGCGGGCACGGTCGGCTACACGCCCGGCTATGCGATGGCGGCGGTCGATTCGGTCGACATCCTGGTGAAGGGCGTCGGCGGCCACGGCGCCGCGCCGGCGACGACCAAGGACCCCATCGTCCTCGCGGCGCGGATCATCACCTCGCTGCAGACGCTCGCCTCTCGCGAAATCGACCCGCAGGACGCCGTCGTCGTCACGGTCGGCTCGATCCACGGCGGCACCAAGCACAACATCATCCCGTCCGAAGTGAAGATGCAGCTGACGGTACGCAGTTATTCGAAGGAGACCCGCCAGCATCTGCTCGACGGAATCAAACGGATCGCGCGCGGCGAGGCGATCGCCGCCGGCATGCCCGAAGAGCTGATGCCGGTCGTCTCGACCTTCGGCACGTCCGGCATTGCGACCTACAATGACGAGCCGCTGACCAACCGTCTCGCCGCCGCGTTCAAGTCGCGCTTCGGCGACGGGCGCGTCGAGCAGACCAAGCCGGTGATGGTCAGCGAGGATTTCCCCGAATATCGCGAGGCCGATCCCGCGCACATCCAGTCGACCCTGTTCTGGGTGGGCGGGGTGCCGCAGGCGAAGTGGGACGCGGCCGGCGGCGACACGTCCAAACTGCCGTCCCTGCACAGCGCCTTCTGGGCGCCCGACGCGGAGAAGGTGATCGCGACCGGGAGCGAAGCGATGGTCACCGCCGCGATGGATTTGCTGCAGAAGAAATAGTTCGTTCGGGACGAGCGGATTCGGGGAGGCGTATCTATGGCGAACTTCGAAACGATCCTGACCGACATCGACGACGGCGTCCTGACGATCACGCTCAACCGGCCCGAGCGGCTGAACGCGTTCACGCCGCAGATGATGAACGAGCTGATCGCCGCCTTCGACGAAGCCGATGCGGACGACGCGGTGCGCGCCGTGATCATGACCGGCGCCGGCCGGGCCTATTGCGCCGGCGCGGACCTTGGCGCGGGCGGCGCGACCTTCGATTATGCGAAGCGTCCTGACCGGCTGCAGCAGGGTTCGCCGATCCGGGAGGATGGCAGCGTCGATTATTCCCATCCCGGCGTGCGCGACGGCGGCGGACGCCTGACGCTGCGCATCTTCAACTGCAGGAAACCGGTGATCGGGGCGATCAACGGCCCGGCGGTGGGAATCGGCGTCACGATGACCCTGCCGTTCGACTTCCGCCTGGCGAGCGAAACGGCGAAATTCGGCTTCGTCTTCTCGCGTCGCGGCATCGTGCCCGAGGCGGCGTCGAGCTGGTTCCTGCCCCGGCTGGTCGGCATCTCCCAGGCGCTCGACTGGTGCTATTCGGGCCGGGTCTTTAACGCCGCGGAGGCGCTGAAGGGTGGTCTCGTCCGCTCGCTTCATGCGCCCGAGGATCTGCTTGCCGCGGCGCGGACGCTCGCATGGCAGTTGACCGCACAGAGCGCGCCGGTGTCGATCGCGCTCACCCGCCAGATGATGTGGCGGATGATGGGCGCCGAGCACCCGATGATCGCGCACCGCCTCGACAGCCGCGCGATCTGGTCGCGCGGCCAGAGCGACGACGCGCGCGAAGGCGTTCAGAGCTTCCTCGAGAAGCGCGAGGCGTCGTTTCCAAACGGCGTGTCGGCGGATTTCCCGGATTTCGGGGAGCTGCTGGAGGACCCGGAGTACCGGTGAAATCAAAGCCGGTTCGGGCTGAGCTTGTCGAACGCCTCCCTTCCCCTTTACGAGGCTGAAGAAGGGAGGGCTTCGACAAGCTCAGCCCGAACCAAGCGGGGATATATGAATGAGTAAGCTTTTGCGCCGCAAGGCGATCGTGACTGGTGATGCGCAACCCGCCGAGCATCGGCTCGCGCGGACGCTGTCCTGGCCGCATCTGGTAGCGCTGGGGGTCGGCGCGATCGTCGGTACCGGCATCCTGACCCTCATCGGCGTCGGCGCAGACCGCGCCGGGCCGGCGGTGCTGATCAGCTTCGCGATCGCCGGCGCGATCTGTGCCTGCGCAGCCCTCTGCTATGCCGAGATGGCGACGATGATTCCCGCTTCGGGCAGTGCCTATACCTATAGCTATTCGGTGCTGGGCGAAGTCTTCGCCTGGGTGGTCGGCTGGAGCCTGATCCTCGAATATTCGCTGGTGGTGGCCACAGTCGCAGTCGGCTGGTCCGGTTATGCGGTCGCCTTCCTGCACGGGCTCGGGATCGTGCTGCCCGACGCGCTGACGCACGGACCCGCGGTCGCCGGCAGCCTTATGGACGGCACCTTCCACCTGACCGCGAGCGGCGTGAACCTGCCGGCGATCCTGATCATCGCAGTCGTCGCCGGACTGCTGATGCTTGGCACCAAGGAAAGCGCGACCGTCAACACCGCGCTGGTGGTGCTGAAGATCGTCACGCTGGCGCTGTTCGTCGCGGTTGCGCTGCCGCATTTCGATCCGGCGAACCTGAAGCCCTTCGCGCCACTCGGCTACGGCAGCACGCCCGGCGCCGACGGCGTCAAATATGGCGTGATGGGCGCGGCTGCGATCATCTTCTTCGCCTTTTACGGCTTCGACGCGATCTCGACCGCGGCTGAGGAAGCGAAGAATCCGGAACGCGATCTGGCGATCGGCATCGTCGGATCGATGGTCGCCTGCACCGCGATCTACATGATCGTCGCGGCGGCCGCGGTCGGCGCGCTGCATTACACCGCTTTCGCGAACAGCCCCGAACCGCTGGCGCTGATCCTGCGCGGGATCGGCCAGCCCACCGTGTCGACCATCGTCGCCGCGGCGGCCGCGATCGCGTTGCCGACGGTGCTGCTCGCCTTTCTCTACGGCCAGACCCGCATCTTCATGGTGATGGCGCGCGACGGCTTCCTGCCGACCAATCTCGCGCGGGTATCGAAGCGCGGGACGCCGGCGACGATCACCGCCGTGACCGCGACCTTCGTCGCGTTCATCGCAGCGGTGACGCCGCTGGACCTGATCGCCTCGCTCGCCAATGCCGGGACGCTGTGCGCATTCATCGCGGTCGCCGCCTGCGTGCTGATCATGCGCCGCCGCGACCCGAATCGGCGCCGCCCGTTCCGGACTCCCGCCGTCTGGATCGTCGCGCCTGCCGCGATTCTCGGCTGCCTGTATCTGTTCACCAGCCTTCAGGCGGTCACGCAGAAAAGCTTCTTCGTGTGGAACGCGATCGGTCTGCTGATCTACCTGGGCTATGGGCTCGCCCGCAGCAAGGCTAGCGCGCCCGTGACCACATGACGGAGCGGCAGAAGAACAGGATGCAGCCACGAACCTTCAGCTGATCGGGGCCGATCCGCTGAAGCGTGGCCGCATAGCTTTTGCCGACCTTCGGGTCATAGGCCGTGCCGCGCCACACATCGCCGTCCTGCACGAAGCCGGTCAGCACCGGCAGGCCGATGATCGGACGGTTGCGTAGAGCGGGATCGGGATTCCTGAAGTCGGTGCCGGGTGGCTTGATCGGTACCAACGACCTGGCGAGCCGCCCACACACCGCGCTGCCGCACGGCGCGATCTCGATGATCCCGTCATTGGTGTCGGTTCGCCAGGAGCCGGTGACCGACTCCGCAGCCAGCGCGGGCGTGGCGATCAGCAGCATGGAAGCGATCAGCACGCGCATTCGATACTCCGTTCGTTTCGAGCGAAGTCGAGAAACGCTGTTCGCGCACACGCCCGCTTCTCGACTAGGCTCGAAGCGAACGGGAGGAGTTGTCAAGCGCGCAGGGTAGGATAGCTTACACTCATGAAAGCGCTCGCCCTCGCCCTGCTCGCCGCGGCTGCACCGCTTGCCGCCAGGACCGTCACCGTCACGCCCGGCGCAGGCGCGCAGGAACGCCTGCAAACCGCGCTGATCGAGGCGCAGCCGGGCGATACCGTCCAGATCGCCGCGGGGCGTTACGACCTGACCGACGGTCTCTCGCTCGACGTCGACAAGGTGACGGTGCGGGGTGCCGGACCGAATGCGACAGTGCTGAGCTTCAAAGGCCAGCAGGGTGCGGGCGAAGGGCTGCTCGTCACGTCCGACGACGTGGTGCTGCGCGATTTCGGCGTGGAGGACACCAGGGGCGACGGCATCAAGTCCAAAGGCGCGGACAGGATCGTCTACAATAATCTTCGGGTGGAATGGACCGGCGGTCCGAAGGAAACGAACGGTGCCTATGGCGTCTATCCGGTCAGCTCGACCGACGTTCTGATCGATCGCGTGACCGTGCGCGGCGCCTCGGACGCGGGCATCTATGTCGGGCAATCGAAGAACATCGTCGTCCGAAACTCGACCGCCGAGTTCAACGTCGCCGGGATCGAGATCGAGAACAGCTACAACGCCGATGTGTACGCCAACACCGCGCGCAAGAATGCCGGCGGCATTCTCGTGTTCGATCTGCCCAACCTGCCGCAGATGGGCGGCCACGCTATCCGCGTGTTCGACAACCGCGTCGTCGAGAACGACACGCCCAATTTCGCGCCCAAGGGCAACATCGTCGCCTCTGTGCCGACCGGCACCGGCGTGATGGTGATGGCCAACGCAGACGTTTACGTGTTCGGCAACACGCTCGCCGGCAACGGCAACGCCAACGTGATGCTGATCGGCTACAAACGGCCCTTCACCGACAAGACCTACAACCCGCTGCTGCGCGGCGTCGTCGTGCGCGACAACAAGCATGGCCGCGCCGGTTTCGCGCCGAGCTTCCCGGGCGGAAAGGAAATCGCCGCGGCGATGGGCGGGTCGCTGCCGCCGATTTTCTGGGATGGGACAGGCACCGGCGTGGTGGTGCGCGATGCGGTGCCGGCGCTGAGCCTGAACCTGCCCAGCCCCGACGCCTCGGTAGACCAGGCCAGGCCCGCCCCTGCCCAGTTCGCCGATGGGCCGCTGCCGCCCGAGCCGAAACCGGTCGTGCTGCCGCCGCCGATGGAGGCGGCGATCAAGTGAGGCTGCTCGCCTGCCTTGCAGGCTGGATGCTGCTCGCGAGCGCCGCGCCGCCGGGCGTCAATGACGCACTGATCCTGGGCGACACGCTGCCGCCGAAGCTGTCGGACTTCGGCTTTTTCAGGGACGGCAAGCCCCGCCCGCGCGTCCACCCCTATACGCTCAATACACCGCTCTTTTCCGACTATGCCGAAAAGGAGCGCTTCCTCTACGTGCCCGCCAGCAAGACGATCACATACCGCGGCGACGGCCTGCTCGATTTCCCGATCGGTTCTGCGCTGATCAAGACGTTCGGCTATCCCGGCCGGAAGCTCGAGACCCGCGTACTGATGCGGCGCGCGAGCGGCTGGGTCGCGCTGCCCTATGTCTGGAACGGCAACGAGGCGGAGCTGAGGCGGGGCGGCACGCGCATTCCGGTCGAGGTGCATGGCCAGCCGATCAGCTACGCGGTGCCGAACCAGAACCAGTGCAAGGAATGCCATCAGCTGGCCGGCTCCATTGAGCCGATTGGTCCCAAGGCGCGCAATCTTGCCCAGCCCTTGCTCGACGATCTGGTGAAAGCCGGCCTGCTCGACCGTGCCCCCGCCGGACCGAAGCTGCCGCGCTGGGACGACCTTCAGGCACCGGTCGCGGCCCGAGCCCGCGCCTATCTGGACGTCAATTGCGGCCACTGCCACAACCGCGCGGGGGCCGCGAGCAACAGCGGTCTCTATCTCACCTGGGAAGAAGCCGACCCGGTCGCGCGCGGCATCGGCAAGACGCCGGTCGCGGCCGGGCGCGGCAGCGGCGGACTGGAAGTCGCGATCGCGCCGGGCAAGCCGGACCTGTCGATCCTGCTCTACCGGATGAACAGCACCGAACCGGGCGTCGCGATGCCGGAGCTGGGCCGGTCGATGGTGCACCAGGAGGGCGTGGCGCTGGTGCGGGATTATATTGCGGGGATGAAGTAAGCCCCTTCGGCCGTTCACAAACTCGGTTTGGCCTGAGCTTGTCGAAGGCCTCCCTTCTTTCTACGCACCGTGACGCAAGAAAAAGGGAGGGCTTCGACAAGCTCAGCCCAAACCGGAGTGAGTGATGAGCGACTGGTTTGTGGGGGTTCTGGGCGGATCCGGCCTTTACGCCGTCGACGCGCTTGAAAACGCCGAATGGCAGACGATCGACACTCCATGGGGCCCGCCTTCCGACCAGATTCTGACCGGCACCATCGCCGGCATCCGCTTCGCCTTTCTTCCGCGTCACGGGCGTGGGCATCCGATCTCCCCGTCGGAGCTCAACTATCGCGCCAATATCGACGCAATGAAGCGGATCGGCTGCACCGACCTGATCGCCCTCTCCGCCGTCGGATCGCTCAGGGAAGAGCTGCCGCCCGGCCGCTTCGTCGTCGTCGATCAGTTCATCGACAATACGCGGCTGCGCGCGAACAGCTTTTTCGGTTCGGGCCTGGTCGCCCATGTGTCGATGGCCGATCCCGTCTGCCCGCGCCTGGCCGGCTTCGCCGCGGCGGCCGCGACCCGGGCCGGGGCGGATGTGACCGAAGGCGGCACCTATGTCGCGATCGAGGGGCCGCAGTTCGGCACGCGCGCGGAAAGCCATATGTATCGCGCCTGGGGGGCGGACATCATCGGCATGACGGGCATGCCGGAAGCCAAGCTCGCGCGCGAGGCGGAGCTTCCGTACGCCTTGGTCGGCATGGTCACCGATTATGACTGCTGGCGCAACGACGAAGCCCATGTCGAGGTGACGGAAGTGATGCGCGTGATGCACGACAATGCCGGCAAGGCGCGGCAGACGATCGTCGAGCTCGCCCGCCTGCTGCCGCCCACGCGCGAGCCGAGCCCGATCGACACCTGCCTCGACGTGGCGATCGTCACCGCGCCCGAGGCGCGCGATCGTGCGCTGATGGCGAAGCTGGACGCAATTGCGGGGAGAGCGCTCCAATGATCCGCCTGTTCGACTATTTCCGTTCCTCCGCCAGCTACCGCGTGCGGATTGGGCTCAACCTGAAGCGCGTCGAATATGAGCGGATCGACATCTCGCTGCTGGACGGCAAGCAGCGCGAGCCGGATAATCTGGCGCGCAATCCGCAAGGCTTCGTGCCCACGCTGGAGATCGACGGACACCAGCTGACCCAATCGCTGGCGATCCTCGATTATCTCGACGCGCGTTTTCCCGAGCCGGCGTTCGTGTCGCGCGATCCTGCTCGCCGCGCGAAGACGCTGGCCCAGGCGCTGCTGATCGCGTGCGACATTCACCCGCTGAACAATCTGCGCGTGCTCGGCTATCTGAAGAACCAGCTCGGCGCGGAGCAGGACGCGCGCGACGACTGGTATCGCCACTGGATCCGCGAAGGCTTCGTCGCGCTCGAGCGCATGGCGGAGGGCAGCGGCACCTATCTGGGCGGCAACGCGCCCGACCTCGCCGACATCTGCCTGGTGCCGCAGATGTTCAACGCACGCCGGTTCAAGCTGGACCTGGGCGCTTTCCCGACCCTGGTGCGGATCGACGCAGCCTTGCAGGAGCTGGAGCCGTTCGCGGCGGCACATCCGGATCGGGTTCAAAGCTCCTGATTCCGCTCGTCCCGAACGCAGTCGAGCGGCGCTGCTCGGAATTCTGAGATACGCCCCTCGACTTCGCTCGGGACGAGCGAGATAGGGAGCCGGTGTTCGTCCTTCCCCTCCTCGCCGCCGCTGCTTTGGGCCCCGATATCATCGTCACCGGTCGAGGCCTGAGCGAAACACCGGGCGACGTCGCCTACGACATCGTCACGATCGACCGCACGCGCCTGGAGCAAAGCGCCAGCGGGCGGCTGGAAGATGTGCTGCGCGACGTCGCCGGGCTCCAGCAATTCCGCCGTTCGGATTCGCGCTCTGCCAACCCGACCAGCCAGGGCGTGACGCTGCGCGGCCTTGGCGGCAATGCAGCAAGCAGGGCGCTGCTGATCCTCGACGGCGTGCCCCAGGCCGATCCGTTCGGCGGCTGGGTCGCGTTTCCGGCCTATGCGCCGGAGCGGCTCGGCCAGGTGCGCATCACGCGGGGCGGCGGCAGCGGCGTGTTCGGCCCGGGCGCGCTCGCCGGCACGATCGAACTGACCAGCGCCGGACCCGGCGAGCTGCCGCCGATCGGTGCGCATCTTGCTTACGGCAGCCGCGAGTCGGTCGAAGCGGACGCATTGGCCAGCGCCAGGCTCGGCGGCGGCTTCGCCACACTGTCCGCCGATTATGCCCGTGGGGACGGCTTCGTTCCGATCGTGGCCGGCCAGCGCGGGCCGGCCGACCGTCCGGCGCCCTACGAACAGGCCAGCGTCGCCGCGCGCGGAGTGATCCCGGTCGGCGAGACGACGGAGCTCCAGGCCAATCTTATCGCCTTCACCGACCGACGGGAGCGCGGCACGGCCTTCACCCGCGACGGCAGCGACGGCGCCGACGCGAGCCTGAGGCTGGTCGGCCACGGCGATTGGGGCTTTTCCGCGCTTGCCTATCTCCAGACCCGCGCCTTCCAGAGCCAGTTCGCCTCGGTCAACGACGATCGCAGCGCCGCATCCCAAGTGCTCGACCAGTACAATACGCCAGCGACCGGGCTGGGCGCGCGTCTAGAAGTGGCACCGCCGCTTGGGGCCGATATCGACCTGCGCGCCGGCGCCGACTGGCGGCGAACGAGCGGCCGCACCGAAGAGCTGTTCACTTTCGTGAACGGCGCGCCGACGCGCGGTCGCCTTGCGGGTGGCGTGAGCAGCACCGTCGGCGCCTTTGCCGATCTGTCCTGGACGCTCGGCGGCGTAACCTTGAGCGCAGGCGGGCGCCTCGACCGATGGTCGATCCGCGACGGTTTTCTCGCCGAGCGCACGCTCGCGACCGCAGCGCCGCTGACCGACAGCCACTTCCCCGATCGCAGCGGCTGGGAACCGACCGGCCGCGCCGGGATCGCATGGCATGCCGCCGACACAGTGACGCTTCGCGCCGCCGCCTATGCCGGGTGGCGACTGCCGACGCTCAACGAGCTGTATCGTCCGTTCCGGGTCGGCGCCGACGCGACCGCGGCGAACGCGGCGCTGTCGCCTGAGCGGCTCCAGGGCGGGGAGCTGGGGGTCGAGTTCCGGCCGGCACCGACGGTCCGCCTTGGCGCGACGGTGTTCGACAATCGCCTGGAGAACGCGATCGCCAATGTCACCGTCGCGCGAGGCCCGGGCAATTTTCCCGGCGTCGGCTTCGTCTCCGCAGCCGGCTTCTACCGCGTGCGCCAGAATCTCGACGCGATCCGATCCCGCGGGCTGGAACTGGACGGGGCCGCGACACTCGGTGCCTGGCGGCTCGGAGCATCCTATGCACTCACCGATGCACGCGTGCGCGCCTCCGGCCTTGCTGCGCCCCTGGACGGGCTGCGGCCGGCGCAGACGCCCCGCCACACCGCGTCCGGCACGCTCGCCTGGACCGGCCGCGCGCTGCAGGCGTCAGCCACGCTGCGTTACGTCTCCAGCCAGTTCGAGGACGATCAGAACACCCGCAGCCTTCGCGACGCGCTGACGCTCGATGCTCGATTGGCGGTTCCGCTCCGCAAAGGCCTGTCACTGGAAGCGCGCGCCGAGAACCTCACCGACACGCGCGTCGAAGCGGCAGTATCGGCGGACGGCGTGATCGAACGCGCAACCCCGCGCACGCTCTGGTTGGGCGTCCGGTTCGGCGGCTAAGGCGTTCCGCGCAGCTTCCGCCCGAACCGGGCCTGCAGCAGCGCCCGGCCCTTCTCGATCAGCTCCGGCGGCGCGATCCTCCAGCAGAGCAGGCCGACCACCGCGGCCAGCACCAGCCCGCTGAGCCACCAGAGCGGGTCCCAATAGCTCATCGAGTTGGAAAGGATCACGCCCGCCAGCAACGGCGCCGCGACGGTCGCGATCAGCGGCACCGGATGGACGCGACGGCGCGACGCCCACCACATCATCAGGAAATCGACCGAGCAACGGATCGCGAACACCGCAGCGCAGCCGATCAGGCCGAATTCCTTCATCCCGAAATAGAGCAGCACGAGATAGGGCGGAATCTGGAGCAGCAGCACCTTGGTGACGAGGTCGGGCCGGCCCGATCCCTGCATCCAGCTATAGGGCACGATCGCGAACGCATTGGCCCAATATCCGAACACGATCAGCGTGCCGACTTCGGCCGCCTGCGGCCCGATCTTCGTGCCGACCCAGAGGTCGAGAAACGGGTGCAGCACGTAGATCATGCCCAGGATCGGCAGACTGATGGTCGCGAGCAGCACGCGGATCGATTTCTCGCCGAGCTCGCTCCGCTCTTCCGGGCTGGCCGTCGGAAGCTTGGGGAAGACGGCCGTGACGACCGCCTGCGGGAAGATGGTGATCCGCTGCGCCAGCTGGAACGGGAGGGTATAGATGGTGACCGCCGTCGCGCCGAGCACTGCGCCGATCGCGAAGCGGTCGAGGATGACCAAGATCGGACCGAACAAGCCTGTGATCGTCACCCAGCTGCCATAGCCGAGCAGTTCGCGCGCCTGCGACATCACGAAGCGGTGCCGCTGCCCGGCCGTGATCGAGACATGGCAGCGCCACCAGAGCACTCCGATCGCGATTGCGCGCGCCAGCACCGCAGCCGCGAGCAACTGGCTGAGATTCGGGCCCCAGGCGAGCGCCACGGCGATCGGGAATATCTGGAACAGCGTGGTGGACAGCACCGACACGGTGTTGACCTCCAGGAACCGCTCACGCCCGGTGAGCGCGCCGCTCAGCACGCCGGTCAGCGTCGCGATCGGCACCGACAAAGCGAGCCAGGGAACGCTGGCGAGGATTTCGGGCCGCAGCCGGGGGTCGACCTTGAATACCTGGTCGAAGAAGAAGTCGGCGGCGGCCCACAGCACGAGGCCGCCGATCAGTCCCATCGCGATGTTGGTGAAGATCGCGGTCCAGAACACGTCCGCGCGTTCCTGCGGATCGGCATCCTTCAGGGCCGCGATGCTGTAGGTCGTCGCGCGGCCGAGCCCCAGGTCGAACAGGCCGAAATAGCCGAGCAGCAGCCAGGCGATCGCAAGCACGCCGTACCGGTCCGAGCCCACCAGGTGGAGGTAGATCGGCACCGTGACCAGCGCGAGCAGCACCGGCAGCACCGACCCGACCAGATTGTAGGTGACGTTCCGACTGACGCTCATCCGCGGCCCCCGTCCCGCACGCGGATCAAGCGACCTTCTGCTCGAGCGGGGTTTCCGCTCCGGCCACGCCGCGGCCGACGCCGTGATAGGCAAGGCCGGCCTTTTCCGCCTCGGCGGGGTTGTAGACGTTGCGCAGGTCGACAAGCACCGGCCGCCGCATCGCTGCGGCCAACCGCTTCAGGTCGAGCGCGCGAAACGCATCCCATTCGGTCACGAGCACCAGCGCATCGGCGTCCTTTGCGACCTCGTACGGGCTCTGCTTGTAATCGAGCTCGCCCAGTATCGCTCGGGCCTGCTCCATGCCTTCGGGGTCATGGGCCGCAATCTCCGCGCCCGCCTCGCGCAGGACGCGGACGATATCGAGCGCGGGGGCGTCGCGCATGTCATCGGTGTTCGGCTTGAAGGTCAAGCCAAGCAGTCCGACGCGCTTGCCCTGGGCCGAACCGCCCAGCGCACGAACGACCTTGTGACCCATCGCTTCCTTGCGCAGATCGTTCGCCTCGACCGTCGCGTGAACGATGCGCAAGGGCGTGTCATATTCTTCCGCCGTCCTCAGCAGCGCGAGCGTGTCCTTGGGGAAGCACGAGCCGCCATAGCCAGGCCCCGCGTGGAGGAATTTGCCGCCGATCCGGTTGTCGAGGCCGATGCCGCGCGACACGTCCTTCACATCGGCGCCGACCTGCTCGGCCAGGTCCGCGAGTTCGTTGATGAAGCTGATCTTGGTCGCGAGAAAGGCGTTCGCGGCATATTTGATCAGCTCGGCGGTGCGCCGTCCGGTGAACAGGATCGGCGCGGCATTCAGATAGAGCGGCCGGTAGACTTCACGCATCACGTCCTGCGCCTTGGCGTCTTCGGTGCCGACGACGATCCGGTCGGGCCGCTTGAAGTCGCCGATCGCCGCCCCTTCGCGCAGGAATTCGGGGTTGGACACCACAGACCAGGCGAAGTTCGGCCGCGTCTCCTTCAGGATCGCTTCAACCTTGTCGCCGGTGCCGACGGGGACGGTGGACTTGGTGACCACCACGCACGGCTTTTCGGCAGCCTGGGCGATCTCCTTCGCGGCGGCGAAGACATAGGACAGATCGGCATGGCCGTCGCCGCGGCGCGACGGCGTCCCGACCGCGATGAACACCGCGTCGGCGCCCGCGACGCCCGCCTGCAGATCGGTCGTAAACGACAGCCGCCCGGCCTTAACGTTGCTGGCGACAAGCTGGTCGAGCCCAGGCTCGAAGATCGGCATGCGGCCGGCTTCCAGCGCCTTGATCTTGGCCGTGTCCTTGTCGACGCACACCACGTCATGGCCGAAATCGGAGAAACAGGCCCCGGACACGAGCCCGACATAGCCCGATCCGATCATCGCAATCTTCATGTGATCACCCTTGTTGGCGCCCTCCGTTAGCGGCGGCGGATCGCCGTTACCAACAGATTCACGGTTACCGCGCCTGGGTCAGGAATTGCGCGGTGGACGCCGCGATCGTTTCCCCCGGCGGTTCGAAGCGGCCGCCCAGATTCGCGGCCAGGAACTCCTCGGCAATCGCGTTGAACGCGATATTGTTTTCCGGGCGCGCAAAGCCGTGCCCTTCGTCCGGGAAAAGCACATAGCTGACCGGAATGTTCCGCTCTTTCATCGCCGACACGATCTGGTCCGATTCAGCCTGCTTGACGCGCGGATCGTTGGCGCCTTGCCCGATCAGCAACGGCCGCCGGATCCGGTCCGCCTTGTGCAGCGGGGAACGGTCGCGAAGGAGACGCAGGCCGTCCGCGGTCTCCGGATTGCCCATGCGCTGGTGGAATTGCTCGATGAGCGGCTTCCAATAGGGCGGGATCGTCTGCAGCAGCGTTTCGAGATTGGATGGGCCCACAATGTCGACCCCGCACGCAAACACATCCGGCGTGAAAGTGAGCCCGGCGAGCGTCGCATAGCCGCCATAGGAGCCGCCCATGATCGCGATCCTGTCCGCCTGCGCGATGCCGCGGTCGATCGCCCATGCGACGGCATCGAGCAGGTCGTCGTGCATCTTCGCGCCCCATTGCAGGTCGCCCGCGGAGATGAAGCTTTTCCCGAACCCGGTTGAGCCGCGGAAATTGACCGACAGCACCGCATAACCGCGGTTGGCGAGCCACTGGTGGTAAGGGTTATAGCCGTGCCGGTCGCGCGCCCAGGGGCCGCCATGCACCAACAGAACCATCGGCAGCGGCGCGTCCGGGATGCCGCTGCGCTTCACGTCCGACACATACGGAAGCGACAGATAGGAAATCAGCGTCAGCCCGTCGCGCGCGGCGATCTCGACCGGGCGCATCGGCACCAGCGGCGCATGTTCCAGCTCCGGCCGCGAGATGTAGAACAGATCGAGCGCCTCCGTGTCGCGATCGTAGAGATACACCGCCGGCGGCCCGGTGATCGGATCGACCGCGACGGTCCATTTCCGATCGTCCTCGGTGCGCGAGCTGACCTCGACATCGCCGCTGAGCAGCTGCTTCAGCCGCTCGAGCGTCGCCCCGATCGCCTGATCGAGCCCGACCCATTCCTTTGTCAGGTAATCGACCGCATAGGCCTCGGCGATGCCGGTCGACGGGTGCGTCAGCACATGGCCGATATCGGCGCGGGAATCCTCCGCCAGAACGGTTCGCTTTCCTGTCGGCATGTCTTCGGCAACCAGCGCGGCGGTGTTCCGGCCCCGGCTGTCGATCCAGTAGAGCGTTCCGCCATCGGTCGTGAAACCAGCCGGCTGAGTCGTCAGCGCGTCATCCAGCGTCGTGGCGGCGAAGGGTTCCGCCGCGACCGCGCCACCGTCGACGCGAAAAAAGTCCATGCCTCCGTCTGCATTCGGGCGGACGGCAATTCGCAGCGTGAGCGAATCGTCGGCGAGGAAGCCGGCAAAGCCGTCGCCGCGCATGATTTCGGTCAGCGCGCCGGTCGCGAGATCCAGTTCGTGCACGTCGTGCCACTGCGGGTCACGATTGTTGAGGCCGACCAGGATGCGGTCGCGCTTCGTCACCGAGGTGCCGACGATCACCACCCGCGTATTCTCGAACGGCGTCAGGCAGGTGTCGGCCCCGCTTTCGATGTCCACGCGGTAGAGCAGGAAATTCTCGTCCCCCGCCTTGTCCTGCACATAGAGCAACGCCCGACTGTCCGCGGCCCAGAGATATTGGGAGATCGGCCGAGCCTTTTCCGCCGTCATCGGCCGCGCGTCGCCGGCACCGGACGCGGGCGCAAGCCACAGGTTCATCACGCCATCGCGCGGGGCCAGCCATGACAGCCAGCGCCCGTCCGGACTGATCCTTCCTTGTGCCTTCACCGGATTTCCGAACAGTTTCGCGCGCTCGATCAGCGGGACTTCGGGGGCCTGAGTCATGGCCAGGGGCTTTAAGCGCTCGCGCCGCGCTGCCAAGCCCGTGTTCGTCGAGCCAGACAACCTTTTCGTCGGACTAACCTAACCCTTGGCATTTCACGATTTTAGGGCCCTCCAGCCCGCACGTTCCGCGGGCCTGTTCGTATCCAGGGGTAATAATGAAAAAAATCATGCTCTTCACGGCAGCGGTCGCGCTGCCGACCGCGGCCCAGGCAGCCCAGTTCGTCACCACGCGCGATATCGTTGCCGGCACGCCGACGATCTACGGCCAGCTCTATACCGGGCCCCAGCTGGGTCTGCGCGGCGCCGCGGGCGATGGCGGCCGCGACGCGTTCGACACCTATGGCTATTACACGAGCGATGCGCCGGGCGGCCTCCAGCTGACGCGCCGGGCCGAGGCGTTCGCCGACCAGAACCTGTATCGCTGGTTCGACACCTTCACCAACACAACGGGCGCGACGATCACAACGACCGTGCGCTTCACCGGCGACCTCGGCTCCGACAGCCTCACCTCGATCCGTGCGAGCGGCGCGGGCTTCATGGTCACGTGCCAGTTCAACGGCGCATGCAGCAGCGACCCGGTCGTGGCCGCGGTGTCGAGCAATATTGGCTTCGGCACTTCGGGCCTGACCGCCGGGTCCCACGCGTCGAACGACCGCTATTTCACCGACTTCGCGCTGACGGTGCGGCCGGGCGAAAGCGTCGGCCTGCTGAACTTCGCGTTCCTGGCGAGCGACAATGCCGGCACGAACGCGAACGACCTCGCGCTGGCGATTGCCAAGGCGCAGGATCTTCGCACCAACCCGTTCGTGGATGGCCTGACGCTCGCTCAACAGCGCACGGTCGTGAACTTCGACCTCGGCCTGCCGCCGGTCCAAGGGGTGCCGGAGCCGGCGACCTGGGCAATGATGATCGGCGGCTTCGGCCTGCTCGGCGCAGCAGCGCGGCGGCGCAACCGCATCGTCGCGATGAGCGCCTAAACCCATTATGGATGCGGCCCCTCTCCTGAACGCGGGAGAGGGGCTAGCTCGCCTGCGCTGGCACGTGGCGGGTCCGCGCCGCCAGAATCTGCATCAGCGGATTGGGCTTGCCCGGAGCCACCCTCTTCAGCGTGTTGCGATCGCGGTGCTCGAACGGATCGGTACGGCCGTGGATCGTGAGCATGGTGCGGATGTCGTAGCTCCACGCATCGTCGCCTTCGAACGTCAGGTCGATGCGATAGCTGTCGGTGCGGAAGCCATATTCGAGGAAGGCGGTGGAACAGATGCCGTCCTGCGTCGATCCGCGGGTCGCGGTCAGCATCAGCTGGTCGTCCCCCGCCTTGGCCTTGCCCGCCGCTAGAGCGACCTGGCCGCGCGGGATCGCGACCGTCTGCAGGACCAGGCCGGTCGCCGGCTCCCACAGCCAATAGCCGACCTGTTCGTGGAAGGTGATGTCCTCTTCCCGCGTCGTGATGTGGATGTGGTAGCGTAGCCCGTAAAAGAGCTGCGGCCCGTTGGTCTGCGGATCGATCGCGTCGAATGCGATCCGCTCGATGAACTCGCGGCGTTCGGGACCGGCGGCCTTGGGGTTGAGATCGATGCCCTTATGTGCTTCCCATCGGCCGGCGAGCCGCTTGAGCGGCCCGAGATTGGAGAGCGTGTCCGGATCGACGTCGGAAGGCTCGGTGAAGACATCATGCGGGAACGGGGACATTGGTGGTGCTCCTCCTTCACGCCGGCCCGAGATCTAATGCCTCAGATCGCGACCATCTTGTAGTGATGCCAAGCGAAAATCGCTGCGGCGCCGCGGTGGGGGCGCCAGCGTTCGGCGAGCTCGCGGGTTTTCTTCTCGTCCGGCCGTTCATCGAGGCCGAGCAGGGTGCCGACTTCGCGCATGATGGCGAGGTCGCCGGCGGGCCAGATATCCGGGCGGCCTTCGGCGAACAGCAGGTAAATCTCCGCGGACCAGCGGCCGATGCCCTTGATCTTCATCAGCGCGGCGATCGCCTCTTCGTCATCTTCGGGCAGATGGTCCAGGTTCAGCTCGCCCGACGCGACCAGGCCGGCAAGGCTGCGGGCATAGCCGCTTTTCTGCCGCGACAGGCCGGCCCCGCGCAGCAGCTCGTCCGACGCATCGAGCATCTTTTGAGGATCGGAGGTTTCGCCGAGCGCCGCCTCCAGCTTGGTCCACATCGAGTTCGCCGCGGCGACGCTTACCTGCTGGCCGACGATCGTGCGCAGCAGCGTTTCATACCCTGGCTCGCGGATGCGCGGTTCGGGATAGCCGGCGCGGGAAAGGGCTTCCGCAAACACCGGTTCGATCCCGGCAAGCGCATCCAGCGACGCCTTCAGCTGTTCGGCCGTGAGACCCATCCTTGACCCTTCCCGCACGTGCCCGTTAGGCGGCGATCCAAAGCCTCTCGCTAGGCTGAACGGAAAGGGAACACAATGCCGAAGCTGGTCGTGGTCACCAGGGATGGAAGCGAACGGACGGTCGATGGCGATGTCGGCCTGTCGGTGATGGAAGTCATCCGCGAAAACGGTTTCGACGAGCTGCTTGCGCTGTGCGGGGGCTGCTGCAGCTGCGCGACCTGCCACGTCCATGTCGATCCGGAGTGGCAGCCGCGCCTGCCGAAAATGAGCGAGGACGAGAACGACCTGCTCGAATCGAGCGATCATCGAAACGAAAGCTCGCGGCTGGGCTGCCAGATTCCGTTCACCCAGGATCTGGACGGCCTGCGCGTCACGATCGCGCCGGAGGATTAAAGCCCCTCTCCCGTGGGGAGAGGGCGACTCGCGGCCAGGCCGCGAGCGGGGTAAGGGGATTGTGAATCTCCGGACCCGCACGATCCCCTCACCCGGTCAGCGCTTCCGCGCTGACTCGGCCTCTCCCTATGGGAGAGGTGCTACTTCACCCGCAACACCGCCGTCGGCGCGTCGCGGGTCAGCGGGCTCACTTTCCAGCTCAACACCTTGCGGCCGCCGGCGCCTTGCACGCCGTCCTCATTGTTGGTGCTGACGATCTCGGCATCGGTGTCGAGCACGAATCTCCCGTCCAGCTTGTCGCTGCTCGAATCGGCCATGCCGCCCATCGGGCCAGCCTGGTCCTTGCTGTCTTTGGCAAAGCCCGGCGCCTTCACGCGCACCGTCCCGTTCGCGCGCAGTTCGACCGCGACGAACGGCACGATTGCCTGCGCGTCAAGATTGAACGGATAAACGAAATTATGATCGAGCCGGCCTGATATCTCATAGTCGATCAGGAATTTGCCATCCCCGAGATAGCGGACGGAGCGATAGCCCGCCTCCTTCCCCAAAGCGTCGGCGATCGCGCGCTTCTTGGCATCGGTTTCGGCCTTTTTCGCGGCCGAATCCGTCGCCCTGTCCGTGCCTGCCTCGCCCATGCTCGTGTTCGGGTCGAGCGCATACACCTCACCCGCATAGGCATAGGTGAAGCTCCGGTCGGCATTGATCGTCAGCTTCGACGTGAATTTGCCCGGTGTCAGCAGGCAGCCGGTCAGCAGCAACGGCGCGGCAATCAGGGCCGCCAACCTAAACCAAGCCCCCATGTCTCCCCCCTCAGCTTCGGGTGGCGACCGCGTAGAGGGCGATCGCCGCCGCGTTCGAGACGTTCAGGCTTTCTATCGCGGACGAGATCGGAAGTCGCGCGAGTTCGTCGCAATGGGTCGCAGTGTTGTGCCTGAGCCCCTCCCCTTCCGCGCCCAGCACCAGCGCGATCCTGGCCGAACCCAGCGTCTCCTGCAGCGTCCGCTCCGCCTCTCCGGCGAGGCCGATCCGCCAGAAACCGGCTTCGGCCATTTCCTCGAGCGCGCGGGCGAGATTGACCACGCGCGCCCAGGGCACGACCTCCAGCGCCCCCGAAGCGGCGCGGGCGAGCGCGCCCGATTCGGGCGGGCTGTGCCGGTCCTGCGTGACGATGCCGAGCGCATCGAAGGCCGCCGCCGAGCGCAGGATCGCGCCGACATTGTGCGGATCCGTCACCTGGTCGAGCACAAGCAGCGGGCGGGTGCCTTCCTGCCCCAGCAGCTCGTCGAGGAAGACGTCTTCAAGCGGGTCGACTTCCAGCACCAATCCCTGGTGCGGCGCGTCCTGTGGGACGAGCCGGCCCAGATCGGCGACGTCGGCGAACGTGACGGGCAAGGCGGACGGCAGCTCCATTCGCGCGGCTGCATCGCGGGTCGCCCACAGCTTGACGGCGCGGCGGTTGGGGTTGGCCAGGGCGGCGCTGACCGCGTGGCGACCCCAGAAACGCGGGCGGCCGGATGGTGCGCCCGACGGGCGATGACGCTTCTTCATGGACGCGGCACTACACCAATCCCCAGGCGTTGACAGGCCGCGTGCGGTTCGTCATGGCGTCGCGCTCCGCTCGCCCCGGCATCCCCGGGGCCGACCTGGACAGGTGGCCGAGTGGTTAAAGGCAGCAGACTGTAAATCTGCCCGGGTTTCCCGTACGCTGGTTCGAATCCAGCCCTGTCCACCATCCTCTAGCCAACATACTCCGCGAGTAGCGTGTTGGCGCGGGGGCCGTTCCAGTCCATCGCGCCGATCACGCGCCAGACTTCCTTGCCGTCCTTGTCGTAGAGGACCGTCGTCGGCAGCATGCCGGTGTTGAACGCGAAGCCGAGCTTGTTGTCGGGGTCGCGATAGCGCTCGAGATGCTTGAACCCGCCCTCGGCGAAGGTCGGGCCGATATCGACGTCCTTATTGTCCTGGCTGACCGTCAGCACCTTCAATTTATCGCCGGCGCGGTCCGCGATGTGATCGAGGGTCGGCATCTCGCGGACGCAGGGGCCGCACCAGGTCGCCCACAGGTTCACCAGCACCGGCTTGCCTTTGAACGCGGCGAGCGTGACCGGCTTGCCGGCGGGATCGGCGAAACTGTCCGTGGGCGCCGCCGTGCCCCGCTGCGATATGTCGAGTTTGCCGGTCGGCTCGGGAGCTTTGGGCTCCGCCATGGCCGTCGCGTTCGCTTGCGGCTGCGGCTCGCTTTGCCTATCGCACCCGGCGATCATCAATACAGTCCCAAGGAGAAGCGCAACGGTGAGCGGGCGCACAGACAGCTCCAATGCCATGTGGGGCGGGCGCTTCGCCGAAGGGCCCGCATCGGTGATGCGCGAGATAAATGCCTCGATCGGCTTCGACAAGCGAATGTGGCGCCAGGATATCCAGGGCAGCCGCGCGCATGCCGCGATGCTGGGTGCGCAAGGCATCATCGCCGCCGGGGATGCGGAGGCGATCGATGCGGGGCTGGAGCAGATCGCGGCCGAATATGCCGATGCGGGCGTGCCGGAGGACGCGCGCCTTGAAGACATCCACATGCATGTGGAAGCCCGGCTGGCGGAGGTCATCGGGCCGGCGGCGGGGCGGCTGCACACCGCGCGATCGCGCAACGACCAGGTCGCGACCGACTTCCGCCTGTGGGTGCGCGACGCGATCGACGAGATCGACACCGCTCTTGCCGCGTTTCAATCGGTGCTGATCGGGCGGGCCGAAGAGCATGCCGAGACGGTGATGCCGGGCTTCACCCATCTCCAGTCCGCGCAGCCGGTGACGCTCGGTCATCACCTGATGGCCTATTTCGAGATGATCCACCGCGACCGCGGCCGCTTCGAGGATGCGCGCGAGCGGCTGAACGAATGTCCGCTGGGCAGCGCAGCGCTCGCGGGAACAGGCTTCCCGATCGACCGCTTCGCCGTGGCGGAAGAGCTTGGCTTCGAACGGCCGACCGACAACAGCCTCGACGCCGTCTCCGACCGCGATTTCGCGCTGGAGTTCCTGTTCGCGGCCGCCACCTGCGCGATGCATCTGTCGCGGCTGGCCGAGGAAATCATCCTCTGGGCCAGCCAGCCGTTCGGCTTCGTGGCTCTGTCCGATGCCTGGTCGACGGGATCATCGATCATGCCGCAGAAGCGCAATCCGGATGCGGCCGAGCTGGTGCGGGGCCATGCCGGGCGCATCCAGGGCTGCCTGGTCGCGCTGATGACCACGATGAAGGGCCTGCCGCTCGCCTATTCGAAGGACATGCAGGACGACAAAGTGCCGGTCTTCGAGGCCCACGACCTGCTGACGCTCTCGATCGCGGCGATGACCGGCATGATCGGCAGCGTGACCTTCAGGCGCGACCGCATGCTGCACGCGGCGGAGGCGGGTTTTTCGACCGCGACCGACCTTGCCGACTGGCTGGTGCGCGAGGCAGGCATTCCGTTTCGCGAAGCACACCATATTGTCGGAAGCGCGGTGAAACTGGCGGAGCAGGACGGCAAGCCGCTCGACGCGCTGAGCCTGGACCAGCTGCAGGCGATCGATCCGCGGATCGATGGCCGTGTGTTCGGTGTTCTGAGCGTCGGCGCGTCGGTCGCGTCGCGGACCAGCCACGGTGGCACCGCCCCGGCCCAGGTGCGCGCGCGGATCGCGGACGCGAAGGCCGCGATCGGGATGGGAGACGAATGATGAGGCGAGTCCTGATCGGAGCCGCGTTCCTCCTGGCCCTGGCCGCGTGTGGCGGCAAACGGGAGCTGACGCCCGCCCCGGGCGAGAGTCTGCCGCCCAAGCCTGCGGCGGAGCCGACGCCGCTGACGCCGACGCAGCTGATCACCCCGTCCGTCCAGGCGCGGCCGCAGCGCTCCGACGAACTGCTCAAGCAATCGGAAGAGCGACGGGACGATCGCTTCAACCTGCCGCCGCGCTGACCGATGGACCATTTCCAGCTTCGCAACGGCGAGCTCTACGCCGAGGACGTGCCGCTCGCTCGCATCGCGGCGGAGGTCGGCACGCCCGTCTATGTCTATTCCCGCGCGACGCTGGAGCGACACGCACGGGTTTTTCGCGAGGCGCTGCAAGGTCTCGGACGCGTTCACCTGGCGTTTGCGGTGAAGGCCAATCCGAACCTGGCGGTGCTGCGGGTGCTGGCCAAGGCTGGCTACGGCGCGGATATCGTGTCCGGCGGCGAGATGGCGCGCGCGCTCGCCGCGGGAGTGGCGGCGGAGGGCATCGTCTTTTCCGGCGTGGGGAAAACCCCTGCCGAGCTGGCCCAGGGGCTCGAGTCCGGCATCGGCCAGTTCAACCTGGAGCATGAGGAAGAAGGCCAGGTCCTGTCCGCACTCGCCGCGGCCAAGGGGCAGCGCGTGTCGGCCACGCTGCGCGTGAACCCGGACGTGGATGCCGGCACGCACGAGAAGATCTCGACCGGCAAGGCGGACAACAAATTCGGCGTGCCGATCGACCAGGCGCCGGCGATGTATGCGCGACTGGCGGCCCTGCCCGGCCTGAACATGCGTGGCGTGGCCTGCCATATCGGCAGCCAGCTGAGCACCGTCGCGCCGCTTGAGTCGGCCTATGCGCGGATCGGCACCCTGATCGCGGAGCTGCGCGCCGCCGGCCATAGCGTGGACCGGGCCGATCTCGGCGGCGGGCTTGGCGTGCGCTATCGGCCCGAGGACGTGGTGCCCTGGCCGAGCGACCTGGGCGAGATGGTCGCGCGGGTGACGAAGGGCTGGGACGTCGAGCTGATGTTCGAGCCCGGCCGCGTGATCGCCGGCAATGCGGGCGTGCTGCTGACCAGCGTGGTTTGGGTGAAGCCCGGCATCGTCCATCCCTATGTGATCGTCGATGCAGCGATGAACGACCTCGCGCGTCCCGCGCTCTACGGCGCCTATCACCATTTCGAGGCGGCGCGGCCGTCGGGCGAGAGGATGACCGCCCACATCGCCGGACCGGTGTGCGAGACCGGCGACACCTTCGCGATGAACCGCGACATTGACCGGGTGGAGAGCGGCGACCTCGCGATCTTCCGCACCGCCGGCGCCTATGGCGCGACGATGGCTTCGACCTACAACAGCCGCTCGCTGGTGCCCGAAGTGATGGTTGACGGGGACCGGTACGCCGTGGTCGCGGACCGGATCAGCGCGGAGACGATCATGCATGCCGAGCGCGTGCCCGAGTGGCTGGCTGACTAGCTTCCTAAGCATTGCCCAAACCGGCTAGGAGGCAGCGGTGCATAGTCTTCCGGTTTTCCTTCGCCTCACAGGTCGCCCGGTCATCCTGCTCGGGAACGGCGAGGCCGCGGAAGCCAAGCGCCGGCTGCTCGAACGCGCCGGAGCGACGATCGTCGGTGAAGACTCGGAGGCCCGGCTCGCGATTGTCGCGCTCGACGGCCTCGAACCCGTTGTCGCCCGGCTGAAGGCGCGCGGTATTCTGGTGAACGCAGTTGACCGGCCCGACCTATGCGATTTCACGTTGCCCGCGATCGTGGATCGCAATCCGGTGCTGGTGGCGATCGGCACCGGTGGCTCCTCTGCCGGACTCGCCGCCGCCCTTCGCCAGAGGATGGAGGTACTGCTGTCGCCAAAGCTCGGGGAGCTCGCGATGCTGCTTCACGATGCTCGCGAAAAGATCAGGCAAGCCTTTCCGGATTCGGCCGAACGCCGCTTAGCGATCGCACGCGCACTTATGCCGGGCGGCGTGCTCGATCTCGATGACCCCTTTGAGGAGGATCCGTTCTGGATCGACGATCTGCAGCAGGGAGCGGATTGGGGACTCGCAATCATTCGCTTGTGTTCGCCCGACCCGGACGAGCTGACGTTGAAGCAGGCCCGCCTGCTCGGCCAGGCCGACCGCATCTTTCATCGCGCCGACGTCCCGGCCGCAATCCTGGACCGCGCCCGCGCCGATGCGGTGCGGATCGCCTGTGACGCGCCACCCGACGCGCCCGGGCCGGGCCTGTCGCTCGACATCAGCATGGGGAACGAATGAAGCAATTTGCCTATGTCGACGACGGGACGCACGTCCACACGGTTCCGCTCGCCCAGGCAGCGACCGCGAATGGCGGGGCGCGGCTGATCTGGATTCATCTCGACCAGAAAGACCCGGCGACCGAGACATTCCTGTCGGAGCAGCTGAGGCTCAACGACGTCGTCGTCGGCGCGCTGACCGCGCTCGAGACGCGGCCGCGCTGCGATCCGATGGGCGAGGGCGCGCTGATCAACCTGCGCGGCCTGTCGCTGCAGGACGAGCCCGGCGCGGACGAGCTGGTCTCGATCCGTATCTGGACCGGACGCGGCTGCGTGGTCTCGGTGGCCCGCTACACAATGCGCGCGCTGCCCGAGCTGTGCGATGCCTTCAAGGCCGGCAAAGTGAAGGACCCCGGCGACTTCGTCTCCATGCTCGCGCACCTGATCACCGGCCACCTCGATCCCGACGTCGCCGATCTGGGCGATCAGCTCGACGAATGCGAACTGATGCTTGACGCCAGCAAGACCTTTGCGCTCCGCCGCGCGATCGCGACGGCGCGGGCCAGGGCGATCGAGTATCGCCGCTTCGTCGCGCCGCAGCGCCAGGCTTTGGAGCGGCTATCCGAACTGCAATGCGACTGGCTCGAGCCTGATGACCGGCTGCACCTGACGGAATCGGCGGACCGGTTTGCTCGGATGGCGGAAGAACTGGAAAGCATCCGCGAACGCGCCGCACTGATGCACGAGCAGATCACCGATCTTCGCGCCGAGATGATCGACACGCGCGCGCTGCTGATCTCGATCGTCGCTCTCGTGTTCCTGCCCCTGACATTCCTGACCGGGCTGCTGGGCATGAACGTGAACGGCATCCCCTTCGCGCACGAGCCGTGGGCGTTTTGGGGCGTGGTTGGCGTATGCGCCGCAATGGCCGGCGCGATCTTCGCCTGGTTTATGCGGGCGCACTGGTTCCGCTAAGGATCAGTGCTTCACCAGCTCTCCGCGAATGAATTCCTCGACCGCGACATAGGCTTCGTCGTCGGTCATCTGCACTGGCGGGTGCTTGCAGAACCAGGCGGCGGCGGGAAGGATCGCGCCGCCGATGCCGCGATCCTTCGCCAGCTTCGCGCAGCGGATCATGTCGATGGCGACGCCGGCCGAATTGGGGCTGTCCTCGACCGACAGCCGCAGCTCCAGATTCATCGGCACGCCCCCGAACAGCTGCCCTTCCATGCGCAGGAAGCAGATTTTGTTGTCGTTCTGCCAGGCGACATAGTCGCTCGGGCCGACATGGATGTTCTCGTCGTCCAGCCGGTGCTGGGCGACCGACTGCACCGCCTCCGTCTTCGAGACCTTCTTTGAAGCGAGCCGCGCGTGATTGGCCATGTTCAGGAAGTCGGTGTTGCCGCCGGTGTTCAGCTGGTATGTCCGGTCTAGCTTGACGCCCCGCTTCTTGAAGAGATCGGTGAGCACGCGGTGGACGATCGTCGCGCCGAGCTGTGCCTTGATGTCGTCGCCGATGATCGGCACGCCCGCTTCCTCGAACCGCCGCGCCCATTCCGGATCGCTGGCGATGAACACCGGCATGTTGTTGACGAAGGCGACGCCGGCTTCGAGCGCGCATTCGGCATAGAACTCCGTGGCCTTCTGGCTGCCGACCGGGAGATAGTTGAGCAGCACGTCGGCTTCGCTCTCGACCAGAGCCTGGATCACCTCATCCTTTTCGGGCTCGGCTGCATCCGCAAGCAGGAAGGTGCGGTCGCTCTGATAATCGGCCATGTGATCGGCAACGCCGTCGAGAACGCGGCCCATCCGGACCTTCGCGCGGGTTTCCGGCACATGGTCGCAGAAGACCGCGGTGCAATTGGGCTTGGCGAAGATCGCTTCGTTGACGTCGCGCCCGACCTTGCGGGAGTCGACGTCCCAGGCCGCGACCACCTGGATATCGCTCGGCCGATAGCCGCCCAGATCCCAGTGCATCAGCCCGATCTGCTCGTTTGCGCCGCCATTCTGGTAGTGGGCGATGCCCTGCACCAGCGAGCTTGCGCAATTGCCGATGCCGACGATCGCGGCGTTGATGCGGTGATTGGGGCTGCGCGCCATCAACATCGAAGTCTCCTCAGCCGTTTGCCGCCGCGCGCATCGGCACGGCGGGGGCGTAGCGCTCGATCATCTCGGCGCAGAAATCGGCAAAGCCGGCGGGATCGCGCGGCGCGCTGGTGTGGTGCTCCGCAATCCCCAGATGCTCGGGCGTGAAGCAGAAGGTGACGGTCGTCTCGAAATCGGCCAACGCCTCCATCTGCCGATCGAACCAGTCGAGCGCGTTCGGGCGGAAATAATCGGCCCAGCTGAGCCCGGTGCGCAAATGCTTCACGCCCAGCCGCTTCATCCATGCGACTGCGTCGTCGAGCCGCGGGTCCTCGAAATGGAACCACTGCATCAAGCCCATGTCCGCCGCGTGGCGGGCATAATGGTCGAGCCCGAGCTTCGGCGTGCCGTCGGCCTTGATCAGGCCCATGTGGAAATGCCGGTAATAGCTGGAGCCTTCGGCTTCCCTGTGGCGCGTGGTTGCGCCCCATTCCATCGGCAGGTCGAACAGCGAGTACCAGAAGATGCGCGGCACCCGGCCGACCAGCAACTCGGCGGTGCGATCGACCCCGAACTGCTGCACCTCCTCCGCGCCGAAGCTGCCGACGCCGACTTCGGTGACCCAGATCTCACGCTCCGGCACGACCGCTTCGATCTCCGCAACCTTTGCCGGCCAGTCGTGGATCGACCACAGGTTCCAGTCGAGCGGGAAGCCGTGCAGCGCCACCACGTCGATGTGATCGAGCACGCCGTAACCGATCATCCGCCGGATGAAATGCGGATCGATCGGCGAGATTCCGCCCAGCACGCGCTTGACCGCCGGATTGGCCGCTTCGACCGCCTTGGCAGCGCCGATCGTCATTTCGGCGAAGCGGGTCCATTCGGGGTCGACCTCCGGGTCCCAATGCGACTTGTTGTTGGGCTCGTTCCAGAGCATCGCCGCTTCGATCATTCTTGCCCCCTCGCAGGATAGACGGCCATCGCGCCCCATTCCGCGAAGGGAATATCGGCAGTCCGGCAGAGATAGACTTCGTCCTCGGCGCGGGTTTCAATCGCGAACCCGGCCGCTCGCAGCATCGCCTCGGTGCAGGCGCGGTTCGGCGCCCACCAATTGGTCCAGTCGTTCGCGTATTGCCGCTCGATGAAATGCAGCTTCGGATAGCCGCTCTCGAAGAACATCTCCGTCTCGGTGAACGGATAGTCCTGCTCTAGCGGTAGGACCTGGCGGGAACCGCGCTGCATCGACTGAAACAGCAGCAGATCGCCGGCGACATGTTCCCGGATCAGGTCGAGCGCGAGCAGCGGATGCCGGAGGTGATAGAGCACCCCCATAAAGATCACGAGGTCGAAGCGTTCGCCCAGACGCCCGACATCATAGACGGACAGCTGCTCGAACTCGCAGTCGGCAAAGCCCAGTTCCTCCGCCGCAAAGCGAGCTTGGGCCAGGTAATGGTCATCCTCGTCGATGCCGAGCACGCGCGCGGCGCCGCGGCGCTTCATCTCGAATGAGTAGAAGCCGGCGTTGCAGCCGATATCGAGTACGGTCTTGCCGGTCAGGTCCTTGGGCAGCGCGTGCTCGAACCGGCGGAATTTGAAGGCGGGATAGTCGCCGAGGAAATGATCGGGCGCCGTCCAGACGCCGCCCAGCTCAAGATTATGGAACCAGGGGCCGAGTGCCTCGATTCGCTGGCGCAGCATTTCCTCGCGCGGTTCGAGCAGGCTCATGCGGCCGCTCCTTCGTTCAATGTCAGGAGCTTCGAGCCCCAATCGCCGAACAGCAGCTTCGAGACGGATGCAGGGCCCACCTCGAAGCGCAGCAGGTTGTCGAAATCGAGGTCCAGGCAGCGGGCGACCAGCGCCCGGATCACATCGGCGTGGCTGACCAGCGCCACCGTCTGTCCGTCATGCTCCCCGGCCGCCCGAAGTGCGAAGCTTTCCGCGCGATCCGCGACCGCTGAGATCCCCTCGCCACCCGGTGGGCATGCCGTCGCGCGATGCTTGTTCCATCGGACGAATTCGGGCGTGCCGTCCAGATCGGCGATGCGCTTGCCAGTCCAGTCGCCCAGATCGATCTCGTCCAGCGCATCAACATCTCGAACCGTGACACCGTGCGGGTCCGCGATCGCCTCCGCGGTCGCCCGCGTCCGCTCGCGGGGCGAGGAATAGACGGCCGCGATCGGCTCACCTGCGAGCCGTTCGCCCAGCGCCCGGGCCTGGCCTTCGCCGGCGGCGCTCAGCGGTACGCCATCGGCCCGGCCGGTGAAGCGCTCGCCATAGTCGGTGTGCATTGCGTGACGGATCAGGAGCAGGGTCGCGGTCATCCGCGCATTTCTCTTCCAAGCATCTACTTACCCTCGTTGTGCAGGCGTAACCGACAAGCGGCACCGGGGTTCCCGCTAACCTGGATCAGCAACGCATGCGAAACGATTTAGTTTTCCGGAACTTAGATGATGATCCTTGGTTTGACGGGCGGAACGAAACGGCTGCGCACCGAGGCCTGAAACAGGCGAATGCGCCACGATTGGGGAGAGTTCCCGGATGAAGGAAAAGGTGCTGATCACCGGGGGAGCAGGCTTTATCGGCCGCTTCGTCGCCGACGAATTGCTGCGCCGCGGCCATCAAGTCCGCGTGCTCGACAGCCTTATCGAGCAGGTCCACGGCGATTGCGAACGGCCGGCCGGGCTTGCCGATGACGTCGAACTGGTCCGCGCCGACGTGCGCAACGGCGATGCCGTGATGAAGGCGCTGCAGGGCGTCGACAGCGTGATCCATCTGGCGGCGGAAGTCGGCGTCGGCCAGTCGATGTACGCGGTCGAGCGCTATACCTCGGTGAACGATGTCGGCACTGCGGTGCTGTTCGAGAAGCTCATCGAGCAGCCGGTGCGCCGCGTCGTCACCGCCTCATCGATGAGCATCTATGGCGAAGGGCTGTACCGGGACGCGGACGGCGCGCTCATCGAGAATGCCGAACGCGGCGCGACCGCAAGCGGCAAGGGCGGCTGGGATCCGCTCGACGCCCAGGGCCGGCCGCTGACGCCGGTCGCCACGCCAGAGTGGAAGCGCCCCAATCTCGCGTCGATCTACGCGCTCAACAAATATGTGCAGGAGCGGATGACGCTGATCCTGTCGCAGCCTTACGGCATCGAGGGCGTGTGCCTGCGGCTGTTCAACGTCTACGGCCCCGGGCAGGCGCTCTCCAACCCCTATACCGGGGTACTGGCGATCTTCGCGTCGCGGCTGCTGAACGGCCAGGCCCCGATGATCTTCGAGGACGGCGAGCAACGGCGCGACTTCGTCTATGTCGGCGACGTCGCCCGCGCGTTCGCCGATGCGCTGGAGCTGCCCGGCCTTTCGGGCGAGGTGTTCAACATCGGCTCCGGCCATGACCGGTCTGTCACTGAAGTGGCGACCGAGCTGTCGAAGGCGATGGGGCAGAAGATTGCACCCGAAATCGTCGGCAAGACGCGGATCGGCGATATCCGGCATTGCTTCTGCGACACGTCCAAGGCCGCCGACAAGCTCGACTTCCATGCACGGCAGGACTTTGGCGAAGGTCTCGCCGAACTGGCCGAATGGGTGGCCGAGCAGACTGCGGTGGACCGGGTCGACCAGGCGCGCGCCGAGCTCGAAGCGCGAGGGCTGGTGGCATGAACGGACCCATCCTCGTCACCGGCGGCGCAGGGTTTATCGGCTGCAACATCGCCGATCGCCTTGCCCGCGACGGTCACGACATCATCATCCTCGACGCGCTCGCACGGGCCGGAGTCGAGACCAATCTCGACTGGCTGAAACAGCGGCACGGATCGAAAATCCACGCCATCATTGCCGATGTCCGCGACGAGGAAGCCGTCGCGAAGGCGGTGAGGGATGCCCGCGCTGTTTTCCACATGGCCGCGCAAGTGGCGGTCACGACCAGCCTGGTCGATCCGATCGACGATTATCAGGTCAACATTCGGGGCACGCTGACGGTGCTCGAGGCGGTGCGCCGGCGCGACGCGAAAGTGCCGGTCATCTTCGCGTCCACCAACAAGGTCTATGGCGATTTGGCCGATATCCAGCTGTGGGAAGACACCGACCATTGGACGCCGGCCGACGCGGAGGTGCGCGCGCACGGCATTTCCGAACAGCGGCCGCTCGATTTCCACACGCCCTATGGATGCTCGAAGGGCGCGGCGGACCAGTATGTGCTCGATTACGCCCGCAGCTACGGCATTCCCACCGCCGTCATCCGGATGAGCTGCATCTACGGGCCACGGCAGATGGGCACCGAGGACCAGGGCTGGGTCGCCCACTTCCTGATCCGCGCGCTCGAAGGCCAGCCGATCACCATCTATGGCGATGGCAAGCAGGTCCGCGACGTGCTCCATGTCGACGATGCGGTTGACACCTATGTCGCCGCGCTCGACGCGATCGATCGCGTCGGCGGCCGCGTGTTCAACCTGGGCGGCGGCCCCGACAATGCGATCAGCCTCAGGCAGCTGCTGCGGCACATCGAGGCGATCACCGGACGTCCGGTCGAGACGAGTTACGAAGATTGGCGCGCCGGCGATCAGCGCTATTTCGTCGCCGACGCGCGAGCTGCACGGGACACGCTGGGCCTTGGCGCGCCCAAGCCGTGGCGGCAGGGCATCGCCGAGCTGGCGGAGTGGCTGGCGGACGCGCGCGGGCTGGAGCTGCGGCACATGGAGGCCGCGGAATGACGCGGCTGCTGATCACGACGGATACCGTCGGCGGCGTCTGGCAATATGCGACCGATCTGGCGCGCGCGCTCGTGGAGCACGACGTCGAGCCGGTGCTGGCAACGATGGGTCCGCGGCCCGACGCCCAGCAGCGACTGGCCGTGGCCGAGGGCGTCGAGCTGGTCGAGACCGACCTGCCGCTCGACTGGCTCGCCACCGGCCCGCACGAGGTCACTGAAGCGGCGGAAGGAATCGCTCGGCTGGCGGATGCGTGCCGGGCCGATATCATCCAGCTGAATGCCCCGGCGCTGGCGGCATCCGTGCGGTTCGAGCAGCCGGTGATCGCCGTCGCGCATAGCTGCGTCGGCAGCTGGTGGCAGGCGGTGAAAGGCGGCCGCATCGACCCGGACCTCAGCTGGCGGGCCGAGTTGACGGGCATCGGCCTGCGTGCCGCCGACAAGGTCGTGGCGCCCAGCGGCGCGTTCGCGACGATGCTGCAGCATTGCTACGATCTCGCCGACACTCCTGCCGTCGTGCGGAACGGCCGCAAGCCGGCGCAGATCCCTCCCGGCGCGCGACAGGATTTCGCCTTCACCGCGGGCCGCCTGTGGGACGAGGGCAAGAATGTGACAACGCTCGATCGTGCGGCTGTTCTCAGCAGCACCGGCTTCAGAGCCGCAGGGCCGCTCGCGGGGCCGAATGGCACGACGATAAGCCTCGCCCATATCGCGGCGACGGGACACCTGTCGGACACAGCGCTGGCCCAGCTTCTTGCCGCGCAGCCTGTGTTCGTCTCGGCGGCAGTCTACGAGCCGTTCGGGCTGGCGGTGCTGGAGGCGGCGCAGGCCGGCTGCGCCCTGGTGCTTTCGGACATCGCGACCTTCCGCGAGCTGTGGGACGGCGCCGCCTGGTTCATCTATCCGCATGACGCGAACGGTTTCGCGCGCGCGGTGGATGAGATCGTCGCCGATCCCGAACTCCGGCACCGGCTGGGACAGGCAGCCCAGGTGCGCGCCGGCGATTATACGGTCGAGCGCATGGCGGCGGGCATGCTCGCGCTCTACCGCACCATGCCTGTTGCGGCGCACACGCTGGAGCGGGTGGCGGCATGAAGATCGCATATTTCACGCATTCGCTCGCGAGCTGCTGGAACCACGGCAACGCCCATTTCCTGCGCGGCGTTCTCCGCGAGCTGCAGGCGCTGGGGCACGACGTGCAGGCGTTTGAGCCCGAAGGAGCCTGGAGTCTTCAGAACCTGCTCGCCGACCACGGCGATGCCGGACTGGACGCATGGCGCAGTGCCTATCCGGATCTGCGCTCGACCGTGTACGCGGCGGAGGATGATCCCGCCGAGCTGATCGACGGCGCAGATCTGGTGATCGTGCACGAGTGGAACGATCATGCCCTGGTCGCCGCTCTCGGTCAGGCGCGGGCGAGCGGCGGCCGATTCACGTTGCTGTTCCACGACACCCACCACCGCGCCGTCAGCGATCCGGCGGCGATGCGCGCCTATGACCTCACCGCCTATGACGGCGTGCTCGCGTTCGGCGAGACGCTGGCGGACGTCTATCGCCGCTGGGGTTGGGGCGAGCGGGTCTTCGTATGGCACGAAGCTGCCGACACGCGCCTGTTTCACCCGCCAAGCGACGAACAATCACGACACGGCCTCGTCTGGATCGGCAATTGGGGCGATGGCGAACGTTCGGCGGAGCTGGAAGAATTTCTGTTCCGCCCGGCGCGCGAAGCCGGGCTGCCGCTCGACATCTATGGCGTCCGCTATCCGCCGGAGGCGCTGGCGATGCTGGAGCGTTATGGCGTCGCATTCCGCGGCTGGTTGCCGAACGCTCGCGCGCCGGACGTCTATGCGCGGCATCTGGCGACCGTCCATGTGCCGCGGCGCTTCTACACGGACATGCTGCCCGGCATCCCGACGATCCGCGTTTTCGAGGCGCTGGCATGCGGCATCCCGCTGGTCTGCGCGCCGTGGGACGATGCCGAAGGCCTGTTCCGGCCGGGCGAGGACTACCTCATCGCCCGGGACGGCCACGAGATGACGCGGCATCTACGCGCCGTTCGCGGCGACGCCGACTTGCGTGCCAGCCTGGTCGCGAACGGCCTCGCCGCGATCCGCAGCCGCCATAGCTGCGCACACCGCGCGCAGGAATTGCTCGACATTGTCGCGCGGCTCGCCGCGCCCGCCTTGATGAAAGCCACCGCATGAAGATCGCCTTCTACGGATCGAGCCTGGTCTCTTCTTACTGGAACGGCGCCGCGACCTATTATCGCGGGCTTCTCCGCGACCTCGCCGCGCGCGGTCACGAGATCACCTTCTACGAGCCGGACGCGTTCGACCGGCAGCAGCATCGCGACATCGATCCGCCGCACTGGGCGCGCTCTGTGGTCTATCCGGCAACCGACGAAGCACTGGCGAAGGTGCTGGCCGAGGCCCGGCAGGCGGACGTGGTCGTCAAGGCCAGCGGCGTCGGCGTGTTCGATACCGAGCTGCTACAGGGCGTGATCCGCAACGCCGCACCCCATGCGATCCGGATTTTTTGGGATGTCGATGCAGCGGCGACGCTCGATGAAATGCGCACCGCAGAGGATCATCCGCTTCGCGAGGCGCTGAAGCAGCTGGATCTGGTCTTTACCTATGGCGGCGGCGATCCGGTGGTGGATGCCTATGAGGGTTTCGGCGCGCGGCGCTGCGTCCCGATCTACAATGCGCTCGATCCTGCGACGCACCACCCCGTCGATCCGGACCCCCGCTTCACCGCCGATCTTGCCTTTCTCGGCAATCGGCTGCCGGACCGCGAGGCGCGGGTAGAAGAATTCTTCCTGAAGCCCGCCGCCGCACTGCCCGAACGTCAGTTCCTGATCGGCGGCAATGGATGGCAATGGAAAGAGCTGCCCGGCAATGTCCGGCATCTCGGCCATGTCGGCACCGCCGAGCACAATGCCTTCAACTGCACCCCTTTGGCCGTGCTGAACGTCGCGCGAGATTCGATGGCCAATATCGGTTTTTCGCCGGCGACGCGCGTGTTCGAGGCAGCGGGCGCCGCCGCCTGCCTGATCACCGATGCCTGGGAAGGCATCGAGCTGTTCCTGAAGCCCGACGAGGAAGTGCTGGTGGCGCGCGACGGACAGGACGTCGCCGAGCATGTTCGCGCCCTTACGCCCCAGCGGGCGCAGGCGATCGGCGAAGCGGCGCTGGCCCGTGTGCTTGCCGAACACACCTACAGCTTACGCGGCGCGCAGGTGGATGCGATCCTGGCCGACGAAGCCGCCCAGATGCGGAGCGCCGCATGAAGCTGGTCGTCCTTGGCCTCACGCTCTCCTCATCCTGGGGAAACGGGCACGCGACCACCTATCGCGCATTGCTGAAGGCCTTCGCGGCACGAGGCCACGAAGTGCTGTTCCTTGAGCGTGACAAGCCCTGGTACGCCGCCCACCGCGACCTGGGCGACGCGGGTTACTGCACCCTCGCCTTCTATGACTCCGCGGCGGAACTCGATCGCTGGAAGGATCAGGTCGCGGCCGCCGATGCGGTGATCGTCGGCTCCTATGTGCCGGACGGAGTCGCGGTCGGCCGCTGGGTTCAGCGCACCGCGAAAGGCGTGACCGCCTTCTACGATATCGACACGCCGGTCACGTTGGCGAAGCTGGAGCGCGGCGATTTCGAATATCTCGCGCCCGATCTGATCCCCGGATACGGCCTCTATCTGTCGTTCACCGGCGGCCCGACGCTGCAGCATATCGAGCGGCATTATGGGTCGCCCGCGGCGCGGGCGCTCTATTGCTCGGTCGATCCGGACATTTACCGGCCGATCGACACGGGGAAGCGCTGGGATCTGTCGTACCTCGGCACCTACAGTCCGGATCGGCAGCCGATTCTCGACACGCTGCTGATCGAGCCGGCCCGGCGCTGCCCCGATCGGCGTTTTGCCGTCGCGGGCCCGCAATATCCGGACGACATCGACTGGCCGGCCAATGTCGACCGGATCGAGCACGTGCCGCCGGCCGATCACGCGGCCTTTTACGCCGCGTCCCGTTTCACGCTGAACGTCACGCGTGCAGACATGATCAAGGCCGGATGGTCGCCGTCGGTGCGCCTGTTCGAGGCAGGGGCGTGCGCGACGCCGATCATTTCGGACCGGTGGGACGGACTCGACCGGCTGTTCGAGCCAGGCCGCGAGATCATGCTCGCCGACACGAGTGACGACGTGATCGCCGCGCTCGACACCAATGCCGCAGCGATCGGCGAGGCAGCGCGCACCCGCACGCTGACGAGCCACACCGCCGTCCATCGCGCGGCCGAGCTGGACGCGCATCTCACCGAAGCCGCAGGTCGCAAGAAGAAGGGTCGGAGCAGGACGATGACACCGAAAAAGACTGCACTGGTTGCCGGGGGCGCCGGGTTCATCGGCTCGCATATCTGCGAGCGGCTGATCGCGGACGGCTATCATGTCCTGTGCTTCGATAATTTCCAGACCGGGCGGGAGGAGAATGTCCGGCATTTGCGGCGGGAAAGCCGGTTCGACCTGATCGAGGGCGATGTGATCGACCCGCTGCCCGGCGCCCTGGCCCGTAGCACGAAAAGCCTGGCGATCGTCTTCGATCTCGCCTGCGCCGCATCGCCGCCGCACTATCAGGCCGACCCGGAGCACACGATGCTGACCAACGTGGTCGGCGCTTCGCAACTGCTGCGCCTTGCCGAGCGGGCAGGCGCGCGTTTCCTGCTGTCATCGACCAGCGAGGTCTATGGCGATCCCGAAATGCACCCGCAGCCGGAAAGCTATCGCGGCTGGGTCAACTGCACGGGTCCGCGCGCCTGCTATGACGAAGGCAAGCGCGCGGCAGAGACGCTGGCATTCGATTTCGACCGGCTCGGCCGTGCCGAAGTGCGCGTGGCGCGCATCTTCAACACCTATGGCCCGCGCATGCGCCCGGACGACGGACGCGTGGTGTCCAACCTGATCTGCCAGGCGCTGTCGGGCGACGACATCACCATCTATGGCGACGGCAGCCAGACGCGCAGCTTCTGCTATGTCGACGATCTGGTCGACGGATTGATCCGCCTGTCCCGCTACGAAGGCGCGCAGCCGGGACCGGTCAATCTCGGCAACCCGATCGAGCTGACGGTCTCCGATCTCGCCGAGCGCGTGATTGCGCTTACGGGCACCGACGCCGAACTGGTCTATCGGCCTCTCCCCGTCGACGATCCGCGGCGGCGGCGGCCGGACATCGGCAAGGCGAAGCGGCTGCTCGGCTGGCGGCCCGAAGTGGGACTTCAGAAAGGACTTGAGCAGACGACCGCCTGGTTCGCTCGGGCGATCGAGCGGCCGCGGCGCAAAGCAGCAATGCAGATGGAGATAGTCGCGGCGGAGTGACTATCCCCGCCCGATCGCTTTCCAGCTTTCGGCGATCTCGCCGACATTGGCGACCACATCCCGAACCAGGGCGGCGTTGCTTTCGATGCTCGCCCGCATGATGGCATCGCGGCAGCCGCGGTAAAAGCGCGACAGGGCTTCTGCGACGGATGCGCCCTTGTCGAAATCGAGGCCGGCTTCCAGCGCGAACAGCAGCGCGATCGCTTTCGTCAGCCGCGCATTCTTGGCCGGGTGATCGGACTCGTCGATGGCAAGCGCGCCAAGCCGCAGCTCGCGCAGCAAATCCTCGTACAGGATCGCGATCAGCTGGTGCGGGTTCGCGCCGCCGGTGCGACTTGCGACATCGACCGACCGATACGTCTCGCGCGGATCGCGGTGAAGGCGCGACGCATAGCTCATCCGTTCTTGGTCCAGGCGGCGATCTGCTGCTGGAGAAAGCTCTGCGTCGCCTTGTAGGCGGAAACGCGCGCGTCCATGTTTGCATATTGCAGCGTCAGCCGGTCGGTCATGTTCTGGGTGTCTGTCTGGATCTGCAGCTCTTCATCCGCGATCGACTTCTGCAGCCGGCTATAGCCGGACTGGCTGGAGGTGAGCGCGCCGCCGGGGCCGGTCAGCGACAGCGAAATCTGGCGCAGCGCCGAGCCGAGGCCGACGTTCAGCATCTTCTCGACCGCGGGGCCGGAGTTCGACAGCGCGCGCTGCAGCGTCGCCGTATCCAGCGAAAGGGTGCCGTCGCGATTGGTCTTCACGCCGAGTTCCGCAAGCGTGGTCGGGTCGCCGGTGCCGGCGTCGGGGTTGATATTCTGGCCGGTCAGCTCGCGGAGCTGGCGCATCAGGTCTCTCGCGCCGCTGTCCGATCTCAGCACACCCGACGTCGCGTCGGTGTCTTCCTTCGCGATCGCGATGAGCTGGTTGTAGGTTTCGACGATGTCGTTGACCGCCTGGCTAAGCGCGGATGTCGGCGGCGAGGTGTTGATCGCGATCGTCTGGCCCGGCGCTTCCTTGACCAGATCGAGCTTCACGCCCGCGATCAGGTCACTGATGCTGTTGGTCGGGCGCAGCACGTCGACGCCGTCCAACGCGACCAGCGCGTCGTTCGATTTCCGAGTGAGCGTCATCGCCTGCGCGCCCGTGTTGAAGGCAAGGGCAGACAGGCCCGGAGCAGTGGCGTCCTCGGTCGCGTCGATCGTGAATGCCTGGTCCGCGCCGGTCTGGCCCTTGATCGACAGGCGCGAGCCGGTCGAATCGGTGATCACGGTCGCGGTCACGCCCGCCTTGGCCGCATTGATGGCGCTGGCAATGCCGGCGAGGCTGTTCTGGCTGTCGCCGATCGTGACCACCACCGGGGTTGCGCCGGATTTCGGGGTGAAGCCGGTCGGCACGTTGTTGGTATCGTAGGTCGCAGTGCCAAGCGTGATCGTCAGCGTGCCTTTGCCGAATGCGGCGGTGCTGTCCGCGACGGAACCCGACGTCACCACCTGCGCATTGGCGAGCTTCTTCACTTCAAGGCTTGCCGACAGGCCGCTGATGTTCGCGCCGGGCAGAAGCCCCACGCCCAGGACCGAGGTATCGGAGCTGATCGGCTGGGTGGAGAGCGTGCCGCCCGAGATCAGGCTGGTGAGTGCGGTCGAAAAGCCGGTCAGGCCCGAGCGGAGCTGCGACAAGGCCGAAATCTGCGAGGTGACCGTGTCCTTGCGGGCAGCGAGGGCCTTGCTCTTGGCCGAAAACTGCGCGTCGACCAGCGAGGCGACCAGCGCTTTGGTGTCGATGCCCGAACCGGCGCCGAGGGTCACTGCAATCGAGTCGGCCATCTTCGTCTCCTCAATGCATAATCGGCCGCGCGCGCCGGATGTTTAGGCCCGGGCCACCCGGACGCCGTTCTCGTCGAACAGCGCGGAATCGGGGACGATCACGTTGGGCTGGCCGCCACCGGCGCGCAGGTTCACGCCGAAGACGAAGGCGAGCACGGTCGCGATCGCGACATAGAGGTCGTCGCGGACCTGCTGGCCCTCGCGACTGGTGTAGTAAACCGCGCGGGCAAGGGCCGGATATTCGAGCACCGGCTTTTCGAGTTCCTGCGCCAATTCGCGGATCGCGAGTGCCTTCGCCCCGCGCCCCTTGGCGACCACCACCGGCACTTCGTCCTGGCCGCGCTCGTAGCGCAGGGCGACCGCGAAGTGGGTCGGGTTGGTGAGCACGACGTGCGCGGTGCCGACCGACTTGCGCGCGCTCTGCTTGAAGATCTCGAACATCCGCCGGCGCTGCGCCGCCTTCGATTCAGGCGAACCCTCGGCCTGCTTATGTTCGTCCTTGATCTCCTGCTTGCTCATCTTGAGCTTGTTCAAGAGGCGGATGAACTGGATCGGCACGTCGATGCCGGCGATCAGCAGCAGGCCGCCGGACATGACCAGCAGCAGCATGACCAGCCGCCAGCCGAGCGCGGCGACGCTGCTTTCGACATTGCCGGCAACCAGGCCGAGCGACTCCTGCCGCATCGACCACAGCATCCAGACGCCGATCGAGCCCAGCAGCGCGACTTTCATCAGGCCCTTGCCGAGCTCGATCCAGCCGGCAAAGCCGAAGATGCGCTTGAGCCCGGCGCCCGGATTGAGACGGGCCCCTTTGAAGCCGAGCAGCTTCGACTGGAAGCTGATGCCGCCCAATCCTGCCTGGCTGAGCACCGATACCCCGGTCGTGACGGCAAACAGCATCACCAGCGACGGCGCCAGGGTCAGGCCGACGCTCAGGATCGGGCGGAGCGGCTGGAAATCTTCGACATCAGCCCGACCGAATTGAAAGCTCTCGCGCATCACCGCTTCGAGCGCGCGGATTAAGGTCGGACCGGACAGGGCCAGCCATAACACGCCCGCCAGCACGACGGCGGCGGCCGTCAGCTCGCGGCTGCGAAGGACCTGGCCTTCCTCCGCCGCCTTTTCCCTGCGCTTCGGCGTCGGCGCTTCTGTTTTTTCAGCGAACTCCGCCATCAGTCGAGCACCAGGTTGGCGGTGGCGGACAGGGCCTCACGGATAATCAGGCCCATCGTGTCGCCCATCGCGGGGAAAGCGATGGCGAACGCGACCAGGCCGGTGGCGAGGCTTGCGGGCAGGCCGATGGCGAACAGGTTCAAGGCCGGCGCCGATCGCGAGATCATCCCGACGATGATATTGAGGCACAGGATGATGAAACCGACCGGCAGCGCCAGTAGCAGGCCCGACGCAAAGGCATAGCTGCCGAACAGCGCGATCGCCTTCAGCCGGTCGGGGGAAAGCCAGGCATCGCCCGGCGGCAGCACGCGATAGCTGCGCACGACCAGGTCGACCAGGACCAGGTGCCCGTCCAGCGACAGGAACAGCAAGGTCATCATGATCGACAGAAATTGACCAAGCGCCGGCGTCGGCGCACCGCGCTGCGGGTCGACGGTCGAAGCGAAGCCCAGGCCCATCGTGTTGCCGATGGCTTCGCTCGCGACCAGCGGGCCGGCAAAGGCGATCTGGAGGACAAAGCCGAGCGCCAGGCCGACCAGCGCCTCCTGCGCCACCTGCAGGAAGGTTTCGAGCGAGAACACCGCCTGCGGCGTCGCGACGGCGGCGTTGTTGACGACAAGAATGCCGATCGCAGCCGCAAGCACGATCCGGACCGTCAGCGGCACCGACACTGCCCCGAACACCGGCGCGGCGATGAACGCCGCCCCGATCCGCACCATCACGAAGATCAGCGCGAACAGGGCCGGTTCGACGGAGGGCAGGCCGAGCCCGAGCATCGCTACCTGACGAGATCGGGGATGCGGTCGAAGATCGAAATGGTGAAGTCGGACAGGAGCCCGAGGATCATGCTGCCGAAGATCACCAGCGAGATACCGACCACGGCGACCTTGGGGATGAACGTCAGCGTCGCTTCGTTGATCGAGGTCGCCGCCTGGATCATGCCCAGCAGCAACCCCGTGAGGAGCGCCGGGATAAGGATCGGCAGCGTGGCAAGCGCCAGCACCCAAAGCGCCTCGCGGCCGACACCAATGAAATAGGATGCGTCCATTTGCGTCAGCTCACGAACGAGTTGGCGAGCGAGCCCATCGTCAGCGCCCAGCCGTCGACGAGGACGAACAGCAGCAGCTTGAAGGGCAAGGAGATGATCGTCGGGGACAGCATCATCATGCCCAGCGCCATCAGCACGCTGGCGACGACGAGGTCGATGACGAGGAACGGCAGGAAGATCAGGAACCCGATCTGAAACGCGGTCTTCAGCTCGGACGTGACGAAGGCCGGCAGCGCGATCGAGAAGGGCACGTCATTGGGGCTCGCGAACGGGCCCTGCTTGGCGATGCCGGCGAACATCTGCACGTCCTTCACGCGCGTCTGCTTCATCATGAAACCGTGCAGCACGTTGCCGCTGCGCGAGATCAGCTCGCCCGCCTGGATCTGGCCGGCGGCATAGGGCTTGATCGCTTCGGCATTCACGCGGCTCAGCACCGGCGACATCACGAACAGGGTCAGGAACAGCGACAGGCCGACCAGGACCTGGTTCGGCGGCGTCTGGCTGAGGCCGAGCGCCTGCCTCAAAATAGACAGCACGATGATGATGCGCGTGAAGCTGGTCATCATCAGCAGCAGCGACGGCAGCACCGTCAGCAGCGACATGATGATGAGCACCTGCAGGCTCAGCGACAGCGGCGCCTGGCCGTTGCCGCCGATCTGGTTCAGCGCGCGGTCGAGCGCTTCCGGCGCGCCCGGCTGGGCCGGCGCGGCAACGGGGGCTGCCGCCGGCGCTGCCTGGGCAAAGGCGGGAGTCGTCAGGAACAGGGCGAGGAGCAAGAGGACTGCCAAACCCAAAACCGTTCGTGTCGAGCGAAGTCGAGACACGTTGGCGCGGGAGCTGCGTTTCTCGACTTCGCTCGAAACGAACGGAATCCGGAGGGCGCTAATCACGCGAGCTTTCCGCCTTGTCGACCAGCTGCACGCCGCCTCGGCCGACCGAGACGAGCAGCTTGCGTCCTTCGAACTCGATCACGGCGAGGCGCAGGCCCGGCGAGATCATCATGCTTTCCTTGATCGCGATCGCGCGCGTGCCCTGGTTGCCGGGCAGCTTCTGCTCGAGCTTGCGCCAGGCCCAGAGGCACGCGACCAGCAGGCCGCACACCAGCGGAAGCAGCAGCGCGAGCTTCAGAAGATAGGTTCCGATCACAGCGGCGTCGCACCCGGAGGCGTTTGGTCGGCAAGCTCGGTGATGCGGATGCCGAAGCGGTCGCCGACAGTCACGACCTCGCCGCGGCCGATCAGCGTGCCGTTGACCAGCACGTCGAGCAGTTCGTTCGCGTAGCGATCGAGCTCGATCACGCTCGACTCGCCGAGCGCCAGCAGCTCGCGGAGCTTCAGATTGGTGCCGCCGACCTCGACCGACAGGCGGACGTCGACGTCCTGCAGCAGACGAAAATTGGCGGCGATGCCAACATCCTTCGGCAGGCCGGTATGGCTCATGTCACTCATTCAGGAATCCTCGTCCTCGAGCGGTTCGATGCGGTGCACGCGGATCGCGGCGCGGCCATTGGCAGCGCCGACCGCGCCGCGCGCGAAGCGGTTGTTGGAAACCAGCAACGGGATTTCGGGCCCGAAGCTGATCGGAATGATGTCGCCGGGCTGAAGGCTCATCAGCTGCGCAAGCGGGATCACCGGCTCGGCGAGAACCGAGCGGACCGGGAGCTTCACGTTCATCACCGCGCGGGCGAGATTGCCGGTCCAGGTCGGATCGGCTGCCTGGCGGCGGGACTGGACCTTGGACGACAGGATCGCGGCGATCGGCTTCAACGATGCCGCCGGATACAGAAGGTCGATCGGGATCGGGCGCGCGTCGCCGACCGCGAGGACGAACCGGGTGCGGACCACCCGATCCTCGCCGTCGATATGCGACAGCATCGCCGGATTGGCTTCGGTGCGGCCGGGTTGGAACGCGATCTCCGCCAGTTCGCTCCAGGCGCCGGCAAGACGCTCGGCAAAGCCGGTCGCGATCCGCGCGATCATCGCCTCGGCCGTCGGCGTGAATTCGGCCGGCAACGGATTGGGCGCGAGGCCCGGCCCGCCGAAATAGACATCCACCAGCCGGAAGGTGAGCGCGCCATCCAGCACCAGCATCGCCTGACCCGAGAGCGGCGCCATGCCGATCATCGTGACGCTGCTGAGCGCCGTGCCGCGCGCGGTCAGATAGGCATCGAACCGTTCGACCGTGATCGGCTCGGCCGAAACCTTGACCGCCTGGCGCAGAAGCGGTTCAAACAAGGCCCTGAGCGATCGCGCGAGGTGCTGGTTGACCTGCGCCAGCGCCTGGAGGTCGCCGAGCGGATTGGCCGCAGCGCTCCCCAGCACCGGCGCGTGCTGCGCCGGCGGCCGCCCTGAGGCGGTGCCCTGAACGGGTGTGGTGGAAGCGGCCTTAACCATGCTTGGCTACTGAACAATGAAATTGGTAAAGTAGACGTTACCGACGCCGCCAAAACCTTCCTTTTCCTTCAGAACATCGTTGATTGCCTTCACCAGGCGGCGCTGCAGATCCTTCTTGCCGTCGCTGGTGAAGACCTGTTCCTCGTCGGTGTCGGCGAGCGTCATCAGCACGGCCGAACGGACCGCCAGCTCGTGCGCCTTCAGATGATCGATGACCTTTTCGTCATAGGGCGTCGAGACGGCGAGGCCGACCTGGATCAGGTGAACGCTGTCCTTCAGATTCGAGGTGAAATCCTTCTCGATCTGGAAATAGCTCGATTCGTACTTCGGGCCGTCGGCCGAGGCACTGCCGCCCTCGTGGCTTCCGCCCTCGCCTTCCTCCTTGGCGGGCTTGGAGCCTTTCGGAAGAAGCTTCGGCAGATCCTTGCCTTTCGGCACCTCGGCCTTGGCGCCGCCGATCAGGCCGGACGAAGCGATAAAGATGCCGCCGCCGACGCCGGCTCCGGCCAGAATCAGGGCGGCGAGAATCATGACGAGGCCCTTCTTGCCCTTTTTCTTCTTCGGGCCGGCCTGGTCGGGAGTGGGAGCTGCGGTGGCCATGGTCGTCTACGCTTTCTGTGGCTGAGAATGGATCAGGCGATCAGGTCGCCGTCGGATTGGGATTCGGGCTCCGAATCGGCGGGAGGCGCCGGACGCGGACGAAGCGGCGCCGACGGCTGGTGCTGATGCTCGGGAGCAGAGCGGCGATCATGCGAATCGGTGCTGCCGAACCCCGCCTGGGCAAAACGGATGCCGCGCGCTTCGGCCAGTTCATGCAGCTTGGGCGCGGCGTCGGTCAGCAACTGCCGCGCCTGCGGCGTTTCGGCCTGCAACGTCACGTGCAGCCGATCCTGGCGCTGCTCGATCTTCACGTCGACCGGGCCGAGAGCATCGGGGACGAGGCGAATCTGCGCGTCGCGCCGCCCGCCTTCCGACTGCGGCATCTCCGCGATCCGGTCGATCATTGCCTGCATCCACTCGGCGCGGCCGGTGTCGATCACCGGCCGATGCGCAGGAACGAAGCTCGGGTGAAGCGGCGCGGGATCGGATGACAGAATCTGAGGCGCAGGCGCCGTGATCGGCGGCAACGGCGCGGAATCGGCCGTCGCCGAGCCGTCACGCTCGTCCCGTTCGCCGACTGCCGCGCGGACCAGCTGAGCAATCTCGCGCGCAACCTCGGGCGGGACCGCAAAGCTGTTCGGCAGTGCCGCGGCCGGAGTCGGGCTCTGGGCCGGCTGCGGACGCTGAACCTGAACGGGCCCTGCCTGCGGCGTTGCCGGCGAAGCGTCGGTTCCGGGCTTCGGCAGATCCGGTTGCGGCGGGTCGAGTTTCGCGTTGGGCGAAACCGCGGCGGCGGGCGCCTGCCCTGCGGTGCCGTCGGCAATCGCTCTCGGCACGGGGGGCTCGTCGACGGGCTGCGGCGGCAGCGGCACCCAGGCGAACGGCGGGGCCTGCGCCGGCACGTCCGCGGGCTGAGCCGGCGATGGATCGGAGGGTATGGGCTTGTCCGCCTGCTCCGGCAGCGGGGCGGGGTCGATTACCGGCATGTCCGCGACCTCTTCCGGGGGAAGCTGCACAGGAAGCGGCGGCCGCGGGAGCGGAGTCTTGTTCGCGAGCGGCAAAGGGGACGTCCCATGCGGGCGCCAGATTTGCAGCCCGCAGGGAATCGGGTCCGGGTCGAGAGCAGATTGGCCGGGCGCCACCACCGGAGCTGCCGGAGCGGCAGCATCGCCGGGCGCGGCGACCTGGGGAGCGTCCGGCGCAGCCTCGTCGACAACTTCGGGCGGCAATGAGACCGGAGGGACTGGCGCAGTCGGGACCGGGCCGGCAGAGCCGACCATCACCGCTTCCACAGCTTCGACGTCGACGGGGGGCTCGGGTTCGGGTCCACCGGCAACATTCGGCCGGGCGGGCGGCAAATTCGTGCCGACCGGCACCATCAGCGGGGGTGAGGCATCGAGCGTGAAGCCCGGTCCCAAACCGGCGATGACACTGGCGAACGCGCCTGGCGCGACGCCATCGATGGCCGCGACCGGAGTGACGGCGATCGGCGAGGCGCCGGTGAGCAGGGTCGGAACCCCGGGCGAAGAGATGTTGAGCGACGGCATCAGCCGTTCTTCAGCAAGGACCGTGCCAGTGCCCGCGCATGCTGCGGGGAATCTTCCAGGGCCTTCCGCACGGCGGCGGCCTGGCTCTCCAATTCGCGCTCGATCAGTTTTTCGACGACGCCATGATCGCGCTTGGCGGCGTTGGCGGCGTCGCGCGCGTCGTCGAGCTGCTCGTGAGCAAGCTGAACGCGGCGCTGCGCCTCGACCTGGCTGCGCGCGAGCCGGTCGCGATAATGGGCCGCGGCGAACAGGCTGAGGCCCTGCTCGCGACCCTCGCGCGGCGCGACGTCCTGGCGCAGCGAGTCGATGCGGGCTGCAAGGGCGGCGGCGCTGGACGCGCGCTCGGCCGCGGCAGCCTGCTCCGCACGGGCAAGATCGAGCTGGAGCGACCGGACGCGGAGCATGCGCCCAAGCCGCTTTGCATCCCGATGGTTCGCCATCAGCCGTCGCCGAAGATCCCGACCAGCTCGCCGGCCGCGTCATCGAGCGACACGGCACTGTCGGCATCCTGCCGGATATAGTCGAGGATTGCGGGGTGGTAGGCGAGCGCCTGGTCGATCTGCGCATCGGTGCCGCCGCGATAGGCGCCCATCAGGATGAGATCGCGATTTTCTTCGTATGTCGCGAGGTGCCGGCGGAGCACGCGCGCGGCGGCGATATGCTCGGGGGCAGCGATGTCGGTCATCACGCGGCTGACCGACGGGCCGAGATCGATCGCAGGATAGACGGCACGCTCGGCCAGGCTGCGCGACAGCACGATGTGGCCGTCGAGGATCGAGCGTGCGCTGTCCACGACCGGATCGCTGCCGTCATCACCGTCGGCAAGCACCGTGTAGATCGCAGTGATCGAACCGCCGCCACGCGCATCGGCACCGGCGCGCTCGATCAGATTGGGCAGCATCGCGATCGCGGACGGCGGATAGCCGCGCGCCGATGCCGGTTCGCCAAGCGCCAGCCCGATTTCGCGGCCGGCATGCGCGACGCGGGTCAGGCTGTCCATGATCAGCAGCACGCGCTTGCCCTCGGCACGGAATGCCTCGGCAATCGCGGTCGCGCGCATCGCGCCGCGGATGCGGAGCACGGGCGAATGGTTGGCGGGGACGGCGACGATGACCGCGCGCTTCCGCGCCTCACCGGCCACCTTGGTTTCAAGGAAGTCGGTGACTTCGCGGCTGCGCTCGCCGATCAGCCCGACCACGACCACGTCCGCCTTCACCTGGCGCACGATCATGCCGAGCAGCACGGACTTGCCGACGCCCGAGCCGGCCATGATGCCGACGCGCTGGCCCTGACCGATCGTCAGCAGGCCATTGATCGCGCGGACGCCGACATCGAGCGGCTGAGTCACGCGCGCGCGGTCGAGCGGATTTTGCGGCTTGCCGGCGAGTGGCCAGCTCTTCGCGCCGCGAATGGGCCCGAGCCCGTCAATCGGATGGCCGGCGCCATCGACGACGCGGCCAAGCAGCGCGGAGCCAACCTGCGCTTCGCCCGGCTGGCCGACCGGCCGCACCGGAGCATCGGGAAGCAGGGGCGCCGGGCCGCCGAGATTCATCAGCAAGGTCTTGCCGGCGCGGAAGCCGATCACCTCGGCTTCGACCGCGCCGTGACCCGATCCGATCCGACAGACCGTGCCCACCGGCACCGTGATGCCGACTGCTTCCATCAGCAGCCCGTCGAACGATGCGAGCCGGCCAACGACTTCAGGCTGCGGCGAGAAATCAAGCGCGAGACGGGAGAGATAGTCTTCGGCGAAGCGCTTCAGCATGGATCAGCCCGCATCCGGCAGCGCTGCGCGGTCCAGCGCCGCCGCGAGCTGGGCGAGCCAGGCACCCGGGCCGTCCTCGATCGAGGTCGTGCGCGTTTCGACACGGAAGCCGCCGCGCTCGATCTGCGGATCGGCGGCCGCCACGACCGTCGGCGGCAGTTGCGATTCGACGAGCGGCAGGTCGTCGGGATTGAGCTTCAATGCCGCCGCTTCGGCGCTGTCGGCGAGCAGCGCGACCGCGGCTTCGATACGGCCCGCAAGCAGCTCGGCGGAAACGCCGGCTTCCCCGATCAGTCGCGTCACCAGGAACATCACCGTCTGGCGCAGCCTGCCGGCAAGCGCGTCGCGGTCGAAAGCGCTCATCGCCTCCAGGCCCGCCGCGATACGGGCGAGCGCCTGGGCATCGGCCTCGCCCCGTTCGGCCGCCATGCGTTCCGCGGCGGCCATGCCCTCGGCAAAGCCCTGCGCTCGCGCCGCCTCGACAGCATCCGGAGACGCCTGGGGCGCCTTTTCCTTCTCGCCCATCGGGTCAAAGGGATCCCAGCCCGCCGTCGGATTGGCACCAGGCGTGGCCGGACGGAAATGCTGCGGCTGCGGTGCCGGCGAGAAATGCACCGGGCCGGCGGCCGCAAAGCCGCCGCGCATCCCCGACATCGCAGCGCCCAAGGCGCCGAAATCGACGGACTGCGCCTCGGCGGCGCCCGCGAAACGGCTAGACATAGTCGTCGTCTCCGCCGGCCAGGCGGATGGTGCCGTCCTTGGCCATCTGGCGGGCGATGCCGAGGATCGTCTTCTGCGCCTCCAGCACTTCCGACAGCTTGACCGGCCCGCGCGCTTCCATCTCGTCGCGGATGCCGTCGGCCGCGCGGCTCGACATGCAGCCGAGGAACTTGGTCCGCGCCGCCTCGTCGACACCCTTGAGCGCCAGCACCAGCACGTCGGCTTCGACGCCGCGCAGCAGCGTGCCCATGCTCTTGTCGTCGAGCGCGAGCAGGTGGTCGAAGACGAACATCTCCTCCTCGATCGCCTTCGCCGTTTCCTTGCTGATCTTGGCGACCTTGGGCATCACCCGCTGTTCGGTCGCCTTGCGGGCGTTGTTCATGATCGCGGCGGCCTCCTTGGCTCCGCCGAGCGGAACCGCGGTCGAATTCTGTGCGTCGCTCGCGCGGCGCGACAGCACGTCGCGCAGCATCTCAAGCGCATCCGCCGAAATCGGCCCGAGCGTCGCGATCCGGTGCAGAACGTCGGGCTGCATCGCGTCCGGCAGCTGCTCGATCACCTGAGCGGCGACCGCCGGGTCGAGATTGACCAGCAGCACCGCGGCGATCTGCGGGTGTTCGTCCTTCACCATCGCCGCGATCTCGCCGGCATCGAGCCAGTCGAGCAACGGGATCGCGCAGGCTTCCTCGCGCGGGGTGATGCGGGCGAGCACATTCTCCGCCTTGTCCGCACCCAGCGCCTTGGTCATCATCGTTTCGATCTGCGGGCGCGGATCGAAGCCGATCGTGTTCTTGTCCTTCGCCTTGACGACAAATTCGTCCAGGACCTCAACGACCTGCGGCTCGCCGACATCGGCGACGGCGAACATCGCCTTGCCGAGCATCCGCACTTCTTCCGGATCGAGGTTCTGCAGGATAGCGGCGGCTTCGTCGTCGCCGACCAGCATCATCAGCACCGCCGCCTTTTCAACCCCGGTGAACGCCCGGGCGGGTTCCTGCATCATGCGGCGGCCTTCCCGTCCGAACGGATCATGTCCTTGACCGCAAGCGCGGCGCGGGCGGGATTGTCGCGCGTGAAGTCACGGACCAGCTTCACCTTGTCTTCATAGCCCTGTGCATTTTCGAGCGCCTCGACGCTGACCGGCGGCCGCGACATCGCGAACTCGCCAAGGTCGTTCGCGCCGCCCTGATCTCGCTTCTTGCCGAACATCTTCAGCATCGGCTTCAGGCCGACGAAGATCACCAGCAGCGCGATCACCAGCGCGGTCAGGTTGCGGGCGAGCACGGGGAACCAGCCGGCATCGTACCAGGGGGCCTTCGCCTCTTCCGCACTCGCCCCGGCGAACTTGCGCGAAATCACCGTGACCTGGTCATTACGCGAAGCGTCGTAGCCGACCGCCGCACGCACAAGATCAGTGATCTGCGCGATTTCCTGCGGGTTGCGCGGCTTGCCGCCCTCCGGCTCGCGCAGCACGACCGCGACCGAGATGCGCTTCAGGCTGCCCGGTACAGCGCGAGTGACGGAGACTTCCTTGTCGAGCTCATAGGCCCGCGAGAACTGGTCCGACTGCTTCAGCGAATCCGGAACCTTGCCGCCGGGAGCAGGCGTCGCAGCGCCGGACGGTGCCGCGGCCTGTCCGGCCTTCACCTGCGCGGCAGGCGGCGGCGTGTTGGACAGGGTGCCGGGAATGCCTTCGGCAGGGATCGGGCCGGACTGGTTGCCGGTCCAATTGCCCTGCTCGGCGCGCAGCGCACCTTCCTTGCCATAGGCCTCGCGGGTCGCCTGGGTTTCGTCGAGATTGACGTCCGCCTGGACCTCGGCGCTGAAATTGCCGGCGCCGACCAACGGCGTCAGCAGCTGGGTCAGCTGCTCGCGATATTTATCCTCGACCCGGCGCTGGAAATCGATGCGCTCGTCGCTCGCGCCCAGTCCGTCACCGACGCCGCCGGGTTTCGTCAACAGAGTCCCGGCGCCGTCGACGATCGTGACCGCGTCCGGCTTCATGCCCGGCACGGACGAGGCAACGAGATTGATGATCGAGCGAACCTGCGCGTCGGCCAGAGTGTGATTGCCGGCGAGCCGGACGATGACCGAGGCAGACGGCGCCGCGTTGTCGCGGACGAACACGGTGTTTTCCGGCATTGCCAGGTGAACGCGGGCGTCGGTGACACCCTCGATTTCCTCGATCGACTTGGCGAGCTCCGTCTCGCGCGCTTGGCGGAGGCGTTCGCCCTCCACCGCGCGGCTGACGCCCATCGGCAGCTGATCGAGAATCGCATACCCGCCCGGCGTCGCCTTGGGCAGGTTCTGCGACGCGAGCAGCATCCGCGCCTTGTAATAGTCGTCGGCCGAGACGGTCAGCGTGCCGGTCTGGCTATCGATATGGCTGTCGATCTTGGCCTGCGACAGCGCTTCCGAGGCGGCTGCCTTGTCCGCATCGGAGAGGCCTGAAAACAGGATCTTCTGCGGAGGCGTCGCGACCAGGGTCCAGGCGAGCGCGGCCGAGCCGAGCAGGCCCAGAAGGCCGATCAGCGGGGCGCTTTTCTTAACGGCGGGCTGCGCCCAGACGCGTTGCAGCGCGCCCATCGGATTGCGGCCAAGGTCGCCGAAACTCGCGGCCGGAGCGGCGGGAGCGGCGGGCAGAACCTCGCCTTGGGTGGGGGTGAGTGCGTTGCTGGCCATCGATTATACCGGCATGCTCATGATGTCCTTGTAGGCGGACAGGAGTTTGTTGCGGGTCTGGAGGGTCGCTTCAAAGGCGATCGACGCCTTCTGGCGCGCCATCATCACCTGGGCGACGTCGACCGTCTCGCCACGCTCATAGGCTTCGCTGGCTTGGTTGGCGGCGTTCTGGCTGGCATTGACCTGCTTCAGCGCCGCTTCGAGCGTCGCCCCGAAACTGTTGCCGGCGCCGCCCGCGGTGTTCGGCGCAGGCGCGGCGGTGCCGCCGACCTGTGCCGCCTTTTGCAGGGCTGCGTTGCGCTCGAGAATCTGGGCGCGGATCGCCATCACGCGATCGGCGCCGGAAACGCTACTGATGCTCATGCCCAGGCACTCCGGCTAGGGGCGACAGTGCCGCCGGCCTCGCGGATGCGGGCCAGGCGATAGCGCAAGGTGCGCTCCGAAATGCCGAGGCGCCGGGCGGTCTCGGTGCGGTTGCCGCCGCACGCGGCCAGCGCGTCCTGGATCGCCTGCACCTCGTGCAGCCGCACGATGTTGGTGAGCGTCGGATCGGCCGCGGGAACGGGCGCCGGCATCGGCCGCGCCGTCGCGTCGAACACGATATGGCTCGCCTCGATCCGGTCGCCCGGGGCCAGCAGCAGCGCGCGCTGAATGACGTTTTCGAGCTCGCGGACATTGCCAGGCCAATCGTGCGCCTGGAGCGCGTCAAGCGCGTCCTGGCTCGGCCATGGAATGGTCGCGCGGTTGCCGGCGTGGCGCAGGATCATCGTCGCCGCGAGCGCGGCAATGTCCTGGCGCCGGTGCGCAAGCGGCGTGGTGGTGAGCGGAAAGACGCTCAGCCGGTAGTAAAGATCGGCGCGGAACCGGCCCGCGTCCACTTCGGCCGGCAGGTCGCGGTTGGCGCAGGCGATCACGCGAACGTCGATCGCCTCGGGCGTGGTTGCACCGAGCGGCACCACTTCGCGCTCTTGCAGGACGCGCAGCAGCTTGGCCTGGAGGCCCAGTGGCATTTCCGCGATCTCGTCGAGCAGCAGGGTGCCGCCATGCGCGGCGCGGAAAAAGCCCTGGGCGGCTGCACCGGCACCGGTGAAGGCGCCCTTGGTATGCCCGAACAGCAGAGCTTCGAGCATGGATTCCGGCAGCGCCGCGCAATTGACGGCGACGAAGGGACCGTCGGCACGCGCCGAATTGGCGTGAATATGGCGGGCGAGCACTTCCTTGCCGGTTCCGGTCGGGCCGTTCACCAGCACGGTGATGTCGCTCGCCGCGACCCGCTCGGCGAGTGCGAACAGGGCCAGCGTGTTGGGATCGGCGGCGGTCGGCGCGGTGCCGCGCAGCAGCGCTGCGGCAAAGGCATGGCCGAACACCATATCCTCGGCGGCATAGGCGAGGCGGGCCGGCGTGGCGTCCCCGGCCGTGGCCAGCCGGCGCTCGGCATCCGATCCCAGCGCCAGCGTGGCGCGCGGCGCAGGCAGCGGTTCGCCGTCGTTGACGATGAACGAATCACCGGGGCGAACCCGTCCGCCTGCGAACGGCCGGACATCCCAGCCAAGCCCGCGCAGCCAGGACAGCAATACCGCCTGGCTCTGGCCCGCGGCTTCGCTGAAGTAGATCGACTGCATGTTCTGTTCTGTCCCCCGAGTGGTCCGGACCTTGCGGCCTTCGGAGGCTGGTATCGGCGAACAGAGTAAAGCGCCGGTTAACGCTGCCTTCTTTGCCGCATGCGCGCGCGAGGGGATCGGAAAAATCCGCCGCCCCGCCCCTAAAGTCCCGCAACCGGCGGCCGTTGAGTGCAGTGGCGGCTCTGGCTTCGATCCGGCTCTCCGGGGGGAAGGAGCGACAGCCGGGCAGAATATTGGAGACGAGTTATGACTGTTATTTCGACCAACTCGGCGGCCCTGCGCGCCCAGAACGGTTCGCGCATGGCCGAAATGTCGCTGCAGACGGCGATGGAGCGTCTGTCGACCGGCAAGCGCATCAACAGCGCCAAGGACGACGCGGCCGGCCTCGCCATCGCTTCGACCATGACCGCCACGATCCGCGGCATGGGCCAGGCGATTCGCAACGCCAACGACGGCATCTCGTTCGCGCAGACCGCGGAAGGCGCGCTCGGCGAAGTTTCGAACATGCTGCAGCGTATTCGCGAACTGGCCGTGCAGTCGGCATCGGGCACCTATTCCGATACGGACCGCACGAACCTGAACACCGAAGTGACGCAGCTCAAGTCGCAGATCACCAGCATCCTCGCGACCACCGAGTTCAACGGCACCCGCATCTTCAACTCGGCGGCGTCGGGCACGACCTACACCGCCCAGGCGGGTTCGGTGTCGATCCAGATCGGCGCGAACAATGGCGACTCGATCAACCTGACCTTCACCTCGCTGTCCGACCTGGCGTCGGGCACGGCGGTCGACACGGCGACCAACGCCAACACGGCGCTGACCAACGTCGACACGACGCTGAAGGCGGTCAACACGACCCGCGCCTCGCTCGGCGCCGGCCAGAGCCGCCTGCAGTCGGTGGTCAACAACCTGACCAGCAACGTCAACAACCTGTCCGATGCGCGCAGCCGCATCGAGGACGCGGACTTCTCGGCGGAAACGACCAACCTCGCCAAGTCCCAGATCCTGTCGCAGGCCGCGACGGCGATGCTCGCTCAGGCGAACCAGAGCCAGCAGAACGTGCTGAGCCTGCTGCGCTAACCGGTTTCGTAACCGTAGCGTAAGCTTCTTCCAGCCCCCGGCGCTTCGCGGCGCCGGGGGTTTTCTTTTGTCCGCAACCGGCCGAAGACGGCGGCGTTGGGCGACGATGGCGAACAAAAAAATCCCCCTCGCGGCAAAACTGGGCCTGGCGGCAGCGGCGCTGGGTGCGGCCGCACTCTACAATCGCAAGAAGGCTCGCGGCGCCGAGGCGGCGACCCCGCCGGCCGGCAAGTTCGTCGAGGTCGACGGCGTCCGGCTTCATTATGTCGAGCGTGGCGACGGCAAGCCGCTGGTGATGCTGCACGGCATGGCCGCCTTGGTGCAGGACCTGCTCGGCTCCGGCCTGATCGACCGCGCGGCGGAGCGGTACCGGGTGATCGCGTTCGACCGGCCCGGCTATGGCTATAGCGATCGGCCACGCGGAACGATGTGGACGCCCGAAGCGCAGGCAGCTTTGATCCGCGCCGCCCTCGTCAAGCTCGGCATCGAGCGGCCCCTGGTGCTCGGCCATAGCTGGGGCACGCTGCCTGCGTTGGCCTTGGCGCTGGACCATCCGGACGAAGTGGCTGGGCTGGTGCTGCTCGCCGGGCCCTATTTCCCGGTGAAGCGGCCGGACCCGGTGCTCCTCGCCCTCCCCTCCGTTCCGGTCGTCGGGACGTTGCTCGCGAACACGGCAACGCCGCTGCTCGCACGTGCGGCCCGCAACCGTGTCGTCAAACAGATCTTCGCGCCGAATCCGGTGCCGCCAGAGTTCGCCGCCTTCCCGGCCGAGCTTGGTCTCAGGCCCAGCCATATCCAGGCGACGGCGGGCGATGCCGGCTTGCTGCAGCTCGCGGAGCTGCGGCTGTCAAAACGCTATCGGGAGTTGCGGCTACCGGTCGCGATCGTCGCGGGCGACGGCGATCGACTGGTGCCCTACGCCCAGGCCGAGCGGCTGCACGCGCTGCTGCCGCACAGCAGCCTGCACCGGCTCAACGGTACCGGTCATATGGTCCATTGGGTTGCGCTCGACGACGTGATGGCCGCGATCGACACCGTCGCGGCGCGGGCAGTCGGCTAGGGTGTGTACTCGATAGCCGTCAGGCGGCTTGCTTCACGTCCGCGGCCCCGTCCCGGCGCACGACCGGGCGGAAGACGATGTGGAGCAGCACGTCGGTTTCGCGCTTCAGCTGCGGCGGCGGCACCATGGTCAGCGCGGCAGGGCCGGCGCAGCGGAACAGGCCATCGGCGATCGCCTCCATTCCGTCGTGAAGCACCGGCGCCGGGACCGATATGCCGTCGGTCATCCCGAAGGTTTCGACGACATGGAAGCGCGCCGATTCGATCTGCACGCAATCGAGTGCCGCGCCCCATCGAACGGCGGCGGTGAACCTCCCGGCGCCCGTCGGGATCGCCATCGCATAATAACCGTCGTGCGTCGGATGCGCGTCGATTTCGATCAGCGTTTCGCCCTGCGCATCGGCGAGGATCACAGGCAGCCGCATCGGCGTGCCGGACATATCGCCGGTGGTGATCTCCAGCCCGAATCGGCGCCAGGTGAGCATCGACAGGTTGAGAGCCAGGCCGTGGCCGCGGATTTCCCCCGGAATGTAGATACGCTCGGCATGCATCAGATACGGCAGTCCGCGCGACTTAAGGCCGGCGAGCGCCGCATCGGCGTCGACCAGCGGCACCACGCGCTCGGTGCCGAGATTCACGTCGTGGTCGAAGCAGCGCAGCACGTCGAGCTCGGGCTCGGTCGGCAGGAACAGCAGCCGCGCGAGCGCGGCGCCCGCGGCCATTCGCCACGCATCTGCATCGCCCGGCAGCCCGGCGCTCGCCGCGGCAAACGCCACCGCGCCCGCCTGGACGCGGCTCCGCGTCGCGCTCTGGATGGCCTTGATGCCCGCAGACTTGCGGACCGGCGTGCCGTCCCATTTGTAATCGACGACCGAACCCTGAGCGATCGTGGAGAGCTGCTCGACCACCGCGATCGGATCGCACAGCGCGTCCAGCGTGCGAAAGTCGTAATGGCGCGAATCGAACAGGCCCTGCTTGTCGAGACCGGTCGGCTGCTCTTCGCGCAGCAGCAGATAGCGGCCGGCGACGTGCAGGCCCATCCGTGCCTGCAGCATCGGCGTCACCTTGTCCTGCACCGATCCGTGATAGCCCAGATCGGCGAACACCACCGCGTCACCTTCACCAACGCCGGCGCGCTTCAGATGGGCGATCAACCGGTCGGCGAATTTGGTCGAGCGGTAGATGATCTGGCCCATCGTTTCGGGCCGAAGCACCGTCTCGACAAAGTCCGGATCATTGCCCGGGGCATCGAGCTTCAGCTTGGCGAGCTCGCCTTGCTTGAACTGGAATTGGCGTGCGAGCACTTCGACGGTGCTGCGCATCCCTTCGTGGAGCAGGCGCCCGCGAACCGCATCTTCGTCGATCATGCCGGCGCTGGCCGCGGTCTGCCGGCTGATCTCGACCCGTTGGATGGTGCTGTCCGGGAACAGCGCTTCGAAGACTTCGGCGGGCAGGAAGCCGTCGCGAAGCAGGAACAGCAGGTGCGTCATGCGCCCGGTCTGCTCTGCGATCGCGGCCTGCTCGTCGCGCAGCCAGCCGGCATAGGCGCGGAGCAACGGGCCCAGCACGTCATGGCCGAGCGCGAAGGCGGCCCCGCTCTCGCGACGCATCGAGACCAGCGGCCGGTGCGGCTGGAAAGTCGGACAGGTCACGCGCACCTGCGGATGAAGCATCGTGCTGACCGCTGCTTCCAGGCGCAGCCGGGTCTTCGCGGTCTCGTCGAACTGGAGCAGATGGACGGTGTTGATGCCAAGCTCGTCCGGCGCGACCTGGTCGGCGCCGTGATTGTCGCCGACGTGGAGCACCTCCTCAGGCGCGGCGCCGAGCGCTTCGAGCACCGGACCGAACAGCCCGTCGCTCTTGTTCACCCCGTAGGCACTGGACGGGAAGACGCGGTCGATCATCGCCCCAATGTCTTCGCCGGTCGCGGAGGCGATCAGCGCGCGGAGCTGGGCTTCGTCGAGATAAGTGTCGGAGACGATGATGACGCCGAGGCCGCGGGCCTTGGCATCGCGGATCAGCTGCTGGACCGGCGCAAAGCCGAAGCAGTGCTTCGCCTCGGCGGCCAGTTCCTGAGCGATCGAGCCCGCAACGTCGCCGCCCGGGCGAAGGCGCTCGTGAATCTCTTCGATCGACACTTCGAAGCTGTCGCGGAACAGTTTGGCGGCGTGGCGCGCGGCACCCTCGGCGCGCCGCCGCGGCTCCATCGCGCCGCCGGGAAAAGGCAAGTCCGCGAACACGTCCGCCGGGATCGCCGTGTCGCGCCAGACCAGCGTGTCGAAACAGTCGAGCGACAGCCAGCGGACGCTGTGCGGCGCCTGGTCGAGCAGGCGATTGAGTTCGGACGGACGAAGCTGGATTTTCATGGGCACCTTCTTGGACGATGCCCTTATTGCGGGAGATGGTTGAGAAGGCTTTAACCGTGCCAGCGTATCTTGCTGCCGTGCGGATGACCGGTGGCGAGGTGGCGCTCGCGGCCGCCCGGCCACTTGGTCAGGTGCAGTTCGGGAGGAACCAGCCCGGACGCAAGCTGCTCGAAGCGAAGCCACGCCAGCGGACGCTGCGCAGTGGCCGAAGCGCCAGCGCGGCGAAGCGCATTTGCGATCCGGTCCTGCGTTGCCGCATCCAGATATTGCCAGAATATCGTGTGAAAGACGACCCGGCATACCCCGTCCCGCTGCGGCTCGGCCAAGGCGCTCTCGATAAAGCTGCCGGCATCGCCTTGTTCCAAATCGGGAGGATACTCGGCGGCCAGCGCCAACGCCGCTTCCAGCCGCTGCATCCGCTCGGTCTGATCGACCCAGCAATAGGCGGCGAGCCGCTCGCGCTGCGCCGGATCGGCGACCAACACCGGATTCCGGTCGACCGCGCGCCGGGCGACGATCCGCACCTCCGCGGCGGGCGGGGACTCGCCGCCCCATGCCGGTGCCAGCTGGAGCGGCGAATCCGGGTCGCCGGCGGCCGCGTCGCCGAGCCGATAGCCAAACCGGTCCAGATTCTGGTTGAGACCGGCACTTGCGCCGAGCTCGATCAGCTCGAACGGCAAGCCATATTCGGCGGCTAAAACCATCAGCCCGGCCATGATCGGGGCCGCACGTCCGGTTTCATTGGTCTGCGGCGGCGAATCGAGCCAGGTGGCGAGTTCGGCATCGAAGCGATGCAGCACGTCGCGCACGATCGCGTCGCTATCCTCCAGCGCGCCTGCATAGAGCCGCACCAGCCGTGCATCGGCCTTGCGGCGCGCCAATGCATGCATGCCGCCGGCGAGCCGCAACGGCACCGCGTCGTTGCTGCCGCGCGGATCGCCGCGCCACTCCAGCGTGCGCCGGCCGGTTTCGGTCGAACGGTCCAGCGCCGCCGCGATCCCACGCACGACGGCGGCGGTCACGGGACACTCGGACCGGTCGCAGAACTCGGCCTGGGTGGCGAAGGCATCGCGGACGTCTTGCTCGCTCATGACCGGCGCGTGGCATGCTGCAAGCGTCAGGTAAAGCTTGAGCCCCGGCCCGGGCCTACGCCTCGGTCATTTCCTGTTCCGCTGCCTGCCGTGCCCACATTTCGGCATAGAGGCCGCCCTGCCGCAGCAAGCTGGCGTGGGTGCCGCGTTCGGCGACGCGGCCTTCGTTGAGCACGACGATCTCGTCCGCATCGACGATCGTCGACAAGCGGTGAGCGATCACGATCGTGGTGCGGCGTTCGGAGACGTCGCGGAGCGTGCGCTGGATCTCGCTTTCGGTGCGGCTGTCGAGCGCGCTGGTCGCCTCGTCCAGGATCAGCACCGGCGGATCCTTGAGCAGCGTGCGCGCGATCGCCACGCGCTGCTTCTCGCCCCCCGACAGCTTCAGTCCGCGCTCGCCGACCTGCGCCTTGTAGCCGTCCGGCAGCCGCGAAATGAAGCCGTGGATCGCCGCGCCCCGCGCAGCAGCCTCGATCTCGGCCTGGTCGGCGCCTTCGCGGCCATAGGCGATGTTGTAGCCGATCGTGTCGTTGAACAGCACCGTGTCCTGCGGGACGATGCCGATATTGGCCCGAAGCGTCCGCTGCTGGACGCGGCCGATGTCCTGGCCGTCGATCGAGATGCTGCCGCCGGTCACGTCGTAGAAACGAAACAAGAGGCGCGCGATCGTCGACTTGCCGGCGCCCGACGGGCCCACGATCGCCAGCGTCTTGCCGCCCGGCACCAGGAAGCTGACGCCTTTCAGGATCGGCCGTTCCGGCTCATAACCGAAGCGCACATTGTCGAACTTCACGCGGCCCTCGCTGACGATCAGCGGCTGGGCATTGGGAAGGTCGACCACCTCGGGCTTGGCGTCGATCAGGTTGAACATCGCCGCCATGTCGATCAGTCCCTGGCGGATCGTTCGATAGACCATGCCGAGCATGTCCAACGGCCGGAAAAGCTGAGCAAGGAGCGTGTTCACCAGCACCACGTCGCCGGGCGTGAAACGGCCTTTGCTCCAGCCCCAGACCGTGAAGCCCATCGCGCCCGCCATCATCAGGTTGGTGATCAGCGACTGGCCGATATTGAGCCAGGCGAGCGAGTTTTCCGATTTGACCGCGGCGTCGGCATAGGCGCGCGCTGCCTTTTCATAACGCGCCGCTTCCCTGTCCTCGGCATTGAAATATTTGACCGTCTCGTAGTTCAGCAGCGAATCGACGGCCTTGGCGACCGTGCCGGTGTCGAGGTCATTCATCCGCTCGCGCAACTTCGCGCGCCAGTCGGTCACTCGCCGCGTGAACAGGATATAGGCGGCAACCATCGTGAACGTCGCCGCGACCATGCCGAAGCCGAATTTGACCCAGAAGATGATCGCCACCGCGCCCAGCTCGATCACTGTCGGGCCGATGTTGAACAGCAGAAAGTAGAGCATCACGTCGATGCTCTTGGTGCCGCGCTCGATCACCTTGGTGACGGCGCCCGTCCGCCGCTCCAGGTGAAAGCGCAGCGACAGGTCGTGCAGGTGACGGAACACATGCGTCGCGAGCCGCTGCGTAGCATCCTGCCCGACCCGCTCGAAGATCGTGTTCCGGACATTGTCGAAGAACACCCCACCGAACCGCGCCGCGGCATAAGCGACGACCAAGGCGACCGTGAGCGCCGCGCCCGGCTGCAGGCCCGGCGCCATCCGGTCGATCGCGCCCTTGTACGCGAACGGCATCAGCAGCGTCGTCGCCTTGGCGATCAGGATCAGCACCAGCGACGCGACGACGCGGCGGCGGATCGCCGGCTCATGCTCCGGCCACAGATAGGGAAGGAAGCGGCGGAACATCGACCAGCTCAGCCGGTCGTCCGATGTGCCCCCGGTCACAGGATTCGACATTCTCGTCGATGTAGGAAGGACGAAGCGCGAAACCAATGCAACCGGTCGCAGGATCATTGGTTGAGTCGCTCTGAGGAGAGTGGCGATGGGCCCGTTCATTTACGTGATGGCGATCATGGGCTGCGGCGACGGCGGCTATCAGTGCCAGCAAGCCCGCATTGTCGACACGCGCTTCGAGACGATGGCCCAATGCCAGCAGGCGGCCGAGGCCCAGCTGATCAAAAACAGCGACCTCGAATTTCCCGAACTGATGGCCTCCTGCCGCTCTGTCACCAACCAGATTGCGATGGCCGATCCGAAGACGCGCGCCCACTAGTTGCCCCTCCGGAGCGGCGCCTCTAAAGCCGCCCGGCCATGGCCGACCCCGTCATCATCGCAGTGCCGAAGGGCCGCATCCTGGAGGACGCGCTTCCCTTGCTGGCGCGCGCGGGAATCGAACCGGAACCGGCCTTTTCAGACGAAGGCAGCCGCGCTCTCCGCTTCGCGACCAACCGGCCCGACATCTCGCTGATCCGTGTGCGGGCGTTCGACGTGGCGACCTTCGTCGCCCACGGTGCGGCGCAGTTGGGAATCGTCGGCTCGGATGTACTGATGGAGTTCGACTATTCGGAACTCTATGCGCCTGTCGATCTCGGCATCGGCCGTTGCCGCGTGTCGGTCGCGGAACCGGTTGAGCTGGCGGCGCTCGATGATCCGCGCGAATGGAGCCATGTCCGCGTCGCGACGAAATACCCGGCGCTCACGCGGCGGCATTTCGAAGCGCGCGGCGTACAGGCGGAATGCGTGAAGCTCAACGGCGCGATGGAGCTGGCGCCGTTGCTGGGCCTCTCCAGCCGGATCGTCGACCTCGTCTCGTCCGGCAAGACGCTCAAGGAAAACGGCCTGGTCGAGATCGAGGTGATCGCCGAGGTCAGCGCGCGGCTGATCGCCAATCGGGCCGCGTTCAAGATGCGCAGCGCGCAGATCGGGCCACTGATCGATGCGTTTCGGCAAGCTGTGCGATGATCCGCCTCTCCGTCCGGGACCCCGAATTCGCGGCGCGTTTCGACACGCTGGTGAATGCGCGGCGCGAGGCGGATGCGAACGTGTCGTTCGACGTACTGGCGATACTCTCGCGCGTGCGGGCCGAGGGCGACACGGCGCTGCGCGACTATACGCAGGCCTTCGACGGCCACGATCTCGAGGCCAGCGGCTGGCGGATCGACACCGCCGAGTGCCGGGCAGCGCTGGAGGGACTGGCCCCCGATCTTCGCCGCGCGCTCGAACTCGCGGCCGAGCGGATCACGGCCTATCATGAGAAGCAACGGCCTGCGGATCGCGACGAGGTGGACGCGACCGGGGTCCGGATCGGCGCGCGGTGGCGGCCGGTCGAGGCGGCCGGCCTTTACGTCCCCGGTGGGCGCGCGGCCTATCCCAGTTCGTTGCTGATGAACGCGATCCCGGCCAAGGTCGCAGGTGTCGAGCGGCTGGCGATGGTGACGCCGACGCCGAGAGGCGAGGTCAACCCGCTGGTGCTCGCGGCGGCGGCCTTGGTCGGCATCGAGGAAATCTGGCGCGTCGGCGGGGCGCAGGCGATCGGCGCCCTCGCATACGGCACCCGTCGGATCGCGCCGGTCGATGTGATCGTCGGGCCCGGCAACGCCTGGGTCGCCGAGGCCAAGCGCCAGCTATATGGCGTGGTCGGCATCGACATGGTGGCGGGGCCATCCGAGATCCTGGTCGTCGCCGATGCGGACAACGACCCCGACTGGATCGCCGCCGACCTGCTGAGCCAGGCCGAGCACGATCCGACCAGCCAATCGATCCTGTTCACTGACGATGCGGCCTTCGCCGATGCGGTCGCGGCAGCTGTCGACCGCCAGATCGCGACGCTTGCGACCGGCGCAACTGCACGCGCGAGCTGGGATGCGAACGGCGCGATCATCCTGGTCGAACGACTGATCGACGCCGCGCCGCTGATCGACCGGCTCGCGCCCGAGCATCTGGAGCTGGCCGTTACCGATCCGGAGCCGCTGTTTGCCGCCGTGCGCCATGCCGGCTCGATCTTCCTCGGCCGTCACACGCCCGAGGCGATTGGCGACTATCTGGGCGGCCCGAACCACGTCCTGCCGACCGGCCGGCGGGCGCGTTTTTCGTCCGGACTGTCGGTGCTCGACTTCATGAAGCGCACCAGCTTCCTGGGATGCTCGGCGCCGTCGCTGGAGAAACTTGGACCGGCAGCGGTTGCGCTGGCGGAGGCGGAAGGGCTACCGGCGCACGCACGCTCCGTCGCCCTCAGATTAGGCCAATGACCCAGACCGCACGATCCAAATCCCGTTCCGCCGCCCGCCTTGCCGCGGTGCAGGCGTTGTACCAGCAGGAAATGGAGGGGACGGCGCTCCGTCCGCTGCTGCACGAATTCCACATGCATCGCCTCGGCGCGACAATCGAGGATGTCGAATATGCCGATGCCGAGGTCGAGTTCTTCGACGATATCGTGACTGGCGTCGATGCGCGGCGCGACGAGATCGACCGGCTGATCGCGGCCAAGCTCGCCGAGGGCTGGAGCCTCTCGCGCCTCGACCGGCCGATGCGCCAGATCCTGCGCGCCGGCACCTACGAACTGCTCGCCCGCGCGGACGTGTCTGTCGGCAGCGTGATCAGCGAATATGTCGATGTCGCGCATGCCTTCTACGACAAGCGCGAGACCGCGTTCGTGAATGGATTGCTGGACGGGGTGGCGAAGGAAATCAGACGCTAAGCCCCTCTCCCGCTTGCGGGAGAGGGTGCCGAGCGCCAGCGAGGCGGGTGAGGGCCTGCCAAATGCCGATTGCCCTCACCCGGCGTCGCTTCGCTCCGCCACCCTCTCCCGCGAGCGGGAGAGGGGCTGGACTCAATGCCCCGCTTGCGGCCCGCGCTTGATCCCCGAGGCCGCAAGCTGCTCGTCGATCTGCGCGACCAGCCGATCCAGCCCCGCCTGGTCCTTCGCCTCGGCGCGGGCGACGAGCACGTCCTGGGTGTTGGATGCGCGCAGCAGCCACCAGCCGTCGGGGGTCGTCACGCGGGCGCCGTCGGTGCGATCGACCTCCGCGCCGGCGGTTTCCAGCCGGTCCAGAACCTCGTCCACGACCGCGAACTTGCGGGACTCGTCGACCTGGAAGCGCATTTCGGGCGTGTTCAGCACCGCCGGCATCTCGGACTTGAGCTCGGTCAGGGACTTGCCCGACATCCGGACCGCACCCAGCAGCCGCACCGCCGCATAGAGCGCGTCGTCATAGCCGTAATAATCGTGCGCGAAGAAGATATGGCCGCTCATCTCGCCCGCGAGCGGCGCGTGGATTTCCTTCATCTTCGCCTTGATGTGGCTGTGGCCGGTCTTCCACATCAGCGGCTTGCCGCCGAGCTCGGCGATGCGATCGTAGAGGGTCTGCGACGCCTTGACGTCGCCGATGATCGTCGCGCCGGGCTCCGCCTTCAGCACCGGCTCGGCCAGGATGCCGAGTAATTGGTCGCCCCAGACGATCCGCCCCTGCCCGTCAATCGCGCCGATCCGGTCGCCGTCGCCGTCGAACGCGATGCCGAAGTCGAGGCCCTTGTTGCGGACTTCGGCGCGAAGATGCTCGAGATTCTTCTCTTCGGTCGGATCGGGATGATGGTTCGGGAAGCGCGAGTCGACCTCGGTGAAGAGCAGGTGGTGCTCGCCCGGCAGCTGCTTGACGAGCTTTTCGAGCGCGGGTCCCGCGGCCCCATTGCCGGCATCCCAGGCAATGCGGAACTCGCCGCCCTGATAGCCGGCGACAAGCCGGCCGACATACTGATCCAGAATATCGAAGTCGTTCACTTGGCCCGGCGTCTCGGCCGTTTCCCAGTCCCCTTCGGCGGCGAGCTTGCCGATCTGTTGGATGTCCGCTCCGAAGAAGGGCCGGTGCTGGAACACCATCTTGAAGCCGTTGTAGCTCGGCGGATTGTGGCTGCCGGTGATCATGATGCCGCCGTCCACTTCCAGCACGGCTTCGGCATAATAGAGCATCGGCGTGGGCCCGAGCCCGACCCGCACCACATCGCAGCCGCTCTGTGTCAGCCCCTCGACCAGCGCATCGGCCAGCATCGGCGACGATTCGCGGCCGTCCCAGCCCACCGCCACGCGCGTGCCGCCGGCGCGGCGGAGCAGGGTCGCGAAACCGCGCCCGATCGCGCGGGCATCGTCCGGGCCCAGCGTCTCGCCGATCACGCCGCGAATATCGTATTCGCGCAAGGAGGTGGGGTGGAACTGGTGGGTCATCTTCACTCCTGACGGCATCCCTCACAGGGTTTGGGGCTGAGCCTGTCGAAGCCCTCCCTTTCCCTTTTCGGGATTTGGCAAAAAGAACAAGGGAGGGCTTCGACAAGCTCAGCCCAAACCAGAATCGAAGTCCTAATCCCGATGAGTCGCCGCGAGTTCCCTCAGCAGCACGTCGCGGGCGAGGTTGGTGCGCCGCGCCAATTCGATCGTCCCGCCCGCGTCCGGATGCACGCGCGCGATGATGCGGCGGTGCGCGTCGCGAATCTCGTCCGATCCGGCGTCGGCACGAAGGCCCAGCAGCTCGCGCGCTTCGGTGAGCGGCATCGTCGTGCGCCGCCGCTGCTGATTGCCCCGCCACCAGAAGACGACCAGCGCCGCCAGCATCAGCAGCGTTAGCAGCTTGCCCATCAGGCGGCGGCGCCGATCCGGTCGGGGAGCGCCAGGCCGGAGACGAGCTCACGCAGCTCCTGCCGCGCGGCGACATGGCCGAGGCCGATGTCCGGAATCTGACCGATGTCGAGCATGGTCAGCCCGCTCGGAAACAGTTCGCGATAGATGACGCGTTCGCCGAGTCCTGGGATGATGCGGAAGCCGACTCGCTTCGACAGCTGGTTCAGCGCCTCGCCGACGCGGCGCATGTTGCGCGCCTCGATGTGCTGCATGCGGTTGCGAAGCACGATCCAGTCGATCGTTGCGCCGTCAGTCTTCGCGCGCGCCTTGCGTGCGTCCCAGATCAGCTCCGAATAAAAGCTCGGCCGGCTGACCTTGTAGTTCTCGGGGTCGACCTGCCCGATCAGGTCGAAGTCGACGAAGCTGTCGTTCATCGGCGTGACCAGCGTGTTGGCCATGGTCGCGGCACGCCGGGCGATCGGATCGTCACGACCGGGCGTGTCGATCACGACGAACTCGGCGTTCGCGGCCGCTTCGGCCAGCTTGGCATCGAAACCTTCTTCGCTCGTTCCGTCGACGACTGCGAAGACTGGCTGCGGCAGCTCGACGCCCCGGCGCTTCATCGTCGCGGCGCGATTCTCGAGATAGCGCGCCAGCGTGCGCTGCCGGTGATCCAGGTCGAGCGCCGCGACCGTGCGGCCCTGGGCGGCCAGGGCGACGGCGACGTGGACCGCCGTCGTCGATTTTCCCGTGCCGCCCTTTTCATTTGCGAAAACAATGACGTGCGCGCCGTGCAAGGCCATGCGACCGCTTTCCATACTCAGGTTACTTGATCGAGCGCATCGCGCCCCCCTATTGAGCCCCGTTCATATCAGTCCAGAGTCACCGTGCAAACCATCCGTCAGCTCAAATCGCTTCGGAAAGCGATCGCCGCGCTTCGCGCCCAGGGGGGCAAGGTCGCGCTCGTACCGACCATGGGCGCGCTCCATGCCGGTCATATGGCGCTGGTCGGCGAAGCTCGGAAGCGGGCCGGCCATGTCGTGGTCTCGATCTTCGTCAACCCGAAGCAATTCGGACCGAATGAAGACCTGGCCTCATATCCACGCCGCGCCGCCAAGGATTCGGCGATGCTGAACGAGGCCGGCGTGGCGGTGCTGTGGGTGCCGGACGTCGAGGCCATGTATCCAGCAGACTATGCGACCAACATCTCTATCGCGGGCGTGAGCGACGGGTTGGACGGCGCCGCGCGGCCGGGCCATTTCGACGGCGTGGCGACAGTCGTCGCGAAGCTGTTCAACCAGGTGCGGCCCGATGTCGCGCTATTCGGCGAAAAGGACTTCCAGCAACTGGCGGTGATTCGCCGGATGGTCGCGGACCTCGATTTCGGAATCGAGATCGTCGGCGTGCCGACAGAGCGGGAGGAAGATGGCCTCGCCCTCTCGTCACGCAACGTCTATCTGACGCCCGAAGAGCGCGTGCAGGCCCGGGCCCTGCCCCGTGCGCTCGGCGCGGCCGCAGCGGCGATCGAAAGCGGAGGCGATATCGCCGAGGCGCTGGCGCGGGCGGAAGCCGCGCTGATCGAGGCCCGATTCCAGTCGGTCGATTATGTCGCGCTGTGCGATGCGGCGACCCTGCAGCCGGTCACGGCGCTCCAGGGTCCGGCGCGGTTGTTGGCAGCGGCGCGCATCGGCGCGGCCCGGCTAATCGACAATGTGCCGGTCATGCCTAAGCAATAATCACCCAATCGCGTTAACCATTCTTCAAAACCCTCACCCCAGTCTGTGCCATGCAGCAGAAGGGGATTTGCTGAGATGGGTAGCAGCTACAAAAGCGCCGCATTCCTGATTGAGAGCCGCCTTGCGGGCGCCGCACGCGGCGACGCGGATGCGTGTTTCGATCTGGGCATCGCCTATTCGTCGGGCGCCGGCGGCCTCGAAGTCGACCTGGTCGAAGCGCACAAATGGTTCAATCTGTCGGCCCTGTCGGGCTCCATTCGCGCCGCCGAATGCCGCGCCGAAGTCGCCGACGAAATGACCGCGCGCGAGATCGCCGAGGCGCAGCGCCAGGCCCGCGCCTGGCTGAACGCGACGCAGCGCCGAGCGGCCTGACAAGTTCCCCTCCCTCGAGAGGGAGGGGTGATCACCTTACTTTCCTGCTTCGCCGTCGTCCGTTTCGAGCGCGGCGAGCGCTTCGCGGAGCGCCTTTGCGGCATCGCGGACGGCCTTGATGCGATCGGGCGCGAGCGCCGGCTTCGGCACATCGACGGCCGCGACCTGGACCGGCTGCGCCTCGACGGCCTTTTCCGGCATCGGCGCAGGCGGCGGGGGCGCCGCTTCGGCCACCTTCACCGCATTCGGATCGACCGCGACGGCCGGCCCTTCCGGCTCGACCGGCGCGAGATCCGGCCATTCGTTCTGGGCCGCTTCCTGTGCGACCTGCGGCACCGGCTCGGGCTGCGGCACCACTTGCGGCGCAGGCGCGAGTTCTGCCCGGCGGGCGGCATATCGCGGCTCGGGCGCGCAGAGCACGGCATCGTCTTCGTCGGGCACCGACTGGATCATGTCCATCAGCCCGCGTTCGGAGACGTAGCCCGCTTCGCGCAATTCGGCCGCGGCATCCGCACACCGATCGGGGGTGAAATCCGCGTCTGAGAATTGATTGCCCAGCGCGGTTTCATATTCCGAAAAGGCGTTCAGGCCGGCGGCCGGACCGCGGGTGCGGATAAAATGTTCGCGCACCAGGGCCTGCTTTTCCGCGATCAGCTCGCGGTTGGCGCGGACGAAGCGGTTGTAATCGACGCCGATGCCGGGTTCCTGATCCCGGCAGTTGAGCATCGCGACCAAAAGCGATGTCTTGAACCGCTGGACCTTCAATGCATCCAATTCGCTGCCCTGCCAGCAATCCTTGTCGAACGAACCGACGCTTGCGTGCAGCGGCGCGGACGCGCACGACAACAGCAGCGCTAACGCGCTGAAACGACGACCAATCATGTGATGTCCCCTTCATGGCCGGCGCCCGCCTACCGCTCTTACGGTCGAGGAGAGTCGCCGGATGTGAGACTATCACATCACTTATCCACAGCAACGGCAAGCCGTTCAGAAAAGGCGGTAAATCCCGCCCGTTTCTGTTCAGGAACGATCAGGCGAGTTTCCAACGCGATATTGCGAAGCCGGAACAATATCAGGCGGCAAGGTCCAACCGATCCGTGGCGTCGGACGTGACCAGTTCTATGAGCATGGCTTCGCCTATCCAAAATTCTACAAGCCCGCTTCGATGCAATTCCTCGGCGTGGAAGCCGTGCGCACAGGCGATCTCCATCACTCCTTCGACCGGCATCGCGGTTTCAAGCAACAGGCGCGCGATTCCCGCGCCCGACGGATTATCCGGCCGGCCCTCGAGAACGTGAACGGCGCCGCCGACCGTCCAGACATTCCCCGCGCGCATGCTTGTGGGAGCGGCCAGCAGGACGGCCAGCGCCGCCGCCGTGCGCTGCGGATCTTCCGCGTGAACGATCATCGGCGCCGCCCTCAACGCTGCACGGAGAGGATCGCAAAGAGCAGCAGCAGGCCGCCCATGCTGAGAAAGATGCTCGCAAGCACGGCAAGGCCGTCGTTTGGCGCCGGTGGAGGATGCGTTCCAGTCAGAGTCACCATCGTCTTCATACTCCGGACAAAGCTCCGCCGCGGCCGAAAGCGCTATGTCGCCGGGCACAGGAAGAGGGTCGATCGCGGTGTTCGCCGGCATTCCGGCCGGGCCCGCTCTAGCGGCGTCGGCGCTGGACAGACAATCGACGATCCTGCAGACTCGTTCTGCAAATCTGCAGAAGGGGCGGCATGCGGCAGTGGGAATGGAGCGATGTGCGCTGCTTCCTGGCGGTCGCCCGCCACGGCGCGACGCTGCGAGCGGCGAAGGAGCTGGGCATGAACCAGACCACCTGCGCCCGCCGGATCGCCGCGCTTGAGGAAGCGCTCGGCCTTCGCCTGTTCGACAAATCGGGCAGCGGTTATGAGCTCACGCCGGCAGGGCGCGACCTGATCGAATGCGGCGAGCGCCTGGAGGATTCTGCCGACGCGTTCGCTGCTGCGGCCGGCGCCCTGAACCGCGCCGCCAGCTTCGCGCTGAAGCTGACGACCGTCGATGGCTTCGAGCACCCGCTGGTCGCGCCCGCCGTCGCTGCGGCCCGCCGCAAGCTCCCCGGCCTGAGCGTCGAGATCGACGTCGGCAGCGAGCGGCGCGACCTTCTCCGTGGCGAGGCCGACCTGGCGGTGCGCGCCGGGCCGGAGCCGGACGAACTCGGCCTGGTCGCCCGCAAGCTCGCGCAGACGCCGTGGGGGCTGTACCGCCACCGCGATTATCCGGACACGGTCACGCCAGAGACGATGCTGGATCACCCGATTGCCAGCGTGGACGGGTACCCGCTCGAATCGACCCGCGCGCTCGCGCCCCATGTGCGGATCGTCCACGTGACCACCAGCCTGACCGGCCTGCTCGCGGCGTTGCGCGGCGCCGATTGCATTGCGGGCCTGCCGCTGTTCGTCGGCGACGCGGAGCCGGACCTGGTCCGTTGCGGCACGTTCGATCCCGACCGTTCAGGACTATGGGCTGTTTACCCGGAGCGGCTGCGCGGGCGGCAGGAAATCCGGGTGCTGGTCGACTGCCTTGCGGACCAGGTGAAAGCGCTCGGCTGGCCCGCCTAGAAATCGGGCAGCACCTGATCCGCGACGCCCCAGCCATGCAGCGCGCGTGAATTGGCCCGCGCCACCAATTCCTCTCCATCCAGCACGGTGAAGCGACCGGCGGTGTCGAGGTCCTTCAGCTCTTCCCAGCTGACCGGCGCCGCGACCGGCGCATGCGGGCGCGCGCGGGCGGCATAGGGGAGGATTGCGGTCGCGCCGCGCTGGTTGCGCAGATAATCGACGAAGATGCGGCCGACGCGCTTGGCCTTCGACATGTTGGCCACGAACCGCTCCGGCTCCGATTGCTCCAGCGCCAGGGCGAACCGGTGCGTGAAGTCCTTCACGGCCGGCCATTCGGCCTTGGGCCTGAGCGGCGCGACGACATGCACGCCCTTGCCGCCGGTCAGCATCGGGAAGGTGACGAGGCCGAGGTCGCCGAGATAGCGCTTGAGGTCGAACGCCGCCTTCTTCACCTGCTCGAAGCCAAGCCCTTCGTCGGGATCCAGGTCGAACACGACCCGATCGGGCTTCTCGATATCGGGCACCAGCGAGCCCCAGCCGTGGAGCTCGATGGTCCCCATCTGCACACAGGCCAGCAGCCCTTCGGCCGAGTCGACGTAAAGATAGTCCTCGGTCGACCCGTTCTTCTCCTTGACCGGCACATGATGCACATGCCCGCCGAAGCTTCCGGAATCATGTTTCTGAAAGAAGCACTTCTTGGCCCGGCCTTGCGGGCAGCGCACCAGGCTGATCGGCCGGTTGGCGAGCCAGGGCAGCATGATTCCCGCGACCTGCGCATAATAGGTGGCAAGCTGGCCCTTGGTGATGCCGGAATCCGGATAGATGACGCGCTCGGGATTGCTGATCTTGATGCTGAGTTCTGGCGCCGCGGGTGGCTCGATCGGCCGTTCCGGCGCGACATCGGCCGGCTTCTTGTCCTCGCGCAGAGCGATGAAGCTGCCGTGACGCACGACATTATCGGCGGTGAATTCGGTGAAAGCGATTTCGGCGACCAGCTCCGGCTTCACCCAGCGGGCCCCGCGCACGGCTGCGCGCGGCGCCTCGACGGTCGGCTTGTCGGTCTTCAGCTTGTCGAGCTTCGCGCTCAGCTCCTCGATCAGCTGCGCGTTGAAGCCGGTGCCGACCTTGCCCGCATAGCGCAGCTTGCCGTCCTCATTGAGGCCCAGCAGCAGCGCGCGGAATCCGCGGCCTCGCGCCTCGCTGGGTGTCCAGCCGACGATCACGAATTCCTGGCGCTGGATGCACTTGATCTTCAGCCAGTTCTGCGTGCGCTTGCCGAGATAGGCGGCGTCGGCCCGCTTGGACACGATTCCTTCGAAGCCCTCGCGGCACATCGCCTGGAACAGCTTTTCGCCCTCGCCGATCACATGCTCCGCGAACAGGATTGGCTCCTCGGCAGGGATGATCGTGCGCAACAGCTCCTTGCGTTCCAGATTGGGCAGCCGCTTCAGGTCTTCGCCGTCGAGCGAGAGAAGGTCGAACGCGAACATGGTCAGGTCGCGGCTGCCGCGCGTCAGTGCATCCTGCAGCGCCGAGAAATTGGGCTTGCCGGCCTGATCTAGCGCAACGACTTCGCCGTCGATCAGCGCGGCGCCGACGTCCAGCTTGGCGGCCGCCTCCGCAATGACGGCGAATTTGTCGGTCCAGTCCAGCCCGCTGCGGGTGAACACCTTCGCCTTGCCGCCGCCGACCGCGAGCAGCACACGATACCCGTCATATTTCGCCTCATGCAGCCAAGTCGAGCCGGCCGGCACCGTGTCGACCAGTGTGGCGAGCTGGGGGGATTCGAACTTCGGCAATCCTCCCCGGGACGGGGAGGGGGACCGCGCCGCAACGCGGCGTGGTGGAGGGGGCCCAGCCTTCCGCTGCTTCTGACCGGGGCCCCCTCCACCACGCTTCGCGTGGTCCCCCTCCCCGTCCCGGGGAGGATCTTTTCCCGCCGCAATCTCGTCCATGGTCCGCCCGGTGCTGACGCTCGTCAGGCAGCGATCCACCAGGTCGCCCGAGCCGCCCGCATAGTCGTCGTCGATCTTGCGCAGCAGCCAATTCTCGGTTCGCTCCTTCGGCCGCGGCTTCAGCCGGATCAGCAGCCATTCGCCCTTCATCCGTTCACCATCCAGGATGAAGTGCAGGTGTCCCTTCTCCAGATCCTTCGCGCTCTTTCCTTTGACCGGCGCCCAGGTGCCCCGGTCCCACAGCATTACCGTGCCGCCGCCATATTCCCCTTTCGGGATGGTGCCTTCGAAGGTCGCGTAGGACAGCGGATGGTCCTCGGTCCTGACCGCAAGGCGCTTGTCCTCGGGATCGAGACTGGGGCCGCGCGTGACCGCCCAGGATTTGAGCACGCCGTCCACTTCCAGCCGCAAATCCCAGTGGAGGCGCGTCGCATCGTGCTTCTGGACCATGAAGCTGTGCCCCGCCGCCTTGGCGACGGTACCGGCCGGCTCCGCGGTTTTCGTGAAGTCCCGCTTGGCGTTGTAACGGGCAAGGGGATCGGTGCGGGCGGCGGCCATGGCTTAGTCCTCCCCACCCGGTTTGGCCTGAGCCTGTCGAAGGCCTCCCTTCTCCTTCGAGCGTCGAACAAAGGGACGGGAGGGCTTCGACAGGCTCAGCCCAAACCGGTGCGGGGGAACAGGCATGAGCTAACCCGCCGCCCTCTTCTTCGCGGGAGCCGCCTTCTTCGCGGGCGCCTTGGCCGCCGGCTTCCGGGCCGGCTTCTTCGTCTCGGTCTCGCCGCTTTGGGCGCCTGGCCGCTCCAGCGACTTCTTTAAGGCCGCCATCAGGTCGACGACATTGGAGCCGCGGCTGGGGGCTGTTTCCTCCGGCTCGGGCGCGACCTTGCCGCCCTTGGCCTTCAGCTTTTTTTGCACCAGCTCCTTCAGCGCATCGACATAGCGATCGTGGAACTGATCCGCCTTGAACGGCGCTGTCTTCTTGCTGATCAGCGTTTCCGCGAGGTCGAGCAGTTCCTCGTCGGGCTTCGTGTCCGGAATATCGCGGAAATAGCCCTGCGCCTTGTTGACCTCGTCGGAATAACGGAGCGTTTCCAGGATGATGCCGCGCCCGCACGGCTTCAGGCTGATGATGTATTCGCGGCCGCGCAGCGTCAGCTGGCCAAGGCCCACTTTCTTGGTGCGCTTCAGCGCCTCGCGCAGGACGATGAACGCTTCCTCGGCAAGATCGTCGGCGGGGACAACGTAATAGGGCTTTTCGAAATAGAGCACGTCGATCTCGTGCGCGTCGACGAACTGGGTCAGCTCAAGCGTCTTCTTCGATTCCAATTTGACCGCGTCGATCTCGCTTTCGTCGAGCAGGACATAATGTCCTTTCTCATATTCGAAGCCCTTCCGGATATCCTCCGGGTCGACCGGTCCCACGCCGGGTGCGACCTTTTCATATTTGATCCGCTTGCCGGTCGGCTCGTGGATCTGGTGGAACTGGATCTGCGCGCCGCTCTTCGTCGCCGAATAGAGCTCGACCGGAATCGAGACGAGCGCGAGTCTGATCTGTCCCTGCCAATAGGCGCGTGCGGCCATGAGTCACCTTCGTTGCGAGACCGATTCAATCGCCGGAACGCCCGGTGGTTCCTTGCGGGGCCTCGCCGCGCCACTTAAACGCGCGAGAAATGGAGACCGACCCGCTCGATCTGTTCCGCGACTGGTACGCCCAGGCGCGAGAGACGGAGATCAACGACTCGAACGCAGTGGCGCTCGCCACCGCGGATGCCGCGGGACGGCCGTCGCTGCGCATGGTGCTGCTGAAGGGCTTCGATGAACGGGGTTTCGTCTTCTACACCAACCGGGAAAGTCGGAAGGCCGGCGAGCTGGCCGCCAACCCGCACGCGGCGCTCCTCTTTCACTGGAAGTCGCTGCGCCGCCAGGTCCGGATCGAGGGGCCCGTCAGCCTGGCTTCCGACGAAGAGTCGGACGCCTATTTCGCCTCGCGCAGCCGCAATTCCCAGCTCGGCGCCTGGGCGTCGGACCAGTCGCGCCCGCTCGACCGTCGCGAAACGTTCGACCAGCGGTTCGAGGCGATGCAGCGCCGCTTCGACGGCCAGCCGGTACTGCGGCCGCCGCATTGGGGCGGCTATCGCGTGATGCCCGAGCGGATCGAGTTCTGGCAGGACCGCGCGCACCGCTTGCACGAACGGCGGCTGTTCGAGCGCGCCGGCGACGGCTGGCGTGAAGGCTTGCTCTACCCATGAGCGACCCCCGCCTGAAGGAGCACGGCTCGCTGACCGCCCGCGCGGCGATCGCCAGCGTATCGATGGCGCTCTTCCTGCTCGCCCTCAAAGCCTATGCGGCGTGGACGACCGGCTCGGTGGCGATGCTCGGCTCGCTTGCCGATACCGCATTCGACGTCTGCGCATCGCTGATCACGCTCTACGGCGTGCGCCTCGCCGCCCAGCCGGCGGACTATGACCACCGTTTCGGGCACGGCAAAGCCGAGGCGCTGGCGGCCCTGGTCCAGGTCGCGCTGATCGCGGTTTCTGCAACGGGGATATTGTGGCGCGCGGTCGAGCGGCTGCGCAGCGGCGGCGAGACGCAAGGCGCAGAATTCGGCATCGGCGTATCGGTCGTCGCGATCCTGTCGACGTTCCTGCTCCTCGCCTATCAGCGTCGGGTGATCGCGCGCACGGGATCGGTCGCGATCCACGCCGACAATGTCCATTACCAGTCGGACCTGCTGCTGAACGGCAGTGTCATCGTCGCGCTGGCGCTCGAGCAATTCGTCGGCCTGCGCGGCGCCGATCCGGTGTTCGGGATCGGCATTGCCGCCTGGCTGGGCTGGGGGGCGTGGAAGGCGTCGTCGGAAGCGATCGACCAGCTGATGGACCGCGAATGGCCCGAGGAGCGGCGCCGCCGGTTCGTGGAGTTGGCCAATGCGCAGGCGGGCTTTCGCGGCATTCACGACCTGCGCACGCGGACCAGCGGCGCGCATGATTTCGCCCAGTTCCACGCCTGGGTAGACCCGAACATGACGATCGCGGAGGCGCATGACGTCGTCGAAGCGGCCGAGCAGGCGCTGCACGCGGCGTTTCCGGGCGCGGAAGTGCTGATCCACCTCGATCCCGAAGGGCAGATCGACCGCGCCGGGCATCATGACGAGGATTTGCGCGAGACGCCGGAGACGTGAGGCGCGGCATCAACAAAAGAAAAAGGCGCGGGAATAAATCCCGCGCCGTCGGTCCGGCTTTGCCGGCCGGCCGGAGTTCGCCGGCTCTTCGCCTAAGCTGCGCTTAGGCTCGGCGGCTCACTCGTAATCCCCGCCCATATTCTGGTTGCGGGGCGGAGCGGCGGCGGTGAGGCGCAGCGCCTCGGCCTGCTGCGCCAGCGAGCCCAGCTCGTCCACCGCATCGTCGTCATCGACCTGCACGCGCTGCAGGCTGCTGACCAGCGTGTCGTGCAGGCTGTCCGGGCGGATCGTCTCTTCGGCGATCTCGCGCAGGGCCACGACCGGATTCTTGTCGCGGTCGCGATCGATCGTCAGCTCGGCACCGCCCGACACCTGCCGCGCGCGCTGGGCAGCGAGCAGCACCAGGTCGAACCGGTTCGGGACCTTGTCGACGCAATCCTCGACGGTAACGCGCGCCATTGAACGCTCCAAAAATTCGCGACTTCGGGAAGGGGCGCGACATAGGGAGCATGGGGCCCTGAGTCAACTTGCACGTCTCGCCGCCGTCGCGCATGAGGCAAGCCGTGCAAGGGGAAAGCGACAGCTTCGAAGTCGACGGCAACCGCCTGACATTGCTGGTTGCGCCGCGCGACCGATTGACCGGATTGCTCGCGTTGATCGAAGGCGCGCAGGAAAATCTGCGCCTTCTCTATTACACCTTCGCCGACGACCATACCGGCGGACGCGTCCGGAACGCGCTGGTCGCCGCCTGCGAGCGCGGCGTGCAGGTCAGCCTGATCATCGACGGCTTCGGCAGCGATCCGGAGGACGCCTTCCTGCAGCCGCTCCGCGACGCCTGCGTCGACATCTGCCGGTTCCTGCCGCGCTACGGACGCCGTTTTCTGCTGCGCAACCACCAGAAGCTCTGCATCGCAGACGAAAAGCGGCTGGTGATCGGCGGCTTCAACATCGAGGACGCTTATTTCGAGGGTCCGGAGGAGAATGGCTGGCGCGATCTGGGGCTGATCGTCGAGGGCCCGGCGGCCGGCCGGCTGGTCGGCTATTTCGACGCGCTGTCCGCCTGGACCAAGCGGCCCAAGGCCCGCATGCGTGACCTCAGGCGCGCGCTCCGCCGCTGGAGCGAGCCCAAGGGCAAGGTGCGCTGGCTGCTCGGAGGGCCGGCGCGGCGGCTGAGTCCCTGGGCACGCACCTTGCGAACCGACATGCTCGGCGCCCGCTCGATTTCGCTGATCGCCGCCTATTTCGCCCCCAGCCCGGCGATGCTCCAGCGGCTCGATAAGGTCGGTATTCGGGGGCAGGCCCGAGTGATTACCGCCGCGAAATCGGACAACAGCACAACCATCGCCGCGGCGCGGTTCACCTATCCGGGGCTGTTGCGAAAGGGCGTGCGCATCTTCGAATATCAGCCGTCGAAGCTGCACACCAAGCTCTACATCATCGACGACGCCGTCCATATCGGCTCTGCCAATTTCGACATGCGCAGCCTGTTCCTGAACATGGAGCTGATGCTCAGGATCGAGGATCGGGCCTTTGCAGAGCGGATGCGCAGCCTGTTCGACCACGAACTGCAGGACAGCGTCGAAATCAAGCTGAAGGACCTGGCCGGCTGGGGCCACACGCTCGCCCGCGCGCGCAATGCCGTCGCCTATTTCCTGGTCTCGACGCTCGACTATGGCGTGACCCGTCGCCTCAACATCGACGCGGAATGACATTCACGCTCCGCCCCGCGGTCGAAGCCGACCTGCCGGCCCTCCGGCTTCTGATGAATCGGGCAATCGACACGCTGCTGCTGCCCTGGTTGGATGCGGCGCAGGTGCGCGCCAGCCATGCGATCATGGGGCTCGACACCCAGCTGATCGCGGACCGGACCTATTTCGTCGTCACGTCAGACGACGCGTTCGCGGGCTGTGGCGGTTGGAGCCGCCGCGCGACGCTTTATGGCGGGGATCACAGCACCGATCTGCGCGAGCCGCGACTGCTCGATCCTGCAGCGGAGCCGGCCCGGGTCCGCGCGATGTACACCGATCCGGCCTTCGTCCGCCGTGGCATCGGGCGCATGATCCTTGAGGCCTGCGAGCAAGCCGCGCGGACAGAAGGCTTCAGCGCCGCCGAGCTGATGGCCACGCTGGCGGGCGAGCCGCTTTATGCCCGGGCGGGGTACAGACCGATAGAGCGAGTGACCGACGCCACGGGTGGCGCGCCCGTCCCGCTGATCCGGATGCGGAAGAGTCTCTAGCCCTTGCGCGCCCAGAACAGGCGCATCGGCGGGATATTGAGCCACTCGAACCCGCGCTCGATCGCATGGAAATGCGGACCGATATAGTCGGCGACCTTGGCGGAGACCTGATAGACCAGGAACGCGCCATCCATCTTCAGCACCGCCGCGGTCTCGCGCGCGATCTGGTCGCCGACGCCGTCCGGCAAAGTCGAGAATGGCAGGCCCGAAAGCACATAATCGGCCTGGTCGAATCCGAAATCGGCGATGATTCGCCGCACGTCCGCCGCCGAGCCGCGCACGGCATGGAAACGCGGGTCGACCACTTCCTTGCGCAGGAACGTGACGAAGTCGGGATTGGTGTCGATCGCGATAAGAGTCGCGTCCGGGCCCAGCCGATCGAGGATCGGCCCGGTGTAGGTGCCGACGCCGGGACCATATTCGACGAACAGCTTGGCGCGTCCCCAGTCGACGGGAGCGAGCATCTTGTCGACCAGCGCTCGCGAAGAGGGGATCACCGATCCCACCATCGCCGGATGCTTCAGAAACCCCTTGAAGAACAGAGCCAGCGGATGGCTCGGCCGGCGCCGGGGGAGAGCCCCGGCCTTCTGGCCGGCGGAGGAAACGGGCATTGACGAACCTCTTTCTTCGTTTCAGCGCCGTCGCAAATCTTTCAGACACTTGCAACCGTGCTTCCGGCCGACCCCGCTCTGTTCTATCGCGCCTGCTGATGAGGGCGGACAGCATCGCGGCAGGGCACCGGGGTTCGGGCACAACGCAGGGTGAGGCAGTTGGTGCCCCGCCTCCTTTCGCGCTGCTGTTCCTCGTCATGCTGACGATCGCGGCCGGAAACACCGCGCTGCAATCGGTGCTGCCGGCGCTCGGCCGCTCGCTGAAGGTGCCGGACAATGCGGTCGCCGCCGCCTTTTCGGTGTCGGCGCTCGTCTGGGTGATCTCGGCCCCGTATTGGGCGCGGCGGTCGGACCGGCAGGGTCGGCGACGGATGGTGCTGTTGGGGCTGTTCGGCTTCTGCTCGTCGGTCTTCCTGTGCGGCACGTTCCTCGCTGCGGGCATCCTCGGCTGGCTGGCGCCGCTGCCGGCCTTCGGCTGCTTCATCATCGCCCGGATGCTGTACGGCACATTCGGGGCCGCCGCTCCTCCGGCCGCGCAGGCGATCGTCGCCGCCGGCACCTCGCGCGAGGAACGGACAAGGGCGCTCACCCTGCTCGCCTCCGCCTTCGGGCTCGGCACGATCCTGGGGCCGGCGCTCGCCCCGTTTTTCGTGCTGCCGATCGTCGGCCTTTCGGGACCGGCGTTCGTCTTTTCGATCTTCGGCATGGGCATGCTGCTGGTCACGTCGCGCCTGCTGCCCGACGATGCGCCGGGCAGCGCCCACGGCGCCGCGACCAGCTATCCGTCGATCGGCGGCGAGCCGACCGGCGCCAGCGTCCGTGCCGCGACGGCGGAAGACCGGGGAAAATCGATGCCGCTGACGGAGCCGCGGATCTGGCCGTGGATGTTGGTCGGACTTGTCACCGGACACGCGCAGGCGATGACGGGCCAGGCGATCGGCTTTCTGGTCATCGACCAGCTTCACCTGTCGGCAGCGCAAGCGGCGGCGGAAACGGGTGTCGTGCTGATGGTCGGCGCAGGCTCGGCCCTGCTCGCGCAATGGGGGCTGATACCGAACCTGAAGCTCCGCCCGCGCGAACTTGCCATTTCTGGCGCGATGCTGGCGGCGGTCGGCTGCGTGCTGACCGGCCTCTCGCATTCGCTGCACATGCTGGCGGTCTCCTACGGCCTGGCCTCGCTCGGCTTCGGCTTTCTGCGCCCCGCCTTCACCGCCGGCGCATCGCTTGCCGTGGGGCATCGCGAGCAGGGCGCGGTCGCGGGGCGCACGACCTCCGTCAACGGCGCCTGCTTCGTGCTTGGCCCCTCGATAGGCGTCGGGCTCTACCAATTCTGGGGGCCTCTTCCCTACTGCGTGGCCGGGGCGGCGCTGGTGATCATGCTTCCCTGGCTGTGGACGCGGCTAAGGCCCTGATTGACCGGCGGGTTTCGAAATTGCATGGCCTCTCTCGGGTGGTCGAGGAGAGAGGCAAGAGGATGCGTTCGACGATCGCGCTGATAATGTTGATGACAGCAGTGGCAGCCCCGGCACAGGAGCGCGCCCCCGACAAGGGCCCCGCCGCTTCCAAGATGGCCAAGTCCCATCAGGAAGAAATGATCGCCGACGCGGAAGACGCCTGGGTCAAGCCGCCGGTCGACGAAGCAAGCGCGGTCAGCCACGGCGCGGTCACCGTCGGCGGCCAGCGCATCGCCTATACCGCGACCGCCGGAACGCTGACGATCCGCGACAATGACGGCAAGCCGACGGGCTCGATGTTCTATACCGCCTATACCAAGGACGGCGCTCCGCCCTCGTCGCGGCCGGTGACGTTCTTCTACAATGGCGGGCCCGGCTCTGCGACCGTGTGGCTGCACATGGGCAGCTTCGCGCCGGTCCGCGTGACGACCGCCAATCCGGAATATATCCGTCCCGCGCCGTACGGCTTCGGGCCTAACCCGCATTCGCTGATCGACAAGACCGACCTGGTGTTCATCGACGCGATGGGCGCGGGCTGGTCGCGGCCGCTGGGCGCCAAGACTGGCAAGGATTTCTGGGGCGTCGACCAGGATGCCGACGCCTTCGCCCGCACGGTCGAGCGCTATGTGACCAAGGCCGGGCGGTGGTCCTCGCCCAAATTCCTGTTCGGCGAGAGCTATGGCACGCTCCGGAACGGCGCGGTCGCGGCGCTGCTGGAGGAACGGGGCCTGAGCCTCAACGGCATCGTCTATCTGTCGTCGATCATGAACTATGGCGTGCGGCAGCCCGGCTATGACGCCAATTACCTGGCGCTGTTCCCCGGCTATGCAGCGACGGCCTGGTATCACAACCATCTCCAGAATCGGCCGGCCGACCTGGAAACTTTCCTGCAGGAAGTGCGCGCCTTCACCGCCGGGCCCTATGCCGCGGCCCTGGCCAAGGGTTCGACGATCAGCCCCGAAGAGAAGCGCCAGATCGCCGAGCAGATGTCGAAATATATCGGCATCAGCCCGGACTTCATCCTCCGCGCCGACCTGCGCGTCGACCTCAATCACTTCCGGACCGAGCTGCTGCGCGACCGGCGGCTGGTGATCGGGCGGTTGGATTCGCGCTACACGCTGATCCCCGGCGACGCCAATGCCGAGCGGGCGGAGGACGATCCTGCCTCCACCGCGATTTCCGGTGCGTTCGTGTCCAACTTCATGGACTATGCAAAGAAGACGCTCGGCTATCAAACGGCGATGCCGTATAAGATCTCGGCCCACGACAAGGGCTTCGACTGGGATTGGAAGCACCGGCCGCCGGGCGACAATTATCCGCAGAACACCCCCAACACCGCCGTCGACCTGGCCTATACGATGCGCACCAATCCGTATCTGAAGGTGCTGTTCCTGAACGGCTATTACGACATGGCCACGCCGTTCTTCGGCACCGAATTCGACGTCAGCCACATGCTGCTGGAGCCGTCACTGCAGAAGAACGTCGCGTTCAAATACTATGAGTCCGGCCACATGGTGTACGTGAACCCGGCCGAACTGGCGAAGATGCACGACGATCTGGCTGTCTGGTATGACCAGACGCTCGCCGACGCCCGTTCCAGCCAGCCGCCCGCGGCACCGGTCGCGCGATCGGGCGGGTCGGGGCCGCACTAAGGCCAGGGCTGCCTCGCTCAATTTGACACCGCCGCCGCGCTTGCGGATGCCGGCGGCCGATGGGCGAGATCAAACTGCATCCGGGCTGGCTGGACCCGCTTCGCGGCGAGTTCGCCAGCCCGTATATGGCCGAGCTGCGCGCTTTCCTCGTCGCCGAGAAGCAGGCCGGCAAGCACATCTTCCCGAGCAGCGGCGAGTGGTTCCGCGCGCTCGACCTGACCCCGCTCGATCAGGTTCGGGTCGTGATCCTAGGGCAAGACCCGTATCACGGGCCCGGCCAGGCGCACGGCCTGTGCTTTTCCGTGCGCCCCGGCACCCGCATCCCGCCGAGCCTGGTCAACATCTACAAGGAGATGGAGGCGGACCTGGGCATCCCGCCCGCGCGCCACGGCTTCCTGGAGCATTGGGCCAAACAGGGCGTGCTGCTGCTGAACAGCGTGCTGACGGTCGAGATGAGCCTGGCCGCATCGCACCAAGGCCGCGGCTGGGAGCGATTCACCGACGCGGTGATCCGGCTGGTCAACGCACGCGCAGAGCCAGCCGTGTTCCTGCTTTGGGGCAGCCACGCGCAGAAGAAGGCGGCGTTTGTCGACTCGACCGACCGCGGCGGACGGCACCTCGTTCTCAAGGCGCCGCACCCGTCACCGCTCTCCGCTCATTCCGGCTTCTTCGGCTGCCGCCATTTCTCCCAAGCCAACGCATTCCTCGAAAGCCGCGGGCAGACGCCGATCGACTGGGCTTTGCCAGCGTCAATCGAATAATTGGCCTTGCCTGGGCCGCAACGGCCAGCGGCCGAGTTCGACGTGCCCCCGCCCATGGATGCTTTCGATGAGAAGCAGATGTGTCGCGCGCAGAACGAACGGTGTGATCACCCGGCTGCTTCTGGCGGGGCGGCCGTATGCCAGCGAGATGTGCGGATCGGCAGAATAGTCCGGGAAAGGGATATTTGCCCCCCGCAGATGACGCTGCAGGTCCGTTCGGAAGGCCTTGAACGCACGCACCGCGGTGGCCCGCAGCGCAGCGCCATTGAAGCGGTTGAAGGCGATTACAAAGGGCTCACCGCAAAATCGTTCTATGAGAGTTCGGACACGCTGAACGCCGCCGGCGTCCATTTCGCTGCGGTCCCAAAGCGGCAGCACTGTGCTGTGGAGCCGGTCGTGCGGGTAGTCGGTGGGCAAGCCCTGCTCGTATCTAAAGCACTCGATCGCTTGCGCCAGAAGGCCGTCCGGCTTGAACATGAAGTAAATGGGACGGTCGCCTGTCATGGATATCCTGCTCGACTCGGTTCAGATGTTCGTATTATGTTCTCGCGTTCGTCGAGTCGAGCCGCACCCTATTCGAGCGACCCGCCGCGGAGCGGGCCGAGGCTGCGCAACGGAGAATAAGGGCTCGCCTCGTTCGCGTCATAGTCAACGATTCGGACGCAGCTTTGCGCCTGCCGATGACTCGCCCCCGCTTGCCACGGCCTGGCGGAGGGCTCGCCGCCGGAGAGCTTGGTCAATCGGAAGCACTTCCATTCCGGCGCGCCGAGCGGACCGCGGCTGGTCTCGCCGCCGGTCTGATAGACAAGCGCGACCGCGTCGCCGCCGCTCTGGCCCAGGATCACAGGACAGATTTCGCGCTGGTGCCCGTCATAGGTGCAATCGAGCGGAACGCGATTTTCGATCGCCCGGCGAGCAGAAGGTAGAGCGATTCGGGCATGCCCGAGTTCCAACGCCCGCGCGCCGGATGCGTTCGCAGGAAGGCAGCTCATCCCCGGCTAGAATTAAATGGAAGCGATGTCGGACGCGGGGAGGATCGCAGGCTAGGCCAGAGCGCGGCGCACATCGTCATAGGCGCGCGTGATCAGCGCGGCGATTGCCGCCTCGTCGGGCGCCTCGCCGGCGCGGAGCTTCAGGTGGCGCATGCGCTTGCCTGTCCCTTGCAGGAGCCCGGCGGGATCGGGCAACAGCGCGCCGCGAAAGAAGCCGATCGCAGCGTGCGCGGTGAACGCGTTTACACAGCCGAAGGGCGCGTCGGCCACGCAGGCGACCGGACAGCCATCGTGCAGCGCCTCGCGCACATCGCCGCCGCACGCGCGCATCCGATCGAACCACGGCCTAACGACCCAGCGCAGCGGATCGGTCAACGCGAACCACGCCTCGATGCGCGGGTCGCGGGGCCAGGTCGAGCCGATGCGGAACAGGGCGTCGGGGCGGATCATCGGGGGGCCAATATAGAGCGAGCTGCCGGCGTTAGCGGCAGACTATCGGAAGAGCGCACTCGCCGCTATCCTGTCCGGCTGTGCAGGTCGACGCAGTGCCAAACGAGACGCTGCCCATGAGCCGGAGCCGCAAGAAATCGCCCTTCACGGGCTTCACCACCGCGCGCAGTGACCAGCCCTGGAAGGCCGAGGCGGCGCGCGCCTTTCGTCACGCCGCGGCGCAAGCGCTGCGGCTCGATCCGGGTGGCGTGGCGCTGCCGGTCAAGCGCTCGGCGCGCGTGAACCCGTGGGATGCGCCGAAGGACGGAAAACAACGGATTGCCGAGCCGGGATGGAAGGATTTGCGCAAATGACGGCGCGGCGGGCAAGGGGCGCCGCGGCCGGCCTGGACGGCTGATCATGCCGGCCCGATCAGGTCCCACCGATTGCCGTAAAGGTCCTCGAAGACAGCGACCATGCCATAGGGCTGCTCAGCGGGTTCGCGGACGAAGCGGACGCCGTTGGCCGTGAAGGCGCGATAGTCGCGCCAGAAATCGTCGGTGCGCAGGAACAGGAACACGCGTCCGGCCGCCTGGTCGCCGATAAACCGCGCCTGCTCCGGTGTCGCCGCGCGGGCGAGGAGGATCGAGGCGCCGTTCTCGCCCGCGCCCGGCGGCGCGACGACCACCCAGCGCTTGTCCTGCTCGGGCTGGTAGCTGTCCTCGACCAGCGTGAAGCCGAGCACGCCCGTGAACCAGGCAATCGCCTCGTCATAGTCGCGCACGATTAAGGCGATGTGGGCGAGGAATTGGACTCAGGTAACGATCGGGATTGGAGCGGCGCTATCCTCCCCGCCTTAATGGCCCGTTTGAAGCCAGCCGTTCTCTTTGAGCGCGTTGAACGCGATTGTGATTTGGCGAGGTGTGAACGCCTTCTTACGGTCGTTCCACTTGTACACTCTCGCGGCTGCCTCCTCCGCCGTACGGGCGCCCTCACGCGTCGCTACCCAGTGCACCGTCGCCAGCAACTCAAGCCCATAAGGCGTCTCGTAGCCGTCCACCAACTTCGCCACTCGGTTGAAGTGGTTCTGAGTGGCTGGCTCATTAGCCAATTGTGCCTCCGCATCCTCAACTACACCCGGGATGATTGTGAGCTCCTTGGTTGGTTGGTCTCCACCGTCTTGATAACCAGCAACGAAGTGGCCTTCTACCCGGTGAAGCACATGAGACAGATTAGTTGCATACGGCCCATAGTGATGCTTAATGTAATTCAGTCGAAGTGGCTGCCCAGCTTCCTGCATAAAGTACATAAGCTTCTGGACTTCAATCAAGGTGACAAAAGGGTCCATAAGACCTTGCAGATAACGGTGCATCAAGGTCACCAAAGCCGCACGTCCGGGCGTCATTTGAGGCACCGATGACGCCCTTATCGTATCGGGGGCGCCCTTTGGCTCGAATATAATAATCCGAACGCCGGGGAGATTTTGAAGGGCCGTCTTGATGCGGGGAAGTACATCACTCCATTCTAAGCCGCCAAGCCCCGCTCCAAGTGGGGGAATGGCTACGGACTTGATGCCGCGATCCTTGATTTCGCGCGCGAGAGCGGCCAAACCAGCTTCGATATCCTCAATGCGGCTCTTACCCTTCCAGTGGCGCTTGGTCGGAAAATTGATAATAAACCGCGGTGTGAATTTCCCTGTTTCGAAAACGAACATCCTACCAGGCTGAACCTGCTCCAAATCGCAGGCTGCCTTGTAGGCCTTGAAGTTGGCAGGATAAGCATTTTTGAATTGCAGGGCGATACCGCGCCCCATGACGCCGACGCAATTGACGGTATTCACAATCGCTTCCGCGTCCTGCTTCAGGATATCTCCTGTCTTGATCTCGATTTCTGCCATAAACGTTCTCAGTAATACCATTGCGGTCTTATATAGGTGTTCGGGCGATGGGCCGCACCAGCCAAGGCTTGACCGACTTGCTGACCTACACCCTGATTGATTACGGCAATCTCTTCGACCAACCCCCAAGGGAACTGCATCTCGAGCAGAAATTCGGCCTGCTTTTCTTCCTTAGTTGGGCTACCTGCCCAGTGGTTCGTCTGAACTGATGCCCACTTGATCTGATCAAGCTGGTCCAAGCTGGATCTGTCTTCAAAATAATATGACCCCGCATTGGACAGAGTGAACGCCCAGCGTCGTTGATTGGCTTGCGCCCAATCAACTGCGGCTTTCAGGTCGGCGACGAGGTGCACAATCGGTCCCTGCCCCCCCTGATAGGCAAGCTCCGGATTTCGTCGGTGGATCAGATATAGCATGACAGAACGTGGACAGAAGTAAAATGGGACGCACTGCCCAACGAAAACGGCAGGATGGCTGGACAGTCTCAACTCGTTCAGCCGGCGCGTCTTGATGTTGTTCATACCGATCACGGTCCCGGCAGGACCGCGCTGAACCATCACCGCATCCGACCATAGACAGCCATCTGCTATGATGGAGGACAGCTTGTCCACGTGGACAATGTGATAAATTTTCGGGTTCTCAGGCACCGCCATATCGGCATTGATAGCCGATCCGGCTGACAGGTAAATGAGGGCAGTCGTCCGGACCGAACACTCGCGGCCCCAGTTGCCGCCGCCCCGCTTTCGTGATTTGATCCCCCGTCACAGGGGACTCGCTATGCTCATGCGCTTGATATTGCCGGTTGTGGCCGTGCTGGGGATGGGTGCGGCCGCCCAGGCCGCCGACGTGGCGACGGGGACGGCGTCGCTGGCCTCCAACGTGAAGGGGTTCGGCACGCCGGGCCAGCAGGAGCAGGCGAGCTTTTTCGCCTATCCGGGCTTTGCCGGCGGGGTGCGCGTGGCGTTGGGCGACGTGACCGGCGACGGCGTGGCGGACTATGTGACCGGTGCGGGCGTGGGCGGCGGGCCGCATGTGAAGGTGTTTGACGGCGTCAGCCTCGCCGAAGCGCGCAGCTTTTTCGCCTATGATCCCGGCTTTACCGGCGGCGTGTTCGTCGCGGCGGGCGACGTGAACCATGACGGCATCGCCGACATCGTCACCAGCAGCGGCGCAGGCGCGGCCAGCGGGCAGGTCAAGGTGTTCGACGGCGCCGGCGGCGCCGAAATCCGGAATTTCACGCCCTATCCCGGCTTTGGCGGCGGCGCGCGCGTGGCGGCAGGCGACCTGGACGGCGACGGCTTTGCCGACATCGTCACCGGCGCCGGGCCGGGCGGCGGTCCGCACGTCAAGGTGTTCAGCGGGCAGACCGGCGCGGAGCTGCGCAGCTTCTTCGCTTTCGCCCCGCAATTCGCCGGCGGCGTCTCGGTCGCGGCGGGGAGCTGGGGCGGCGAGCAGGCGATCTTCGTCGGCGCAGGCCCGGGCGGCGGGCCGCAGGTGAAGGTATTCCGCATGGCGGACCTGAGCGAGCTCGCCAGCTTCTTCGCGTTCGCGCCGGGCTTTACCGGCGGCGTCAATGTCGCCTGGGGCGATTTCGACGGCAGCGCGGCGCTGTATGTTGCCGAGGCCACGAACGGCGACACGGTGCGCGTGTTCGACGCGCGTGCCGGCGCGGGGCTGGGCACGCAGATCGGCGCGTTTCAGCCTTACGGACCGGGCTTTCCGGGCGGCATCGAGGTCGCGGCCGCACCGCTGAAGGCGCCCGCCGTGCCGGAGCCGGCGAGCTGGGCGCTGATGATCGCCGGGTTCGGGCTGGCCGGCGCGGCATTCAGGACGCGCCGGCCGGGCCTTCACTCCGCCGCACTGTAGAGCGCTGCGGTCAGCAGGCCGACCGCTCGATCAGCCTTCGGTGCGGACGCCTTCCTTCGGCCAATCCTTGTCGACGTCGACGCCCTGCCTGGCCCAGTGGTCTCGTGTCCAGCACTGGACGTGCTCGATCAGGGTGCCGGTCGTGGCCGCCATCCACATGCAGTAGCGGGTTTCGACGGTGCCGGCCGGGGCCGTTGCCGGCCGGGGCCGGTCCTCGCTGGCGGCCCAAACCGGAGTCGCGGCGGCGATCACGCTCAAGGCCAGAGCGAGCTTCCTGTGCGCCACGTCGTTTCTCCTCGGTAGCAACGCCGGCACGTTCTCTTACCACCAATGCGGACGGCGCGCGACCGACTACTCCGCCGCCGGAAGGTAGATCTCGCCGCCTTTCTCGCGGAAGGTTTCGCTCATCTCGGCCATGCCGGCTTCCGCCTCCTCGACCGCCAGGAAGGTTTCCGCGCCTGCATTCTGCTTCGCCGCGAAGTCCCGGACTTCCTGCGTGATCTTCATCGAGCAGAATTTCGGGCCGCACATCGAGCAGAAATGCGCGGTCTTGGCGCCTTCCGCGGGGAGGGTCTGGTCGTGATATTGCTCGGCGGTGTCGGGATCGAGCGACAGGTTGAACTGGTCGCGCCAGCGGAACTCGAAGCGGGCGCGTGACAGCGCGTCGTCGCGGAGCTTGGCGGCGGGGTGGCCTTTCGCCAGGTCGGCGGCGTGGGCGGCGAGCTTGTAGGTGACGACGCCGACCTTCACGTCGTCGCGGTCGGGCAGGCCCAGATGCTCCTTCGGGGTCACGTAGCAGAGCATCGCGGTGCCGTACCAGCCGATCATCGCGGCGCCGATGCCGCTGGTGATGTGGTCGTAGCCCGGCGCGATGTCGGTGGTGAGCGGCCCCAATGTGTAGAAGGGCGCCTCGCCGCACGCCGCGAGTTGCTTGTCCATATTCTCCTTGATCTTGTGCATCGGCACATGGCCGGGGCCCTCGATCATCACCTGCACGTCCTGCGCCCACGCGCGCTTGGTGAGCTCGCCGAGCGTATAGAGCTCGGCGAACTGCGCTTCGTCGTTGGCGTCGGCGATGCTGCCGGGGCGGAGGCCGTCGCCCAAGGAATAGGCGATGTCATAGGCCTTCATGATCTCGGTGATCTCGTCGAAGCGCTCGTAGAGGAAGCTCTCCTTGTGGTGCGCGAGGCACCATTTTGCCATGATCGAGCCGCCGCGGCTGACGATGCCCGTCACGCGCTTCGCCGTCAGCGGCACGTAGGGCAGGCGGACGCCGGCGTGGATGGTGAAATAGTCGACGCCCTGCTCTGCCTGCTCGATGAGGGTGTCGCGGAAGATTTCCCACGTCAGGTCCTCGGCGATGCCGCCGACTTTCTCCAGTGCCTGGTAAATCGGCACGGTGCCGATCGGGACGGGGGAGTTGCGCAGGATCCACTCGCGCGTGTCGTGGATGTTGCGCCCCGTCGAGAGGTCCATCACCGTGTCGGCGCCCCAGCGGATCGACCAGACCATCTTGTCGACCTCGGCGGCGACGTCGCTGGCGACGGCGGAATTGCCGATATTGGCGTTGATCTTGACCAGGAAGTTGCGGCCGATCGCCATCGGCTCGGATTCTGGGTGGTTGATGTTCGACGGGATGATCGCGCGGCCGCGGGCAACCTCGTCGCGGACGAATTCGGGGGTGACGAAATCGGGGATGCTCGCGCCCCAATCCTGGCCGTCGCGCTCGCGGACCAGCTTCTCGCGGCCGAGATTCTCGCGCTCCGCGACATATTCCATCTCGGGCGTGATGATGCCGCGGCGAGCGTAGTGCATCTGGCTGACGTTCATGCCCGGCTTTGCCCGCAGCACCGTACGGCGGATGTTCGGGAAAGGCTGGACGCCGCCCGAACGGTCGGGGCCGAGCTGGCCATTGTCCTCGGGCCGCACCTCGCGCTGCGTCACGTCCACGACATCGCCGCGGGCGCGGATCCAGTCGCGGCGGAGTTCCGGCAGGCCCGCCATGATGTCGATGCGGGCGTTCGGGTCGGAATAGGGACCTGAGGTGTCGTACACCCGCAGGCTCGGCTCGCCGGACGAGGGCTCGAGATCGATCTCCCGCATCGCGACCTGCAGCGGGCCGACATGGACTTTTCGCGAGCCGCGGATCGGGCCGGTGGTGACCTTCAGTTCGGTGCGGGCGGGCATGTCGGCCATTCGTCTCTCTCCACAAAACGGACGGAGAGTGTCTGGCGACCTCCCTCCCTCCGCCGGTCTCAACCGGATCAGGTTCGGCGGGTCGAAGGCTGCTGCCTCCCTCTCAACCGCGCGTCAGCGGTCCCCCGGGGATGACGCAACCTTAGTCGCAAATCCGCGGGACTGAAAGGGTGCCCGCGACGGATTCGACTCCAACGAGCGATGAGAACATAATAAGAACATTCCACGAGTCGGAGGCTGCCATGCGCCATGCCAATTTCTATCGCTACTTCCTTGGCGTCAGGCCGAATCCCCTGCTCCGCCAGACGCTTGTCCGGATCGCCGCGCACGCCGGGCAGAAAATGGACCCGGACCTTTTCCACCTGACGCTGTGCGTGATCGCGGAGGCCGAGGAACGAGACCCGTTCCTGCTGCCGCGGGTCAGGGCTGCCCTGGCGGATCAGGAGCTCTGCGCCTTCCGCGTGGCGCTTGGACGCGTTCGCGGCGGCCGGAAGGGCGCTCTGGTCCGGACGCGTGGCCGGCAGGATGAAATCCAGTTTTTTTACCGCCTGCTGCTGCGCCTGCTGGCGACGCGCGGTATCGAGCCCAAGCACCGCAAATCGGGGCTGCATCCGCACATCACCCTCGGGCATGATGCCTGCACATTCGAGCCCTTCAAGATGGCCTTCGATTGGTTTCCCGACGAGCTGCTGCTGATCGAAAGCGAAGTCGGCAGGACCAGACACAATGTCATCGGTCGCTGGCCGCTGTTGCCGCCGCGGCAGGGCCTGCTGCCGCTCGACGAGCCCGCGCCGGCGTGGCGGCTGGCTAGTTGATCTGCTCCACCGCCAGGCTCCCCGCGGCCAGCGGCTTCAGCAGGTCGCGTGCCGGCTCGGCCGGGTCGAGCCAGCGGGACCAGTGACGGGGCGGCAGGATCACGATCGAGCGGTTGTGGTAGGGGGCGACATCGGGCGCGGGCTCGCAGGTCAGCATCGTGAACGCTTCGCCCACCGCCGGGTCCGCCCGCCACAAACCCGCGATGCCGAACATATCCGTGCCGTTCAGCGTGAACAGCCATTTGTGCTTGCGCTTCGACGCCGGATCGCTGTGCGCGGTGAACTCGTAAAAGCCATCGGCGAGGATCAGGCAGCGGCCGCTGGCGAAGGCGCGGCCGTCCGAGCGGAAATTATAGACCGGCTTTCCGCCCGGCCCCGGCCAGCTCCAGCGGCGCTGGACCAGCTCCGCGCCGTCGATTGAGGCGCGCACGATCGGCGCGCGGTCAGTGATGCGGATATCGTCGCGCGGCCCCAGGTTCGGGCGGCCTTCCGGATAGGCGACGGCAAGGCCGGCCCGCTCCAGGGCCTTCTCCACACCGACAAGCTCCGTGCGGAGGCGGTAATCACTGCACATTCCGGTCTTATAAGCCGGCCCCGGCGGCCAATGCCATCAGCTCGTCGACGGCGAGAAGGTCGCCGCGCCGTCGAGGAAGAAGATTTTGGTCGTGCCGGCAAAGCCCGAATCGGCGCCGATCACCAGCCAGAGCTGTCCGTTGGCATCGCTGGTGACCAGCGGCGCCGTGGCGCCCGTGGTGAGCGTCTTTTCCGCATAAAGCGGCTGCGCGCAGGTGCCGGAGGCGGCCGTCTGCGCGAAATTGCCGAGCACCGCCGCATTCGCGCCGCCGGTCGCCTGGTTGCCCTTATCGAAATTGACGGTGACGCGGTTGGCTTGGGTGACATTGGCTGGCGCCATCGGCGTCGCGCCCGCCTTGATCGTCACATTCTCGCCGGGACCGCCGGGGCAGCCGGGCGGGGCGTTAGTCGCGAAATGGAGCGAGACGGTTACCGAATAGGGAGTGTTCGGGGTCAGGCCGGTCACGAGCTTCCAGATGTAGAGGAAGACATCGTTCGACGGATTGGCGCCCGACACCGCGAAGCCGGAGAGATTGCCGAGCGGGCTCGGCAGCCGTTCCGGCATCGCGCTGAACATGACGGCGCTTTCCTGACCCGGCACATAGTCCGAGAAGCCGGCCTGGAAGCCGTTGCTGTCGTTTGCGAAGGAGAATTCCGCGACCACCGAACGCTGGGTCGGGAGCGGAGTCGGCGTGGGCGCCGGCGTGGGCGACGGTGCCGGTTTCGGAGTCGGCGTGGGACCGGGCGGGACGGTCTCGATCGGGCTCGGCATCATCGTCGACCCGTCGCCGCCGCATGCGCCGAGCAGCGCGACCGCGGCCATGCCGAGCAGAAGACGGATACGCATGGTTCCTCTCCGGCCCCCCGGTTCAGAACGTGTACGCCAGCCCCAGGCCACCATAAAACTGATCGCGGTCGCCGACAATCGCGACGATCGGGGAGCGGGCATAGCGATTGCCGACCCGGTAATAGCCGCCGCCGCCGACCATCGACAGGCCGTGGGTCAGGTCGCCCGTCAGCGACAGGTTGACGAGCGCGGTCGCGCCCCAGCCGAGCATGCCGGAACGGCGGGCGCTGAAGGCCGGCAGTCCGCTCGCGACCGAGCCCGCCGGCGTGACGGTGAAATAGTAATCGCCATAATCCCTGCCGACAAAATCGGCATAACCGCTGACCAGCACATAGGCTTTGCGGCTAAGCGGCGTGCCGTAGCTGATCGCCGGCGTGATCTTATAGCTGTCATGCGCCCCGGCGACGTCATGGGTATAGGTGATGTTCGCCGACAGCGTGTCGTAGGGGCTGGTAATGATGCCGGTCTTGGCGATGCCGACATATCCGCCGAGCTCGATCGCGGTATCGAGCTCGCCCAGCGCCCGGACCTGCGGATCCCGGATCGCGCGGGTGCGGTTCAGATTGACCGCGGCGACCGGGCCGAACTGCAGGTCGATCGCGTGGGGATCGCTGTTGCGGATCAGGTCGACGCTCGCCTGTGTGCCGCGAAACTGGAAGTGGAAGCCGGAGACGCTGCCCCGCACGCCGATCGCGGGCACGACCAGATAATCGTCCGAGCCGACATAAGAGGGGACATAGGCCGCACCGGCGGCCACGGTCACCGTCTCCTTCAGTAGCGGATCCTCGACTGCGGTCTGCGCGGCGGCGGGGGCGGCGGCGGCAAGCGACGCGATGGCGACAAGAGCTGACTTCACGAGCGCTTCCCTCTCTCTCCGATACGGGGGCGCAACGTCCCGGCTGCGGATCAGTTGCGTCGGGCCGGCCGGTCGAAGCTGCCGAGCCCCCGATCCGTCCCGCACAGCCGGTCCCAGACGCGGAAATACAGGCCGTAGTTGCAGCGATAATGCTGGTGGTGACGCTGATGGTGGCTGGCGGTGATCAGCCAGCGTCCGATCGGCCCATGCACGACGGCCCGCGGAAACATTTCCCAGCCCATGTGATTGGTGACGCCCATCACCGTCATGATCGCCAGCACGACGCCCAGCATCGCGACATGGATCGGGATCAGGAAGACGAGCGCGGGGATCACCACCGCGCCGGTCAGCGCCTCCAGCGGCGAAAAGCTCATCGCGGCCCAGGCCGTCGGCGGCCGGCTGGCATGGTGGACGGCATGGGCAAGACGGAACGGGCGCGGCCGGTGCATCCAGCGATGGGTCCAGTAGAACCAGCTGTCATGCGCCGCGAGATAGAGCAGCATCGACACCGGCATCCACCAGAGCGGCCACGCACCGGGATCGGCATAGATCCGCGTCCAGCCGCGCGCCTGCCAGCCCCAGGCAATGATGCCGGCGGGAACGCCGTAGATCGCGGCGGAAGCCAGCGACCAGCCAATCTCCCGCCCGATCTGCGGCTTCAGGCCCGCATAAAGGCCCGGCCGCACCGCCCGCGTCGCGACTGCAAAGGCGCCGCTCACCGCCAGATAACGGACGCCGACGATCACCGTCATCGCAAGCGCGGAGAGAAGGATCGCGGCCACAACAGACGCTTTAACGCAAAGCGCACGACGCCGGGAGAGCGCGCAACGGGCTGGTGCGAAACCGACCCACTGTGGATGTTGCCCCTCTCCAATCGGGAGAGGGCGACTCGCGCACAGCGCGAGCGGGGTGAGGGTGATGGAGCGAAGCGCAAGCGAGCCTGAATGCGCCGTCGCCCCCACCCTCCCACTCGCTTCGCGAGCGGGCTCCTCCCTCTCCCAACGGGAGAGGGCTGAACGTCTGCTTCTCACCCCTTTGCGAACGTGAAGAGCGGGCTGGCTTAGGGCGGCAGCAAACGACCCATTGCAGACATTCGAAACCAGGCATACGCCTTCGTTTGATGTTGGATTTTCTGTGGCACCTTCGAGGTTCTGTGACCCTGTCCTCGGCCGCGGGACATGACGTAACATTGGATCGATTAGAGGTTCTGCTCGAAAAGCAGGGTAAGCCGTTAGCTGAACGAACTTCGAGTAGGATTAGCTTCGATGACCCGCTCTGGCGCAATCCTCTTGGGGCGAACTGGCGTCCGCTGGTGATCTACGATCACGGCCGTTTCTGGGTTGAGCAGGGACCGGGCGAACGACGGCTGCGCTATGACCTTAGAAGTTTGCACGGCATGGTCTTCTGCCTCTTTGCCGCAGGCATGTTCTTTTGCATCGGCCTAACAGGCGGAGGCGTGTTGAGGGCGGCAAAATTCGCTTTGTTCGCATTCGGTTGGCTCTATGGCATGAACATGGTTCTGGCGCTGATCCGCGTTCCTCTGCTCATCCGAAGGACGGTTCGCGCAACATAGCCTCGCTGATGCGCCGTCCTCTCACGTTCCGAGCCCATGTCCGCCTCCCACCCATTGCGGACGTCAGCAGTAAAAGGCAGGTCCGAACAGATGGGATCCCTGTTCGACCTTCTGGCCGATCTGTTCGGGTTCGCTGTCATTGATGCCATTCAAGAGAATGGGGTTGGACGGGATGCCTGGTCACATTGCTCGCGGTCCTCTGCCTGATCGGCTTCGCGGCGATCTTCGTTATCGCAATCTAACCTGGTCCGTCCGGCGGTTCCCACCTTTGGCGGACGAGCGCCGCAGCACGGGCGGGCTATAGCGTGGCGCCTACACAATTATGGCCGGTGAAGAGGTTGCCGGGATCGTATTTGCGTTTCGCGGCGAGCAAGCGGGGGTAGTTATCGCCCCAATAGGCGCGTTGCCAGTCGCGGCGGAAATAGTCGGATTCGGACATATAGCAGCCCGCATCCGGCACGAGCTTGCGGAACGGCGCCATTGCGCGGGTGACGGCGGCGGCCTCCTTGCGGCCGGTGACGATATCGGGTTCGTGTCCCGGGATGCCGGGCCAGGCGGGCGGGCCGTCGGCGGCGATGATCAGCAACGCGAAGGCATCCGCGACCTGAGGGTTCATCGCCGTCTCGCGTGCGGCCGCGATTGCGTCGGACGTGCCGCCGGCAAGCCCCTTGTTCGTGTGCAGACTGAGGCTCCATTCGGCCGCGGCGGCAACGATGGCATCAACCAGAGATGGCCGGCGCGCGGGATCGAGCAGATCCTTGGGCAGCCAGGCGGACTGATAGGCGTGGAGCACCTGCCCCGCCTCGCCGCGGTTGGTGGCCCAGAAGACATGGTCGGGTGAAGCGCCGGGGCGGTCGTCGGGCAGCACCACGCCCGGCAGTGCGCGCAGGAATTTCGGATCCCAGAAGCGCCGCGCATCCGCGGCCAGCACCAGCGGCTCGGCGGCGAGCCTGTAGTCCTGAGGACGGTCCTTGATCCACGACAGCAGCGGCTCCCAGGTCGCCCGGATGCCCTGCTCGTCTAGGCTGTGGCAGAGCATCGACACGTCCATCCGCCGGCCGGGGCTGAAGCGCAATTGCTCGCCCCATTCGGGCCGGAACAGGGCTTCGGCGTAGAATGCCATCGTCCGCGCGACGAGAGCGCGCCAGGCGGCGGCGCTTTGGGCCTGCACCGAGAACAGGATCGCGCCGATCGTCGGGGGCAGCGCGTGGGTGCGCTGGGTCACCCGCGTCACCACGCCGAAGGTGCCGCCGCCCCCGCCGCGGAGCGCATGGAACAGGTCCGGATCGCGCCACGCATTGGCAATGCGAAGCCGGCCGTCGGCCGTGACGAGTTCCGCCTCCAGCAGATTGCCGGCGCCGGTGCCGAACGTCTTCGACAGGCTGCCGAAGCCGCCGCCCTGCACGAACCCGGCCACGCCGACCGTCAGGCAGCCGCCACCCTGGACGTACCGCCCACCCTCGACCGAGACGGCGCGATAGACGTCGCCCCAGATCGCGCCGGCGCCGATCGAGACCGCCGGCTGCGGAGGCGTGCCGGCGGGGGCGCCTTCGGGCACGAAGCCGTCGTGCAACGCGACCGCGTTCATGCGGCGGGTCCAGATCAGCAGCGAGCCGGCGGCGTTCGAATTGCCGAAATAGCTGTGGCCGCCGCCTTTCACGACCAGACGGACGCCATGTTCGCGCGCGAAGTCCACGGCGGCGGCGACATCGGCTGCGGATTCGGCCGCGACCGCATAGTCGCTGGGCTGCGAAGTCCAGGCGTCGGTCCAGCCGAGGGTCTGCGTCAGGCCGGGTTCGTCGCCGAGATAATAGGGGTTCTTCAGCTTTGCGAAGAGTGCATCGGCGCCCTGCCCGCCGGAGCGCGCGCATTCGGCAAGCGGCGAGTGGACCACCATCAGCCGATCGCCGAGCCGGCGCCGCAGCGACTCCCAGGCCGCAGTGTCGGGCCGGGCGAATGCCGCCCTAGGCAGCGCCGCCAGCACCGGTGCGGCCGCCATCAGCTTAACGATGCGCCTGCGATCCATCGCCGTCCCCCGGATTGACCCGGCACCTTGTCGCAAGGCAAGCCCCGTCGGGCAATCGGCTTTCGCGCCGCATTCGGCACTGCGATGGAGGGGTATCGATGGGCCGGTTCGTTCCGGCGGCTGCGGTCGCGCTGGCAGTGGCGGCGGCGTTCGGCGCGGACACGGCGCTCGCAGCGCCTGCCGGCAACGGTGCGTGTCGCTGTCGCGCGCGGAGGCGGCGGCGCTCTTGCGCCGCAAGGTGGGATCGCGGATCGTGCTGAGCGGACAGTTTGCCGGCAAGGATGGGGCCAAGAGCTTGATACTCCGCGAGCTGATCCGGAATTAACCGCGTGACCGGAACCCATCCCTCGGAGATTTCCATCCTGGGCGGCGGACTGGCGGGCGGGCTGATCGCCTTCGCACTGAGCCAGCGGCGGCCCGACGTGCGCGTGACGCTGATCGAGCGCGGCGAGACGCTCGGCGGCAATCACATCTGGTCGTTCTTCGACAGCGACATTGCCGAGACGGACCGGTGGATCGTCGAACCGTTCGTGACCCGCCGCTGGGACGGGTACGAGGTGCGGTTTCCCGGGCAGCGGCGGGTGCTGGCCACCGGCTACAATTCGATCGAATCGGAGCGGTTCGACCGGGTGCTCCGGGAACGGCTGCCGGAGGGCTCGGTACGGTTGGGTGCAGCGGAGGATCCGGAGGGGGCGGCGATCGACGCGCGCGGCGCCGGAGACCTCGGCACGCTCGGCCTCGGCTGGCAGAAATTCATGGGGCGCGTGCTCCGCGTTGAGGGCGGCCATGGCCTTGCGCGGCCGGTGGTGATGGACGCGACCGTTCCGCAGATCGACGGCTACCGCTTCATCTATCTGCTGCCCTTCGATGCAGAGCGCGTGTTTGTCGAGGACACCTATTACAGCGACACGCCGGACCTGGACGTGGTGGCGATCGGGACGCGGATCGACGACTATGCGACGGCGCAAGGTTGGCGGGTCATCGGACACGAGCGCGAGGAAACGGGCGTGCTGCCGGTGGTGATCGGCGGCGATTTGGATGCCTATTGGCGCTCGACAGGCGAAGGGATCGCAAAGGCAGGCATGCGCGCGGGACTGTTCCATCCGACGACGGGATATTCGCTGCCGGACGCGGTGCGGCTGGCGTCTGCAGTCGCGAAGGCGCCGGATCTCTCGCGCGAAGGGCTGGCCCGGCTGACGCGGGATCATGCCGCACGCGCGTGGCAGGCGCGCGGTTTCTACCGGCTGCTCGATGCCATGCTGTTCCGCGCGGCCAAGTCCGGCGAACGCTACCGCGTGCTGGAGCGCTTCTACAGGCTGCCGGAGCCGCTGATCGGGCGCTTCTATGCGGGGCAATCGTCATTCGCCGACAAGGCACGCATCCTGACCGGGCGACCGCCTGTTCCGCTCGGCCGGGCGGTGGCAGCCATTATGGGCCGGCGATGAAGCGCGCTGTGGTGATCGGCGCCGGTTTCGGTGGATTGGCGCTGGCGATCCGGCTGCAATCGGCCGGCGTGCAGACGACCGTCGTCGAGGCGCGCGACCGGCCCGGCGGGCGCGCCTATGTCTGGGAGTGCGAGGGGTTCACCTTCGATGCCGGGCCAACCGTCGTCACCGATCCCGACTGCCTGAAGGAGCTGTGGGCGCTGACCGGCCGGGAGATGGCCGAGGATGTCGAGCTGGTGCCGGTCGCGCCCTTTTACCGGCTGACATGGCCGGACGGGACGGTGTTCGACTATTCGAACGATGATGCGCAACTGACCGCCGAGATCACGAAGCTGAACCCGGCCGATGTCGCGGGATACCGGCGGTTCCTGGATTATTCCGCCGGCGTCTACCGCGAAGGATATGTGAAGCTGGGCGCGGTGCCGTTCCTCGACTTCGGCTCGATGTTGAAGGCGGCACCCGCTCTCGCACACTATCAGGCGTGGCGATCGGTCTATTCGGTCGTGTCGTCCTTCGTGCAAAACGAGAAGCTGCGCGAGGCGCTGAGCTTTCACACCTTGCTGGTCGGCGGCAATCCGATGACGACCAGCGCGATCTATGCGCTGATCCATAAGCTCGAACGCGATGGCGGGGTGTGGTTCGCGTTGGGTGGGACCAACCGGCTGATCGCGGCCATGGAGCGGCAGTTCGAGCGAATCGGCGGCACGCTGCGGCTGGGCGATCCGGTGACGCAGATCGAGACGGCAGACGGACGCGTCACGGGCGTACGCACCGCGAGCGGCTGGCGGATGGACGCGGATGCCGTCGCCTCCAACGCCGATATCGTCCATTCCTACCGCGACCTGTTGGCCGGTTCGGCGCGCGGCCAGCGCGAAGGTCGACGCCTGGAGAAGAAGCGCTTCTCGCCGTCGCTGTTCCTGGTGCATTTCGGCGTGCGCGGGACATTCCCCGAGCTGCCGCACCACATGATCCTGTTCGGGCCGCGTTATCGCGGGCTGCTCGATGAAATCTATCGCGGCGACGCGCTGCCGGACGACTTTTCGCTCTATCTCCATCATCCGAGCGCGACCGATCCCGGCATGGCGCCGGCGGGTCATTCAACCTTCTACGCGCTGGCGCCGGTCGGGCACCTCGGCCGGCTGAAGATCGATTGGGATGTCGAAGGCCCGCGCCTTGCCGACCGCATCCTGGACGAGGTCGCGCGGCGGATCGGCGTGCCCGACCTGAAGGACCGGATCGTCACCCGCTTCCACTACGCCCCGCCCGATTTCGCGCGCGACCTGAACGCCCACCTCGGCTCCGCCTTCAGCCTCGAGCCGGTGCTGACCCAAAGCGCCTGGTTCCGCACGCACAACCGGGACGACGTGATCCCGAACCTGTATTTCGTGGGCGCGGGCACGCATCCCGGCGCGGGCATTCCGGGGGTGGTCGGCAGCGCGAAGGCGACGGCGGGATTGATGCTGGAGGCTCTATGTTCCCCTCCCGCTTGCGGGAGGGGCTAGGGGTGGGCAATGGCGGCTTATGAGCATCGCCCAACCTTCCCACCCCCGGCCCCTCCCGCAAGCGGGAGGGGAGAAGTGAAAAGACTGGCAGTTTATTGCGGCTCGGCCACCCCCGCGGATCCTTCTTACGTCGAACTCGCCCGCACTGTCGGGCGCTCGCTCGCCGAGCGCGGCATCGGCGTCGTCTATGGCGGCGGCAAGCTCGGGTTGATGGGGGCGATTGCCGACTCCGCACTGGCGGTCGGCGGCGAAGTGATCGGGGTGATCCCGGAGGCGCTGGTCAACGCCGAAGTCGCGCATCGCGGGCTGACGCAGCTTCACACCGTCCAGACGATGCACCAGAGGAAAGCGCTGTTCACCGATCTGTCCGACGGCTTCCTGACCCTGCCGGGCGGCGTCGGCACGATGGACGAGCTGTGGGAAGCGGTCAGCTGGGCGCAGCTCGGCTATCACGAAAAGCCGGTGGGGCTGCTGAACGCCGGCGGCTTCTACGACCATTTGATCGCGTTCAACGCGCACATGGCACAGGTCGGCTTCGTGCGGCCGCAGCATCGCGGAATCATCCTCGTGGATGCGGAGCTGGACGGGCTCCTCACGAAGATGACGGCGTACCAGCCGCACCAGACCATCTTCCGCATGACGCAGGATGAGCTGTAGCCGCCCAACACGCGACGCCCTCGTCGCGACCGCGCGCGAGTCGATCGCGCGGGGGTCGAAGAGTTTCGGACTCGCCAGCAAGCTGTTCGCGCCGGAAACGCGGGAACGGGCGTGGCTGCTCTATGCCTGGTGCCGGGCGTGCGACGACCTGGCGGACGGGCAGGATCATGGCGGGACGCTGAGCGCGGTCGGCGACCCGGCAGCGCGGATCGCGGCGATTCGAGGCCTGACCGCTCGCGCGCTGGATGGGCAGTGGGTGGGGGAAGCTTCGTTCGACGGCCTGCGCGTGCTGACCGAAGAGGCGTACATCCCGCGCGCGCTGCTCGACGACCATATCGCTGGTTTCGCGCTGGACGCCGAAGGCTGGCGACCACGCACCGAGGCCGACCTGATCCGCTATTGCTACCATGTCGCGGGGACGGTGGGGCGAATGATGGCGCTGCTGATGGGCGTGGCGCCGGACGATGCCGATACGCTGGAGCGAGCCGAGCATCTTGGGCTGGCGTTCCAGTTCGCGAACATCGCCCGGGACGTGCGCGAGGATGCCGAGGGCGGCCGGTGTTATTTGCCGAGTGAGTGGCTGGAGGAACACGACATCCGTTCGTTTCGAGCGAAGTCGAGAAACGATAGCGCGCCGGACGGGCGCTTCTCGACATCGCTCGAAGCGAACGGAGAAAGAGAAAAGATTGCCGCCCTCACCCGCCGGCTCGCCAACCTGGCAGCGGATTACGAAGCGAGCGCCCGTATCGGCGCGCGCCGGCTGCCGTTCCGGTCTCGCTGGGCCGTGCTTGCGGCGGCCGGCATCTATGGCGAGATCGGGCGCGAAGTGGCGCGCCGCGGCGCCGAAGCGCTCGATTCGCGCGTAACGATCAGCAAGCGCGCGAAGCTCGGCTGGGTGATCAAGGCATTCCGGCAGGCGCTCTGACGCCAGCGCGATTGCGGCGCGCGAGTTCGGCTTTCAGTGCCTCGGGCCGCGGCGCGAACAGGAAGCCGAAGCTGACCGTCCCGCGTTTGGTCTCGACGGCATGGTGCAGCTGGTGCGCCTGCACGATTCGCTTCATGTAATCGGAGCGCGGCACGAAGCGGTGGTCGAGGCGCTTGTGCACGATCACGTCGTGGAAGCCGAAATAGATCCCGCCATAAGCGGCGATGCCCGCGCCGACCCATGTCGCCCACACGCCCCAGCCGAGCTGCACGCCGCCCAGGATCAGCAGGATCGAAGGAATCGCGAAGATGACGGCGTAGAGGTCGTTCAGCTCCCATCGGCCGGCACGCGGGCGGTGATGGCTCTTGTGCAGGAACCAGCCGGGCCCGTGCATCACCCAGCGATGCGCGGCATAGGCGACGCCCTCCATCATGGCGACGGTGAGCAGGAACAGTACGGGGCCGAGCCAGACAGGCATGCCTGCAATATAGGCCCGCGCGCGCCGGTCTCAAACGCGCCTTGGCAAGGCGGCCCTCGCATGCTTTAGGCCATCCCCGAACGGAGAAGCGCATCCCATGAACATTCACGAATATCAGGCCAAGGAATTGCTCGCGAAGTTCGGCGTGCCGGTGCCTGCCGGTTACGCCGCGATGAGCGTCGAGGAAGCGGTGGAGGCGGCGAAGCAACTGCCCGGGCCGCTCTATGTCGTGAAGGCGCAGATCCACGCCGGCGGCCGCGGCAAGGGCAAGTTCAAGGAACTCGGCCCCGATGCCAAGGGCGGCGTGCGGCTGGCGAAGACGCTCGATGAGGTGCGCGCGGCGGCCGCCGACATGCTCGGCAACACGCTGGTCACCGTGCAGACCGGCGAGGCCGGCAAGCAGGTGCAGCGGCTTTACGTCACGGACGGCGTCGATATCGCCAAGGAATTCTACCTGGCCGTGCTCGTCGATCGCGGCACCGGCCGGATCGCAATGGTCGCTTCGACCGAAGGCGGCATGGACATCGAAACGGTCGCGCACGACACGCCCGAGAAAATCCACACGCTCGATATCGACCCGGCGACCGGCTTCATGCCGCATCACGGCCGCGCGGTGGCGGCGGCGCTCGGCCTGACCGGTGACCTCGCCAAGCAGGCGGCGAACGTCGCGTCAAAGCTCTACGCCGCGTTCCTGGGCACCGACGCCAGCCAGATCGAGATCAACCCGCTCGCGGTGACGGACGACGGCAAGCTGATGGTGCTGGACGCGAAGGTCGGCTTCGATTCGAACGCGATGTTCCGCCACAAGGACCTGGCCGAGCTGCGCGACGAGAGCGAGGAAGACCCGGCCGAGCTCGAAGCGTCGAAATACGATCTCGCCTACATTAAGCTCGACGGCAATATCGGCTGCATGGTCAACGGCGCCGGCCTCGCCATGGCGACGATGGACATCATCAAACTGAACGGCGCCTTCCCGGCCAACTTCCTCGACGTCGGCGGCGGCGCCAGCAAGGAGAAGGTGACGGCGGCGTTCAAGATCATCCTGTCCGATCCGGCGGTGAAGGGCATTCTGGTCAACATCTTCGGCGGCATCATGCGCTGCGACATCATCGCCGACGGCATCATCGCCGCGGCGAAGGAAGTGCATCTGTCCGTGCCGCTGGTCGTCCGGCTCGAAGGCACGAACGTCGAGGAAGGCAAGCGCATCCTCGCCGATTCTGGGCTGGCGATCGTGCCGGCCAACGACCTGGGCGATGCCGCACGCAAGATCGTCGCGGAGGTGAACAAGGCGGCGTGAGTTTCAACCCGTCACCCCGGCGAAGGCCGGGGTCCACCTGCCTTCGAAAAGAAGGTGGATCCCGGATCGAGTCCGGGATGACGAAGAGGAGAAGCGGGAAATGAAAATCCTCGTCCCCGTCAAACGGGTGATCGATTACAATGTGAAGCCCAGGGTGAAGCCCGACGGCACCGGCGTCGACCTGTCGAACGTCAAAATGAGCATGAACCCGTTCGACGAGATCGCGGTCGAGGAAGCCATTCGCCTGAAGGAAAAGGGCGCGGCGACGGAGATCGTCGCGGTCTCGATCGGGCCGGCCAAGGCGCAGGAGACGTTGCGCACGGCGCTCGCGATGGGCGCCGACCGCGCGATCCTGATCCAGACCGACGACGAGGTCGAGCCGCTGGCCGTCGCCAAGCTGCTGAAGGCAGTCGCGGACGAGGAGCAGCCGGGGCTCGTCATCCTTGGCAAGCAGGCGATCGACGACGATTCGAACCAGACCGGACAGATGCTGGCCGCGCTGATGGGCCGGCCGCAGGGCACGTTCGCGTCGAAGGTCGACGTGTCGGGCGACAGCGTCTCGGTTACGCGCGAAGTCGATGGCGGCCTCGAGACCGTCAGCCTCAAGACGCCGGCGATCATCACCACCGACCTGCGCCTCAACGAGCCACGCTATGCGAGCTTGCCCAACATCATGAAGGCGAAATCCAAGCCGCTCACACAGAAGACGCCCGCCGATTACGGCGTCGACACCACGCCGCGCCTCAAGACGCTGAAGGTCGCCGAGCCGCCGAAGCGCCAGGCGGGCAGCAAGATCGCCGACGTGGATGAACTGATCACCAAGCTCAAGAACCTGGGAGTGGTCGCATGAAGACGCTGGTTCTCGCCGATCACGACAACAAGGTGCTGAAGGACGCGACGCTCTCCGTCGTGACTGCCGCGGCAAAGCTGGGCGAAGTGCACGTGCTCGTCGCCGGCAATAATTGCGAGCTGGTCGCCGATCATGCCGCGAAAATCGCGGGCGTCGGCCTGGTGCTGCTCGCCGAAGATGCGGCCTATGAGCATGAGCTGGCGGAGAATGTCGCGCCGCTGATCGTCAACCTGATGAGCGACCGCGACGCGTTCCTCGCGCCGTCAACCTCCACCGGCAAGAATGTCGCGCCGCGCGTCGCTGCCTTGCTCGACGTGATGCAGATTTCCGACATCCTCTCGGTCGAAGGCCCGGACACGTTCACGCGGCCCATCTATGCCGGCAACGCGATCGCGACCGTTCAGTCGAGCGACGCGAAGAAGGTCATCACCGTCCGCGGCACCGCGTTCGAGAAGGCCGCGCGCGAGGGCGGCAACGCCCAGGTCGAGAAGATCGGCACGACCGGAGACGCCGGCCTGTCGAGCTTCGTCTCGGCCGAGCTCTCGAAGTCCGAGCGCCCGGAGCTGACCAGTGCGAAAGTGATCGTCTCGGGCGGCCGCGCGCTCCAGAACGGCGAGAATTTCCACGCGCTGATCGAGCCATTGGCCGACAAGCTCAAGGCTGCGGTGGGCGCGAGCCGCGCAGCGGTGGACGCGGGCTATGTGCCCAACGACTATCAGGTCGGCCAGACCGGCAAGATCGTCGCCCCCGAAGTCTATATCGCGATCGGCATTTCCGGCGCGATCCAGCACCTTGCCGGCATGAAGGATTCCAAAACCATCATCGCCATCAACAAGGACGAGGACGCCCCGATCTTCCAGGTCGCGGACATCGGCCTGGTCGGCGACCTGTTCAAGATCGTGCCGGAACTGACCGAGAAGCTGCCGGGGTGACTTCTTTCCTCTCCCTTGAGGGAGAGGAACAGCGGAGCTTAGTCGCGAAGCGGCTTAGCGCAGCTAGGAGAGGGTGGTTGGCCGCGTACCACAGCACCCTCTCCCCGCTCGGCCCCGCAGGGCCGAGTCGCCCTCTGCCCTGTAGGGAGAGGGTTAAACTAGCTCCCCACAATCTCTCCGCCATTCGGGTGCAGGACTTGGCCCGACATGTAGCTACCGTCCTCGCAAGCCAGGAACAGGAAGCTCGGCGCGACTTCGTTCGGCTGGCCGGGGCGGCCGATCGGGGTATTCTTGCCGAAATCCTTCAGCTTGTCGGGCGTGGCGCCGCCGCTGGGGTTGAGCGGCGTCCAGATCGGGCCGGGTGCGACGCCGTTCACGCGGATGCCGTCCTTGATCAGGTTCTGGCTCAAGGAGCGCGTGAAGGCGGTGATCGCGCCTTTGGTCGCCGAATAATCCAGCAGCTCCTTCGAGCCCTTGTACATGGTCACGCTCGTCGTGTTGATGATCGCGGCACCCTTCTGAAGGTGCGGGCGGGCGGCCTGGACCATGTAGAACATCGCGAAGATGTTGGTCTGGAACGTGCGCTTCAGCTGCTCTTCGGTGATCCCTTCGATGTCCGGATCGGCGTGCTGCTCGCCGGCATTGTTGACCAGGATATCAAGGTGGCCAAGCTCCGCGACGGTGCGGTCCACCGCCTGCTTGGCGAAATCCTTGTCCCCGATATCACCGGCAATCCGGATCGCGCGGCGGCCTTCCTTCTCGACGATGTCGCACGTCATCTTCGCATCGTCATGCTCGCAGAGATAGACCACCGCGACGTCGGCGCCTTCCCGTGCGAACAGCGCGGCGACGGCGCGGCCGATGCCGGAATCGGCGCCGGTCACCAGCGCGACCTTGCCTTCCAGCCGACCGGAGCCGGGATAGCGCGGCTGCCATTCGGGCTTGGGCTCGAGCTGAGACTCGTGGCCGGGCAGCGCGTCTTCATGAACCATCGGCTTCACGTCGGTATCGGTCATCGCGGCTCTCCTGCTGGATTTGGTCGGGCAAACGCGCGAATGCGGCGGGTGTTCAGCGGGAGAGGGCTATGGATTTGCGAGGCGTGCGGCTGGAATTCGGACCGGTCGCGCTGGAGCCGATCGAGGAGCGGCACCGCGAGCCGCTGCGTGCGGCGACCAACGCGGACCGCGACGTGTGGGACCTCTATCCCTACTCGATGGCCGATCCGCATTTCGACGGTTTCTGGATAGGGCTGCGCGCCCGGCAGGCGAGCGGGGCCGCACTCCCCTTCGCCGTGAGCCTGGACGGCGCATGCGTCGGGATCAGCTGCTATCTGAACATCGAGACAGCGCAGGCCGCATGCGACATCGGCGGGACCTATTACCGGCCCGACGCCCGCGGCGGCGTGGTGAATCCAGCAGCCAAGCTGCTGCTGCTCGGCCACGCCTTCGCAAGCGGCGCACGGCGCGTGGCGTTCAAGGTCGACGCACTCAACACTCGCTCCCGCGCCGCCGTGTCGAAGCTGGGCGCCGTGCAGGAAGGCATATTGCGCCAGGATCGCGTAACCTGGACCGGGCGGGTGCGGGACACGGTCGTGTTCTCGGTGCTGCGCGACGAGTGGCCGGCGGTGGAGGCTGGGCTGCGGGACCGCCTTACCCCCTCTCCGATAGGGAGAGGGCGACTCACGCCGCAGGCGTGAGCGGGGTGAGGGGATCGTGCCTGTCCGGATACTCTCGATCCCCTCACCCGGTCGGGCTATCGCCCGACTCGACCTCTCCCCATGGGAGAGGTGGGATCAAGGCGCGTCGAACAGCCCCGCCAGCTGCTCCACCATCGTGCCGCCAAGCTGTTCCGCGTCCATGATCGTGACCGCGCGCTGATAATAACGGGTCACGTCATGGCCGATGCCGATCGCGGCGAGTTCGACGGGGGATCGATTCTCGATCCAGGCGATCACCTGGCGCAGATGCTTTTCGAGATAAGAGCCGCTGTTTACCGACAGGGTCGAATCGTCGACCGGCGCGCCGTCGGAGATGACCATCAGGATCTTGCGTTCCTCATGGCGACCGATCAGCCGCTGGTGCGCCCATAGCAGCGCCTCGCCGTCGATATTCTCCTTCAGCAGCCCCTCGCGCATCATCAGGCCCAGGCTCTTGCGCGCGCGGCGCCACGGCTCATCGGCCCGCTTGTAGACGATGTGGCGAAGGTCGTTGAGCCGGCCCGGCTGGGGTGGACGGCCCTGGGCCAGCCAATCCTCGCGCGCCTGCCCGCCCTTCCAGGCGCGGGTGGTGAATCCCAATATCTCGGTCTTGACGCCAACCCGCTCCAGCGTGCGGGCGAGAATGTCGGCGCTGATCGCCGCGATCGAGATCGGCCGGCCCCGCATCGAGCCCGAATTGTCGAGCAGCAGGGTCACGACCGTGTCCTTGAACTCGGTGTCCTTTTCGATCTTGTAGCTGAGCGAGTGCGCCGGGTTGACGACCACGCGCGCCAGGCGCGCAGCGTCGAGCAGCCCTTCCTCCTGGTCGAAATCCCAGCTGCGCGACTGCTGCGCCATCAGCCGGCGTTGGAGGCGGTTGGCGAGTTTGGTGACGGCGCCCTGCAAATGCACGAGCTGCTGGTCGAGATAGGCGCGCAGCCGCCCAAGCTCGTCCTCGTCGCATAGCGCGCTCGCCTCGATCACTTCGTCGTGGCGCGTGGTCCAGATCTTATAGTCGAACTGCGGCGACAGGTCGGAGAACGGCCGGTTCGGGCGGACCGGGAGCATCCCTTCGTCGCCGTCGTCGCCCGCTTGGGATTCGCCCTCGGCTTCGTAATCCTGCTCGGCCTCGCCACTTTCGTTGTCGGTGTCGTCGCCCTGCTCGGTCTCGGCGCGGGACTGGATTTCGCCGTCGGCGCCGGACGCGCTTTCGTCCTGGTCGTCGCCTTCCTCGCCTTCGTCCGGCTCGTCGCCCTCGCCGTCCTCGTCCGTCTCCTGGTCCTCGGTGGGCTCCGCCTCGGCATCGACGAGTTCGAGATCTTCGAGCAGCCGGGTCGTCAATTTGGCGAAGGCGGACTGATCATCCAGCGCGAGCGCCAGCGCGTCGAGATCGGCGCCCGCCTTCTCCTCGATCCACGGCCGCACCAGCCCCAGTCCGGCAGCGGCCGCCTGGGGTGACGCCTGACCGGTCAGCCGCTCGCGCACCAGCAATTGCAGCGCGGTCGACAACGGCACTTCGTCGGCGGAGCGCGCGCGGGTGATCGGGTCGGAGCGCATCCGCATGTCGAGAGCGTGGCCGAGATTGGCCGCAATCCCGGCCATGCCCTTTGCGCCGACCGCCTCGATCCGCGCGGTCTCGACCGCATCGAACACCGCGCGGGCGATGGTGTCGATCGGCGCGCCCTTCGCATGCAGCGCCGCATCATGGTGGCGCAGCCGGAGCGCAAAACTGTCGGCGAAGCCCCTGGCTTCCGCGACCTGCTCGGGCGGCAGCGAGCGCGCCGGCATTGGCACGCGCATATTCTTGCCGGCCTGGGCCGGGGCATCCGCCGTGAAGGCCAGCTCCACCTCCGGCTCGTGCGCGATTGCGCGCGAGGCGCCGGTAAGGACGGAGCGGAAGCGGTCGAGAGGTGAATCGGCCATGGGCGCCAATGTGGCCGGACCGCCCGCCGTTGCAAGCGGGGAAGCGCGACTGCCTAACCATCGGTCAACCTTCTGCGGCTATGGGCAGGGAAAGACCGGATTCTGGGGGAAGCGATGACGCGTGGTTTGATGATTGTCGGTGCGGCGCTCGCCGCGAGCGTGGCTGTGCCCGCCGGAGCGTGGGTTTCGGTCTATGTCGAGACTTCGCCCGTGCACCAGGCGTCGATCGCGGCAGGCTCGCTGCTCGAGGATTTTGCGGCCGCGGTCGGCGCGCCGTTCCGTTCGACCTTTGGCAGCTCCGATTTCGGCGCCCGGTTCGCTGGCTTCAACCTGAGCGGCCCGACCGCCAGCGGCGACACGTTCGGCGCGAGCGCCTATGCAGCGACGAGCAGCAGCGCGAGCATCACGTTCGACCGCGCCGTCAAATATCTGAGCTTCCGCACCGCCGCGCTGGACGGCAACGACACGATGGAGCTGTTCAGCCGCGGCCGCAGCCTCGGCTATTACAACCTGGTCGACAGCGCCGCCGCCGCGGGCTTCGGCAGCGATCCCGCGCGGAATGAGGGGCCCTATACCTACGTCAACTTCTTCACCGACGAGGGCTTCGACGAAATCCGCTTCACCCAGAGCGCCGGCAGCTTTGCGCTGGATGATGTTGCCGTGGGCCAGATCACGGCCGTGACCGCCGTGCCCGAGGTGCAGACCTGGGCGATGCTGATCCTCGGCTTCGGCGTGGCCGGCACCGCGTTCCGGATGCGGCGGCGCGCGGTCCGGACCGCCTAAGCCTTCCCGACCACGCTTTCCGGCAGATCCTTGCCGAACACGCGCTGGTAATATTCCGCCACCAGCGGCCGCTCGGCCTCGTCGCACTTGTTGAGGAACGACAGGCGGAAAGCGAAACCGACGTCGCCGAAGATCAGCGTGTTCTGCGCCCAGGTGATGACGGTGCGCGGGCTCATCACGGTCGAGATGTCGCCGGCGATGAAGCCTTGGCGGGTCAGATCGGCGACCCTGACCATGTTTTCGACCTGCTTCTTGCCTTCGGGCTGATCATATTCGCCGGACTTGGCGAGCACGATCTGCGCCTCGACCTGCGCCGGCAGGTAGTTGAGCGTGACCACGATGTTCCAGCGATCCATCTGGCCCTGATTGATCTGCTGGGTGCCGTGATAGAGGCCGGTCGTGTCGCCCAGGCCGACCGTGTTCGCGGTCGCGAACAGGCGGAAATGATGGTTGGGCCGGATCACCCGGTTCTGGTCGAGCAGGGTCAGCTTGCCCTCGGTCTCCAGCACGCGCTGGATCACGAACATCACGTCGGGCCGGCCGGCGTCATATTCGTCGAAGACGAGCGCGACGGGATGCTGCAGCGCCCAGGGCAGGAGGCCTTCGCGGAATTCCGTCACCTGTTGGCCGTCGCGCAGCACGATCGCGTCGCGGCCGACGAGGTCGATGCGGCTGATATGCGCGTCGAGGTTGATGCGGATGCAGGGCCAGTTCAGCCGCGCTGCGACCTGCTCGATATGGGTCGACTTGCCGGTGCCGTGATAGCCCTGGATCATCACCCGGCGGTTGTGCGCAAACCCGGCCAGGATCGCGAGCGTCGTGTCCGGATCGAACACGTAGGCGGGATCGAGATCGGGCACCCGCTCGTCCGGCTCGCTGAACGCGGGGCAGACCATGTCCGTGTCGATCCCGAACAGCTCGCGGACGCTGACCTGGCGGTCGGGCGCCTCGAGAATGGTCGTCGAGCGGCTGTCGGGCTGGGTATTGGCGAGATCGGTCATCATCGGTCCGTGGCTGGCGGCGGGTCTCCCTAGCGCCAGTCGCATGGCTTAGTCGAGACGTGTCGCTGATGGCGGGGGAAATGGGGAGCCGGCGGAGCCGATCCAAGCGTCAGGCGACAGGCGGCGCGATCTTCGGCGGCAGCGCGAACAGATCGATGAAGCGCTGGGCGAGGTCGCGATTGCCGGTGAAGCGCAGCAGTCCCTCGGCCTCCGCCTCGGTCATCGGCCATTTGCCGTAGAAGAGGCGCACCAGCGTGGTCGGATCGCATTCAAACACTGCATCGGCGGCGGCGGTCTCGCCGCGCTGGATGTCGAGCCCTTGCCGGTCCAGCCGCGCAACGAAGGCGTCGTTCGGGAAGCGGAACGCGAGCGTCATCGCCAGGTCGCCACGGTCCGGCGCGAGCATCGTGCGCAGCGACAGCATCGCCGAAACCGGCGACAGCGGCAGCATCGGGTCGTGGAGCGGCGACCGGGTCGCCCAGCGGCCCATTTCCTGGAAAATCGGCTCGCTCTCATAACCCCAGGGCGTCAGCTCATAGACCTGGACGGAAGCGGGCGGCGGCAGCTTGCGGCGGCGGAGGATGCCCACGGCTTCGAGGCTTTCGAGCCGCTGGGTCAGGACATTGGCGCTGATCCCGCCCAAGGTCGAGCGCAGCTCGGAGAAGCGGCGGGGCCCCAGCATCAACTCGCGCATGATCAGCAGCGACCAGCGTTCACCGACGAACTCCAACGCGAGCGCGGTCCCGCACGCATCATCATACCAACGGCTCTTACCCTTCTGCTCCATTTCAGTTCTTTTTTGTAACATGCTAGTTGCTTTTAATAACTGAGTCGCGCATCAGGGTCAAGAAGTGATTCGCGAAGATCACTCGCACAAGGGAGAGGGAAATGCGCGACACCGCGACATTGCCGCCGCCGGAGCAGCTGAAGCCTGCGCGGGAGATGGCGGAAGCCAATCCGAATCGCTGGCCGGGAGAAAGTGCCGAATACCGTCGCGCGCGGACGGCGCTGCTGGCGGAGGAAATCGAGCTCCGGCGCCAGATCCAGCGCGTCGCCGAACATCGCCGCGCCTTGCCGCCCGGCCCCGTCGCCAAGGATTATCGGTTCCTGGACAAGGACGGGAGCGAGCTGACGCTGGCGGACCTGTTCGGCCGCCACGACACGCTGGTCACCTATTTCTGGATGTACGGGCCGGAACGGCAGCGGCCCTGCCCGATGTGCACCTCGTTCGTCGGCTCGCTCGACATCCCCGCGCCCGACATCGAGCAGCGCGTCGCGCTGGCGATCATCGGCCGCTCCCCGGTCGAACGCCAGCTCGCCGTGGCGCGGGAGCGCGGCTGGACGCACCTCGATTTCTACCAGACCCTCGGCGAGGATTTCGCGCGCGACATGGGGCTCATTGTCGATGGCGGAGAAGGCGCGGGCGTGTACGTCTGGACCCGAGACGGCGGCACGGTCCGCTTGTTCTGGGCGACCGAGGGCGGTCCGGAAACGGCCGATCCCGGCTTCGATCCGCATCTGGCGCCCGATCCGACGCCGCTCTGGAACATCCTCGACATGACGCCCGAAGGCCGCGGGGCCGACTGGTATCCCAAGCTCGAATATTGATCCGAGGAGAGATGAGATGTCGAAGATGATCTTCGTGAACCTGCCCGTCCGGGATCTGGACCGCTCGGTCGCCTTCTACGAAGCGATCGGCTGCACAAAGGACGCGCGCTTCTCCAATGATCAGGCCGCGATGATGGTCTGGTCCGACACGATCAGCTTCATGCTGCTGACGCACCCCTTCTACCAGGGCTTCACGTCGAAGACGATCGCGGATGCGCATGCGACCAGCCAGGTGCTGCTGGCGCTGTCGTTCGACAGCCGCACCGAGGTGGATGCGATCGTGGCAGCCGCACTCGGCGCCGGCGGCCGCGAGCTTCATGAGCCGGAGGATCTGGGCTTCATGTACAGTCGCGCCTTCGAAGACCCGGACGGCCACGGTTTCGGCCCGCTGTGGATGGACGTCGATGCCGCGGTTGCCGCCATGCCCCAGAACGAAGCCGCTTGAACTGGACGGCAAAGGGAGAGGACCATGACCTATATTGAGGGATTTGTCGTGCCCGTGCCGGCGGCCAACAAGGAAGCCTATTGCATGCATGCGAACTCAGTCGCTTCGCTGATCCATGAATGCGGCGTCGTACGGATGGCCGAGGGTTGGGGCGACGATGTGCCCGAGGGCAAAGTCACCGACTTCAAGGGCGCGGTGAAGGCCGAACCGGGCGAGACGGTGGTCTTTTCCTGGTTCGAATATCCGTCGAAGGCGGCGCGTGACGCCGCCAATGAAAAGATGATGAGCCACCCCGGCATGCATGAGATCGGCGCATCGGCGCCGTTCGACGGCAAGCGCATGATCTTCGGCGGCTTCGACGCGATCGTCGAGGAAGGCGCAGGGCATGGCGGCTATGTCGACGGCTGGGTCGTACCGGTGCTTCCCGGCAAGAGCGAGGCATATCGTGCGATGGCCGCAAAGGCCGCGCCGATCTTTCGCGAGCATGGCGCCACGCGCGTGGTCGAGGCGATCGCGGACGACGTGCCGAAAGGTAAAGTCACCGATTTCTACCGCGCGGTGAAGGCAGAGGACGGCGAGACTGTCGTCTTCTCCTTCATCGAATGGCCCGACAAGGCGACGCGCGACGCAGGCTGGCAGAAGGTGATGGCGGACGAGCGGATGAAGCCCGATGGCGACATGCCGTTCGCAGGGCCGCGCATGTTCTGGGGCGGCTTCGAGCCGATCATCAATAGCGCGGCAAAGGTGCCCGCATGAGTGCCGCGCGCAGCCTGCTCATCGCATTGGCGGGCTATCTGGTCACGGCCGCAGCCATGCTGGGCCACAGCGCGGCCATTGGCGCGCCGCCCTTCGCTTGAGGAGAGAAACGATGTCCAAGATCACGCCCACGCTCTGGTTCAACGGCGGCGTCGAGGAAGCGGCGGAATTCTATGCTTCGCTGCTGCCCGACAGCCGAATTGATTCGATCAACCGCTCGCCGATCGACACGCCCTCGGGCCCGGCCGGCAAGGTGCTGACGGCGATCGTCACTTTGGCCGGCCAGCGCTTCTGCCTGCTGAACGGCGGCCCGGCATTCCCGCAGACCGAAGCGGTCTCGTTCATGATCGAGACCGACAACCAGGAGGAAACCGACCGGCTGTGGGACGCGATCGTGGGCAATGGCGGCCAGGAAAGCATGTGCGGCTGGTGCAAGGATAAATGGGGCGTGTCGTGGCAGATCACCCCGCGCCGCCTGCTTGAGCTCACCACCGACAAGGACACGGAGCGCGCCAGGCGGGCGATGGCGTCGATGATGACGATGCGCAAGATCGACATCGCGACCATCGAACAGGCCGCCGACGCTGTTCCGGCCTGAGCGATGACCGCGACGATCACGGCCTATGACTGGGCGCCGGACGAAGGCCGCGGCTTGGTGCGCGACATGCGCGTGCGCTGGGCGCTGGAGGAAGTCGGCCAGCGCTATGACGTGCGGCTGCTGTCCTGGGGCGAGCAGAAAGGGTCCGCGCACCGCGCGCGCAACCCGTTCGGCCAGGTGCCGGCCTATGAAGATGACGGGCTCGTCCTGTTCGAATCGGGCGCGATCGTGCTTCACATCGCGGACAATCATCCGGGCCTGTTCGCGGAAGACCCGGCGGCCCGCGCACGCGCGATCGGGTGGATGTTCGCCGCCCTCAACACGGTCGAGCCGGTGGTCTGGGATCTGGTCATGGTCAAGGTGATCGAACGCGATCAAGACTGGTCGAAGGCGCGGCTTCCGGGCGTCCTTACGCGACTCCATGAACGGCTGGACGAGCTGTCCGCGCGATTGGGCGACGCCGAATGGCTGGACGGGCCGTTCAGCGCGGGCGACCTGCTGATGGTCGCGGTGCTTCGCAACCTCAGCGGTTCGGGGATCGTCGAGGCATACCCCAATCTCGCAGCCTATATCGCCCGCGGCGAGGCGCGGCCCGCCTTTGTCCGCGCGCTCAAGGCATTGAGGGCAGACCTGACCGGCAAAGCTCCCGCAGGCTGGCCGTCGTCAGCGAAGACCGCCCGAACCTGACATCACAAGCGAGAGGATACATGCAATGAGCAACGGACCGGCGCCATTTATCTGGTACGAACTCGTGACCAGCGATGCCGACGCGGCGCAGCGTTTCTATGAGCAACTGGTCGGGTGGTCGGTCGCGCCGGCCGGCGGCGATCCCAGCGTCAATCATGGCTATCGCATCCTGACTGCGCCCGACGGGCAAGGCGTCGGCGGCATGATGAACCTGCCATCCGGCGCGCCGATGCCGCCCTGCTGGCTGGGCTATATCGGCGTCCAGGATGTCGATGCCGCCGTCGAGGACGCAAGGGCCGCCGGCGCCGGAGTCCACATGGCGCCGCAGGACATTCCCGGCGTCGGCCGCTTCGCCCTCCTGGCCGACCCGCAGGGCGCGCCTTTTTATGTGATGCGCGGCAACAGTCCGGAACCGAGCCGCGCCTTTTCGCGCGAGGCGGTCGGCCATTGCGGCTGGAACGAGCTCGCAACCAGCGATCAGAAGGCGGCCTTCGCCTTCTACACCGGTCAGTTCGGCTGGACCGATGGCGGCAGCATGCCGATGGGAGACATGGGCGATTATCAGTTCATCAACGACGCCGACGGGATGATCGGCGCGATGATGACCCGAGCGCCCGGTGGCCCGCCGCCATCATGGCTATTTTATTTCCGCGTCGCCGACATCGACGCGGCCTCGGCGAAAATCGCACCTGCCGGCGGCTCGATCTTGCATGGCCCGACGGAAGTGCCGGGCGGTGACTTCATTGTCGTCGGCATGGACCCGCAAGGCGCGGCCTTCGCGCTGGTCGGAGCGAGGAAGTAATGGCCATGGAGCTCTTCGGGCACGCCTTTTCGTCGTACACGTGGAAGGCGCTGATCGCCTTTTACGAGAACGATCTCCCGTTCACTTTCCAGTCGCTCGGCCCCGATACGCCGGAGATCGGCGCGCGGTTCGGCGCGCTGTGGCCGATCGGCAAATTCCCGCTGCTGGTCGATGACGGACGGACGGTGATGGAATCGAGCACGATCATCGAGCATCTTCAGCTGCGCCATCCGGGGCCGGTCCGGTTGATCCCGGACAATCCGGAACAGGCGATCGAGGTGCGGATGCTCGACCGGATTTCGGACAATTACGTGATGGGCAACATGCAGCGCGTCGTGGCCAATGCGCTGCGCCCGCCGGAGCGCCGCGATGCGGTCGAAGTGGAGAACGCAAAGGCGGCGCTCGAGACCGCCTATCGCTGGCTCGACGGGTGGATGGCGGGCCGGGACTGGGCGGCCGCCGGGCAGTTCAGCCTCGCCGACTGCGCGTTCGGGCCGGCGCTGTTCTACGCCGATTGGGTGCACCGGATTCCGGAGGAGTGTGCGAATGTGACAGCCTATCGGGCGCGGCTGCTTGCCCGGCCGTCGGTCGCGCGCTGCGTCGACGAAGCACGGCCCTACCGGTCGTTCTTCCCGCTCGGCGCGCCCGACCGCGATTGAAGAAAAAGGAGAGCAAGGATGGAGACTCAGCCGCCGATGGGCGGGCTCACCCCGCACCTGACGATCATCGACGGCCGTGCGGCCGAGGCGATCGACTTTTATGGCCGCGCGTTCGGCGCGACCGTGCAGAACCGCGTTCCGGGACAGGACGGCAAGCGGCTGCTGCATGCGCATCTGACCGTGAACAACGCCGCGCTGATGCTGAACGACGACTTCCCCGAATATCGCGGCGGCAACCCCGAAGGGGCGCCCGCAGGCGTGACGCTGCACCTGGAAGTCGACGATGCCGATACATGGTTCGAACGCGCGGTCGCTGCCGGCGCGGAAGTCGCCATGCCGATCGGCGATCAATTCTGGGGTGCCCGCTACGGGCAGGTCCGCGATCCGTTCGGCTATCGCTGGTCGATCGGCGGTCCGCTCAAGAAGTAAGGGGAGAATGACGATGAACGAGGATCTGGAGCTGTCCGTCACCCGCCTGATCGACGCACCGGTGGACGTGGTCTGGCGCGTCTTCACCGAGCAGACAAACGAATGGTTCTGCCCCAAGCCGTGGCGCGCCGAAGTCGACTGGGACCTGCGCGCCGGCGGCCGCTCGTCGACCGTCATGTACGGGCCGAATGGCGAAGAGAACCGGATGGACGGCATCATCCTGGAGGCGATCCCGGGCAAGCGCGTCGTCTTTACCGACGCGTTCAAGGGGGATTGGATGCCGCAAGGCCCGTTCATGGTCGGCATCTTCGAGTTTTCGGATGAGGGCGGAAAAACCCGCTACACCGGCCGGGCCCGCCATTGGACGGACGTCGCCAAGCAGCAGCACCAGGCGATGGGCTTCGCCGACGGCTGGAGCAAGGTCGCCGAACAGCTGGCGGAACTGGCCGAAAAGGCGAAGGCGGAGGCCTGATCCATGGCGGACGATTTCGCGCGCATGGCTTTCCCCAACGAAAGCCCCGCCTATCGCGCCGCGCGCAATGCGCTGCTCGACGCCGAGATCGCGCTCCGCCGCCAGACCGAAGCCGTCGCCGCGATGCGCCGCGCGCTCCCTTCCGGCGGCGAAGTGCCCGAGGATTATGTCTTCGAGCGGATCGGCGCGGACTTCCGGCCTGAGCAGGTGGAGCTCTCCGAACTATTCGGCGACCATTCCACGCTGCTGCTCTACAGCTACATGTTCGGGCCGGAACGCGACGGCCCCTGCCCTGGCTGCACGCATCTGCTGGACTGCATCGACGGCGCCGCGCGGCACGTCCCGCAACGCGCGGCCCTGTACGCGGTCGCCCGGTCGCCCATCGCGCGGCTCGCCGGCTGGGCGCACGCGCGCGGCTGGAATCACCTCCAGCTGCTGTCGACCGCAGGCAATGATTATCCCGCGCACTATTACGGCAACACCGCCGCGCTGACGCCCGCGATGCGCGCCGAACGCGGTCATGCGGACGGCAAGACCTGGGACGAGCCGATGCTGAATGTCTTCCGAAAGGACGGGGACACGATTCGCCACGTCTGGGCCAGCGAGCTGGTCTTCGCCCCCGATGATCCCGGCCAGAACCACCGGGCCCTCGACTTCATCGATCCGGTCTGGGGCCTGCTCGACACGACGCCCGAGGGACGGGGCGACACCTTCTTTCCGAAGGTCGACTACTAGTCCACGTCACCTGCCAGCAAGCGAGGCTGTCCATGACGGTTGATCCGCAGTCCGATATCGTCGTCAGCGCCTATCAATGGGTGCCCGATTTCGCCAAAGGCCATGTGCGAGACCTCAGAGTGCGCTGGGCGCTTGAGGAAGTCGGCGCTGCCTACGCCGTGCGCCTGCTGGACGTGACGGCGGACCGCCCCTTCGATTACCTCCGCGAACAGCCGTTCGGCCAGGTTCCGGCCTATCGCGACGATCAGGTGCGGATCTTCGAATCGGGCGCGATTGTCATGCACATCGCGGAGCGCTGGCCCGGCCTGCTGCCCGCCGACCCGGCTGGCCGCGCCAGGGCGGTCAGCTGGCTGGTCGCCGCGCTGAACAGCATCGAACCGATCACCCAGCAGCTCGCCGAGATCGACTTCTTTCACAAAGGCGCAGCCTGGACCGAGGAGCGCCGGCCGCAGGTGCTTGAGCAGGCGACGAAGCGCCTCGAACAGCTCGCAGCCTATCTTGGCGATCGCGACTGGCTGGAACGGGCGTTCACGGCCGGCGACCTGATGATGGTCGCGGTGCTGCGCATCTTCGACGGCACGCCCGCCCTCGAGTCCCATCCGGTGCTCGCCGCCTATGTGAAGCGCGGCGAGGCACGGCCGGCGTTCCAGCGCGCGCTCGCCGCGCAGCTCGCCGACTTCAAGCAGGCAGCGTGACGTCCCGGCCCGGATCGACAGCGCCCGCGCTCTTGCCGGCGAGGGCGAGCGCAGCTAGATCGGCACGGTCCGGTTCGGAATTCCATCTCGGAACGATTTGAAATCCCGACCGGGCCAGCCTCTGAAATCGTCACGAATTCAGCGGCTTGCGGGTATGATGTAATGGTAGCCTGTCAGCTTCCCATGCTGAACGCGCGGGTTCGATTCCCGCTACCCGCTCCAGCTGCTCAGGGCTTGTCGGCCCAATAGCGCATCAACCGTTGCTGGAAGAGCTGCATCCGGGTGAAGTTCTCTGCGCGCATGCCGAGGCCTTCAAGGGCTGCGATCTCGTTCACCTCGTACAGCATTTCGCGGCGGAACGGGTCGGCGACGCGGCTCTGGACGAACGTGATGGCGACGAGCCGCTGGCCCTGCGTGACCGGCGCGACCTCGTGCAGCGTATCCGACGGGTAGACGATTGCACTGCCGGCCGCGCCCTTGAACGGGATGGAGCGGGTGCCGAGGTGGATGACGAGTTCGCCGCCCCGATATTCGCCCGGATCATTGACGAAGATCGTGCAGCTCAGGTCGGACCGGATCGGGCCGCTGGGCAGCGGAATGAAGGCGGCGTCGGTGTGCGCGCCATAGCGCATCCCTGCTTCGTAGCGCGTCAGCATCGGCGGCGCGATCGCGACCGGCATCGCAAAGTTCCGGAAATCCTCGTGCGCGCCCAGCGCCTGGATCAGAAGCTGCGATGATTGCTGGTAGCTCGACTGGTCGTGGAGCTGCAGGTTCTGCTTGGCCGTGTTGTGCGGATTGGTGATGCGCCCATCCACGAACGGTGCCGCCGCCGCGATCGCGCGAAGCTGGCGGAGCTGTTCCGCGGAGAGGAGATCGGGAATTTCCTTGAACATCGCCACCGCATAGCCGCGCCCGCGGCGTTTCAGAAGAGTGCGCGGCCCTTGAACAGCGTCCTGGTGGCGCCGCCGATCCAGACCTGGCCGTCGGCCAGGCTGACCGAGATGCGACCGGTGCGGCCGAGGCGCGCGCCCTGCGCAGCCGCATAGGGAGCCGTCACGCGCCCGCTCTCCAGCATCCACTGCGCGACGGAGGCGTTCAGGCTGCCGGTCACGGGATCCTCGAGCAGGCCGCCGAACGCATCGCTGAAGATCGCGCGCACTTCGTAGGCGGTGTCGTGCCCCGGCGGGTACGGACCGACCACGCCGATTTCCATGCGCGACGGATGATGACGCGCCGGGGTGAGCGCCAGCACCTCCTCGGCCGAGCCGAGCAGCACCGCGACCCAGCCGGGACCGTTGTCCGCCCAGGCGGCATCGGCGATGCGGTCGCGCGCAATCCCGAGAATGCCGGCGATCTCGACAAGCTTTTCCTCGTCCACGGGTCCGGAGCGGAGCAGCGGCGGCGCGGCGAAGGAGAGGGTCTCGCCGCTGCGGCGGAGCGGCACCAGGCCGGCGCCGCATTCCTGGATGACTTCGCCCGCGTTGCGCGGCGTTCCGCCGGAATCCAGCCAGGCATGGGCGGTGCCGAGCGTCGGGTGACCGGCGAACGGCATTTCGCGGTCGAGCGTGAAGATGCGGACCCGGTAATCGGCCTCCGGGTTCGTGGGCGGCAGCAGGAAGGTCGTCTCGGAAAGGTTCAGCCAGCGCGTGATGCGCTGCATCTGGTCGGTCGAGAGCGCTGTCGCGTCGTGCACCACCGCGACCGGGTTGCCGCTGAAATCCTCGATGCCGAACACATCGACCAAGCTGAAATCCATGACGAGCCTCCGTTGCCCGCCGGGCTTGGCTCACCTATTCCGCCTGCGCAACCAGTCGCCGGCTTTGCAGGAGCAAAGAGAAAATGACCCAGCGGGGCATCGGCTTCGTGCTTGCGACCATCTTCATCGACGCGATCGGGTTCGGTTTGATCATGCCGGTCCTGCCGCGGCTGCTGATGGCGGTCGGTGATTTCCGGTTGCCGCGGGCGATCGAGATCGGCGCCTGGATGGGCCTCGCCATCGCCGTCGCAACCTTCTTTGCGGCGCCCGTGCTCGGCAATCTGAGCGACCGGTTCGGACGCCGCCCGGTGCTGCTGATCGCGCTTGCCGGCATGGCGATCGACTATCTGCTGCTGGCCGTCGCCGGAACCATCTGGCTGATCTTCATCGGCCGCGTCCTCTCCGGCGCGCTCGGCGGCAGCTATGCGCCGGCACAGGCAGCCATCGCCGACCAGACCGCGCCGGAAGATCGGGCCCGCACGTTCGGGCTGGTCAGCGCCGCCTTCGGCATCGGCTTCATCGCCGGACCCGCGATCGGCGGCCTGCTGAGCGCGTTCGGCAATCGCGCGCCTTTCTATGCGGCCTCTGCCCTGGCGGCGCTCAATTTCCTCTATGGCTTGACGATCTTCCCCGAGACGCTGCCGGTCGAGCGCCGCCGCGCGTTCGACTGGCGCCGTGCCAATCCGCTTGGCGCACTGGCCGCGGCACGGGCGGTGCCGAACATGATGGCGGTCGCTGTCGTGCTGACGCTGTGGCAGATCGCCAGCATGGTCTATCCGATGACCTGGAGCTTCTACACGATCGCGCAATTCGGCTGGTCGAACGCGATGATCGGCGCGAGCTTTGCGGCAGTCGGCCTGATCATGGCGCTGACCCAGACCTTCCTGACAGGCCCCCTGGTCAAGCGGCTTGGCGAGCGCGATGCGGCGACGCTGGGCCTGGTCGGCGCGATCGTCGGATTCCTCGCCTATGCGTTTGCGACCCAAAGCTGGATGGCCTTCGCGATCATGGTCGCGATCGCTGTCCAGTCGCTCGTCCAGCCAAGCCTGATGGCCATGCTGTCGCGTCGGGCCTCCCCTGAGACGCAAGGCGAGGTGCAGGGCGTCGCGAGCATGGCGATGGGCATCGGCGCGATCGTCGCGCCGCTGGCGCTGACGCGTGTGATGGCCGAGTTCACCAAGGCCGATGCGCCGGTCCATTTCCCCGGCGCGGCGTTCCTGGTTGCGGCGCTGTTCGGCCTGGGGGCGCTGGTGCTGCTGCGGCGGCTGCCGCGGGTGGGTGCCTAGGCGGCGTCGATCAGCCAGCGCGCCGCGAGTTCTTCCTGGCTGGGATTGAGCCGCGCGCGAAAGCCGGGCGCCAGTTCCCGCGCGCGGCGTTGGAAGCTGTCGTTCTGGTAGAGCTGGCGCAGCGAGGTCGCGAACGCCTCCGGCTGGATTGCGCCGGCATAGACATGGCCGCCCAGCTGCAGGCGGGTGATCGCCTGGCCCGTCAGCGCCTTTTCCAGATCATAATGGACGACGACCACCGGCACGCCGGCCGAGAGCGCGCTGCTGACGAAGCCGAGCCCGCCATAGGTCATCACCACCCGCGACCGCTCTGCGATCCGAGCAAACGGGATGGGCGACGGTTCGACGGCAAGGCCAAGCCGGGTCAGCTCCACCTGCTGCGCGGCAGAGGCACCCTGGGCGTAGACGCGGATCGGCAGCCCCGAACGGGCCAATCCGTCCCAGAGCGCCGGAGTGCGCAGCAGCGCGGCATCGGCATAGAGAAAGATTTCCTCGCCCGCCCCCGCTTCCCCGATCGGATGCGCGACCGACGGGGCGACCACCGGCTCGCGCCGCCATTTCGCGTAGACGTCCAGCTCCGTGAAGGTTCCGGCCAGCGCGTGATCGGCCGCGAACAGCTGCGGCAGATGGGCGAGCGGTTTCAGCCCAGCCGCGGCCATCGACGCGTTCACCACGCCAAGCACACCGGCCTCTGCATAGACCGGGGGCTGGCCCGTCAGGCTGGGGAATTCGTCCAGATGGCCGGGCACCGAATCGAAGGCCAGGCCGATCGCCAGTGTCGGTATCCGGCCACGGGCAGCGCAGAGCAGGGCCGGGGCGAAATCGGCAGCGACCGCGTCGGGCCGCACGGCATCGAATATCTGGTGCCAAGCCTGGATCAGCACCGGCAACGTGTCTGGAATGTCGAGGCCGACACGGACAAGGATGTCGCCCATCGTGTTCGGCACCGGCCCGCCCAGCGCCCCGACATTCCCCAGCAGCCGGGGCCAGAGAGGCGCCTGCCATAGCTTCACGTCGCGCGGCAGATCGAAATCGCGGCTCAGGCGCTGGGCCGCGATCACCACCTCATGCCCTTCGGCCGTCAGCCGTCGCGCGATATCGGCCATGCGGACGAGATGGCCGCGATTCGCCCCCAGCTCCCAACCCAATAGAATGCGCGCCATGCGCTCAGATGCCGCCGTCGATGGGGGCGCGACCAGCTTCGGTGAGACGAGCAGCCAGATCGGCGCGGCAGGCGCCCAGCGCGACCGCGTCGGTCGAGCGGATCACGAAATTCGCCCCGACTTTTCCCTCGCGAAAGAACGGATAGCTGCCGATCTGGCAGCCCTCGTGCGCCTTTTCGGTTGCGCGCAGCAGATCCGCGACTTCGCTTTCGGCGACCCAGCAGCCGATCGTTTCCGACAGCAGCGGCTTGCCCCCCTCGATCGCCCCCGACAGCGCATCGAGCATCATCGCGGTGATGTGCGGGACGCCCGCCATGATGAAGATGTTCTGCCAGCGAATGCCCGGCGCGCCCGACATGCGGTTCTCGATCAGGTCGGCCCCTTCCGGCACGCGGGCCATCCGCAGCCGCGCATCGGTAATGCCGCCGCGGCTCTGGTAGTAGCTTTCGAGCATCTGGCGCGCCCGAGGATGGACGACGACCGGAACACCCAGCGCCTCGGCAATCGCGTCGACGGTAATGTCGTCATGCGTGGGGCCGATGCCGCCGGTCGTGAACAGATAATCGTTGCGCGCGCGAAGCGCGTTCACCGCCTCGACGATTGCCGGCACGGTATCGCCGACCACGCGAACCTCGGCCAGGCGAATGCCCTGCAGGTTCAGCCACAGCGCGATCTGGGCGATGTTCCTGTCCTGGGTGCGCCCGGACAGGATTTCGTCGCCGATAATGACGAGCCCGGCGGTCCAGATTCGATCGATGACGGCCATGTCCCGCCCTTACCGCAGCCTTTGAGTCGCGCAACCGCCTGAAGGCCGGACTGGCCGTTTCTCAGTCCGTACGCTTTGCGATGGCCGCCAGTGCTTCGAGCGTGCGGTCGATCTCCTCGCCCGTATTGTAGTGGCACAGCCCCAGGCGCAGCAGCCCGCCGCTCTCCGCCAGGCCCAGCCGGGCGACAACTTCGATCGCGTAGAAGTGACCGGCCCAGGCGAAGATGTCGCGGCTGGCCAGTGCTTCCGCGGCGCGCTCGGGACGGCAATTCGCGATCGTGAGGCCGAACGTCGGCACGCGGCCGGCAATGGTCGCCGGCCCCCAGAGCTTCACCGACGGGATCGAGCGCAAGCCGTCGAGAAGGCGCGCGCTCAGCTGCTCCTCATAGGCCTGGAACGCATGGAATGCGGCGCGCAGGCGCTCGACGCGGCTGGCCCCATCCCGCGCGAAGCGGGTACCGAGCGCGTCGAAATAATCGATCGTGCCGAGCATCGCGGCCTGGGCTTCGAACGACGGCGTGCCGGTCTCGAATGCGCGCGCCGGCGGGCGGTCGGCGGCGGGCCTGACCTTGTAGGGCCGCAGCCGCTCCAGCAGTTCGGTACGGCCCCACAGCACGCCCTGGTGCGGGCCGAAGAATTTGTACGGCGAGCAGACCAGAAGGTCGCAGCCCAGTGCGGCCACCTCCGTGATCACGTGCGGCACCGATTGCACCGCATCGACGAACAGCACGGCGGACGACTGCGCCTTCACGATAGCGGCGATCGCGGGGATGTCGTTCAACGTGCCGATCGCGTTGCTGGCGCCGCCGACCGCCACCAGCCGCGTGCGCGGGCCGAGCAGGGCCGGCAATGTGTCGATCCGCAGCGTGCCGCTGTCCGGATCGAAATCGAGCCAGCGCACCGTCACGCCGCGATCCTCTGCCGCGAGCAGCCAGGGCGCGACATTCGCATCGTGATCCAGCCGGGTGACGACGATCTCGTCCCCGTCCCGCCATTCACGCGCGAGCGCGCGCGAGACCGACAGGGTCAGCGACGTCATGTTGGGGCCGAATCCGATCTCGTCCGGCGCTGCGCCGAGCAGGTCCGCCATCGCCGCATGCGCGGCATCGCTCATCGCCCCGGTATCGATGGACGTGCGGAAGTCCCCGCCAAGATTGGCGGTGCCGCTCTCCAGATGCCGGACCATCGCATCGATCGCCGGCGCGCACATCTGCGTGCCGCCGGGACCGTCGAGATACACCCGGTTGCCGACGCGGAGCGCCGGGAATTGCGCACGCACCTCGTCAATCGGGAATGAGGCAGCCGCGCCGGTATTCCGTGAGGGCATTTCGGACAGCATTTCCGTCTATTCCTGTTGCGCAGCCGTGATCGGCTTTGTCGCGGGCAGCTCGCCCGCCATTCCGGCGGCGACCTTTTCCGCCTGGGCCATTACGCGCAGCACATTCTCGCCAGCAAGCTTGGCAATATCGGCGTCGCTCCAGCCGCGGCGCATCAGCTCGGCCAGAAGCGCGGGATAGGTGCTGACGTCCTCCAGCCCTTCGGGCAGGTCGTTGCCGACGCCGTCGAAATCGGAACCGATGCCGACATGGTCGACTCCCGCGATCTTGGCGATGTGCTCGATATGATCGGCGACCTGCGCCAGCGTGACCTTTGGGGCCGGATGGGCCTTCTCCCACGCGGCGAGCGCCGCCGCGGCTTTCTCCGGCTGCCCGATCAGCAGTCCTCCAAAGGGCGGCGCGTTGAGCCGGGTCTTTTCCGCCGCGCGATCGGCCGACCATCGGCGATAGGCATCCGACACATAGGCTGGAGCATAATTGACCATCACCACGCCGCCATTGGCCGCGACCAGCTTCAGCATATCGTCGGAAACGTCACGCGGATGGTCGTCGAGCGCGCGTGCGCTCGAATGGGAGAAGATCACCGGCGCCTTCGTCACGCGCAGCGCATCGCGCATCGTCGCTTCACTGACATGAGAGAGATCGACCAGCATGCCGAGCCGATTGAGCTCGTGCACCACTTCCTCGCCGAACGGGGTGAGGCCGTCATGCTTGGGATCGTCGGTCGCCGAATCCGCCCATTCGATCGTCCGCGAATGGGTGAGCGTGAGATAGCCGGCGCCGAGTGCGCGATAGGCGCGAAGCACCGACAGGCTCTCGTCGATCTGCCCCCCGCCTTCCACGCCGATCATCGAGGCGATCTTGCCCTCGTGGTGGATCCGCCGGACATCGTCGGCCGTGCGCGCCAACGCGAAGTCCTGCGGGTAGCGCGCAACGATATCGCGGACGAGGTCGATCTGCTCCAGCGTGTCCTTGACCTGCTCGAGCCCCGGCAGGTCGGCCGACACATAGACGGACCAGAATTGCCCGCCGACCATCCCGCGGCGCAACCGCGCGATATCCGTGTTGTACGGCGTCGGCCGCTTGTCGAGCCCTTGGCGAAGATCCATCGTCCAGCGCGCATCGCCTTCGCGTTCGCGCAGCACTTCGGGCCAGTCGTTGTGGCCGTCGATCAGCGGCGTCGTTTTCAGGACGCGCGCGACCCGGGCCGAATAATCCTGCGCCGGACTGGGCGATGACAGGGCGAGCAGCGCCGAAAAACAGGCGAGTGACGCGACGTGTTTCATGAGTGGCGATTCATCCTCTCTGGTTGTGGGAGGCCCCGGCTTCCGCACTCTCGATAAGTGCCCCTGCGCCGCGCCTCAAACGGAAAACACGTCCAGGTCGCGCCGACCTCAGTCTTCCGACGGCAACGGGGTCGGCGTGTGCAGCGCTTCGCGCACCCAGAGTTGTTTGACCAGCACGTAGAAGACCACGGCAAGCGGAGCGGCGAGCACGACGCCCGCGGCGCCGAACAGCGTTCCCATCGCGACTACACCGAACAGCAGCAGGGCCGGCGGGATATCGACCGCGCGTTGCTGGATGAGCGGCTGGATCAGATGGTTTTCGGCCTGCTGGACCAGCAGATACAGGCCTGCGACCCAGACGGCTTGTTGCGGGCTGTGGACCAGAGCGACGGCGATCGCCGGGACAGCCGAAAGGATCGGCCCGAGATAGGGAATGAACTCGAGCGCTGCGGCCAGCACGCCGAGCGTCAGGGCCGATGGCGACCCCAGCAGCAGCAGGCCCACTCCGGTCAACAGACCGACCAGCGCCATCGCGGCGAGCTGGCCCAGAAGCCATCGCCTGAGCGCCACGCCCACGGTATCCAGCGCGGCCCCGGCAAGCTCACGCCCTTTGGGCGGCACCAGCTTCACCAGGCCGGTCCGGTACAGCCGCGGCTGGGCCGCAAAATAGATGCTGCCGAAAATCACGAGCAGCAGGTGGAGAATGACCCCGATCGACGACGAGGCGATTCCCCCGACCCGGTTCGCAATCATGGCAGGATCGAGGAGGTTCTGGACCGCGTGGCGAAACGCGTCGCCGATGCCGATCGGATCGAGCAACTGGCCCAGCCGGTCGATCGCGCCCGGAATGGCCTGAGCGATCAACGTCGACTGCACGGACACTTCCCGGCCGAACAGCCAGGCCGCCCCGATCGGCACGCTGAACGCGATGATCACGGCTCCGGCAAGCGCCACGCCAGGCGGCATGCGCAGTCGCGTGTGCAGGAGGTCGGTGATTTCGCGTAGCAGGACCGCAACCAGAACGGCCGCAAAGGCGGTGATGACGACATCTCTCAGCATCCAGAGCGCGGCAGCGAGCGCCAGGATCAGGAGCGCGAGGATCAATCGCTCGGCGGTCTGCTTGTGCTGAGTCAGCGACACCGATCCCGCAATGTTTGGACCCGAAACAATGTTCCGGGCCGGTCCGGGAACAAGCGTCGCGCGGGCGGCCTCGCGGCTCGAGCGGGGAAATTCAACGCGATTCGTTGTCGGGAGCGGCCTGGATCGCTACATTTGCGCGATGACCAGCTATATCGACGCCGACGCCGCTGCGACCAGGACCAACGCGATCAAGCTGCATGGGCCCGACGGGTTCGCGGGCATGCGCAAGGCGGGACGGCTGGCGGCGGATATTCTCGACGCCATCGCGCCGCATATGGCGCCGGGCGTCGAGACCCAGGCGATCGACGACATGATCCGGGCGCACATGCTGCGCGAAGGGGCCGTGCCGGCGACCCTCGGCTATCGCGGCTATACGCATTCGAGCTGCATCTCGATCAATCACGTCGTGTGCCACGGCATCCCGTCCGAACGGACGCTCAAGGACGGCGATATCGTCAATGTCGACGTCACTCCGTTGCTGGACGGCTGGCATGGCGACACCAGCCGCATGTATCTGATCGGCGACGTCGGCGTGAAGGCACGGCGCCTGGTCGACGTCACCTATGAAGCGATGATGCTGGGGATCGAGCAGGCGAAGCCCGGCAACCGGCTCGGCGACATTGCGCATGCGATCCAGTCCTTTGCCGAGAAACACAGATATGGCGTGGTCCGCGACTTCTGCGGTCACGGCGTCGGACGGCTGTTCCACGACGCGCCGGAGGTCGTGCATGCCGGCCGCCCGGGAACCGGCCCTGAGCTGAAGCCCGGCATGTTCTTCACGATCGAGCCGATGATCAATATCGGCCGCCCGGACTGCAAGGTGCTGGAAGACGGCTGGACCGCCGTCACCCGCGACCGCTCGCTCTCAGCCCAATTCGAGCATTCGATCGGCATCACCGAAACCGGCTGCGAAATCTTCACCAAGAGCCCCACCGGCCTCGACAAGCCGCCTTACTTCTAAAAAGCCGTAGCAAATCGCAACCGAGTGCAGCAAACTCCCGTCAAAACACGGGAGTAGGGGCATGCGGGCAGTGATTGCGGCGGCTTTGGTGCTGGGCGCCGCGGCTGCTTATGGGCAGACGGGGATCAAGCCGGGCGCCAAGGTGGACGGCGCCTATCTGACCAACGGCGGCGACGGGACGGACTGGCCATCGGTCGGGCGCGATTACGACGAACAGCGATTCAGCCCGCTCGCGCAGATCAACGACAAGACTGTCGATCAGCTCGGCATCGCCTGGTTTGCCGACCTGCCGGACGCCCGCGGGGTCGAATCGACACCAGTGATGGTCGACGGCACGCTCTACGTGACCGGCCCCTGGTCGAAAGTCTTCGCCTATGACGCGGTGACCGGGAAGCCGCGCTGGAGCTTCGATCCCAAGGTCCAGGGCACCAAGGGCGTCGAGGCGTGCTGCGACGTGGTCAATCGCGGTGTCGCGGTGTGGAAGGGCAAACTTTATCTGGGAACCCTCGATGGCCGGCTGATCGCGCTCGACGCCGCGACCGGCAAGCCCGTGTGGAGCGTGCAGACCACCGATCCGGCCAAGCCCTACACGATCACCGGCGCGCCCCGGGTCGTCAAGGATATGGTGATCATCGGCAATGGCGGCGCAGAATTCGGCGTGCGCGGCTATGTCACCGCCTATGACGCGGCGACCGGCAAGAAACGCTGGCGCTTCTACACGGTCCCGAACCCAACCGGGCAGCCTGATGGCGAGGTCTCCGATCCGATCATGGCCAAGGCGTTCGCCACATGGACCGCCAATGGCCAATGGAAGCAATCGGGCGGGGGCGGCACCGCCTGGGATGCGATCGTCTACGACCCTGCGCTCGACCAGCTCTATATCGGCGTCGGCAATGGGAGTCCGTGGAACCATCAGGTGCGGAGCGAAGGCCGGGGCGACAATCTGTTCCTGTCGTCGATCGTCGCGCTCGATCCGAACACCGGCGCCTACAAATGGCACTATCAGGAGACGCCGGGCGAGAGCTGGGACTATACCGCGACCCAGCCGATCATCCTGGCGGAACTGGGCGGACGAAAAGTGCTGTTGCACGCGCCCAAGAACGGCTTTTTCTTCGTGATCGACCGCGAGACGGGCAAGCCCATCTCCGCCGATATGTTCACGGCCGTGAACTGGGCGACCGGCTATGATCCGAAGACCTGGCGGCCGATCGAGAATCCCGACGCGCGCTATGGTGCCAAGGGCAAGCCGTTCCTGGCTGCGCCTGCCCCGATCGGCGCGCACAGTTGGCAGCCGATGAGCTTCTCTCCCGCGACCGGCCTCGTCTACGTGCCGGTCAACGACATCGGCTTCGGCTATATCCCGCCGCTCTCGCCCGAAGACGCAAGCCGCAAGGCGATCGGCTTCAATGTGGCTGCGAACATGAGCGAGGGAATGCTACCGGCCGACCCGGCCTTCATCAAGGCCGCGATCGCGGCGACCAAGGGGGCGCTGGTCGCCTGGGATCCGGTCGCGCGCAAGGCGCGGTGGCGGGTCGACTATGCGACGCCCTGGAACGGCGGCACGCTCGCGACCGCCGGCAACCTCGTTTTCCAGGGCACTGCGCTGGGCGAATTCCGCGCCTATGCGGCCGACAGCGGCAAGCAGCTCTGGTCGCTGCCGGTCCAGTCGGGCGTGCTCGCGGCCCCTTCCACCTATTCGATCGGCGGCGTGCAATATGTCGCGCTGCTGACCAGCCGCGGCGGCGCCTGGGCGCTGACCTCGGGCTATGCCGGTGGCGCCGCCAACAAGGTGCCGAGCATCCCGCGGCTGATCGTGCTGAAGCTGGGCGGCACGGGGAAATTACCGGCACTGCCGGAGCCGATGGCGGCCAGCTTTGACCCGCCGCCGGCGACCGCGCCTGCTGCCCAGGTTGCGCACGGCAAGGCAGTCTTCGGCCGCTATTGCCAGGTCTGCCACGGCGCGAACGCCGTCAGCGGCGGCGTAACGCCGGATCTCCGCCATTCGGGCGCGCTCGGAGACGCGGACACGTGGAAAAACATCGTCATCGACGGCGCACTCCACGACCGCGGCATGGTGAGCTTCGCCAAGGTCCTCAGCCCCGCGGACGCCGAAGCGGCCCGCGCCTATGTGATCAGCGAGGCGAACTGGGCGAAGACGCACGACACGGCGATTTTGGGGAGCCGGTGAAGCAAAGCCTCCGCTCGTCCTGAGCGTAGGCCGAAGGACGAAGTCGAAGGGCGTCGGCACGGGTCAGGGAGCAGCGCCCTTCGACTACGCGCTATGCGCTCCGCTCAGGACGAGCGACCCACGTCATCTAATGGAAATCCCGCGTCTTCACCCGGATCAGGTCGCCACGATCGGGTGAGCCGCCGTGTGTCGCGCCATCGCCGCGGCTGGTGTGGTGCGGAAAGTCCATTTCGCCGACACGGCGCAGCAAGTGGGTCGAATCCTCGATCCGCTCGCTGACGATGTGGATTACCTTGCCTTCGATCTGCAGCCTGCCGCGCACTGTAATCATGGCCGATCCCATGATCGCGCGCCGCTGCCGTTCGAAGTCGCGTTCCCACACGATGACATTGGCGATGCCGGTCTCGTCCTCCAGCGTGATGAAGCAGACATTTCCTTTGCCGGGCCGCTGGCGGACCAGGATGATGCCGGCGACCGTCACTCTTGCGCCGTCCTTCAGCTTGGCAAGATGGCCCGCAGGCACGATACGTTGCCGGTCCAGCTCCGGCCGCAGGAACCGCACCGGATGGTGGCGCAGCGACAGCTGGATCATGCCATAATCCTCGACCACCTCGCGCCCTTCCGTCATCGGGCGGAGGGTGACAGCGGGTTCCCGATTCTCGACTGACATGAACAAAGGCAGCTCGGTCTGTCCGAGCCCCCGCACTTGCCACAGAGCCTGGCGACGATCGATGCCCAGGCAGGCGAAAGCATCCGCTTCGGCCAGCTTTTCAAGTGCCGCCACCGGCACGCCCGAGCGATGCCAGGCATCTTCGACCGAGACGAACGGTTTATCCATCGCTGCAACGGCAATAAGGGCGCCGTGAGTGTCTGACAGGCCTTTGACCAGCCTTAGGCCGAGCCGCACCGGCTTGCGTTCTGCGTCTCCTTCCAGCGTGCAATCCCATCGGCTCGCATTCACGCACGGCGGCAGCACCTTCACGCCATGCTCGCGAGCATCGCGGACGATCTGGGCGGGCGCATAGAAGCCCATCGGCTGCGCGTTGAGGAGGGCGGCGCAGAAGATTTCCGGATGATGGCACTTCATCCAGGACGAGGCGTAGGCGATCTTGGCGAAACTGGCCGCGTGACTTTCGGGAAAGCCGTAGCTGCCGAAGCCTTCGATCTGCTTGAAGGTGCGCTCGGCGAAATCGCGCGTGTAGCCGTTCGCGAGCATGCCCCCGATCATCTTGCCCTTGAATTTGTCGACACCGCCCCTGGACTTGAATGTCGCCATCGCACGCCGGAGTTCGTCCGCCTCGGCAGGAGTGAAGCCGGCGCCGACGATTGCCACTCTCATCGCCTGCTCCTGGAAAAGAGGGACGCCCAGAGTCCTTTCCAGCACCTGTTTGAGTTCTTTGGACGGATATTCCGGCTCTTCCTTCCCCTCACGCCGCCGCAGATAAGGATGGACCATGTCGCCCTGGATCGGTCCTGGACGCACGATCGCGACCTGGATGACGATGTCGTAGAATTCCTTCGGCTTCAGCCGCGGCAGCATCGACATCTGCGCCCGGCTTTCGATCTGGAAGACGCCGAGTGTGTCGGCGTTAGAGATCATCCTATAGACGGCTTCATCGTCGTTCTGGAAAACATCGGACCACAGGTTCAAATCGATTTGCTTGTGCTCGCGCAGCAAATCGAACGCTCGGCGCATGCAGCCCAGCATGCCGACGCCCAATACGTCCACCTTCATGATCTTCAATTCCTCGAGATCATCCTTTTCCCACTCGATCACGCGTCGATCCACCATCGTCGCCGGCTCGACCGGCACGAGTTCATCGAGACGATCATCGGTGAGGACGAATCCTCCCGGATGTTGGCTGAGGTGCCGCGGCATACCGATCAGTTGACGGCTGAGCTCAAGCGCGAGCGCCAGGCGGGGCGCATCTTTGTCCAGACCGAGCTGTTCGACATGCCGTTCGGCAACGCCGTCGTTCGACCATCCCCAAATCTGGCCGGACAGCGCACCGGTCAGGTCCTCGGGTAAGCCCAGGGCCTTGCCTACCTCCCGAATAGCCCCACGCGTCCGATAGCGACTGACGACCGCGGTCAATGCGGCATGATCATGTCCGTAATTGTTATAGATCCACTGGATCACCTCTTCTCGGCGTTCATGTTCGAAATCGACATCGATGTCGGGCGGTTCGTCGCGATTTTCGGAAATGAACCGTTCGAACAAAAGACCATGTTTGACCGGATCGATCGAGGTGATCTCCAGTACATAGCAGATCATCGAATTGGCTGCCGAGCCACGGCCTTGGCAGAGAATATCCTGGCTACGTGCGTAGCGGACGATCGAATTGACGGTCAGGAAATAGGGAGCGTAACCGAGCTTACCGACCAGGCTCAGCTCGTGTTCCAGAAGATTTGAATATTCCTTCGGCACCCCCTTTGGAAATTTCGTGCGCAGGGCGTCGCGAGTCAGCTTCTCCAACGCCGATTGGGGCGAACGCCCGGACATCACGATCTCGTCGGGATATTGGTAGCTGAGCTCGCGCAAGCTGAAGGTGCAGCGCCTCGCGATGTCGGCGGTCGCCTGCACCGCGTCGGGAAAGCGAGCGAACAGCCGCTCCATTTCCTTGGCGCTCTTCAGATGCCGGTCGGCATAGCGTTCGCGGCGGAAGCCGAGTTCGTCGATCGTGCAATGCTCGCGGATTGCGGTCACCACATCCTGGAGCATTCGTTTGTTGGGACTGTCGTAAAGCACATCGCCGGTGGCGAGCGACCGCACTCCATAACGCCGGGCCAGCGCGTCGAGCGCGCGCAGCCGCGTGGCCTCGCCCGGCCGGCGGCGATGGGTGAGCGCCAGATGGGCGCGGCCGCCGAAGATGCCGCCGATTTGCGCAAGCGCGACCTCGGTGACGCGGTCTGCTTCGTCCGGAACCAGCGCCGCAACTAGTCCGTCGCTCCACGCTGGGATGTCATCCCAATGTAGGAAACACTGGCCCTTCTCGCCCCTTTTCCGGTCGACGCGTCCCTTGCCAATCGTCAGCAGACGCGTCAGGCGCGACCAGGCGGCGCGGTCCTGTGGCCAGACCAGCAGTGCCGTCCCATCCATCAGGTCGAGCCGGCAACCGGCGACCAGCCGCACCCCGGTCGCATCGGCAGCACGCAGAGCCTTCACGAGACCACCAACCGTATTGCGATCGGTGATGCCGAGCGCGGAGTAACCGAGCATCGCCGCGGCCGCGAACAGTTCCTCTGCGCTGGAAACACCGCGCAGGAAGCTGAAATGGGTGGCTGTGTTGAGTTCCGTGTACATGGCCCGAGTCGCCGGACCAATTACACCAATGTTCTAGTTATGTTCCAGTCTGACGCGCCTACTCCGCCGCGATCAGCTCCGGCGCGGCATCCCGCCGCACGGGGCCGGCCTTGCGGAAGGTCATCGCGCCATCCTCGACCTTGCCGAATTTCAGATCGAGCATGTCGAGCGCGTAATTCTGGTGGACTCGCCACGGGCGTTTCGAGCCCTGCTTCGGCAATTTTTCCAGCGCGCGCTGGACATAGCCGGAGGTGAAGCTGAGCCAGGGCTGTTCCTCGACCTCGGGATCGTCGAGCACCGGCGTCGCAATCTGGGTGCCGGTGCGGTCCATGTGATTGATCAGCCGCGCGACGTACATGCAGGTCAGGTCGGCCTTCAGCGTCCAGGACGCGTTGGTGTAGCCGAACGACGTGGCGAGGTTCGGCACGCCTGAGAACATCATCGCCTTGTAGGTCATCGTCCGGGAAAGTTCGACCGGCGCACCGTCGACGCTGAAGGCGACGCCGCTCAGCAGCTGCACGTTCAGGCCGGTCGCCGTCACGATGATGTCGGCTTCCAGTTCGCGGCCGTCCTTGAGCAGGATTCCCTTCGGCGTGAAGCGGTCGATATGGCCCGTCACGACCTCGGTCGAGCCGTTGCGGATCGCTGCGAACAAATCATCATCGGGCACGAGGCAGAGGCGCTGGTCCCAGACATTATAGCTGGGCGTGAAATGCGCCATGTCATAGCCCTCGGGCAGCAGCGCCTTCACGCGCTCCAGCACCCAGGCATTGACGCCTTCGGGATTGGTGCGCGTCTTCTTGTAGAAATACATGCCGAACAGCACGTTCTTCCACCGCGTCAGGCCATAGGCGAGCTTCGACGGCAGCATCTTGCGCAGGCCGTTCGCGATTTTGTCCTGGCTAGGTCGCGAGACCATGTAGGTCGGCGATCGCTGCAGCATCGTCACATGCGCTGCCTCTCGCGCCATCTCCGGGACCAGCGTGACGGCAGTCGCACCGCTGCCGATCACGATGACCCGCTTGTCCTTGTAGTCGAGCTTTTCCGGCCAATGCTGCGGATGCACAATCTGTCCGCGGAAATCCTCGCGGCCGGCAAATTCGGGCGTGAAGCCCTGGGCGTAATCGTAATAGCCGCTGCACATGAACAGGAAATTGGCAGAATAGGTGGCCAACTCGCGATTCGGTCCGCGCTCGACCTCGACCGTCCAGCGCGCCGTCTCCGAATCCCACGACGCGCCCTTCACCCGGTGCTGGTACCGGATATGCTTGTCGATGCCGTAATGGGCGGCCGTTTCGCGCAGGTAATTCTTGATCGAGGGCCCGTCGGCGATCGCCTTCGCTGCCGTCCACGGATGGAACGAGAAGCCCAAGGTGTGCATGTCCGAATCGGAACGGATGCCGGGATAGCGGAACAAGTCCCACGTGCCCCCCAGATCATCGCGCGCCTCCAGGATCACGTAGCTCTTGCCCGGCGCATAGGCCTGCAAGTGATAGCCCGCGTCGATGCCGGAAATCCCGGCGCCCACCACCAGCACGTCCACCGATTCGATCGTCATGCCCACATCCTTCCTGACGTTTACGTAAACCGCAAGGGGCAACGGGTCCAGCGACGATCAAGCGGCATTATTGTGCACCGCACAAAAATCGCTTGAACTTGCCGAATCGATCCTATATTGTGCAGTGCAACATAACGATCGGGGAAGCTGTTTCCGATGAGTAGCAAGGAACGCAAGTCCGCTCCCGTGAAGGCGCCGGCCGCGAAAAGGGCCACAGCGCCGAAGCCCGTTCAGCCCGTTGCCGAACAGGCGATGACGGCGCCGGCAGCGATTGCCGCGGCGACTGTCCAGACTGAGACCCAGCCGGTCGTGACGCCGGCCGAACCGACCACGAAAGGACCGACCATGACCGACACCGTCAACAACACCGCCGATACCGCCAAGACCTTCGCGTCGGACGCGCAGGCTCGTGCGACCCAGATGTTCAGCGACTTCAACACCCGCAGCAAGGCGGCCGTCGAGCGCTCGACCAAGCTGGTCGAGGAGCTGAACGAGTTCAACAAGGGCAATATCGAGGCGCTCGTCGAGTCGGGCCGCGTCGCTGCGAAGGCCGCGGAGACGCTGGGCCAGCAGGCGGCGGAGACCGCTCGCAAGAATTTCGAGCAGACCACCGCGGCGCTGAAGAGCTTCGCGTCGGCGAAGACCCCGACCGAGTTCTTCCAGCTGCAGAGCGAATATGCCCGCACGGCTTTCGACCAGCTGATCGCCGAGACCTCGAAGAACAGCGAGACGATGCTGAAGCTGGCCGGCGACGTGTTCCAGCCGATCTCGAACCGCTTCGCGGTCGCTGCCGAGAAGATCAAGACCGCCGCTTAACGTTGCGTGGCTTACCCTCGACCGGCTCTCCCCCTTCCCCCTGAGCCGGTCGAACCGACGGCCGCCCCTCCCTTGGGGCGGCCGTTTTCGTTTGTGCGGTTAACGGCACGCGCTCACCCTTGCCCGACGGAGCCGGCTTGCCATATTCTGCGTTCGCCATGCGTGACACGGATTTCAACATGATCGACCGCCCGACGCTCATGGCAGAGCGCAAGGATGATGAAGACAGCGGCACCGGCGTCGGCGTTGCAACGCGCACGCGGACCAAGTCCAAGAAGCCGTCGCTGTACAAGGTGCTGATGCTCAACGACGACTACACGCCGATGGAGTTCGTCGTGCTGGTGCTGCAGAGCTTCTTCAGGATGAGCATCGAGGATGCGACGCGGGTGATGCTCCACGTCCACCAGAAGGGCGTCGGCGTGTGCGGCATCTTTTCCTATGAAGTCGCCGAATCGAAGGTCAGCCAGGTGATCGACTTCGCGCGCCAGAACCAGCACCCGCTCCAGTGCACGCTGGAAAAGGCGTGATCTGACCTTCCCTTCCCTCCCTTTCAGGGCGGGGAAACTATCGCTAAGCGCTCTCCATGGATCGCATCATCATCCGCGGCGGGCGGCCGCTTGAGGGACGCCTGCCGATTTCCGGCGCGAAGAATTCGGCGCTGACGCTCCTTCCCTGTGCGCTGCTGACCGACGAGCCGCTGACCTTGCGCAACCTGCCGCGCCTCGCGGACGTCGACAGCTTCGGCCACCTGCTCAACCAGCTCGGCGTCTCCACCACGATCGAAGGCACCCGGCCCGAGGATTTCGGGCGCGTGATGACGATGCGCGCGACCAGTCTCACCGCGACGATGGCGCCGTACGACATTGTGCGGAAGATGCGCGCGTCGATCCTGGTGCTGGGACCGATCCTCGCGCGCGCCGGCGAAGCGACGGTGTCGCTGCCGGGCGGCTGCGCGATCGGCAATCGCCCGATCGACCTGCACCTGAAGGCGCTGGAAGCGCTGGGCGCGAAGCTGGAAATGAGCGCCGGATATGTCCGCGCGGTCGCCCCCGGCGGGCGGCTTCCCGGCGGCCATGTCGCCTTCCCGATCGTGTCCGTCGGCGCCACCGAGAATGCGGTGATGGCGGCAGTGACCGCCTCCGGCCGCACGACCATCGAGAACGCTGCGCGCGAGCCGGAAATCGTCGACCTGTGCCGCTGCCTGACGTCGATGGGCGCGCGGATCGACGGCATCGGCACCGAGACGCTGACGATCGACGGCGTCAAGGAACTGCACGGCGCGACCTATGCCGTCATGCCCGACCGGATCGAGGCCGGGAGCTATGCCTGCGCGGTCGGCATTACCGGCGGATCGCTCGAGCTGGCCGGCGCACGCGCGAGCGAAATGCGCGCAACGGTCACGGCGCTGCAGGAAGCGGGACTGGACATCGAGGAGACGCGTGACGGGCTGAAGGTAACGGCAAACCGGCCGCTGAAGCCGCTCACGCTCTCGACCGCGCCCTACCCGGGCTTCGCAACCGACATGCAGGCGCAATTCATGGCGATGCTGACGCTTGCGCAGGGCTCCAGCGTGCTGACCGAGACCATATTCGAAAACCGCTACATGCACGTGCCCGAACTGGCGCGGATGGGCGCGGACATCCAGGTCACCGGCCGCTCGGCGGTCGTGCGCGGCGTCGACGGACTGAACGGCGCGCCGGTGATGGCAACCGATCTGCGCGCGTCGATGAGCCTGATCATCGCCGGCCTAGCCGCCCGCGGCGAAACGCAGGTCCGCCGCGTCTATCACCTCGACCGCGGCTATGAGCGCCTGGAAGAGAAATTGTCCGCTGTCGGCGCCGAAATCGAGCGCGACGGCGACGGCTGATCATTCCGGCCGCCTGACCCCCAGAATCCGCAGCCTGTGAGGCTGGCCGTCGCGGTCGGGCCAGTCGATCGTCTGGCCTTCGCGCAGGCCGATCAGGCCGGCGCCGACCGGCGTCAGCACCGACACGCGTCCTGCCTCGATATCCGCCTCGCCCGGCATCACCAAAGTGACCGTCCGCAGCCGGTGAGTGCTTTCGTCGAGGAAATCGACTTCGGAGCCGATCGTCACCGTCCCGGCCGGCAGCGCGTCGATACTATGCGTTTCGGCGCGCTCGATCTCGCTCAGCAGCATCGCCGCGACGGCAGGGCTGCGCCCTTCGATCTGGAGCGCGAGATCGACCAGCATGTCGCACTCGCTGTCGATCAGATGCACCGGCGGGCGCCGAGCGCCGCGCAGCGGAATCGTGGTGGCCATGTCAAATACTCCGGAATTGGTGCGGCCGCGGCACAGGGCCGGCGGGCCGAAATCATCTCTCGACCAAATCCCCCGCAGGCGGACGCACCCGCCCCCGGGGCTCAGGCGCGTGCGGCGCTTTGGCTTCCGTGCACGCGAAAGCGGGCAAAACGATAGACGACGGACATGGGGCAAGGATGGGATCGATCGGCCCGCTTGTCAAAAATCAGCGCAGCCATAGTTCGATCGCATGGATCGCAAGGCCGACCAGGCCGCCGACCAACGTGCCGTTGACGCGGATATACTGAAGGTCGCGGCCGACGGCGTCCTCCAGTCGCTGTGTCACCGTGCGCGTGTCCCAACTGCGGACGGTGTCGCTGACCAGGCGAACGACGCTGGCGCCGTAATTGGCTGAAAAGCCGACCGCGGTGCGGCGAGCAAAGCGATTGATGGTGATGCGGAGCCGCGCGTCCTGCTGGAGCGTCTCACCGAGCTGGCGGAGCGCGTCGCCGAATTTGCCGCCCATTGCCGAGCGCGGATCGCGCGCCGCACGGAGCAGCGCAGCGCGGCCCTGTTCCCACAGGCCGTCGATCCAGCGACGCATCGCCTCATTGTCGAGCAATTCGTCGCGAATCTCGGCGACGCGGCGCTGCATGACCGGATCGAACTGCAGGTCCTCGGCGAGGCGCGCCAGCCCATCCTCCGCGCGCATACGAACCGGATGCCCGGCATCGGCCGCCATGTCGTCGAGCAGGCGCAGCAGGCCGTCGATGATCTTGTCGGCAAGCGTCTCATCGAGCCCGGTCCAGCGCAGGATCGAGCCGGCCCGATCGTGGATCATCTGGCGGATCAGATGCTCGTTCGCGTCGAGCGTCTTGCCGGCCCACCGAATCAGCCCCTCGAGCAGAGGGATGTGTCGATCCTTGGCGATCGCCGCCTGCAGCGCCTGTCCCAACATCGGTGCGAAATCGATGGCGCGCACGCGGCGATCGATCGCATCCTTGACCATGCCGCCCAGCCGTTCGGGATCGAGCGCTTCCATCACATCGGCGACCAGCCGCGCGCCCGTCTCACGGATGCGGCCCTCCTGCGCCGGCGGCGTTGCGAGGAAGCGTCCGATCGCGCCGGCCACGTCCACCCGCCGCATCCGTCGTGCGACGACGCCGGGGATCAGGAAATTATCCTTAAGGAAGGTGGCGAGCGTGTCGCCGATCCGGTCCTTGTTGCGCGGAATGATCGCGGTGTGGGGAATCGGCAGGCCAAGCGGGTGACGGAAGAGCGCCGTCACCGCGAACCAGTCTGCCAGACCGCCGACCATGGCCGCCTCGGCAAAGGCGCGAACGAAGCCCCAGCCGGGCTGGCCTGGCTCAAGGGCGCGCGCGACGAAGAAGAGGCCCGCCATCAGCACCAGCAGACCGGTCGCGACGATCCTCATCTGCCGCGGGCCGTTCGCGGTGCGGGTCACGAAGGCAGGCGAAGCGGTCATCGCCTCACCAAAGCGCGGGGATGTGAAACGTTCAATCCCCGAACCGGCTTTGGCGCTTTCGCAGTCGTCTTACTCCGCCGGCTGCTCCACCGAACGGTCGTCGCCCGGCTTGAACGTCAGGATGCGGCCGAGCTTCGGTCCGAGCCACTTCTCGAAGCTGTCGGCCAGGCTGAAGGCGGCGGGCACGATCACCAGCGTCAGCAGCGTCGACAGGATCAGGCCGCCGATCACGGTGATGCCCATCGGCTGCCGCCAGGCCCCGTCGCCGGTCAACGACAGCGCGGTCGGGATCATGCCCGCGACCATCGCGACAGTCGTCATCACGATCGGCTGCGCGCGCTTGTGGCCGGCGTCCATGATCGCTTCGAACTTGGGCACGCCGTGCGACATCTCCTCGATCGCGAAATCGATCAGCAGGATCGAGTTCTTGGCGACGATGCCGAGCAGCATCAGCAACCCGATGAACACCGGCATCGAGATCGGCATGCCGACTAGGTGCAGCGCCACCGCGCCGCCCAGCGGCGCCAGCAACAGCGATCCCATGTTCACGAACGGCGGCATCACGCGCTTGTAGAGCAGCACCAGCACCGCGAAGACCAGCAGCACGCCCGAGATCACGGCGACGATGAAGTTGTTGATCATCTCCATCTGGAACTTGCTGTCGCCGGCCTGGATCTTCTGCACGCCGGCGATCTTGCCGTCGAGGATCGCCTTCATCGTCGGAAGCGCGTTCAGCTTGGTCATGGCCTGGCTGGTGACGACGCCCGGCGCAAGATCGGCACCCACCACGACGCGGCGGATCTGGTTGTAGCGCCGGATCGTCGTCGGCCCGGCGCCGAACTTCACGTCGGCCACGACCTTGAGCGGCACCGAACCGCCGCCGGCGGTCGGCACCGGCAGGTTCTCGATCGTCGACAGGTCGCGGCGCGCATTCTCGTCCAGCGCCACCCGGATCGGGATCTGGCGGTCCGACAGCGAGAATTTCGCGCTGTTCTGGTCGATGTCGCCCAGCGTCGCGATGCGGATCGTCTGGCTGAGCGCCTGGGTCGTCACGCCCAGATCGGCGGCGAGGTTCATGTGCGGATGGATGACGATTTCCGGCCGCTTCAGGTCGCCCGCGACGCGCGGCGCGCGCAGTTCGGGGATTGTCGCCATCTCGCCGACCAACTTGTTGGACACGGCCTCCAGCTTTGCCGGATCGTCGCTGCCGAGCATGATGATGATGTCGCGCCCCAGGCCGCCGCCCGATTGCGACTGGAAGTTCACCCGCGCATCGGCAACCTGCTGGAACTTCGGCGCGACTTTGCGCTCCCATTCGACGCTCGAAATCGGCCGGTTCTTTTTCAGGGTCAGGTAGATGGTCGAGGCGGTCGGGTTCACGTCGGAAAAGGCGGCGTCGACCTCGGCCGTGTCGGCCGCAAGCATTGCCGCGACGTCGTGCGTCACTTTGCGCGTCTGCTCGAGCGTGCTGCCGGGCACCATTTCGATCTGCACCTGGCTGTAATCCTGGTCGATCGTCGGCTGGAACGTCATCGGCAGCGTCGCGAACGCGAAGATGGTCGCGGCAAAGGCGCCGCCGCCGCCGATCAGCACGGTCTTCCAGCGATTGCGCACGCACCAGGACAGGATCGACATATAGCGGTCGATCAGCCAGCCTTCGCCGTGCGACGCCTGGCCATGGGCCTTCAGGAAATAGGCGGCGATCATCGGCGTGATCAGGCGCGCGACGGCCAGGCTCAGCAGCACCGCGATCACCACGGTCATGCCGAACTGGATGAAGAACTGGCCGGAAATGCCCGGCATTAGGCCGACCGGCAGGAACACGGCGACGATCGACATCGTCGTCGCAAGCACCGCCAGGCCGATTTCGTCGGCGGCGTCGATCGCCGCCTGGAACGCCGATTTGCCCATGCGCATGTGGCGGACGATGTTTTCGATTTCGACGATCGCATCGTCGACCAGCACGCCCGCGACCAGGCTCAGCGCCAGCAGCGAGATGGTGTTCAGCGTGAACCCCATCATGTCCATGAACCAGAAGGCCGGGATCGCCGACAACGGGATGGCGAGGGCCGAGATGATCGTCGCGCGCCAGTCGCGCAGGAACAGGAACACGATCAGCACGGCCAGCACCGCGCCCTCGATCATCGCGTCGATCGAGCTGTGATACTGGCCCTTGGTATATTCGACGCTGGTGTAGAGCTGCTTGAACTTGATCTTCGGGTTCTGCTTCTGGAGCTTGTCCAGCACCTTCATCGCGTCGTCGTAGACGGTGACGTCGGACGCGCCCTTCGCCTTGGTCATCGAGAAGCTGGTGACCTGGCGGCCGTTCATCATCGAGAGGTTGCGTTGTTCGCCGTACATGTCGCGCACATCAGCAACATCGGCCAGTTTGACCGTGCGGCCGTTGCCGACGGCGATCTGGGTCTGTCCCAGATCATAGGCGTTGCGGGCGTTGCCCAGCACGCGCACCGACTGCTCGGCGCCCGCGATCTCCGCGCGGCCGCCGGCGGCGTTCATGTTCACCTGGCGCAGCTGCTGGTTGACCTGGACCGCGGTCAGCCCCTGGGCCTGGAGCTTGGCCGGATCGAGGATCACGCGGATTTCGCGACTGACGCCGCCGCCGCGCTGGACCGCAGCCATGCCGGTAATGGACAGAAGCTGCTTGGCGACGGTGTTGTCGACATACCAGCTGAGCTCTTCCAGCGTCATGTCGGTCGCTTCGACGCTGAAATAGGCGATCGGCCCGCCATCGGCGTCCATCCGCGTGACCTGAGGCTCAAGAATGCCTTCGGGCAGCTGGCTGCGGATCTGCGCGAGCGCATTGCGCACATCGTTGACGGCCCGATCGACCGGCGTGCCGATCGTGAACTGCACAATCGTGAAGCTCGTCCCTTCCTCGACCTTCGACGAAATATCCTCGACACCGCTGATCGCGCGCACCGCCGCTTCGACGCGCTGCGTGACCTGGGTCTCCAGCTCGGTCGGCGCTGCGCCGGGCTGGTTGACGGTGATGGTGACGCCGGGAAAGGCGACGTCCGGCATCTGGTTCACGTCCATCCGCATGAAGCTGATGAACCCGGCCAACGTCAGCGCGACGAACAGGACGATCGGCGGAACCGGGTTCCGGATCGCCCAGGCGGAAATGTTGCGGAAGCTCATGGCGCTGTCCTTAACGGCCGAGAACGGCGTGGTGCGGCTTCACCACCTGTCCGGGATTGAGGAACGCACCCGCCGACAACACGACCTTCTCATCGCCGTTCAGGCCGCTGATGATCGCGATGCCCTTGTCGCTGACCTGCCCGGTCTTGACCGCGCGGCGCTGCGCCTTGTCGTTCGCGTCGACGATGTAGACGAAATTGCCGTTCTGGTCGCTCAGCACCGCGGATTCAGGAAGCAGCGGCGCGTTCACCTGACCGGTCACGATTTCCGCCTGCGCGAAACCGCCCGGACGGAGCAGCGGGCTGTATGCCAGCGCGATACGAGCAATGCCCTGCCGCGTCTGCGGGTCGATTACGGGCGATACCTGCCAGACCTGTCCCTTAAACGACTGGCTGGACCCGACCGGCGTGACCGTCGCGATCGCGCCGACGTGCACGGAGGCCAGGTCGTTTTCGGACAATTGCGCGCGCAATTCCATTTCGCCGCCCTTGGCGAGGCGGAACAGCGTGCCGCTGCCCGCGCCGACAACCTGGCCGGGCTCGACCGAACGGGTCAGCACCAGCCCCGCGGCCGGGGCGCGGATGTCGAGCCGGCCGGTGCGCGCCAGCGCTTCGCGATATTGCGCTTCCGCCACGCGGACCTGCGCCAGCGCCTGGTCCCGCGTCGCGAGCTTGCGTTCGACATCGGCCTTGGACACGAAACCCCGGCCGACGAGCTGCTGCGCACGCGCGAGCTCCTGCTCGGCAAGCCGGGCGTTGGCGCGGGCGACGTTGATCTGGGCATCCAGCGCCGCGCTCTGCTGCGCCTGGACCGAGCGTTCGATCGTCGCGAGCACCTGGCCGGCGCGCACCCAGTCGCCGGGCTGGACCAGCACCCGGGTCACTTCGCCGCCCTCGCCGACCACGCCGACGGGCATGTCGATCCGCGCAGCCATCGTGCCGGTCGCCGACACCGTGCCGGCCACCAGCTGCCGTCCGGGCGTCACGACCGTGACTTCGGGCGCCTGGGCCTTGGCGCCCTGGGCAGCCGCGGGGCCTGCGGACTCGCTCTTGCGGCCGAACATGAAGAACGCCAGCGCGGCCGCCAGCACCAGCACGACCGCACCGATGATCAACGCGCGCCGCCGCCGCGGCGCCGAATCATCGTCCAAAATCATGCTGGCCCCCTCGGACCGGACGCTCGTTTCGTAATTCATATTCACTAGCCTTCCGCCCCGGCGGTTATCGTTTCTCAGAGCTGTATTACATTAATAACTCACCAGCCTCAAGGCCGGACAATCGCAATTTTTGCGGTCCGGACATTCCGGGCTGGCTGGCGCGCGCGGCGCGTTATGTAAGGACCGGGAGCATCGGAAGGAAGATACACCGGTTAAGGTGCGATGCAGGGGCGGGGCGTCACTGCGGGACCGAAACGAGAAAAGGAGCACGATCATGAAACTCATCGCCGCCCTGGGACTGACGCTCGCCGCCGCCCCGGCATGGGCGCAGGCGAGCCCGGTTCCCGTGCAGACGATCAACGGCACAGTTCTGGAAATCACGGCCGAAGGCCAATCGAAGCGCGTTCCCGATCTGGCGACGATCAGTGCCGGCGTGGTGACCCAGGCGCCCGACGCGGCAAGCGCGATGCGCGAGAATGCGACGCGGATGGATCGTGTGATCGCGGCACTGAAGCGCGCCGGCATCGCCGACAAGGACCTCCGCACCGCCAGCATCTCTCTGCAGCCGCAGTATCGCTACGGCGAAAACCAGCCGCCGGTGATCACCGGCTATCAGGCATCCAACACGGTCACCGTCAAGTTCCGCGACATCGCCCAGTCGGGAAGCGTGCTGGACGCACTTGTCGCGACCGGCGCCAATCAGATCAACGGGCCGGACCTCGGACTCGACGATCCGGCGGCAGCGATGGACGAAGCACGGCTCGATGCGATGGCGAAGGCGCGCGCACGGGCCGAACTCTATGCCCGTGCTGCCGGGCTAAAGGTGAAGCGCATTCTGTCGATCAGCGAGAGCGGCTCAGAGATGCCCCGGCCGGTGCCGATCCTGATGCGGGCGCAGGGCATGGTCGCCGACTCCGCCCAGTCGAAGATTCTGCCCGGCGAGCAGTCGCTGACCGTCAACCTCTCGGTCCAATTCGAGCTGGAATAAAGAAAAGGGCCGGGCATGGCGCCCGGCCCCTAAACACCCTTCCCGATGCGCGTCCTGTTAGCGAACGCTGCCGCGACGGAAGAGATTGACGATCGCCAGAAGGACGACGGCGCCCAGCAGCGAGACAAGGAAAGAATAAAGATTCAGCCCGGCATTGTTGATCGAGCCGCCCGAAAAGATCAGGCCACCGATAAACGCGCCGATGATGCCGACGACGATGTTCAGGAAGATACCCTGCTGCGCGTCCGTCCGCATGATGATGCTGGCCAGCCAGCCGATAATGCCACCCACGACAAGCCAAACGATAATATTCATTGCGTCCTCCTGTCCGAACCCACAGTCATTTGTCCGTAATCTTCGGTCTTGAACCGCTGCATTAGACGCTCGGAAGGCCGCAACGGTTCCGCAACGGATGCGCGTTTGTTTCGCAACCGGTCTGCCGCGCTCGATTGCCGCGCCCGGACCCGCGTGCGATAATCGCGGCGAAGGAGACGACGATGGCGACCGCTGTGCTGCGCAATTCCCAGATGAGCGAATCGGAATGGAAAGCCCGGCAGGAACTCGCCGCCTGCTACCGCGTGTTCGCGATGCTCGGCTGGGACGAGATGATCTACAACCACATCACGGTGAAGGTGCCCGATGAGGAGGATGCGTTCCTGATCAACCCGTTCGGACTGCACTTCAGCGAGGTGAAGGCATCGAACCTGGTCAAGATCGACATCGACGGGAACAAGCTGGACGACAATCCCTATCCGGTGAACCTGGCCGGCTTCGTCCAGCACAGCGTGTTCCACCGCAACCTGCCGGATGCGCATTGCATCATGCACACCCACACCACTGCGGGGATGGCGGTCAGCTCGCTCGAGGGCGGGCTTCAGCCGGTCAACTTCTACGCGGCGAACTTCGTCGGCCAGATCGCGTATCACGACTTCGAAGGCGTGACCGTACGCTCCGAAGAGGGCGAGCGGCTGATCGCGCATCTGGGCGACAAGCGGGCGATGCTGCTGAAGAATCACGGCATCCTGGTGATGGGCCGCACCCTGCCGGAAGCCTTCATCAAGCATTGGTCGCTGCAGCGCGCCTGCGAAATCCAGATGGCGACCCTGTCGATGGGTAAGCCGCTGACAATCTCGCCCGAAGTCGTCGCGGTCCACCAGCGCGATCTGTCGAAGGTTCAGATTCCCGGCGGCGCCGGCCGCGCCGATTTCGACGCGATGGTGCGCCGCGTCGACAAGATCGACCCGAGCTGGCGGGAATAGCCGTCAGCCGAAGCGGTAGGCGCTGACGGCCCAGCCGAGCGCGCGGCCGGCAAAGTCGCGATGCGCCGGATCGTCGCCGCCGGCGCCCAGCGCGACCATCAGCGGCAACAGATGCTCCTCGCGCGGGTGCGCGAAACGGGCGTGCGGCAGCGTGTCCCACGCCGCCACGCGTTCGGCACGGCGCGCGGGATCGGGATCGGTGACGGCGTCGGTCAGCGCCGCATCCCATGCGTCGGCACGGGCAGTTACGTGCGGTCCCCGCTCGCGCAGATTGTGAAAGCTCATGCCCGATCCGACGATCAGCACGCCTTCGTCGCGCAACGGCGCCAGTGCGCGGCCGATCGCGATGTGCGCCTGCGGGTCCAGATCGGCGCGAAGCGAGAGCTGGGCGAGCGGGATGTCGGCACCGGGAACAGCGACCTTCATCGGAACGAATACGCCGTGATCCCAGCCGCGGTCGGCCTCCGTGCCGACCGGGAAGCCCGCCGCCTCGATCAGCGCCCTGGCGCGCCGGGCGAGATCGGGCGCGCCCGGCGCATCCCAGCGCAGTCGGTAGGTGTGCTCCGGAAAGCCGTCATAATCGTAGAGCAGGTCCGGACGTGCGCCGGTGTGCACGGTAACCTGCGATTCTTCCCAATGGCCTGAGACGAGCAGGATCGCGCGCGGGCGTTCGGGCAGGCTGTCGATCAGGCCGGCCAGATAGGCCTGCATCGGCTGCCACATCGGATCGGCGGGACCGCCATTCGGGTCCATGAAGAAGCACGGGCCGCCGCCGTGCGGGATGAAGAGAGTCGGGAGTTTCATGCGGCGGATATCTGTTCGCCCACGCGGCCCAACAATGCCGCGCACGGAAACAGCGCGTTTCGCTTTTTGGACCTTCGCGCTAAGCCCTGGCAGGCATGACGAAGTTCACGGTCAACAACCAGCCGGTCGAATATCTGCTCGATCCCGAGACGCCATTGCTGTGGGCGCTGCGCGACGCGTCCAACCTGACCGGAACCAAATATGGCTGCGGCACCGGCGAATGCGGCGCGTGCATCGTCGATATCGATGGCGCGGCGGTGCCCAGCTGCAGCGTGTCGATCGCCGCGTGCGAGGGGCGGTTCGTGACCACGATCGAGGGCCTGTCCCGCGATCGCAGCCATCCGGTGCAGCAGGCCTTTGCTGCCCTGAACGTGACGCAGTGCGGCTATTGCATCCCGGGCATCGTGATGGCGGCTGCGGTGCTGCTCAAGCGCACGCCGGCGCCGACCGACGCCGACATCGATGCCGCGATCACCAACATCTGCCGCTGCGGCATTTATCCCAGGCTGCGCGAGGCGATCCGGCGCGCAGGGCGGGTCGCGCAGGGCGAGACGTTGCTGGGCGCGCCGCCGCCGGGCATCGATCCTGCCGGCGCGGCACGCGCGGTGCCGGCGCTGACGCCTCGACCCGGCTGAGCTTTCGCTTTGCTTTCAACGCGGTTCAGCCACGACTCATCGACATTGGCGCAAAAGGGGCGCAACCTCCTGCAGCGCTTGGCTGCGGGGGATGAGGAGACGAAGAGATGCGCAAGCTAATCGCCACTTTGCTGGCCGCGGCTACGCTGACGACCCCGGCATTGGCGCAGCGCCACCGCGATGGGGATGCAGGCTTTCAGGCGGCCCCGGAACAGACTGTCGAGCAGCGTGCGGCTCGCCCCGCGGCGCAGGCGCGTCAGCAGGCGCAGGCGCGGCAGCAGGCCCCGGCGCGCCAGGAGTTTCGCCAGGAACGCATGCAGGCCCGACAGGACTTCCGCCAGGAGCGCCAAGGTGACCGTCAGGCCTTCCGCCAGGAGCGGCAGGGAGATCGCCAGGCCTGGCAGAGCGGTCAATATCAGAATCGCGAGCAGTTCCGCCGCGATCGCGCCCAGGACGCGCAGAACTTCCGACGGGACCGTGCGGACGATCGGCGCGATTTCCGCCAGGATCGCCAGCAGGACCGGCGCGACTGGCAGCAGGACCGCCAGAATTGGCGGCGCGATCGCAACCAATGGCGGGATGGCAGCCAGTGGCAGGATCGCAATCGCTGGCAGAATCGCGACCGCGACAATTCGCGCTGGAACAATGGCGGCCGCAATAACGGCAGCTGGAACCGCGAATGGCGGCGGGACCCGCGGTACAACTGGCAGCAATGGCGCCAGCGCAATCGCAGCTCCTATCACTTCCCGCGCTACTATGCGCCGCGCGGGTGGAGCTACAACCGCTTCTCGCTGGGTGCTTTCCTAGGCGCGCCGCTGTTCGCGCAAAGCTATTGGATCGATGATCCGTTCCAGTATCAGCTGCCGCCGGCGTACGGCCCCTATCGCTGGGTCCGCTACTATGACGACGCGCTGCTGGTCGATATCGAAACCGGCCAGGTGGTCGACGCGATCTACGATTTCTTCTGGTAAGCGACACGGGAGCCGGAGCGATCCGGCTCCCATTTTCTTGCGGCGCTGCTAGGAACGCGGGCGATGACTCCCGAGCAGTTCGCCCTTCAGACATCGGAAGCCCGCGCGCGCATCGGCGCCGAAGTCGGCGTCAGGCTGGCGGCAGCTGGCGTCCAGTCCGTCCGAAGCCCCGGCCTCACGCTCTGGTATCTCGAACAGTTCCTGACGCTTGCCGATTCCTCTTACCTGATCGAGCAGATCGAGCATGACCGTCAGCCCTCGACATTGTTGTCCGACTCACCTGACGAGGCTTTCCGCACCAGCGACAGCTGCAATCTCAATCGCTGGGACGAGCGCGTCCGCGCGATCGACCTGCGCATCTGCGAGCTGATGGGGCTGGAGGAGCGGTCGGGCGAAACGCTCCAGGGCCAGCGTTACGCGCCGGGGCAGTATTTCCGCACGCATCACGACTTCTTTCACACCGACCAGAGCTATTGGGCCGACCAGGAAAAGACCGGCGGCCAGCGGACCTGGACCGCGATGATCTTCCTGAACCAGCCCGAAGCGGGCGGCGAAACCGCGTTCGAGGCGGCCGGCCTGACGGTCAACCCGCGCACCGGCATGCTGCTGATGTGGAACAACATGGACGCGAACGGCGCCCCCAATCTCTACGCCGCGCACGCGGGGCAGACGGTCCAAGCGGGCGTCAAATATATCGTGACCAAATGGTTCCGCGAGGGGAACTGGTTTTGATGCCGCCGGCAACGCATGAGGCGCAGTGTCACTGCGGCGCGCTGCGAATCCGTTGCCAGGGCGATCCGGTCAAGGTCTCGCTGTGCCACTGCCGCGATTGCCAGCGGCGGACCGGCAGCGCGTTCAGCATCGCCGCCTTCTTTCCGCGAACTGCCGTCTCCTTGACGCACGGCACGGCGAAGCGCTTCGCACGCGGCTCCGCCAGCGGCTGTGATGTCACGTTTTTCTTCTGTCCCGATTGCGGCACGAATCTGTGGTGGGAGCCGGCCCGCCTGCCCGACCTGATCGGGGTCGCGAGCGGCGCGTTCGCCGATCCAGCCTTTCCGATGCCGGAGCAGGCGGTGTGGAGCGTCGATCGGCAGCCTTGGGTCATCTTGCCGGAAGCGGTGGTGGAACACGAACGGAATCCCGTCCGGCGCTAGTCGGGCCTATTTCTTGCGGCCGAAATCGATCGTGACGACGTTCGAGCCGTCCTCGGCCGGCGTCACCGTCGGCCCGTCATTTTCCGCCTGCTCGTGCGGCTCCGGACCGCCGTCCTCGCCCTGCGCCTGGAACTGCAGCGCGAAGTTGACGGCCGGATCGACGAAGCCGGTCACCGCGGCGAACGGGATCGAGAGCTTGGCGGGCACCTGGTTGAACGACAGCCCGACCTCGAAATGCTTGTCGGCGACCCTCAATTCCCAGAATTTGTTCTGGAGGACGATCGTCATCTCGTCCGGAAACCGCTCGGAGAGGTGGCGCGGCATCTCGACGCCGGGATGGGCGGTCTTGAACGTGATGTAGAAGTGATGCTCGCCCGGCAAACCACCGGTCTGCTCGACTTCGCCGAGCACGCGCCCGACGACGGCGCGCAGCGCTTCCTGCACGATCTCGTCGTATGGAATCAGGCTGTCCGGCGGAGTCTCGCTCATGCGCCGACTCGTAGTCTTGGCGCTGAACGGGTCAAGCCATGTTGCAATGCGGCACGGTTATTCGCATGGGGGTTTCATGCGCACGGCCACGGTGAACCGAAACACGGCTGAGACGAAGATCGGCGTCACCGTCAATCTGGACGGCACCGGCGTGTACCGCGTCGCGACCGGGATCGGATTCCTGGATCATATGCTGGAGCAGCTCAGCCGCCACGCGCTGATCGACATCGACGTGACCGTCGACGGCGATCTCCATATCGACCAGCACCACACGACCGAGGATTCGGCGCTGGCGATCGGCGACGCCATCTCCAAAGCACTGGGCGATCGCCGCGGGATCATGCGCTACGGCACTGCCTACGCGCCGATGGACGAGGCATTGACCCGCGCCGCGGTCGACATTTCGGGGCGGCCGTTCCTGGTCTGGAAGCTCGAGTTCACCCAGGAAAAGCTCGGCGAATGGGATACCGAGCTTGTCGAGCACTGGTTTCATTCCTTTGCCCAGAGCGCCGGCCTGACCCTCCACGTCGAGAATCTTTACGGCCGCAACAACCACCACCTGGTCGAAAGCGCATTCAAGGCGCTCGCCCGCGCGCTGAGGCAAGCGGTCGAGATCGACTCGCGCAAGGCCGACGCGGTGCCGAGCACGAAGGGCGTTTTGTGAACTCGGACGCTGCCGTTCGCACCGACGCGCCCTTGTGCGTCGTCGTCCTGACCTACGTTCCCGATCTGGCCGCCGTCGACGCGCGGCTGGACCAGCATCTCGCATGGCTGGGACGGCAATATGCTGAGGGGCGGGTTCTGGCTTCAGGTCGCCGCAATCCGCGAACCGGCGGCGTGATCGTCTGCCGGGGCGACCGGGCAGCGGTCGACGCCATCGTCGCGACCGACCCCTTCATCGCGAGCGGGGTCGCGACAGCCGAGGTGATCCCCTTCATAGCGTCGATGGCCGCACCGGACCTGGCCGGCCTGCTGCAATGAGCAGCGTCGCCCTCATCGATTACGGGGCGGGAAATCTCCATTCTGTCTGGAACGCCTTGCGGGCGGCCGGGGCGGCGCAAGTCAGGGTGACCGCAGACCCAGTAGAGGTGCTTGGAGCGGATCGGATCGTGCTGCCCGGCGTCGGCGCCTTCGCCTCGGCGATGCGGGCCTTATCGGCGGTACCCGGCATGATCGGTACTCTTGAAGCGTCGGTGCGCGAAAAGGGGCGGCCGTTCCTCGGCGTCTGCGTCGGCATGCAGCTGATGGCCGAGACCGGCGAGGAGCATGGCACGACGCGCGGGCTCGGCTGGTGCAAGGGCACCGTCCGCGCGCTTGCCCCCCGGCCCGAGCTGAAGGTCCCGCACATGGGGTGGAACGACGTCCGCCCGACCGCGCCGCACCCGTTGATCGCGCCGGGCGAGGCCTATTTCCTGCATTCCTTCGCCTATGACGGGTCGGACGTGCTGGCCGAAACCGACCATGGTGGCCCCGTCGCCGCGGCGATCGGCCGCGACAATATGGTGGGCGTGCAGTTTCACCCGGAAAAGAGCCAGCGCTACGGCCTGGCGCTGCTCGAAAGGTTTATCGCATGGCGGCCGTAACCAATTCCTCCCCTGCAAGGGGAGGGGGACCGCTCGCGACAGCGAGTGGTGGAGGGGTGTCAGGGTTCGAGATTCACTCTCAACCGCTGACACCCCTCCGTCGCGCTGCGCGCGCCACCTCCCCTCTAAGGGGAGGATCGGCTCTGTGATCGTCTTTCCCGCAATTGACCTGAAGGCCGGACAGGTCGTGCGGCTCGCAGAAGGCGATATGGCGCGAGCGACGGTCTATGCCGATGATCCGGCGGCACAGGCAGAGCGCTTCGCCGCCGCCGGTGCGGACTGGCTGCACGTCGTGGACCTGGACGGCGCCTTTGCCGGCGAAAGTGTCAATGGCGAGGCGGTCCGCGGCATCGGCGAGACGTTTTCGGGCAAGATCCAGCTGGGCGGCGGCATCCGCTCGCGCGCGAGCATAGAGCGCTGGTTCAGGCTGGGCATCGACCGCGCGGTGATCGGAACGGCCGCGCTGACCGACCCCGAACTGGTGCACAGCGCGGCGCGGGACTTCCCTGGCCGGATCGTCGTCGCCGTCGATGCACGCGACGGCATGGTCGCGACGCAGGGCTGGGCGGATGTGTCCGACGTGCCCGTGATCGATCTGGCGCGCCGCTTCGAGGATGCGGGGGTCGCGGCCCTGCTGTTCACCGATGTCGGCCGCGACGGACTGCTCAAAGGGGTCAATGTCGACGCGACGGCCGCGCTGGCTTCGGCCCAGTCGCTCCCCGTGATCGCGAGCGGCGGCGTCGCGGGAATCGAGGACATTCGCGCGCTGAAGGCAAGCGCCGGGATCGAGGGCGTGATCACGGGCCGCGCGATCTACGACGGCAGGCTCGATTTGGCCGAGGCCATCAGGGTCGCGGGATGACCGTCCGGGTCCGCGTCATTCCGTGCCTCGACGTCGCGAACGGCCGCGTGGTCAAGGGCGTCAATTTCGTCGACCTGGCGGATGCGGGCGACCCTGTCGAGCAGGCGCGGGCCTATGACGCGGCCGGGGCGGACGAGCTCTGCTTCCTCGACGTCGCCGCAAGCCACGAGGCACGGGGCACGATGGTCGACGTCGTGCGCCGCACGGCCGAGGTCTGTTTCATGCCGCTGACGGTGGGCGGCGGCGTGCGCTCGGTCGAGGACGCGCGCGCGCTGCTGCTCGCCGGCGCCGACAAGGTCGCGGTCAATTCAGCCGCGGTGGACCGGCCGGAGGTGGTGGCGGACATTGCCGACCGCTTCGGCAGCCAATGCGTCGTCGCTTCGGTCGATGCGCGGGCAGTCAGTCCGGGCCGCTGGGAAGTGTTCACGCATGGCGGGCGCCGCGCAACCGGCCTCGATGCTCTCGACCATGCCGTGCGGCTGGCGGAGCTTGGCGCCGGCGAATTGCTCGTCACCTCGATGGACCGCGACGGCACGCAGGGCGGCTACGATCTCGCCCTGACCCGTGCCGTTGCCGATGCGGTTTCAGTGCCCGTGGTCGCGAGCGGCGGCGTCGGCGCGCTCGAGCATCTGGTCGAAGGCATTCGCGACGGCCATGCCTCGGCCGTGCTCGCCGCCTCGATCTTCCACTTCGGGCGCCACACGATCGCCGAGGCGCACGCCGCACTCGGCGCCGCCGGCTTCCCGGTGCGCAGCCATGACTGACGATCGCCTGACCCGCCTGTCCGCAAGGATCCGCGCCCGCCGCGGCGCCGATCCGGACTCGTCCTATGTCGCCCGCCTGCTCGCAACGGGTCGTGAGCGGATCGCCCAGAAGGTCGGCGAGGAGGCGGTGGAGGCCGTGATCGCCGCGACCCGCGGCGACCCTGGGGCGCTGACCGGCGAGGCGGCGGACCTGGTGTTTCACTTGGCCGTCCTGCTCGAGAGCTTGGGCCTTAGCTTCGACGATGTGCTCGCCGAGCTCGAACGGCGCGAGGGGGTCTCCGGCCTGGCGGAGAAAGCCGCGCGTTCGGGCGTTGGCCTTTCGAAACCGGGAGAATGAGATGATCGGCAAGGTAATCGGCGCACTCGTTGGCAAGGAAATCGGCGACCGTCATGGCGAGGGCGGCAAAGGCGCCCTGCTGGGCGCAGTCGCGGCAGGGGCGATGAAGCGCCTTGGTCCGATCGGGCTCGTGCTCGGCGGCGCCTGGGTCGCCAAAAAGGCCCTCGATCGGCGGAAAGAGCGCTCCTCCTAAATTCCGTGGGCTTCGAGCGCAGTTCCTGGAGTTGACGCAACGAGGACTCCGCGCCACGAGCGGCCATGCTTCGCCCGACGACCCTTTTGGCCTCGCGCGCCGACGATCCCCATAAATTCCGCCGCCGCGGCGTGCTGTTCGTGCTGTCCTCTCCTTCGGGAGCGGGCAAGTCGACCATCTCGCGCATGCTGCTGCAAGCCGACCCGCTGCTGCGCATGTCCGTTTCGGCCACCACGCGGGCGATTCGGCCCGGCGAGCAGGACGGGGTCGATTATCATTTCGTCGACTTGCCGCGCTTCAAGGAAATGGCGTCGGCCGGCGAATTCCTCGAATGGGCGCACGTGTTCGGCCACCGCTACGGCACGCCTGCCAAGCCGGTCGACGAAATCCTGGCGTCGGGCAACGACGTGCTGTTCGACATCGATTGGCAGGGCGCGCAGCAGCTGCACCAGCTGGCGGGCGGCGACGTGGTCCGCGTCTTCATCCTGCCGCCGTCGATGGAAGAGCTGGAACGCCGGCTCCGCGCCCGCAACACCGACAGCAACGAGGTGATCGAGGCCCGCATGTCGCGCGCGGCCAGCGAGATCGCGCACTGGGACGGCTATGACTATGTGCTGGTCAACGACGATGCCGCCAAATGCTTCGAGCAGGTGCGCACGATCCTGCAGGCCGAGCGACTGAAGCGGAGTCGCCAGACGGGCCTGATCGGCTTTGTCCGCAAGCTGATGACCCCCGACCCGAGCTAAGCCCTTGAGTTCGCGCCTGTGAGAACATAATAAGAACGAATGGCGCAGCTCGATGTCCGGCATAAGCTCGAAATCCTGGCAGACGCGGCCAAATATGATGCGTCCTGCGCATCGTCGGGCACGGCAAAGCGCGACAGCCGCGGCGGCAAGGGGATCGGGTCGACCGAAGGCATGGGCATTTGCCACGCCTATGCGCCGGATGGTCGCTGCATCTCACTCTTGAAGATTCTGCTGACGAACAGCTGCATCTTCGACTGCCACTATTGCGTCAACCGCAAGAGCTCGAACGTGCGGCGCGCACGGTTCACGGCGAAGGAAGTCGTCGATCTCACCCTCGCTTTCTACAAGCGCAATTATGTCGAGGGGCTGTTCCTCTCGTCCGGCATCATCCGCAGCCCCGACTACACGATGGAGCAGATCGTCGAGGTGGCGCGCAGCCTGCGCGAGGATCATGATTTTCGCGGCTATATCCACCTGAAGACGATTCCGGATGCGGATCCCGAGCTGGTGCGACTGGCCGGCATCCATTCCGATCGGGTCTCCATCAACATCGAGCTGCCGACCGAGCGCGGATTGAAGCGGCTGGCGCCGGAAAAGGACGGCCAGCGAATCGAAGCAGCGATGGCCGACGTCGCGCACGCGATCGACGATGCGGCGGACGCGACCAGGTACAAGCACGCGCCCCGGCTCGCGCCCGCAGGGCAGTCGACCCAGATGATCGTCGGCGCGGACAGCGCAACCGACAGCGATATCGTGCTCCGCGCCTCGTCCCTTTACGGTCGGTACAAGCTGCGCCGCGTCTATTACTCCGCCTTCAGCCCGATACCTGACGCCAGCGCCGTCCTGCCGCTTCGCCGCCCGCCGCTGATGCGCGAGCACCGGCTGTACCAGTCCGACTGGCTGATGCGCTTCTATGGATTCCAGCCGCAGGACGTCGTGGCCGCGGCTGGCCCCACGGGCATGTTGCCGCTGGACATCGACCCGAAGCTTGCCTGGGCATTGAAGCACCGCGAGCGATTTCCCGTCGACCTGAACCGGGCGCCGAAGGAGATGCTGCTGCGCATCCCCGGTCTGGGCGTGAAGGCAGTGAACGCGATCCTGGCGAGCCGTCGCTTGCGGCGGCTCCGCCTTGACGACATCGCTCGCCTGACCGTCTCGATCGCAAGGCTGCGGCCGTTCATCGTGGCCGAGGACTGGCGCCCCACTCTTCTCGCCGACCGTGCCGACCTGAAGCCGCTTGTCGCACCCCCGCGTGAGCAGCTGGAGCTGTTCGGCTGATGCGCATCGTGCGCCTCGCGGCAGAGGATGATTTCGAGGGCTGGCGAACGGCGGCGCGGGCACTCGCCTCGGCAGGCGTACCGGCGGATCAGGTCATATGGCAGGTCGGAGAGGCTGCGACCGATCTGTTCGGAGAGGAAGCCGATCTGCCGAATCAAGGGATAGGCTTTGCCGTCCCGCGCCTCTTTGTCGACCTGGCGCAGAGCGTCGTCGCCCATTCGGATTCCGAGCGCTTTGCCCTTCTCTATCGCATGCTGTTGCGCCTCCGCGAACAGCCCGGGCTGATGCACGACGCGGCCGATCCGCTGTTGCGGCGCCTGGAGGACATGGCGAAGGCGGTGCGGCGCGACCTGCACAAGATGCGCGCCTTCCTGCGCTTCCGCGAACTGGCAACCGGCGAAGGGCCGCGCTTCGTCGCCTGGTTCGAGCCCGAGCATCACATCGTGCGGATGAACGCGGGTTTCTTCGCTCGGCGGTTCGCCGCGATGCACTGGTCGATCCTGACGCCTGCCCTGTCGATCCACTGGGACGGCCAAACGCTGACCGAAGGTCCCGGCGCGACCAAGGCCGAGGCGCCGGCCGGCGATCCGGTCGAGGAGGTGTGGCGCGCCTATTACGCCTCGATCTTTAACCCGGCCCGGCTGAAGGTCGGGACGATGCTGAAGGAGATGCCGCGCCGATATTGGAAAAACATGCCCGAGACCGCGTTGGTCCCGCAGTTGATCGCAGGGGCGCAGGCCCGGGAGAGCGGCATGGTTGCACAGTCACGCGCACGGATCGGCGGCAACAGCGCGGTCGCCTGGGAAGCGCTGCGCGACGAAGCCGCCGGCTGCACGCGCTGTCACCTGTACAAATGCGCGACGCAGACCGTGTTCGGCGAGGGCGAGGTCTCGGCGAAGCTGATGCTGGTCGGCGAGCAGCCCGGTGACCAGGAAGATTTAGCCGGCAAGCCATTTATTGGCCCCGCGGGACAGGTGCTCGACAAGGCGCTGGCCGACGCGGGCGTGGACCGCGCCACCACCTACGTCACCAATGCGGTCAAGCATTTCAAGTTCGAGCAGCGCGGCAAGCGGCGCATCCATTCCAAGCCGCAAGGGCCGGAGATCGAGGCATGTCGATGGTGGATCGATCAGGAGCGGATGCTGATCCGCCCGCCCGTCACGGTCGCGCTTGGGGCCACTGCGGCGCGTTCGTTGCTGCACAAGGTGGTGACGATCGCGGGCAGCCGCGGGCGTCCCTTGACGCTGGAGGACGGCGGCGAATGCTGGGTGACGATCCATCCGAGCTATCTGCTCCGCCTGCACGACCGCGCCGACAAGGAGCGCGAATATGAGCAGTTCGTCGAGGATTTGCGCGCCGCCAACGCCCGCGTCGCGGCGCTTGCGGCGGCGTGAGGCGAGCGGCTAAGGCGCGGCGATGACCGACACTCCTCCCGATCGTCTTTCGAACGACCCGCGCAGCCCGCACTATGATGCCGACGTGCTCGGCCGCGGCATCGGCATTCGCTTCAAGGGCGCCGAGCGTGCCGATGTCGAGGAATATTCGGTGCCCGAAAACTGGGTGCGCGTCGCGCTCGGCAAGAAGACGGATCGGCACGGGCGCCCGCTGACGATCAAGCTTTCGGGGCCGGTGGAACCCTATTTCCTGACACCTGCCGACGGCGAGGCTGACGGCGCAGCGTAGGAACCCGGCCGGACGCTCATGCGTCTGCCGGGCATGGCTCTTTCCGCGATCGCGCTCAACTGCACCCTGAAAACCGGGGCGCAGTCCTCCACCGACCGGATGATCGGCCTGATCGCGGGCGAACTCGCCAAGCACGACGTTCACCTGACGGAGACGATCCGGGTCGTCGATCACGACGTGAAGCCGGGCGTGAAATCGGACGAAGGCGCCAGCGACGCCTGGCCCGCGATCCGCGCCAAGATCATCGCCGCCGATATCCTGATCTTCGGGACACCGGTTTGGCTCGGCCAGATGTCGAGCGTTGCCAAGCGCGTGCTCGAGCGCATGGACGCCTTCCTCAGCGAAACCGACGCGCAAGGCCGCACGCCGGCCTATGGCAGGACCGTGCTGGTCGGCATCGTCGGCAACGAGGACGGCGCGCACAGCATCACCGCGTCGCTGCTCCAGGCGTTGAACGATGTCGGCTTCACCGTGCCGGCCGCATCGGCGACCTATTGGGTCGGGGAGGCCATGGGCAAGGTGGATTTCAAGGACTTGCCCAAGGTGCCCGACAAGATCACCGCCACCGCCAAGGCGGCCGCGTCGAACGCGGCGCACCTGGCGAGGCTGCTCAGCCGCGAACGCTATCCGGGCAGCGGCTGAGCCGTGCGGCGGCGGGCCTGCCAGCCGGCAAGGCCGAAGCCGGCCAGCAGCAACGCCCAGATCGCCGGCTCCGGCACCACGTTTAGCCGCCCGAACAGCCCGTGCTCCTCGTCGCCGATGCCGGCGGTGAAGTAGAGTGCGTTGGAATCGGCACCGACACCGTTGTTCCCGAACGCAAGCGACCAGAGATAGGGAATCTTCAACGGCGCGCCCGACGCATCGGCGAGCATGCCGAGATATGCGCCGTCGCTTTCCCGGAACGAGTTGATGAAGCCATCCTCATCGGCGAAATTGCCGATCAGGATCCTGCCACCCACCAAGCCGAAGCTATCCGGCACGCGTGCCATGCCCCAGGGCGACAACAATTGTCCCCCGGTCGCAAAGCGCCGGACCAACGTGCCGTCGGTGCCGAATATGTCGACGACGCCAGTGCCGAGCGGCGCTTCGTCGGCGTTCTCCGGCGGCGCGTAGGTGACATAAAGCTGGCCGCCGATATTGGCGATGTTGAACGGCGCGAGGCCGGCGGGGAGGTTCGGGTCGACGAAGCCGCTCGACGACGTCAGCATGAAGGCGGAGTCGTACACGTCGACCCGTCCTTGACCGGCATTGGCGGCGTAGAGGAAATTGTGTCCGCCGCTGCTGCCCATCGCGAGGCCGGTGTATATCGCACCGGGCGTTCTCGCGGCTACCGCGGCGTTGGTGCCCAGCCCATTGTTCCAGCCCGAAATCGTGCCGTCCAGGTTAGCGAAGATGAAGTTCGCCTTGGCACCGTCGGCGGGTAGCACGAAATCGGTGGTGGGGTTGAACACCTGGCCGGTCGGACCGGTCGGCGGTGACGGACTGCCGGGAATGGTGACGGTCAGGCCGATCTTGCCGCCGGAGGCGTTATAGAGCGTCGCCTTGCCGGCGCCCTGGTCCGACGTCCAGAACGGACTGGTCGGGCCGAACGACATCCCCCAGGGATTGATCAGGCTGGGGTCCTGCGTGACCGCAGGCTTGAACCCTTGGGTTGCCAGGAACGCCTGGTCATCGGTGACAAGGCTGGTCACGCCAACCCGCGGCGGGGCACCGAAAGCCGGCGAGGCGGCGAGCAGGACGGCGGCGGAAGCGGTGGCAAGCAACGCGAGACGCAACGGCAACGCGGTGAAACGTGCGCGCATGGCGACCTCCATTGGGTGCCGGCGGCGAAAGGGCTCGGAAACGACGAAGTGGCGAGTCGCGCCGGCGGTGGGACTATATCACATCGCGACTCAGAAGATGCCGAGGAACTTCTTGCGCTGCGCGTGCCGTTCTTCGGGCGAACGCTGGCCGGACTTCGACTTGCCGGTGGTGCCGTTGCCGACATCGTCGCGCGGATGGCCGCCTTTGGTGCGCTGGGCTGACGCAGTCGCGCCGGACAGCACCGGACCGCAGGCGGCCGCCTTGGCGTCGCCGATGTCGACGAACGCGAGGACCGCTGCGAGCGGCGACACGACGGCGCCGAGGCCGACCGCCGCCCCGCCCCGCGCCAGCAGCTGCGGGCTGATCACGTCAAGCGTGGGCTTGGCGAAATAGCCGCCGATGCCAACCGGGCTTTGCCCCGAGAACAGGCTGAATTTCTTGCCGTCCGCGCGAATGCGCAGGTCGATCGCCTCCGTCTGGAAGCTGACGCCCCCGCGGCCGAGAATGACGTTCTTCGTGGTGTCGATCAGGATCGGATCGGCGGCGGCCACGCCGTTGCGCACGGTGAACGCGATCAGGCCGCAATTGATTTCGACCGGCTGCTTCAGCTCGTGCTTCCACATCTTCCAGACGAAGGTGCCGATATCGAGCTCCGACAGCTGGGCGTTGCGGGCCCAGAGTGAGCCCTGCGGCATGATGATCGCGATCCGCCCGTTGGAGTTGCCCAGCCATTTGCGCACGCTGTCGCCAGGGCCGGCAAGCTTGACGCGCGCCTTCAGCGTGCCAGTCGTGCCCGATTCCTCGACCCCGAAGCCCTTCAATAGCCGACCCATCGGCGTCGGCGAGAGGCGCAGGTCGAGATCGGTGAAGATCGGCTGACGGCGGGCATCGATCGAAATGTCGGACGAGACATGGCCGCGATCGAGATCGAACGTCAGCGGCGACAGCTTCAACAGGCTGTGGTTCAGCGCGAGCGTAAGGGCGATGTTCGAGATCGGCCATTTGTCGCCGCGGATGCGGCGCACCGTCCAGTGCACGTCCGCGTCGAACCGGCGGATCGCGTCGGCCTTTAGAGGCGCATCGGGCAGGATCCGCGGATGGCCCCCGTCCATGCGCGCGACCTGGCCGCCGGTCGCCTCGAGCCGCTTCGGGTCATAGCCGATGAACGGGCCGGCATCGATCAGGTCGAGCGTGTCGGTCGCAAGGTTCGCATCCAGCTTCAGACGATTGGCCGGGGTGGAGACGGTCAGTCGCCCGGCAAGGTCGCTGTCGCCGAACCGGCCGCGCAGCCGTGTGAACCGCCATTCGCCGTCCTGCTTCGTCAGGACCGAACGCAGGCTGTAGGCGCGCGTGTCGGGAACTGTGACGCCGATGAAGTCGAACGCGTCGTCGAGATTGGCGCCGCGCAGCCGGAAGTCGAGCGGCGCGCCCTCGATTCGCGTCGCGCCCGCCAGCGTGCCGCTGACGTCCAGCACGGTCCGGTAGCCTTCTGCATGCATGCGGAACCGGTTCCGGCCGCCCGTCACCGTCTCGTTGGGCGAGAGCAGGCTGCCCGAAAGGCGGAACGGCCGGTCGCGCAGCGAACCGGTGCCGGCGAAGCGGATATCCTGCGCAAAGCGGGTGTCCTGCGCGCGAACGGTGTCGATGCCGACATCGGCAGTAAGCCGCATCCGCGGATCGCTGTAGCGGATGCGCGTGCCCTGGATCAGCGCGCGGCGGATATCCGGCAGCTCGAGCGGCTTGGCCGACGGCTTGCCCATCGTCCAGCTGTTCTGCCTGCCGTCGGCGCTCCATTCCAGGTCGACATCGCCGTTCAGCAGCATCAGCCAGTCCGCCCGCTGCCGGCCGAAGATCAGCGGGATCGTCTTGATGTCGCTGTCGATCAGCTTCGACTTCAGGAAATAGGGCTCCTTCGCCCATTTCGGGTTGGTGATCGTCAGCCCTTCGGCCAGGAATTTGATGTCGATCGGGTTCAGGTACAGCTGGAAATCGCCTGCGACCCGCACCTCGCGCTCGGCCGAGCGGCTGGCATATTTCTCGAACGTATGTTTCAGGAACCGGCCTTTGGTGACGTAGAGAACGGTCCAGGCGAGCAGGATCAGGCCGACGATCGTCGCGAGCAAGGCGACGAGGCTCGCGACCGCGGTGCTGGCCGGATCGCGATGGATCGGGCGCGCTTCGTCGAAGGCGCCGGGCCGGGCCATCTCGTTCATGACCGGCATCAACCGCCGATCCGCGCATCCGGTTGCAATTCGCACGCCTCCCCGCTAGGAGCCGCCGCTTCGCGATAAGAAGGGACTGCCCGGCCAGTGTGGGCTGCCGTGGCCGTCCGTAATCGTCGAACAGATCGAAAGGACGAAAATGCCCAAGCTCAAGACCAAGAGCGGTGTGAAGAAACGCTTCAAGATCACCGCCACCGGCAAGCTGAAGCACGGCGTGGCCGGCAAGCGCCACCGCCTGATCAGCCACAACGGCAAATATATCCGCCAGAACCGCGGCACCTCTGTCCTCTCCGACGCCGACACGGCGACGGTGAAGGCCTGGGCCCCCTACGGCCTGAAGTAAGGAGGACCGATAATGGCACGTGTGAAACGCGGCACCACGACGAAGGCGAAGCACAAGCGCATTCTGGATCAGGCGAAGGGCTATTACGGCCGTCGCAAGAACACGATCCGCATCGCGCGCCAGGCGGTCGAAAAGGCCGGCCAGTACGCCTATCGCGACCGCAAGGTGAAGAAGCGGAACTTCCGCGCCCTGTGGATCCAGCGCATCAACGCCGCATGCCGGGCCGAAGGCCTGACCTATGGTGTGTTCATGCACGGCTGCAAGCTCGCCGGCGTCGAGCTGGACCGGAAGGTCCTGGCCGACATCGCGATGCACGAAGGCGAAGCCTTTGCGGCGATCGTCGCCCAGGTGAAGGCAGCGCTGCCGGAAGGCGCCCGCGTCGCGGCGTAAGCCCACCCGGATTGAGAGAGTAGAGACGGGCTCGGGGTGCAGGCTCCGGGCCCGTTTTCTTTTGCTCGCCGGACATGGACGATTTGGACGACCTGGACGACATTCACATGGATTCGGGGAAATTTTCCCTTTCCGGCGAAGCTGCGTTGCGGAGGGCCGATCGACACTGAGAATGAGCCGCGGCGAGCTTGGCACAGCGGCGGGCGTGTAGGACAGCGGTTTGTGGCGCTGCCTGCTGCAGCGCTTCATTGGCTCACACGAAGAACACGAAGACACGAAGGGAACGGCGCTTTCTTTGTGCCTTTGTGTCTTCGTGTGAGCCCCCTTCCCTACCGTTGATCCAATTGCGGCCGGACCGCCGCCAAGCCGTCGCGGCTGATGCGGTAGGGTTGGCCGCCCTGGCTGGCGATCAGCCGGCGGCGTTTGAGGCGGCGGAAGACGCCTGTCGTGCAGTCGGCGAGAACGAAGCCCTCGCGCGTGAAGCAATCGACCGCGACGATCTTGCCGGTTTGCGGGTGACGGCGGTGCCCAATGCGGCCGCCCAACGCGAGCGCGTGCAGCACGCGCTGTTCCTGTTTCGAGATGTTCAAGTGGAGAAGGCCCGTTGCTGACGGTGAGACCCGCGCGACGCCAGGCGCGCCGGGCGCTCAGCCCGCCGCGCGCGTCACGCATGCCCGACGGCAGCCGAGGCAAGCCCCGGCCCGTCGAGGGTGCCCATCAAAGTAATACTTTGATGGGAGCCCGATCAGCGGGCGACAATCTCCGACATATCCACTCCGGTTGGTACGGCGATGGTTACGGGAGGGGAATGGGGCGGGTCAAGCACGGTCCGCGGTTGTTGACTATCCACGCGAGCGGCCGCACCTTCGCGGCATGAGCAAGCGGCAGCGCATCGTCATTGACCCGGCAGTCTGCGGTGGCCGGCCGATCGTCGCCGGGACACGCGTGCGCGTGGCGGACGTGCTGGACGCGCTCGCCTCCGGCGCAACGACGGACGAGTTGCTGGCGGATTTTCCCTATCTGTCGCGCGAGGACGTCCTCGCCTGCCTCGCTTATGGGGCCCGCGCCGTTGACCACACGGTCGTGCAAGCCGCCTGATGCGCTTCCTGGTCGACGCGCAGCTGCCACCGGGGCTTTGCGCGTGGCTGCAGGAGCAGGGTTTCGCTTCCGAACACGTCACCGAAACGCTCGGCGGGCAGACGCCGGATGCCGCGATCGTCGGTTATGCGGAACGGCACGGGCTCATCCTCGTCAGCAAGGACGATGATTTCGTCACCCGCTTTCCAGAGCGAAGCTATCGCCTGCTTTGGTTCCGATGCGGGAACATCACGAACCGGGCCTTGTCGGCTTGGCTTGCGGAGCGATGGGAAGCCATCGTTAGTAAGCTCGAGGACGGAGAATCGCTGATCGAGGTTCGGTGAGCGAAAGCCGTCTCGAGACTTCACCTCGCGCAACGGGGCGAAGGGGCGGTAAGACTATCTCGATGCTCTGGATATGCCTCCTCCTGCTGGCGCTCGTTGTGGTGGGCATGCTGTATCAGGCCAGCCTGTCTCCAGAAGAGCGGGCGTCGATCCGGCAGGATCGCCAACGGCGCCGGCGCGATCAGCCGCTCCGCCGCCGCGCGATGCGGTGCTGGACGAGATTGAACGCGATGCCGTCCATGCGCTCGCCCGCTATGGCACGCCGGACGATGCCGAGCGGCTGATCGCGCAAGGGATCGATCTGGAGGCGCTGGGCTATCGCCCGCCCGACCAGGGCTGAGCGGCCGACGCACTCAGCATTCAGGCGGACACTTCCAGCGGCCCCTGATAGGCGTAGCGGTCGCGGATATGCTCCTGGAAGAATCGGCCCTTCGACTCCGCCGCCTCGAACGCCTCGCGGACGCGCGGCGGCACGTCGAAATAGCTGTACCACTCGCCACTGGTGAACCGCACGAACAGCGTGCGCGAGGGTGCGTCATATTCGATCTGCGCGACGGCCTCGGATTGGACGTGGGGCATGGGGTGAGAACGTGCGGGGTCGCCGAGTGTGCCACCATTCAGGCAGACGCGCCAACGCCGTGGGGTATCGAAGCCTCCTTTTGCTTTCACCCGCCGGTCCTGCATAACGCGACGATGTTCGAGACCTTCACGTACGATCTTCCCGCAGTTCTTCCGCCAGTCGCAAGGAATCATTGGGCCTTCATGGAGTCCAATTCCGCGGCGGCTGTTATGCAGGCCGTCTGCCCGCAGGAATGGGCGGACATTGTTGATGTGCTCTCGACCTACCGCCTTGATCCGAGTTCATGGCTCAAGGCGGGCGGCAATCGCGGCGACATTGCTGCGCAAATAGACGAGGAATTTGCCCGTCGAGGCTGGCGCGAGACGCGACTGGATCTGGAGACGAAGGGCGTCCTGTTTTCGCGGGCAGGCGAGAAGCTCGGCGAACTGCCGACGGTGCATCAGGAAGGCTACCTCGTCGACAACTTCAAGAACCGCATCGTTCTGGATGTCGAGTGGAACGCGAAGGACGGAAACCTGGACCGCGATCTCGCCTCCTACCGATCATGGTTTGAAGCAGGCGTCATTTCCGCCGGCGTGATCATCACCAAGGACCGCCTGGCGCTGCTGCAACTGGCACGGCGCCTCTGGGCCGAATATCAGGCGACATTGCCTGATGAACAGAAGAGCCCAAGGCTTCCGATCGATCTCACGACATCGACGGTCACGGCATTCGATAAAGCGCGGATGCGCGTACGCCGGGGCGTGATGGGGTCATGCCCGATCCTGATCGTCGCCGCGACGGAAGCGACCTGGAACGGCAAGCCCTATAGCTAACGGCCTGATCGGGACGGGATCGCCCCCTGCCGTCATGCCGGACTTGATCCGGCATCCACCTACCTTTCCCACCAGTCAAGAAGAAGGTGGACCCCGGATCAAGTCCGGGGTGACGAGGGAGTTACTCTGCGGCGATATCGATCGCGCTGTTGTAGCTGTAGGTGTCCCAGGTCGGCTTGTAATCGTCGTCGGCCTGGTTGCCCCAGACGGTCCAGCCGGTGCGCTTGCCGCGGCTGAACATTTCGAGGCGGGGGCCCCAGCTGCAATCCTCGATGATCTTGTATTGCTCGTCGGGCTTGCGGCTGTGTTCGCGCTTGCGGGTGGCGAGCAGGTTGACCTGGCTGCGGCCGGGCGGGAGGGTGCGGGCGTTACGCCCACGCACGCCGAACAGCAGCAGCTCGGTGACGTTGCGGAAATAAAAGCCGACGCCGCGCCCGTCCGATCCGCCGTCCTTGCGCACCTTGTGCCAGACGATGTTGGAAATGTAGCGATAGCCCCACGCCTCCATCACTTGCAGCCCTTGCGGCAGCAGAGCGTTCGGCACCCAGAGATAGAGGTGAGAGGGATCGGCGGCGATATCGGCGACCGGCAGCGCGCAAATCTCATCCAGCGTCATCGTGCCGTAACGCGAGAGCCGCTTATGCTCCGGCGCGACCTTGCCGGTGCGGTTCTGAAACTGCCACGGCGGATCGGCGAGAATGGTGCCGAATTTCCTCCCCCGCGCACTGGCGAGCAAGTCGATTTCGGCGTCGGAGAGGTTGTCGGCAGAGGAGAACATAAGGGGATCTTGGATCGAGCCAAGCGCTACGTCAACCTTTGGGTTTAGCCACGCCTGCTATGAGGATCATTGCCAAAGCTGTTTCGCTCGCGAATGCGCCCATCAAGCCCCTGTAAAAAGGCCTCTCCACGAGACTGCTGCGCGAGCTTACGCGCCTCGGTCCATGCCTCTGCCTGAGTCCGGTGCGCTGACGAGGCTCTGGACGCGCCTTCGCGCTTGACCTTCCACCCGTCCTTGCTTCCCACGACCCAAACGTTGCGATCATTGGCCATCTTACGCTCCTTCAGCTTGGTGAAATTTCTAGTCCGACGCTTCCAAAAGCGATAGGTTCATAATGATCTTCGAGATCGAAATCGGCTTTGGCGCCTGCCGATATGTTATTTAGGAGGGCATACTTCTCGATCAACGGCTTAAAGTTAGCCCTACCTTCTTCATGGAAAAGGCCATTGAGAGCGAGCAGAATCAACTCGGGCTCGGACAATGTGGCCCTTATGAGCTTCACGTAAAAATATGCATCTTCCCGTTCCGAGCCGTCGACGTAGAAAACGATATTGAAGAGCGTCCGAAAATAGTGCGCTAAGTCGTTTTGGTTTCTTAAAAATACGATCTGGTAAGCACTGCCGTAATCTGGATCACTCTTTTCCTTCGTCTTGCGTACCTGATCGGCAAAGCTGGAGAATGCATCCTTACCAGTGCGCTTCCACGTGAGATGCCCAATATCTATCTGCTCAACAATGCGATCTAACGTGGCTTGTAGATGGAAGAAGGTGACCTCAAAATCGCGCTTGGCAGCCACTTTATCGAGTTCCGTCTCACGCTTCGTAGCGTTTGCAAGTTCTTCGCGCTGATATCTGACCGCTTCCCATGCTCCAATCGCCGCTGCGGTAGCCATAAAAGCACTTAGCCCTCCGAACGAGTCCCCAAAAGTTCCTGAGAGGCTAAAGTCGGTCTCTACAAAACTTAAGTCATGTCCCGCTGCCAGCCCCTGCAGAACAACCCCAAGACACCAAACGGCTGCAAGAATCGAGAAAAAGCCTAAGACTCCTCTCGGCAACCATTTCATGCTCATTCCGCCGCCACGCCCGCCCGTGCGAACATATCCTCGCCCTCGCCGTCCTCGTTCGCGACCACGGCGAGCTTCGCGGCCTTGCGCCGGTCGAAGTTATCCCACACCTCGTTCCAGTTTCCGCGCGTCGCGGCCTTCGAATATTCGGTCGCGCGCGTCTCGAAGAAGTTGGCGTGCTCCACCCCGTTGAGTAGTGGCGCCAGCCACGGCAGCGGGTGTTCGTCGATCATGTAGATCGGGGCGAAGCCGAGCTGGCCCAGGCGCCAGTCGGCGATGTAGCGGATGTACTTCTTGATCTCCTTGGGCGTCATGCCGGGCACCGGGCCCATTTCGAACGCCAGGTCGATGAACGCATCCTCCAGCCGCACGGTCTTCTGGCAGCAATCGAGAATGTCTTCCTTGACCGCCTTGGTAAGGCAGTCGCGTTCCTTCACGAAGGCGTGGAACAGGCGGGTGATGCCTTCGCAGTGCAGGCTTTCGTCGCGGACCGACCAGCTGATGATCTGGCCCATGCCCTTCATCTTGTTGAAGCGCGGGAAGTTCATCAGCATCGCGAACGACGCGAACAGCTGCAGCCCCTCGGTGAAGCCGCCGAACATCGCTAGCGTCTTCGCGATATCCTCGTCATTGTCGACGCCGAATTGCTGCATGTAATCATGCTTGTCCTTCATCTCCTTGAACTGGAGGAAGGCGCTGTATTCGCTTTCCGGCATGCCGATCGTGTCGAGCAGGTGCGAATAGGCGGCGATGTGGACCGTTTCCATGTTGCTGAACGCGGTCAGCATCATCTTGATCTCGGTCGGCTTGAACACGCGGCCATATTTGTCGTGGTAGCAATCCTGCACCTCGACATCGGCCTGGGTGAAGAAGCGGAAGATCTGGGTCAAAAGGTTCCGCTCATGATTGGTGAGCTTTTGCGCCCAATCGCGGCAATCCTCGCCCAGCGGCACTTCCTCCGGCATCCAGTGGATCTGCTGCTGGCGCTTCCAGAACTCGAACGCCCAGGGGTATTCGAACGGCTTGTAGGATTTGGAGGCGGACAGGAGAGGCATGGGCGTTACTCCGCGTTGATCTGGATATGGGGAGGAAGGGGTGCGCGCGCCATCAGTCGCGCGTCCGGATGATGCGGGTGCGGGTGACGGTGTGCGTCTTGCGGGCGCCGACGCCTAAGAACACGATGCCGACGAAATAGCCGAAATCGTACCAGCCGCCATTGTTCGGGACCGCGTAGATCGCGACGTCCGGCATGAACAGGCTGAGCACCCAGGCGACCGGGAAGATGAAGCCGTGCCAGACGCCCAGCAGGAAGCCGGGCGTGTCAGGGCCGTGCTGGACCGCGCTTCCGACTTGACGGGCGCAGGCGGCGAGCGCGAGCAGCAGCGCGGGGGCTGCGACGGATCGATTCCGGGTCATGCGTCCAATCTCCGGCCTGCGCGTTGTGAAGGCGAAACGAAGGAGGAGTAAGAATGACCGACCTCAGCCAGATCCGCGAGCATATGGACGTGATCGGCGCCGACGGCGTCCATGTCGGCACCGTCGACCATGTCGAAGGCGACCGCATCAAGCTGACCAAGAAGGACTCCGGCGCCGACGTGGAAGGCGGCCAAGGCGCCCATGCCGGGCACCACCATTACATCTCCGTCGGCCTGGTCGCCGGCGTCGAGGGCGACAAGGTACGGCTGAGCGCGACCGGCGCGAACGCGGCGGAGTTGTTCGAAGAGGAAGCTTAACCCCTCTCCTTCCAGGAGAGGGAGGGGCCCGCCTCGCGCAGCGAGGTGGGAGGGTGAGGATGAGGGTGTCATAGGCTGCCGCCCTCACCCTTCCGCGGCTTCGCCGCTCCAGTGTCGGGTAAATGGTGCCCCACACCATTTAGGTCATGCTGGGAGCATGACCGGCCCGACACTCTCTCCCGCTGGGAGAGGGAGATAGAGATCGCCTCCAGCACGCCGTCCAGATTCTCAAGAACGTCGTTGTTCCAGAAGCGAAGGGCGCGGAAGCCTTTTGCTTCGAGGAAGCGCGTCCGGCGTGCATCGCGGGCGCGCGCCTCGTCATGCTGGCCGCCATCGACTTCGATGATCAGCTTGGCCTTTAGACACGCAAAATCGGCGTAATAGGGATGGAACGGCACCTGGAAGCGCCATTTGTACGCCGGTAGCCTTTCGCGCAGGCCGTACCAGAGCTTGTCTTCGGCTTCGGTGCGGTTGCGACGGAGTTCGCGGGCGCGGTCGACGGAGCCGCCAGGAAGGCCGCGATAATTCTGCATCACCATCGCCCTTACCCTCCCATCGCTGACGCGATGGGCCCCTCCCTCTCCCGCCGGGAGAGGGAAGGAGCGGCGCAGCCGCGGGAGGGTGAGTGCGACTGGCCTACTGGCACGCCAAACACTCGTCGTAATCCTTTGCCTCGACCTCGATCTGGCGCAGGTCGGGGGTGTTGTCGGCTTCGACGCCGCCGGCGAAGCCGGCGCGCTGGACGGATTTCGAGCGAAGGTAATAGAGCGACTTGATGCCGAGCTCCCACGCGCGGAAATGGAGCATCAAGAGGTCCCATTTCTCGACGTCGGCCGGGATGAACAGGTTCAGGCTGGCGGACTGGTCGATATAGGGCGTGCGGTCGGCGGCGAGCTCGATCAGCCAGCGCTGGTCGATCTCGAAGCTGGTCTTGTAGCAGTCCTTTTCTTCGCCTGTGAGGAAGTCGAGGTGCTGGACCGAGCCGCCTTTCTCAAGGATCGAGTTCCACACCGCGTCAGAGTTCTTGGACTTCTCGATCAGCAATTTCTCCAGATACGGATTGCGGATCGAGAAGCTGCCCGACAGCGTCTTGTGGGTGTAGATGTTGGCCGGGATCGGCTCGATGCAGGCGGAAGTGCCGCCGCAGATGATCGAGATCGACGCGGTCGGCGCGATCGCCATCTTGCACGAAAACCGCTCCATCACGCCGCGCTCGGCCGCGTCCGGGCACGGGCCGCGCTCGGTCGCCAGCATCATCGACGCTTCGTCGGCGCCGGCGCGGATGTGCTTGAACATCTTCAGGTTCCACGACTTGGCCATCGCGGATTCGAACGGAATGCCGCGCGCCTGCAGGAACGAGTGATAGCCCATCACACCGAGCCCGACGGAGCGTTCGCGGCCCGCCGAATATTTGGCCCGCGCCATTTCGTCCGGCGCGCGCTCGATGTAATCGGTCAGCACATTGTCGAGGAAGCGCATCACGTCCTCGATGAACTGCTTGTCGCCGTTCCACTCGTCCCAGGTTTCGAGGTTCAGCGACGACAGGCAGCAGACCGCGGTGCGATCGTTGCCGAGGTGATCGCGGCCGGTCGGCAGCGTGATTTCGGAGCAGAGGTTCGAGGTCGAGACCTTGAGGCCCAGCTCCTGGTGGTGGCGCGGCATCGCCTTGTTCACATGATCGGCGAAGACGATGTACGGCTCGCCGGTCGCAAGGCGGGTTTCGACCAGCTTCTGGAACAGCGAGCGGGCGTCGACCTTGGCGCGTTCCGACCCGTCCTTGGGCGAACGCAGTGTCCATTCCTCGCCGCCGCGCACCGCTTCCATGAAGTCGTCGGTGATCAGCACGCCGTGGTGCAGGTTCAGCGCCTTCCTATTGAAGTCGCCGGAGGGTTTGCGGATCTCGAGGAACTCCTCGATCTCGGGGTGCGAAATGTCGAGATAGCAGGCAGCCGAACCACGGCGGAGAGAGCCCTGGCTGATCGCCAGCGTCAGCGAATCCATAACGCGCACGAAGGGGATGATGCCGCTGGTCTTGCCGTTCAGGCCGACCGGCTCGCCGATGCCGCGCACGCTGCCCCAATAGGTGCCGATGCCGCCGCCGCGCGAGGCGAGCCAGACATTCTCGTTCCATGTGTTGACGATGCCTTCGAGACTATCGTCGACCGAGTTCAGGTAGCAGGAGATCGGCAGGCCGCGCCCGGTGCCGCCGTTCGACAGCACCGGCGTCGCCGGCATGAACCACAGGCGCGAGATATAGTCGTAGAGCCGCTGCGCATGGGCGGCGTCGTCTGCGTAAGCGGAGGCGACGCGGACGAACAGGTCCTGATAGGATTCGCCGGGCAGCAGATAACGGTCGCGCAGCGTGTCCTTGCCGAACTCGGTCAGCAGCGAATCGCGGCTGTGGTCGACCTCGACTGGGAAGGGACGCGCGCGCACTTCGCGGGTGCCCGTGCCGGTGCCGGTGTCCGCGGCCTCGACGGTGGTGGCGCTCATATCGGCCTCCTGCGTGTCCCTGAAATCCATGCGTCCCAAGCCCCTCATTGTTCCCGATCTGTTCGATTCGGGCAAGCCAACCATCGGTAACACTTCCAGGGCTCGTCCGGGCGGGCGAAAAACGCCTGTCCCCGTGTTCCACAGGGCGTGAGTCATCCGTGCACGCGATATGGTGTCGCGCGCGGTGAATACCACGTCTTGTGTGAGCCCCCGGTGTTAGCGCTAGGGATTGTGTTCCAACGCGAGTCCGGACGCAAGACGGTAAATCATTGCCGAAGCCCGCAGTTCGTCGCGCGAAGGATTCGTTTCGGCGCTGAACCGATGTCTTGCAGAGAGGGAATTCCCGGCCCTCGCCCAACCGTTCGACGGGCCCGCGCCAGCGATTCAGATTCCTGTGGATTATCCGGCGCGCAGAGGGAAAGGCTCACCCTCGATCTGAAGGGAGCGCCGCATGCCGAAACCCGTGCGTTTCGTGCCGACAAGCAAGATGGCGGAGAACGCCGCGCGCGGGCTGGACCTGCGGGCGAAACACGGCCGCGGCGGCACCCATGTCGGCGTCGCCCGCGCCGAGCAGCTGATCGCCCGCGAACCGCTGGAGCCCAAGGACATCAAGTCCATGTACAGCTATTTCGCCCGCCACGCGGTCGATAAACAGGGCCGCAACTGGGCCGACCCGGCGCGCCCATCCGCCGGCTATATCGCCTGGCTGCTCTGGGGCGGCGACGAGGGGAAGATGTGGGTGGATGAGAAGCGGAAGATGTTGGACTGAGGGATATCGGCTGACGACCCCCCCTTGCCGCCCTTTTCGTCATTCCCGCGACAGCGGGGATTGCCGCTTCTTCTTCGTGCCCTTTGTGCGAAATCTATCTCGCACGAAGAACGCAAAGCTCACCAAGGTAGAAAGGAAAGAAGCGGGATCCCCGCTTTCGCGGGGATGACCACGACTGGCCGCAAACCACCCGTCGTCGACACATTCCTCTTTCCCCATCCATACTCTAGAAAAGCCCCCGCAAGCTGTGCGAGGGGGCACGCCATGACCACGACCATCCGCGAAGCCGATCTGATCGAGAGCGTGGCCGACGCGCTCCAGTATATCTCCTATTACCACCCGATGGATTACATCCGGGCGCTGGGCGCGGCCTATGAGGCCGAGGTGTCGCCGGCGGCGAAGGATGCGATCGCGCAGATCCTGACCAACAGCCGCATGTGCGCGGAGGGGCATCGGCCGATCTGCCAGGATACGGGCATTGTCACCGTGTTCGTGAAATGGGGGCAGGACTGTCGGCTCGAGAGCGACAATTCGCTGCAGGAGGTGATCGACGAGGGGGTGCGGCGGGCCTATCTGCACCCGGACAACCGGCTGCGCGCGTCGATCCTCAGCGATCCGGCCTTTTCGCGCGTCAACACCAAGGACAACACGCCGTCCGTGCTGCACGTCGAGATGGTGCCGGGGCATCACGTCGAGGTGATCGTCGCGGCGAAGGGCGGCGGCTCCGAGAACAAGTCCAAGTTCAAGATGCTGAACCCGTCCGATTCGATCGTCGATTGGGTGCTGGAGACCGTGCCGACGATGGGCGCGGGCTGGTGCCCGCCGGGCATGCTCGGCATCGGCATCGGCGGCACCGCCGAAAAGGCGATGACGCTCGCCAAGGAATCGCTGATGGGCGATATCGACATGGCGCAGCTGAAAGCGCGCGGGCCGCAGAATAAGATCGAGGAACTGCGGATCGAGATTTTCGACAAGGTCAATGCGCTCGGCATCGGCGCGCAAGGCTTGGGGGGCTTGTCCACGATCCTGGACGTGAAGATCATGGACTGGCCGACGCACGCTGCGTCGAAGCCGATCGCGATGATCCCGAATTGCGCGGCGACCCGGCACGCGCATTTCCACCTCGACGGATCGGGCCCGGCCTATCTGGAGCCGCCGAGCCTCGACGAATGGCCGAAGGTGCAGTGGACGCCGAGCAAGGAAGCGATCCGCGTCGATCTCGACACGCTGACGCCAGAAGTGGTTGCCAGCTGGAAGCCGGGCGACCGCTTGCTCCTCAACGGCAAGATGCTGACCGGCCGCGACGCCGCGCACAAGCGCATCCAGGATATGCTTGCCCGCGGCGAACAGCTGCCGGTCCAGTTCAAGGGGCGCGTGATCTACTATGTCGGGCCGGTCGATCCGGTGCGCGAGGAAGTCGTCGGTCCGGCCGGTCCGACCACGGCCACGCGGATGGACAAGTTCACCCGCATGATGCTGGAGCAGGGCCTGCTCGCGATGGTCGGCAAGGCCGAGCGCGGGCCGGTCGCGATCGAGGCGATCAAGGACCACAAGGCGGCCTATCTGATGGCGGTCGGCGGCGCGGCCTATCTGGTCGCGCGGGCGATCAAGGCGTCGAAGGTGGTCGGCTTCGAAGACCTGGGCATGGAAGCGATCTACGAGTTCGAGCTGAAGGACATGCCGGTCACCGTCGCCGTCGACGCGACCGGCGAGAGCGTCCACCACACGGCGCCGTTGGTGTGGCGGGAGAAGATCGCGCGGGAGAAGCTGCTGGAAAAGGCCTGATTTGGTTCACGCGAAGGCGCGAAGAAGATCGGAGTGTTCGTTCGATCGGTGTCGCTTAACGCCGGCCCTTCGCGTCTTCGCGTCTTCGCGGCTTCGCGTGAACCCCGACCGGCGTTGCCGGCTTAACGGCCAAGATGCCGCCGCCCTCTCGCGAATTCGTCTCCCGTCATTCCCGCGAAAGCGGAAATCCCGCTTCTTTCTGTTCTTCGTGTCTTTGTGCGAGTCCCCTTTTTGGCTCGCACGAAGACACGAAGCTCACGAAGAGAAGGAAAGAAGAAGCGGGATTCCCGCTTTCGCGGGAATGACGAGGGTGGCTTAGGATTCCACCTTCGGCAGGCGCATTCGGGCGATTTCTATTTTCGGGCAGCGGTCCATCACGACCTTGAGGCCGGCGGCTTCGGCGCGGGCGGCGGCTTCTTCGTTGATCACGCCGAGCTGCATCCAGACGGCTTTCGCGCCGGCCGCAATGGCTTCGTCGACCGCTTCGCCGGCGGCCTGGGGGCGGCGGAAGATGTCGACCAGGTCGATCGGTTCGCCGATCTGGGCGAGTTCGCGCCAGACATATTCGCCGTGGACGTGCTCGCCGGTGATCTGCGGATTGACCGGGATGACGCGGTAGCCGTGCTGCTGGAGGAAGTGCATCACTTCATAGCTGGGGCGATCGGGGCGGTCCGACGCGCCGACCAGGGCGATCGTGCGGGTCGACTGGAGGAGGTCGGCGATTTCGGCGTCTGAGGTGATCGGCATCAACGGACTCCAAGTCGGTTTGGGCTGAGCTTGTCGAAGCCCTCTCTTCCTTCTTTCGCTGCCCCAAGAACAAGGGAGGCCTTCGACAAGCTCAGGCCAAACCGAGTGTAAGGCGTGTAACCCTCTAAGCCGCTCCGCGATCCAGCCAGGCCGCGACCTTGGCCGCGATCGCGCGGAACGGGTCGCCGGCGAAGCCGTCGGTGGCGGCGGGAGGCTCGCCGGCGTCGCTCGCCTGGCGGATCGCGATTTCGAGCGGGACGCGGCCGAGGAATGGCAGGTCCATCGCCGCGGCGGCTGCCTGCGCACCGCCGGCGCCGAACGGATCGCTGATCTGGCCGCAATGGGGGCAGGCATAGCCGGCCATGTTCTCGACCAGGCCGACGATCGGGATGTTCGCCTGGGAGAAGAGATCCACCGCGCGCGCGGCGTCGATCAGCGCCAGATCCTGCGGGGTGGAGACGATCACCGCGCCCGCGGGCTTGTGCTTCTGCATCATCGACAGCTGCACGTCGCCGGTGCCGGGCGGCAGGTCGACGATCAGCGTGTCGGTGTCGCCCCAGGCGGCGTCGATCAGCTGGCCGAGCGCGTTGCCCGCCATCGGGCCGCGCCATGCGATCGCCTGGCCCGGCTTCACCAGCTGGCCCATCGACAGGATCGGCACGCCGAAGCGGGTTTCGACCGGCAGCAGCTTCTGGTCCTCCGCCATCGGCCGCGTGCCTTCCGCATCCATCAGCCGCGGCACCGAGGGGCCGTAGATGTCGGCATCGACCAGCCCGACCTTGCGGCCCAACCCGTGCAGCGCGACCGCGAGGTTGGCGGCGAGCGTCGACTTGCCGACCCCGCCCTTGCCCGAGCCGACCGCGATGATCCGCCGCTCGCGCTTTTCGCTGGTCATCGCGATACGCACGTCGGTGACGTCGGGGAGCGCGAGCAGCGCCTGCTTCGCCGCCTCTGCCATCGCGTCGCGCGTCTTGGCGTCGAGGCCGGTCACGTCGAGAATCAGCGAGGCGCGGCCATCGGTGAGGCGCGGCGCCGCGGCGCGGCTGCCGACGATTTTGGAGATCGCGGCGTACAGGCGGTCGGGTTCGGGCATGGGCGCTCCGATAGGCGCTTGGTTCCGCACACGGAACACTGTTTTTCTGAACGGCCCTCCCTATAAAGGCCGGATGAACAAGCTGACGGCGTGGCTGAGGCCCCAAGGCGCGATGTTGAACGAAGGCGGCGGCGGGCCCTGGGGCGGCCGCGGCAGTGGTGGAAGCGGCGGCGGGGACGGCGACGGCGGCGGGCCGCGCAATCCCTGGAGCCCGCCGCCCGGCGGCGGACGGCCGCGCGGCAACCGGCCGGGACCGGCGGCGCTCGACGAGCTGCTGCGCCGCAGCCGCGAGCGCTTCGGGGGTGGCGGCGGCCTTCCCGATCTGGGCGGCAAGCCGATCTGGCTTTACGCGATCCTGCTGTTCCTCGGCCTCTGGATCCTGCTGACCAGCGTCCATTCGATCGACCCGCGCGAGCGCGGCGTGATCCTGCGCCTCGGCCGCTATGCGGGGACGATGACGCCGGGCGTCAACTTCAGCTTCCCCGCGCCGATCGACCGGGTCGTGAAGCAGAATATCGAGGAAATCCGCACCATCGACATCGGCTCGACCGCGGGCGACAACCAGAATCTGGTGCTGACCAGCGACCAGAACATCGTCGACCTGGCCTATTCGGTGCGCTGGAACATCAGCGACCCCGCGCTTTTCCTGTTCCAGCTGAAGGAGCCGGAGGACACGATCCGCGAAGTCGCCGAATCGGCGATGCGCGCGGTGATGGCCAATGTGAGCCTGAACGACGCGATCGGCGCCGGCCGGACCGATATCGAGGCGCGCGTCGCCCAGCGCATGCAGGAGCTGCTGAACGCCTATCGCTCGGGCGTGCGCATCCAGGGCGTCGCGATCAAGCAGGCCGATCCGCCGAACGAAGTGACCGAAAGCTTCAAGAAGGTGTCGGCCGCGCAGCAGAACGCGATCGCCTATGTGAACGGCGCGCGCGCCTATGCCCAGCAGATCACCGCCAAGGCGCAGGGCGAGGCGGCGGCCTTCGACAAGGTCTATGAACAATACAAGCTTGCCCCCGAAGTGACCCGGCGGCGCATGTATTACGAAGCGATGGAGGACGTGCTGTCGAAGGTCGACAAGACGATCATCGAGGCGCCGGGCGTGAATTCCTACCTGCCGCTGGACCGGCTGCCGCGCGCACGAGCGACCCCCAGCGAGGAGGCGCAGCAGTGAGCCCGGTGTTCAGCTGGAAGAACCCGATCGTGCTGCTGGTCGCGGCGATCGCGATCCTGGTGGTGCTTGCCAGCACCATCGCGGTGGTGCCCGAGACGCGCCAGGCCGTGATCGTCCGGTTCGGCGAGCCGATCAGCATCGTCAACCGCTACCGCCCGGGCGAGCAATTCGGCCGCACCGGCGCCGGACTGATCCTGCGGGTGCCGTTCGTCGACCAGCTCGTCTGGCTCGACAAGCGGGTGCAGGACGTGTCGATGGAGCGCCAGCAGGTGCTGTCGACCGACCAGCGGCGGCTGAATGTGGACGCCTATGCGCGTTTCCGTATCGTCGATCCGCTGCGCACCTACGTGACCGCCGGGAACGAGCAACAGGTCGCCGACCAGCTGCGCCCGATTCTGGGCTCGGCGCTGCGCAACGAGCTGGGCAAGGTGCCGGCCGCGGCGCTGCTGAGCCCCGAACGGACGCGGGTGATGCACGAGATCGTGCAGGGACTCGACCGGGTCGCACGGCAATATGGCGCCGAGATCATCGACGTGCGCATCAAGCGCACCGACCTGCCGGAGGGATCGCCGCTGCAATCGGCCTATGAGCGGATGCGTTCGGCGCGCGAGCAGGAAGCGCTGACCATCGACGCGCAGGGCCGCAAGCAGGCGCAGATCATCCGCGCCGAAGCCGATGCCGACGCCGCGCGCACTTATGCCGCGAGCTTTGGGAAAGACCCGGACTTTTATGAGTTCTATAGAGCGATGCAGTCGTACCGGCTGACGTTCAATTCGCAGAACGCCGACACGAATGTCATCCTGTCGCCGGACAATGCTTATCTGAAGGAGTTCACCGGGCGCGGTCGATGACAGATGTCATTCAAACGACGTTCAGCAAGCATTCCGCACCCGTAGGGCCGCGCGCCGCGCGCGACCGTGCCGGTGCCCAGACTTGAGAGGATAATCGACACGTGCGTTACGCCTATGCCTTGACCTCTGCCCTTCTGCTGGGTGGCGTCGCCAGTTCCGTCGTCATGCAGCAGCCGGTGGGCGCCCAGACCCCCCAGAACGCGCCGCAGGCGATGGCCGCCGCCGCGCCCCGCGGCGCGCCGATGAGCTTCGCCGACCTCGCGGCGAGGCTGCAGCCGGCGGTCGTCAACATCTCGACGACCCAGCGCGTCCAGGTCAGCCAGGGCGGCACCAACCCGTTCGCAGGCACGCCCTTCGCCGACCTGTTCGGCGGGCAGGACAGCAATGGCCGGCCCGTCACCCGGCAGGCGCAGTCGCTCGGCTCCGGCTTCATCATCTCGCCGGACGGCTATATCGTCACCAACAATCACGTGGTCGCGCCGGGCCGTCAGGGCGCGGTGGTCGAGTCGATCACCGTCACGCTGCCCGACAAGCGCGAGTTCAAGGCGCGCCTCGTCGGCCGCGACCTCGCCTCCGACCTTGCGGTGCTGAAGATCGACGCGGGCCAGAACCTGCCGTTCGTGCGCTTCGGCAATTCGGCGGACGCGCGCGTCGGCGACTGGGTGCTGGCGATCGGCAATCCGTTCGGCCTGGGCGGCACGGTCACGTCGGGCATCGTCTCGGCGATCCACCGCAATACCGGCCAGGGCGGCGCCTATGACCGCTACATCCAGACCGACGCGTCGATCAACATGGGCAATTCGGGCGGCCCGATGTTCGACCTGCAGGGCAATGTGATCGGCATCAACACCGCGATCCTGTCGCCTTCGGGCGGCAATGTCGGCATCGGCTTCGCGATCCCGGCCGAGCAGGCCAAGCCGGTCGTCGACGCGCTGATGCACGGCGGCCGGGTCAAGCGCGGCTATCTGGGCGTGCAGATCCAGCAGATTTCCGACGACATCGCCGAGTCGCTGGGCCTGCCGAAGAACCGGGGCGAGCTGATCGCCAGCGTCGAACCCGGCCAGGCGGCCGAGCGCGCCGGCATCCGCCAGGGCGACGTAATCGTCGCGGTCAACGGCCAGGAAGTCACGCCGGACACGACCTTGTCCTATCTCGTCTCGAACGCCGAAATCGGGTCCCGCGTGCCGATCGAGCTGATCCGGGGCGGCAAGCGGATGACGGTGACGGCAACCTTGGGCGAACGTCCGCCCGAAGAGCAGCTTGCGGCCCGGCTGGGCGGCGGCGACGACGACAGCTTCAGCAAGGACGACGACGATAACGGATCGCAGCAGGAAGCGGCCAAGGCCTCGCTCGGCCTGGCCGTGCAGCCGCTGACGCCGGGGATCGCCCGCTCGGTGGGCGTGCCGGCGACGACCAAGGGACTGGTGATCGGCGGCGTCGATCCGTCGAGCGACGCGGCCGCCAAGGGTCTGCAGCGCGGCGACGTGATCATCTCTGTGAACGGCCGCCCGGCCGCCACCGCAGAGGACGTTCGCGCCGCCGTCGCCGACGCGACCCGCGCCAATCGGCCGAGCGTGCTGCTGCTCGTCCAGCGCGGCAATTCGCCGGCGCGCTATATCGGCCTGAAGATCAAGAACGGCTAACCCTCTCCCATCGGGAGAGGGTCGACTCAAGCGAAGCTTGAGCGGGGTGAGGGTGACACGCATTGGTCGCCCTCACCCTCCCACCGCTTCGCGGCGGGCCCCTCCCTCTCCCGCTGGGAGAGGGGCTTTTCCGGCCTGCTTCCCCGCTCTACACCCGCGCCATGAGCGATGACGGCATCTTCATCGGACAGGGCGGGGGCCAGCCCCAAATCCTGAACTTCAAGCGCGCCAACCGGCACGGCCTGATCGCGGGCGCGACCGGCACCGGCAAAACGGTGACGCTGCAGGGAATCGTCGAAGGCTTTTCGAAAGCGGGCGTGCCGACCTTCGTCGCCGACGTGAAGGGCGATCTTGCCGGACTCGGCATGGCCGGATCGCCGACCGCGAAGACGCACGATGCGTTCGCCGCGCGCGCGGCGGAGATCGGCATGACCGACTGGGCCTATGCCGACAATCCGGTCCAGCTCTGGGATTTGTTCGGCGAACAGGGCCACCCGGTCCGCACGACCATCTCCGAAATGGGGCCGCTGCTGCTCGCCCGGCTGATGGGCCTCAACGAAGTGCAGGAAGGCGTGCTGACGATCGCCTTCACGGTCGCGGACAAGGACGGACTGCTGCTGCTCGACCTCGACGATTTGCAGGCCATGCTCAGCCATTGCGCCGAGCGCGCGGACGAGCTGACCACCACCTACGGCAATGTATCCAAGCAGAGCATCGGCGCGATTCAGCGCTCGCTGCTCCAGCTCCGGTCCCAAGGCGGCGAGCATTTCTTCGGGGAGCCGGCGCTGGAGATCGCCGACCTGATCGCCACCGACGATCAGGGCCGCGGCGTGGTCAACATCCTTGCCGCCGACAAATTGATGGCGAGCCCGAAGCTTTACGCGACGTTCCTGCTGTGGCTGTTGTCGGAGCTGTTCGAGCAGCTTCCGGAGATCGGCGATCCGGACAAGCCCAAGCTCTGCTTCTTCTTCGACGAGGCGCACCTGCTGTTCGATCAGGCGCCGCCGGCGCTGCTCGAGAAAGTCGAGCAGGTGGTGCGGCTGATCCGGTCGAAGGGCGTCGGCGTCTATTTCATAACGCAGAACCCGGTCGACGTGCCGGATACGGTCGCGGCGCAGTTGGGCAACCGCGTGCAACACGCGTTGCGGGCGTTCACGCCGAAGGACGAAAAGGCGATTCGCGCCGCGGCCGAGACGTTTCGCGCCAATCCCGGCGTCGATGTCGCCAAGGCGATCACGGAACTGAAGGTCGGCGAGGCTCTCGTCTCACTGCTGCAGGCGGACGGCAGCCCGAGCCTGGTCGAGCGCACCCTGATCAAGCCGCCCTCCTCGCGCGTCGGCCCGCTGACGCCGGTCGAGCGCGGCGTGCTGCGCGAGACCGACGCGATCGGCAAGAAATACGACACGGTCGTCGATCGCGAATCGGCCGAGGAATTGCTCGCGGCGAAGGCACAGGAAGCCGCCGCTGCCGCCGCCGCGGCAAAGGCGCAGACCGAGGCGGAGAAGTCCGCGGCGCTGCAGGCCAAGGAGGATGCACGCCAGGCAAAGGAAGCGGAACGCGCGCGGATCGCCGCCGAGCGCGAGGCGGCCAAGCCCGGCATGATGGACAAGATCATCGTCTCCGCCACGCGCTCCGCTTCGTCGTCGATCGGACGGCAGGTCGCGAACGAGCTGGGCCGCGCCGTGTTCGGCGGCGCGAGCCGGCGGAGCTCGTCGAGCGGCGGGCTGGTCGGAAGCCTGATGCGCGGCGTGCTGGGGAATCTGCTGCGGTGAAATCCAGCATCTGCGCCGACTCCCACGCTCGGTTTGGCCTGAGCTTGTCGAAGGCCTCCCTTCTTCTATTTCGATTTCAGAAGGAAAAGGGAGGGCTTCGACAAGCTCAGCCCAAACCGGCTTGGATGATCGCGTTAGGCTGTCTGGTCTGGGCCGCTCCCGCCCCCGCCGCCGTCCTGCCCGGCACCTATGACGGGTCGCAGACAGAGATGGCGGCGCGGCTCGTGCTCCGTCCGGACGGGAAGTTCGGCTATGCGCTGAGCTATGGCGCGCTCGACGAGCAGGCGCAGGGGCGGTGGGTCGAGGCGGGCGGGAAAGTGCTGCTGACCACCGAGCCGAAGCCGAAGCCGCCCCGTTTCGCGGTGGTCAGCGATAAGCCGGCCGCCGACGGCAGCATCCATGTCGCGCTGTCCGATCCGGACCTGCTGCAGGGATCGTCGCTGACGATGGTCGTCACCTATGCGGGTGCCAGCCAGCCGGCGTTCGTCGAGGTGGACGAGGACGGGCGCCTGCCTGTGCCGCCCGGAAAGACAGTCGCGGCGCTGGTGCCCGATCTGCCGATCTTCGACCTGAGCCTGCCCGCCTATCCCCTCACACCCGGTGGGCACACGATCGTGTTCCGGTTCGAGCCCAACGACCTCGGCATCGCCGCGTTCGACAAGGAACCGCTCGGCATCGAAGGCGATACGCTGGTGCTGCAGCGTTACGGCCGCACGATCCGTTTTGAAAAGGATGCCAATTGACTCGTGAACTGACGGTCCGCGCGGTGCTGCTGGGCGGGGTGATCACTCTGCTGTTCACCGCCGCCAACGTGTATCTGGGGCTGCGCGTCGGCCTGACCTTTGCGACCTCCATTCCGGCCGCCGTCATCTCGATGGCGCTGCTGCGCGCGTTCGCGAACGGTACGATCCTCGAGAACAACATCGTCCAGACGGTCGCTTCGGCAGCCGGCACGCTGGCCGCGATCTGCTTCGTGCTGCCGGGGCTGGTGATGATCGGCGCGTGGCACGACTTCCCGTTCTGGACGACCGCCTTGATCACGTTCCTGGGCGGGTTCCTGGGCGTGATGTTCTCGATCCCCCTGCGCCGCGCGCTGGTGGTGGACACGTCCCTTCCCTACCCCGAAGGCGTGGCCGCCGCCGAAGTGCTGAAGGTCGGCGAGAGCGGCAATCGCGCAGGCCTGAAGATCATCACCACCGGCGCATTGGCGTCGGCGGGCTATGCGCTGCTCGCCGCGATGAAGGTCGCGCTGGCCGAAGCATCGACCTTCTTTCGGGTCGGCAGCGGCGCCACCGGCATTTCCGCGGGGCTGTCGTTCGCGCTGCTGGGCGCCGGGCATCTGGTCGGCCTGTCGGTCGGCATCGCGATCGGGCTTGGCATCCTGATCGGCTGGGCGGTCGCGGTGCCGTTGCTGACGGCCGGCATCCCCGGCCCGGCGGAGACCGTCGCGTTGCAGGTCTGGGGCGACCAGGTGCGCTTCTTCGGCGCGGGCGTGATAGGCGTCGCCGCGATCTGGACGCTGCTCAGCATCCTGGGCCCGATCATCGGCGGCATCCGATCGGCAGTCGCCGCGTCGGCGCATCGCAAGGGCAGCGGCGGCGAACTGCCGCTGCACGAGCGCGACATCCCGATCGGCATCGTCGCGGTCTGCACACTCGCGGCGCTGGTGCTGATCGGCGTGCTGCTGGCGACGCAGGTCGGCGCGATCGGCAACGTGGTCGTACTGATCGGCGGCAGCCTGGTGTTCGTGGTGCTGGCGGGCGCGTTCATCGCTGCGGTGTGCGGCTATATGGCCGGGCTGATCGGCGCGTCGAACAGCCCGATCTCGGGCGTCGGCATCCTGTCGATCATTGCTGCCGCGCTGCTGATCGGCGCAGTCGCGGGCGGCAACGGCGAAAGCGGGCCGCTGGTCGTCTATGCGCTGATCGTCACCGCGGTGGTGTTCGGCGTCGCGACCATTTCCAACGACAATCTCCAGGACCTGAAGACCGGCCAGCTGGTCGGGGCGACGCCGTGGCGGCAGCAGGTGGCGTTGATCTTCGGCGTGTTCTTCGGGTCGCTGGTGATCCCGCCGGTGCTATCGCTGCTAAACCAGGCCTATGGCTTTGCCGGCGCGCCGGGCGCGAGCGCGAACGCCCTCCCCGCCCCGCAAGCGGCGTTGATCTCCGCCCTGGCCAAGGGCGTGCTGGGCGGCACGCTCGACTGGAAGATGATCGGCTATGGCGCGATCGCGGGCGCGATCATCGTCGCGATCGACTTCGTGCTGGCGGGGCGGCCTCGCCTCGGCTGGCGCCTGCCGCCGCTTGCCGTCGGCCTGGGCATCTACCTGCCGATGCAGACCAGCCTGCTGGTGGTGGTCGGCGCGGTCGCAGGCTGGTTCTACGACCGCTGGGCGCACCGGCAGCGCGATCCCGAAGGCGCCGAGCGCATGGGCGTGCTGCTCGCGACCGGGCTGATCGTCGGCGAGAGCTTGTTCGGCGTGGCGCTGGCCGGGCTGGTGGTCGCCACCGGTAGCGGTGCGCCGCTGCGCATCACGCCCGAAAGCTTCGAGCCGACGGCGCTGATTCTTGCGCCGGTCCTGTTCGCGCTGCTGGCGGTGTGGCTCTACCGGCGAACCGCGCAGGCCGCTTCAGCCTAGGAAGCGGGCGATCACGTCCTTGGCGAGCCGCGCTGGACGGCGCGTGCTCGCATCCAGGCAGCACCAGCTCGATTTGACCTCGGCCAGCACGTCTTCGCCGCGCTTGATCAGCGTCGCGTAGAAAGCGCGCGCGCCCTCCACCTTCTCCAGCACGACGCTGGCGATCACCTGGTCGTCGAGGAAGGCCGGCTTGCGGTAGGTGATCTCATGCTTCAGCGCGACCCAGAGCTTGGCCGCGACTTCCTCGGCCGGCGCGAACCGGCGCCAGTGATCGATCACCGCTTCCTGCACCCAGTTCAGGTAGCGCGCATTGTTCACGTGCCCCATGAAATCGATGTCGTCGGGCAGGATGCGAATCCGGTGATCGTGAACAGCGCTACTCATCGCGCAAGCTTACACCCTTGTCAGCGAAGAGTCAGCCGCGTCCGCGATAGCCGGGCACATCCTGCGACGGGAGCCACAGGCCGGCGGGCGGATGGCCCGATTGCCAGAACACGTCGATCGGAATGCCGCCGCGCGGATACCAATAGCCGCCGATGCGCAGCCAGTGCGGCTGCATCTCGGCGAATAGCCGCTCGCCGATGCCGACCGTGCAATCCTCGTGGAAGGCGGCGTGGTTGCGGAAGCTGCTGAGGAACAGCTTCAGCGACTTGGATTCGACGATCGTCGCCTGCGGGGCATAGTCGATCACCAGATGCGCGAAATCGGGCTGGCCGGTGACCGGGCACAATGACGTGAACTCGGGCGCGGTGAACCGAACGAGATAGGGGCGGCCGGGCCGCGGATTGGGCACGTAATCGAGCACCGCGTCCTCGGGACGCGCGGGAAGGCTCGACTGCTGGCCAAGATGCGTGATGTTCATGCGGCCTTACCTAATGCGGAGCGCGGGAATACCAAACACCGGTTTGGCCTGAGCTTGTCGAAGGCCTCCCTTCTTTCTAGGGCGGGTAAAGAAAGGGAGGGCTTCGACAGGCTCAGCCCGAACCGGGAGGAAAGATTGCGCCCTTATCTGCTCGCAGCCGTCGCGCTGCTCGCCGCGCCTGCGTTCGCGCAGGACAAGAAGGCGGACACCAGGACCGAAGCGCCGGCCGACATTCCGCCGCCGCAGGTGGTGGTGACGCACCACAGCGGCGTGTTCGGCGGGCAGAAGATCAACTACACCGCGACTGCGGGCGAGATTTACCTGAAGGCCGAGGACGGCACCCCGCGCGCCGCGATCAATTATTATAGCTACGTCAAGGAACCGCGCGATCCGTCGCGGCCGGTGACGTTCCTGTTCAACGGCGGCCCCGGCTCCGGCTCGGTGTGGCTGCACATGGGCGCGTTCGGACCGAAGCGGGTCGCGATTCCGTCGGACGCGCGCGACGACGGCGCCCCGCCCTATCCGTTGGTCGATAATCCCGACTGTCTGCTGGACGTGACGGACATCGTCTTCATCGATCCGGTCGGCACCGGCTTCAGCCATGCGCTGGGCAAGACCGACCCGAAGGAATTCTGGGGCGTCACCAAGGACGCGAAGTCGATCAACCAGGTGATCCGGCTGTGGCTGAACGACAATGGCCGCTGGAACAGCCCCAAATTCTTAGGCGGCGAAAGCTATGGCACGACGCGATCCGCCGCCGTCGCGCACGAGCTGGAGGGCAGCTACAACGACGTCGCGCTGAACGGCATCATCCTGATGTCGACGATCCTCGATTTCGGCGCGCAGGCGGAGGTCGAGGGCAACGACATGCCGTACATCATCGCCCTGCCGTCGATGGCGGCGGTCGCCTGGTATCATGACAAGGTGCCGAACAAGCCGGCGACGGTCGCGGCGTTCGTGGCGGAAGCGAAGGCGTTCGCAAGCGGCGAATATGCGACCGCGCTGATGAAGGGCCAGGCGCTGACCGGGCCCGAGCGCGACGCGATCCGCGCCAAGCTTGCCCGCTACACGGGCCTTTCGGAGCAATATGTCGAGCGCACCGACCTGCGCGTCTCGCCCGGCCGGTTCTGGAAGGAGCTGTTGCGCGACCGCGGACTGGTCGTCGGCCGGCTCGACAGCCGCTACACCGGCAAGGACCGCGACAATGCCGGCGAAGGCTTCGACAACGATCCGAGCTTCTACGGCATCGACGGCGGCTATACGGCGGCGATCAACACCTATGTGCGGGGCGACCTCGGCTTCAAATCGGATCGCTCCTATGTGACGATCGGGTCGGTCCAGCCCTGGGACTGGGACCTGGGCGACCGGGGCGGCGACGGCACCTATTATAAGTCGGTCGCGCCCTATCTCGGCCAGGCGCTGCGCGAGAATAGCGGGCTGCGCATCTTCGTGGGCCAAGGCTACTATGACTTCGCGACGCCCTTCTTCGGCGCCGAATATGCGCTATCCCGCACCGGCTTCCCGCAAGATCGCATCCAGTTTCATTACTATGATGCCGGCCACATGATGTACGTCCGCGACGAGGATCGCCACAAATTGGCGAGCGATATCAAGGCGTTCATCCGCTCGCGCTGACACGCTGCTCGACTCTGCTCGAAGGACAACCGCCTTCGAGCAGAGCCGAGTCGCGATCAGGCGAACGCGAGCTTGCGACGCCGCGCCGCTGCTCCCGCTAGGCCAAAGCCGGCGATCATCATGGCCCATGCGGCAGGCTCTGGCACGCTGGGGATCTCAAGCCGCCCGGCTATGGTGCCGCTATAGACGCCGTTCCCGTTCAGGAACTGCAGCGTCCCGCTCGTGTCGATCAGGCCGGTTGCGTTGAGGAAACGGCCTGTGCCCCCGCTCACAACGAGGTTTTCCGTCGCATGAAACACCCCCGGGGTCATGCCAAGCGCGACGGCGCCTGAGTAGGTTCCGACGAGAGTGTCACCCGAACCGAAGTCGTAGGTGAAGATGCCGGAATCGTACGAGGCCGGAAGCGGCGGCGTGATGCAATGGCTTTGGATCGACGTGAAGGCCCCCAGGTTCGAGGTGCCGGTCGATGAACCATTGCCCGGCCCGATGGTGACGGTCGAACGGCCCGGCCCGCAGCGCCCCACTCCCAAGGGTGCAAGCGGGTTCACATTCTGCCGTGCGCCGGAAATCGAGACGACATAGGCGCTCGCCGGCTGAGCCGAAGCCAACGCCCCCAGGGACGCGAGGGCGGCGGTCAGGATTGTTCCTTTCATCCATTTTCTCCCTGACGCTTGCAAACGCGCAAGCGGGATCAGGTTCGGCGGAAGGATGCGCGCGCGCTACTCTCCGGTCATTATCGATTGCTTATGAAATCGTGATGATGGCGGCTAAACCGATGGGCGCCGGTAATCCGGCAGCGTGCCGCTCTCCCGCCAATAAGCGTCCAGCCCGATCGCCTGCGTCAGCAGCGGGAAGCGCGGGTCTGCGCGCAGCGGCGCGCTCGGGCTGGCAAACAGGAAGTCGGTGAGCCGTTCCGCATAGGGCGGCAGCGGTGGCCGCTCTTTGGTCAGTGGATTTCGCCGGCCGAGATAATAGTCGTAACTTTGCCGGAACGCGGATTCGAGATCGCCAAGCGCCGCGAGGTACGGGATCGCGACGAACGAGGCGACGTTTCCGCCCTTTCTGGATGCGACAATGGCGTCTGCCGCCCGTCGGCGGTCGCGCTCGCCGGCTCCATCCGCCAGCCCTTGAGCACAGGCAATCGCGACCTCGCCCGGCAGCGGACCGATTGCTGCCGCCCGGCGTCCCTCTCCGACAGTCATTGCCAGGGCCTGCTTCGTTGAGCCCGTGAAGCTGAGGAACATGAACCTGAACGGCCAGACCAGTTCGTCATCCGGCCAGCGTCGATACGCACCATCGAAGGTGACGCGCGCAGCGTCGGTCTGCCCCGTCTGCCACAGTAGCCAGGCGTACCGTGCCTGGTAGCCGGGCAAGAGCGGCTCGCTTGCGATCGCGCGCCTCATGACGTTCAGTGCATCCCGATAGCGACCAACGTTGGCGAGCGAGAAGGAAAGCTTCAGCCGGGCAAGGTTGAGATCGGGCCGCCGGGCGAGCACCTTTGCGATCGTGCGCTCAAGATTTCTCCAATTTCGGAAAACGGGTGTGACCGCGACATGGGCCAGGAGCGCGTCGCCGTTTTCGGGGTCGAGTTGCAAAGCGCGCGCGGCGGCCTGATCGATGCGCTGGGCGACTAGCTCTATTTTTTGCTCGTCGAGCGAATCGGTGCTTGAGGCCAAAGCGCGCGCAAGCGCCCCCCACGCCGGACCATAGTCCGGATCGGCGCGCACGGCTTGTTCATAGCGGGCAATCGCCTGCGTCAGGCCGATTTCGCCTAGCCTCTCGCTATCGATCCCGGCTTGATAGAACTGCTCCGCCTGGTGACGGCGCGGGGAGAGGCCGGTGCGCCACATCCAAAGACCGGTCGCTCCGACGGCCGCCGCACCGAGCGTGGTCATGGCTCGGCGTCGTGAAACGGCGCGTGGCGGAGGCTGCGACACTGCCGGCGCAGACGCGTCTGCGGCAGCTACGCGCAGGCGGTACCCCACCTTCGTGACGGTGTCGATTTCGAAGGCGCGCGTCTCCTGCGCGAGCGAACGCAGGATCGAGATAACCCGGTTGATCGCATTCTCGCCGACAATGCGGCCGTTCCAGCAACGCGCGATCAGGTCGTCCCGGCCCACAATGCTTTCCTTTGCGTCGGCAAGCGCGACCAGCACCTGCATCACGCGCGGTTCCAGCGTGCGGCTTTCGCCCTCGATTCGGACCTGACGCCACGCCGGCACGACGTCGAGCGCGCCCAAGCGGAACGGCGGCTCGCTTGCGAGCACGATCCGATCGGCCCCGCCCCCTGCCAACGTCGCCATCCGACAGGAGACTAGCGCGTCGGCGTGCCCGAATCGAGAGAGAGCTCCGGTTCCCGCGGCTGCGGACGGACGAAGATGCGGAACAGTTCGGGATGTTCGGCGCGGATGCGGTCCTCGAGCCGCGCGATCAGGTGCTCGATGTCGCTGACGCTCAGCGAATCGTCGAACTGCAGGCCCAGGGCGGCGAACACCTTGTCGGGGGCGAGTTGCGAGGTGGTGATGCTCTCCACCGATTCGACGCACGGATCGGCCGCGACCATCTTCTCGATCGATTCAGTCAGCACCGGCGACGCGCGCTCACCGATCAGCAGCGCCTTGCTTTCGCGCGCGAGGACGACGGACACGGCCGCCAGTACGCCGCCGATCAGGATAGAGGCAACGCCGTCGATCCAAGGCTTTTGCAGCTCGACCGAGACGAAGGTGCCGACCGCGGCGATGACGATGCCGATCAGTGCGGCGGAGTCTTCGAAGAAGACCATGAAGCTGGTCGGGTCCTTGCTGACCCGGACCGCGGTCCACCATGCGAGCTTGCCCTTGGCTTGCCGGAAAGCACGCCAGCCGAACCACCAGGACGCGCCTTCGAACAGGAAGGCCAGACCGAACACGATATAGCTGAGCGTCGGCCGGGTGTTCGGCTCGGGATGGCGAATATGCAGAATGCCTTCATAGATCGATACGCCCGCGCCCACCGCGAAGATCAGCAGCGCCACCACGAAGCACCAGAAATAAAGCTCGCGGCCATAGCCGAACGGGTGCTGCTCGTCGGGCGGCTTGGCGGCACGATGCTGGCCGTAGAGCAGCAGGATTTCGTTGCCCGAATCGACCAGCGAGTGGACCGACTCGCTGAGCATCGCGGAGCTGCCGGACAGCGCCGCCGCCACGCCCTTGGTCGCCGCGATCAGCAGGTTGCCGACCAGCGCCGCGATGATCGACGTGCGGGATTCGGGCGCGGGCATGTCGTGGATCAGGTGGCCGGAGCGGCCGCCGTCACCCGCCAGATGGTATTGCCGACATCGTCCGCGATCAGCAGCGCGCCGGTCTTGTCGATCGCGACCCCGACGGGACGGCCCAGGCTCTTGCCGTTGTCCATGTCCAGGAAGCCGCCGACCACTTCCTCGGCCTTGCCGGACGGGCGGCCGTTCGCGAACGGCACGAACACGACCTTGTAGCCCGACGGCGTGTAGCGATCCCAGCTGCCATGTTCGCCGATGAACGCGCCGCCGCGATAATGCGCGGGCAGCGACGTCCCGGTATAGAAGGTCAGGCCAAGGGCTGCGACATGGCTGCCGAGCGCATAATCCGGCTTGATTGCGCGGGCGACGAGATCGGGCCGTTGCGGCTTCACCCGCGGATCGAGATGCTGGCCGTAATAGCTATAGGGCCAGCCATAGAAGCCGCCCTCCTTCACCGACGTCAGATAATCCGGCACCAGGTGCGGACCGAGCTCATCGCGCTCGTTCACGACCACCCAGAGCGTGTTGGTGCCGGGATAGAAATTCGGGCTGTTCGGGTTACGCAGGCCGCCCGCGAACACGCGCGAGCGCCCGGTCGCGCGGTCGATCTCCCACACCGCGGCTCGGTTCTTTTCGGCTTCGAACCCGTTTTCGACGATGTTGCTGTTGGAACCCACGGTCGCATACAGCCGCTGGCCGTCCGGACTGACGGTCAGGCTCTTTGTCCAGTGATGGTCGATCGGGCCGCCGGGCAGCTCCGTCAGCACCTGGCCGGGCGCGGTGATGCTGGTCTGGCCCGGCGTGAACGGATAGCGCACGATCGCGTCGGTGTTGGCGACGTAGAGAAAACCGTCGATCCAGACGACGCCGAAGGGCGAGTTCAGGTGATCGAGCAACGTCACCTGCAGCTCCGGCTTGCCGTCGCCGTTCGCGTCGCGGATCAGGGTGATCCGGCTCTCGGCATCCGGGCTGCCGGGGAATTTCGTCGCCTTCGACTTCACGATGCCGAAGATCAGGTCCTTGGGTCGCTTGACCGGCTCCGACGGCGGCGACTTGGCCTGGACCGCGAGGATGTCGCCGTTCGGCAGGACATAGACGTTGCGGGGATGATGCAGGCCGGTCGCGAGCGCCTGGATCCTGAGGCCGGGGGCGACCTTCGGCGTGGCGCCGTTCTTCCAGCCCTCGCCCGGCGCGACGTTGATCGGCGGCAGCAGATAGGCCTTGGGATCGGGGAGCTTCGGGTCGGGGCCGAGCTGGCTCGATTCGTCGAACTTGGGGTCGCTGCAGGCGGCGAGCGCCAGCACCAGGGCGAGCAGGGAGAGAGCGCGGGTCATTCGACGACCGCCGCACCGTGCCGGTAGACCATCGATCCACCGAGCCAGGCGCTGACCAGCAGGATCAGCACGACGATCCCGGAGAGGATGATCCCGGTCGGGACCACCGCCTGCCAGCCGTCGCGGCTGTGCACGAAGGCGTTCACCAGCGACAGGATCATCGCCAGCAGGTTCAGCAGCATGTGCGGCGTCGCCGGGCGGAGCGCGCGGATGCGGCGGTTGCCGAAATAATCGATGAAGCCGAAGACGGCAGCCAAGCCGCCCATGATCAGGCCAGCGGTGATCAGCCAGATCGAGAAATACTGCCACATCAAATAGGCCGTCTGGGCGTAGATGATGTCCGTCACGAACGCGCCGATGAAGAAGGCGACCGGGAACGGGATCAGCATCGGGTGGATCGGATGGCCGAAAATCCGGGCCGTTGAGCGGGGATTCCCGTTGTCCGTCTCGTCGCGCATCGGTGCCTCGCTGCTGGATCTGCAGGCATTACGATGGGGCACGCCCAGAGTTCCGCGCGCTGCGGCGGAATCGGTTCCCAAGCGTTACGGCTTTGACTAAGCAAAACGCGAGACACGGAGGAACGCGCATGGACGCCCTGGTTTCGACCGACTGGCTGGAAAAGGAACTGAACGCCTTCGATCTGCGCGTCGTCGATGCCACCTGGCTGATGCCGGGCGAAGGCGACGCCGCCGCCGCTTACGAGCAAGCGCACATTCCGGGCGCGGTCTTTATGGACCTGGCGGAGCTGGCCGACAGCCACAGCTCGCTTCCCAACATGCTGCCCTCCGCCGAAAAGTTCGCGAGCCGGATGCAATCGCTGGGCCTGGGCGACGGCAGCCGCATCGTGATCTACGACCAGTCGCCCTACAAGACGGCGGCGCGGGCGTGGTGGATGCTCCGCACGTTCGGCGCGCATGACGTGGCAATCCTCGACGGCGGGCTCGCCAAGTGGCGCGCGGAATCGCGGCCGGTCGAAAGCGGCAAGCCCAACGTCCGCCACCGCCACTTCACCGCCTGGGCGGATTCCAAGGGCGTGCGCTCGCTCGACCAGATGAAGGCAAATGTGGGCAGCAAGGCCGAGCAAGTGCTCGATGCGCGCGGCGCCGATCGCTTCGCTGGCCAGGTCGCCGAACGCGCGGGCGTGCAGCCGGGCCATATCCCGGGATCGAAAAACCTGCCCTACACGCAGCTGTTCAACGCCGACGGCACCTACAAGCGCGGCGACGACCTGCGCCGCGCCTTCGAACAGGCCGGCATCGATCTCGACAAGCCGGTCGTGACCACGTGCGGCTCCGGCATCACCGCATCCGTGCTGCTGTTCGGGCTGCACCTGCTGGGCAAGGACGCGGCGCTGTACGACGGATCATGGAGCGAATGGGGCGCGGACGCCTCCACGCCCAAGGAACTCGGCGCCGCGGCGTGAGCGAAGGCGAACGCGACGCGGAACAGCAGCCGGCCACCACGCTCGTCACCGCCGGGCGACGGGCGGAGTGGACGCAAGGGATCGTCAATCCGCCGGTGTGGCGGGCATCGACGATCCTGTACGACAATGTCGCCGACCTGAAGGAACGGCAGAAGGACACGCACCACCGGCTCTATTACGGCCGCCGCGGCACGCCGACGCAGTGGTCGCTGGCGGACGCGCTGACCGAGCTCGAGCCCGGCGCGGAGGCGACGCTGCTTTACCCGTCGGGCGTGGCCGCGGTCGCGACGGCGTTGCTGGCGGTGCTGAAGCCCGGCGACGAGCTGCTGATGGTCGACAGCGCCTATGAGCCGACGCGCGCGCTGTGCGGCGGCCTGCTCAAGCGCCTCGGCGTCACCACGCGCTTCTATGACCCGCTGGTGGGCGCCGGCATCGCCGGCATGATCGGCGAGAACACCCGCGCGGTGTTCATGGAAAGCCCCGGCAGTCTGACCTTCGAAGTGCAGGACGTGCCGGCGATCTGCGCGGCGGCCAGGGCCCGCGGCGTAACGACCTTGCTCGACAACACATGGGCGACGCCGCTCTATTTCCGCGCGATCGAAAAGGGCGTCGACCTGTCGATCCTCGCCTGCACCAAATATGTCGTCGGCCATTCGGACGCGATGCTGGGATCGGTGACGGCGGCACCGTCAGCCTGGAGCAAGCTGCGGCAGACCACCTACCAGCTCGGCCAGCACGCCGCGCCGGACGATGCCTGGCTCGGGAGCCGCGGCCTGCGCACGATGGGCGTACGGCTGGCGCAGCATCAGGCGAGTGCGCTGAAGGTCGCCCGCTGGCTTGGCGAGCAGCCGGAGATTGCGCGCGTGCTTCATCCGGCGCTGCCCGACTGTCCGGGGCACGAGACCTGGGCGCGCGACTTTACCGGCGCTTCGGGCCTGTTCGGGGTCGTGCTGAACGGCGGCGACGATGCTGCCCGCGCGGCACTGATCGACGGGCTTCGGCTGTTCGGCATCGGCTTCAGCTGGGGCGGCTTCGAAAGCCTCGTCGTCCCGGCCGATCCGGCCCCGCTTCGCAGCGCCGTGCCCTGGTCCGCCGAGGGCCTGCTGGTGCGGCTGCACATCGGCCTGGAAGATCCCGACGATCTGATCGCCGATCTTGCCGCCGGCCTCGCCCGATTCCGGGCTGCTGCTTCCTGAACGCACTGTTCCGCCAAGGTTAAGATGCACTTAGCTATTTGGGGCACGTTGGAACCGTAGGGCTTGCCCCGCGTCGATTCCATGTGTTGTCGAAGGAGACAGAGGGTGAAACTTTCCACCAAACTCACCGCCGGTCTGCTCGCCGGCGCGACCTTGCTGGCCGCGTCGACGCCGGCCGATGCGCAATGGCATCATCGTTATTATGGTCATCGTGGGGACCGGGCCGGCCTGGCGCTCGGCGCCGGCGCGCTGGGCCTCGCGCTGGGTGCGGCGATCGGATCGAGTTCGCACCGTGGCTATTATGGTGATGGCTATTATGGCGGTGGCTATTACGGCCGGCCCTATGCCTATGGCTATGGCGGCTATGGCGACGGCTATTATGCCCAGCCCTATGGCTATGGCTACGGTTCGTACTACGCGCCGCGGCGTTGCTGGACCGACCGGCAGTGGGACGATTGGCGCGGCCGCTGGCGCCGGGTCCGCGTCTGCGATCGCTATTAAAGCTTAGTTGAGGGCGGCGCCGCGCGAACCGGCGCCGCCTGATGCGTCGGCATACTGCACCGGCGCGCTCTTCGGATAGATAAAGCCGAACGTGGGGTAGGTCGTGCCGCCCAGATCGTCGACCCCGGCGTACCAGACCTTCACTTCGCTCCAGTCGCCCTCGGGCGAGACGTCGACGACGCGGACGTCCTTTTCGATGCCGCCCGGCCGCGACCAATTGGCGTGGGTGACCGTGATCTCGCGATCGGACACGATACCGCTCACCATCGCGACATGGCCGATGGTCATTTTGCCGTGCGGCTTCAGCACCATCACGCTGCCGACTTCCGGCGCATGACCGCGATCATAGCGGCCCGCCGCCTGGTCCCACCAGGTGCCGGCGTTGCCGTGGATATCGATGCCGGAAATCATCCGCGCATAGGGCACGCACTGCCAGAACTGAGCGCTGGCCGGCGTGATCCCAAACATCGAAGCAAACAACAAAGTGGCGCCAAACACGGCGCTGCGACCGAATTTCATTGTAAAGAGTGTCCCCGCTCTCGCTGACAGCGCTGTAGGGAAGGGCCGCTTCCCGAGTCATCCGTCGTGCGGCGACTCGAACCCAAGTTCCGATGAATGGCGGGAACTTTTCAGCTCATCGTCAGTGCGCTTCGACTCGTCGGCGCTGCTTCCAAGCGGGCGGGCGAATCACTATAGCCCGCGGCCATGGAGCGGCTGGACGGCGGCTCGGCGGTTCCGGCGAGCTTGCGCGGCGGAGTCGTCGCGCTTGGCAATTTCGACGGATTTCACCTTGGCCATCAAGCTGTTGCGGGCCGCGCGATCGCACGCGCGCGAGCCGAGGGCCGGCCTGCCCTGGTGGCGACGTTCGACCCGCACCCGGTGCGCTTCTTCCAGCCCGACGCGCCGCCGTTCCGCCTGACCACGCTCGACCAGCGCCAGCGACTGTTCGCCGCAGCGGGCGCCGATGCGATGGTCGTCTTCCACTTCGATGCCGCGCTGGCCGGGCTTTCGGCCGAGGCATTCGTAGCGGAGCGGCTGGTCGGGCTGATCGGCGCCGCGGGCGTGGTGACCGGCGAGGACTTCACATTCGGCAAGGGCCGTTCCGGCGATGCCGCCGTCCTGGCCGAGCTTGCCGCCAGGGACGGCCTGTTCGCCGAAGCGGTGGCGCCGGTCGCCCTCGACGGCGAACCGGTCTCTTCCAGTCGCATCCGCGAGGCGCTGCAGGCCGGCGATTGCGCCACGGCCGAGCGCCTGCTGACGCGGCCGTTCGCGATCGAGGGCGTGGTGCAGCACGGCGCCAAGCTTGGCCGCACGATCGGCTATCCGACCGCGAACATCGATCTCGATCGCTATCTGCGCCCCCGCTACGGCGTTTATGCCGTGCGCGGGCGGCTGCCGGACGGGCGCGTGATGGATGGAGCGGCCAATCTGGGGATTCGGCCAAGCTTCGATCCACCGAAGGAACTGCTCGAGCCGTATTTCTTCGGCGACCCGGGCGATCTCTACGGACAAACGATCGAGGTCGAGCTGCACCGCTGGCTGCGGCCGGAAGAGAAATTCGACAGCCTCGACGCACTGAAGGCGCAGATCGAACGCGACTGCGCCGAGGCGCAGCGCCTGCTCGGCTAGGCAGCCAGCGCCGCTTCGGGCTCCATTGCGATATGCCCCGGCAAGGCCGCCACTGCGGCGAGCCAGCGGCCGACATGCGGGTAGGCGCCAAGGTCGAACCCGCCGTCTTCAGCAACGTGCGTATAGGCATAGAGGCAGATGTCGGCGAGGCTGAAGGCGCCGCCGGCGAACCAGTCGCGACCGGCCAGATGCTCGTCCATCAGACGAAGCGCCGCCTCGCCCGCGGTCCGCTTGGCAGGCAATTGCACCTGCTGCGCCTCCGTCAGCCGGTCCTCACCGACGAACACGCGCCAGAAGCGCAACGTCGCGACGTTGGGCTCGTGATTATATTGTTCCCAGAACATCCAGTGCAGCATGTCGGCGCGGGCGAAGCGGTCATGCGGGATCAGGTGCGATCCGTCGGCGAGCCAGAAGCAGGCGGCATTGCTTTCCGGAAGGAAGCGGTCGCCGACCTGAAGGACGGGGATGCGGCCATTGGCGTTCACGGTGCCGAGGAACGCGGGCGTACGGGTTTCGCCGCGCATGATATCGTAATTGTGCCGGGTCAGCGGCACGTCGAGATGCGCGGCCGTCAGCCGGATCTTGTAGCAATTGCCCGACCGCGCGTCTTCGTGAAGGATCAGCTGCCCGTCCATATCGCCCTCCTGTGCGGGCCGGCGCTGTCATGGGGACGGCGTCCACGCCAATCAGTTTCGACGAACCGCCGATAAGCCTCGCTTATCCACCCACCGTCAGCACGATCTTGCCGACATGGTCGCCCGCATCCATCCGGGCGTGCGCCTGGGCGGCCTCGGCCAGAGGAAACGTGGAGTCGATGACGGGCTTCAGCCGGCCGGCCCGCACGTGCGGCCAGACCATCCGGTCGAGCTCGTCGGCGACCAGCTGCTTGAACTCCCGGGAACGGGGACGGAGCGTCGATCCGGTCAGGGTCAGGCGGCGGCGCATGATGTCGAAGATCGGGATTTCGGCCGTAGCCCCGCGCTGGACCGCGATCGAGACGTGCCGGCCTTCCTCCGCCAGGCATTCGAGATTGCGCGACAGATAGTCGCCGCCGACCATGTCGATCACCGCCTGCACCCCTTTGCCGCCGGTGGCCTGCTTGGTTTCGGCGACGAAGTCCTGCGTCTTGTAGTTGATCGCGTGTTCCGCGCCGAGCTCCAGGGCGCGCGCGCATTTCTCGTCCGATCCGCAGGTGACGATCATCCTGAGGCCGAACAGCCTGGAAAGGCTGATCGCCATCGTGCCGATGCCGCTGGTGCCGCCATGGAGCAGCACCGCATCGCCGTCGCCGACGAACGCGCGCTCGAACAGGTTCACCCAGACGGTGAACAGTGTCTCCGGCATCGCCGCCGCTTCGACCAACGTCAGCGCTTCGGGCACGATCAGGCACGAGCCGGCGGGGGCGACCGCATATTCGGCATAGCCGCCGCCGGGGATCAAGGCGCAGACCGGCTGGCCGATCAGCGCCTCTTCGGCCAGGCCGCTGGCCGCGACGACCTGCCCGGCGACTTCCAGGCCCGGGATCGAAGGCGCGCCCGGGGGCGGCGGGTAGCCGCCCTGGCGCTGCAGCACGTCGGGGCGATTGACTCCCGCGGCCGCCACCTTGATCAGCACCTCGCCTTCGCCGGGGCTCGGCACGGGGCGCTCGACGGGCTTCAGCACCTCGGGCCCGCCGGGCGTCTCCGGGTCGATCGCGATCATCATCTTGGGCAAATCGATCACAGTCATCCCCAGAAAGCGTGAGCGCCCTAATTGACTTGGGGGCGTAGCGGGTCAACGTTCCGGTCATGGACCTGGACGATATCCTGCCGAAAAATCCGGGGGATCCGCTGGTTATGCTGCTGAAGCAGGACCTCGATCCGATGTCGGTCGAAGAGCTGCAGGCCCGGATCGCCGCGCTGGAAGGCGAGATCGCGCGCGCCAAAGGCAAGATCGAACGCGCGGTTAACCACCGCGCAAGCGCTGACGCTCTATTCAAGCGATGACTCGGCGCGGTGCCCTTTGTCACAGCGGCGGGCCGATGGAGACGGTAATATGCCGGGGTTGATGAACGGAAGACCGTCTCCGACATTAGGACAGAAGCGGTGCCCGGCACCCGCCGGGCCCCAGGAGTAACCTGAATGCCCTCTTTTGCCCCCGCGCTCGAGACCACGCTGCACAAGGCGCTGACGCAGGCGTCCAGCCGCCGCCACGAATATGCGACGCTCGAGCATCTTCTTCTCGCGCTGACCGACGACAGCGATGCATCCAAGGTGATGGTCGCCTGCGGCGTCGATCTGGGCGAGCTGAAGGACGCGGTCACCCATTATCTGGATACCGAGCTCGAGGCGCTGCGCGTCGAGGGCGAGACCGATCCGTCGCCGACCAGCGGCTTCCAGCGCGTCGTCCAGCGCGCGATCCTGCACGTGCAGTCGTCCGGCCGCGATGAAGTGACCGGCGCGAACGTGCTCGTCGCGCTGTTTTCCGAGCGCGAGAGCTACGCCGTCTATTTCCTCCAGCAGCAGGACATGAGCCGTCTCGATGCGGTCAGCTATATCAGCCACGGCGTCGGCAAGGGCGGCACGCCCCCGGAGACGCGCGAAGTGAAGGGCGCGGAAGAGGAAAAGACCCAGAAGGCCGAAGGCAAGCAGAAGAACGAGAGCGCGCTGAAGCAGTTCTGCGTCGATCTCAACGCCAAGGCCAAGGACGGCAAGGTCGATCCGCTGATCGGCCGCGGCCCGGAGGTCGACCGGACGATCCAGATCCTCTGCCGCCGGTCCAAGAACAATCCGCTCTATGTGGGCGATCCGGGCGTCGGCAAGACCGCGATCGCGGAAGGACTGGCGCGCAAGATCGTCGAGGGCGACGTGCCCGAAGTGCTGAAGCCCGCCGTCATCTACGCGCTCGACATGGGCGCGCTGCTGGCCGGCACGCGTTATCGCGGCGACTTCGAGGAGCGGCTGAAGGCGGTGGTGGGCGAGCTCGAGAAGCTGCCGCACGCGATCCTGTTCATCGACGAGATCCACACGGTGATCGGCGCCGGCGCGACCTCGGGCGGCGCGATGGACGCGTCGAACCTGTTGAAGCCGGCGCTGTCGGGCGGCGTGATCCGCTGCATCGGCTCGACCACCTACAAGGAGTTCCGCAACCACTTCGAGAAGGACCGCGCGCTGCTGCGGCGCTTCCAGAAGATCGACGTGAACGAGCCGACGGTCGAGGACACGATCAAGATCCTCGCCGGCTTGCGCTCGGCGTTCGAGAACCATCACAGCGTCAAGTACACGCCCGACGCGATCAAGTCGGCGGTGGAACTCTCGGCGCGCTACATCAACGACCGCAAGCTGCCCGACAAGGCGATCGACGTGATCGACGAAGTCGGGGCGATGCAGATGCTGGTGGCGCCGAACAAGCGCAAGAAAACGATCACCTCGAAGGAGATCGAGGCGGTGATCGCGACGATGGCGCGCATTCCGCCGAAGAGCGTGTCCGCCGACGACAAGAAGAGCCTCGAAAGCCTGGAAACCGACCTGAAGCGGGTCGTGTTCGGCCAGGATATCGCGATCGAGAAGCTGTCGTCGGCGATCAAGCTTAGCCGTGCCGGCCTGCGCGATCCCGACAAGCCGATTGGCAATTACCTGTTCACCGGCCCGACCGGCGTCGGCAAGACCGAGGTCGCGCGCCAGCTCGCCTCGATCATGGGCATTCCGCTCCAGCGGTTCGACATGTCCGAATATATGGAGCGCCACTCGGTCAGCCGGCTGATCGGCGCGCCTCCGGGCTATGTCGGCTATGATCAGGGCGGGCTCTTGACCGACGCGGTCGACCAGCAGCCCCATTCGGTGCTGCTGCTCGACGAGATCGAGAAGGCGCACCCGGACCTGTTCAACATCCTCCTTCAGGTGATGGACAACGGCAAGCTGACCGACCACCACGGCAAGACGGTCGATTTCAGGAACACGATCCTGATCATGACCACCAATGCCGGCGCGTCGGACATGGCGCGCGAGGCGCTGGGCTTCGGCGTTTCCAGCCGCGAGGGCGAGGACGAGGAAGCGGTCAAGCGGATGTTCACGCCGGAGTTCCGCAACCGCCTCGATGCGATCGTGCCGTTCGGCTATCTGCCGCCGGAAGTGGTTGCCCGCGTGGTCGACAAGTTCATCCTGCAGCTGGAGCTGCAGCTGGCCGACCGCGACGTGCACATCCAGCTCGACGACGACGCCAAGACGTGGCTGACCGCGAAGGGCTATGACAAGCTCTACGGCGCCCGCCCGATGGGCCGGCTGATCCAGGAAAAGGTCAAGCAGCCGCTCGCGGAAGAGCTGCTGTTCGGCAAGCTGGTCCATGGCGGCGAAGTGAAGGTCCACCTGAAGGACGAGGCCCTCGCCTTCGAGATCGTCGCCGCCCCGCCGAAGAAGCCCAAGAAGAAGGGCGCCAAGGCGGACGTGAAGGCGTAAGCCAGTCTGGAATGGAGCAGATCGGGGCGGCGTCGGTTTGAACCGGGGCCGCCCTTCTGTTATAACGATGGTATGAACAAGCCGCTGAAGGTCGTTAAGATCGGAAACTCCGCGGGCGTGATCCTCCCGCGGGATCTGCTTGCCAAGCTGCATGCCGAGCCGGGCGGGATGATTTCCGTCGAGACCAACGACGACGGAATCCGGCTGAAGCCGTTCGAGGCTGACTTCGAGGCCCAAATGGCGGCGGCGCGTGCTGTCATGGAGCGTAGAAAACGAGCCCTTCGCGAATTGGCGAAGTAGATGGCTCAATGGATTTGGGTCGGCGTTGACGCCGCCCTTGCGGCGCACCGCGCCCAGATCGCCGAACACGGCGGCGGAGACGGGGTTCGGGACGAAGCATTGCTGGAAAGCGCGCTCTCCAGACCGCTCAGCCTGGCCGCTTATGGCGAACCGGATGCAGCCGCGCTGGCGGCCGCGTACGCCTTCGGCCTGGCGCGAAACCATCCCTTTGTAGACGGCAACAAGCGCACGGCAGCGGTCGTCAGCGAAGCTTTTCTGAACCTGAATGGCTACGATCTGACGGCAACCGACCCTGAGGTGGTCGTAGCTTTCCTTGCGCTCGCAGCGGGCGAGTTGACCGAGGCTCAGATGGCCGACTGGTTCCGCCAGCACCTCGCTTAATCCTCCACGATCCGGCTCTGGTCGCGGGTTTCGGGCATGCGGAGGTAGACGATCAGGGACAGGCCGATCAGCGCGGCGACATAGGCGTAGAAGCCGCGTTCGAGGCCCTGGTCCTTGAGCCAGAGGGCGACCGCTTCGGCGGTGCCGCCGAAGAGCGTGTTGGCGAGCGCGTAGGGGAAAGCGACGCCGAGCGCGCGGATATGGGCGGGGAAGAGCTCGGCCTTCACCACCGCGTTGATCGAGGTGTAGCCGGTCACGATCAGCAGCGCGGCGCAGACGATCGCGAAGGCCATCCAGGGGTCACGCACCGTCTCCAGGGTCGTGAAGATCGGCCAGGTGAAGACGAGGCCCAGCACGCCGAAGCCGATCATCAGCGGCTTGCGGCCGATCCGGTCGGACAAGGCGCCCGCCAGCGGCTGGACGCACATGAACAGCAGCAGGGCGGCGGCCATGATCGCGCTTGCCGTCGCGGGGCTGAACCCCGAGGTGTTGGCGAGGAATTTCTGCAGGTAGATCGAATAGGCATAAAAGGCGAGCGTGCCGCCGGCGGTGAGCGCCATGACCGTGAATGCCTCGCGCGGATGGTCGCGGAACAGCGCGAGCGCGGTCGAGCGCGGCGCATCGGTGGCTTTCGCGTTCTCGAACGATTCGGTCTCGGCGAGGCGGCGGCGGATCCAGAAGACGATGACCGCGAGCGTACCGCCGACCAGGAACGGAATGCGCCAGCCCCAGGCGAACATGTCGTCCTTGGTCAGCACCGATCGGATGACCAGCAGTAGTGCGAGCGCGGTGAGCTGGCCGGCGATCAGGGTCACATATTGGAAGCTCGACCAGAAACCGCGGTGCTTCCGGCCCGCCATTTCCGAGAGGTAGGTCGCGCTGGCGCCGTATTCGCCGCCGAGGCTGAGGCCCTGGACCATGCGGGCGACGACCAGGATCAGCGGCGCGAGCGGGCCGATCTGCGCATAGGTGGGCGTCACCGCGATCGCGAGCGAGCCCGCGCACATCAGCGAGACAGACAGGGTCAGGCCCGCCTTGCGGCCCTGGCGGTCGGCATAAACGCCCATCAGCCAGCCGCCGATCGGGCGCATCAGGAAGCCGACCGCGAACACCGCGGCGGCGCTCAGCAGCTGGGCGGTGCGGTCCTCTGCCGGGAAGAAGGCGTGGGCGAAGTAGAGGGTGAAGGCGCTGTACGCGTACCAGTCATACCATTCGACCAGGTTCCCCGCCGATCCGCCGAGGATGGAACGGAGGCGGTGGGGTGTGCGGGCGTGCATGGGGCCTTCTAAGCAGGATCATGGCCTGTAGGACAGCCCTCTCCCTGCAGGGGAGAGGGCAGGCTGAGCGAAGCTCAGCCGGGAGAGGGGCCGAGCGCTGTACCACAGGACCCTCTCCCCGCTCGCGCCCGCAGGCGCGAGTCGACCCTCTCCCCTGAGGGAGAGGGTTGAGGGTCACGCCGCGTCCTTTTTGAACTGGGCGGCTTCGGTGCTTTCGGCGAGCGCGGTCGTCGACGCCGCGCCGCCCGACACCGCCTGGGCGACGAGGTCGAAATAGCCGGTGCCAACTTCGCGCTGGTGGCGGGTGGCGGTGTAGCCGGCGGCTTCGGCCGCGAATTCGGCCTGCTGGAGCTCCGAATAGGCGGCCATGCCGCGGTCCTTATAGCCGCGCGCCAGCTCGAACATGCCGTGATTGAGCTGGTGGAAGCCGGCGAGCGTCACGAACTGGAATTTGTAGCCCATCGCGCCGAGCTCGCGCTGGAACTTCGCGATCGTGTCCTTGTCGAGCTTCGCTTCCCAGTTGAACGAGGGCGAGCAATTATAGGCCATCATCTTACCCGGGTGCGCCTTCTGCACGGCCTCGGCGAAACGCCTGGCGTCCTCGAGATTGGGGTGGCTGGTTTCCCACCACAAGAGATCGGCGTGCTCGGCAAAGGCGATGCCGCGCTTGATGCAGTAATCGACGCCGGTGCCCTCCTTCAGACGGAAGAAGCCCTCGGGCGTGCGCTCGCCGGTCAGGAATTCATGGTCACGCTCGTCGACGTCGGAGGTGATCAGCTTCGCTGATTCCGCATCGGTGCGGGCGACGAGGACGGTCGGCACGCCGCACACGTCCGCCGCCAGCCGGGCGGCGTTGAGGTTGCGGATGTGCGCCTGGGTCGGGATCAGCACCTTGCCGCCCAAGTGGCCGCACTTCTTTTCGGAAGCGAGCTGGTCCTCGAAATGCACGCCGGCCGCGCCCGCCTCGATATAGGCTTTCATGATCTCGAAGCAGTTGAGCGGCCCCCCAAAGCCCGCCTCGGCGTCGGCGACGATCGGCACGAACCAGTCGCGCTTGGCGCCGCCTTCGCTATGCTCGATCTGGTCCGCGCGCTGCAGCGTGCGGTTGATTTTCCGGCACAGCTCCGGCCCGGCATTGGCGGGGTAGAGCGACTGGTCCGGATACATGGCGCCGGCGGTATTGGCGTCGGCCGCGACTTGCCAGCCGGAGAGGTAGATGGCTTTGAGGCCGGCGCGGACCATCTGCATCGCCTGGTTGCCACTGAGAGCGCCGAGCGCATTGATGTACGGTTCCGACTTCAGCAGCTCCCACAGCTTCAGCGCGCCCCGCCTGGCAAGCGTATGCTCGATCGGCACCGAACCGCGCAGCCGCTCGACGTCCGCAGCGGTGTAGGTGCGGCGGATGCCGTCGAACCGGCCCTCGGGCGCGACGACGAGATGGGCGAAGTCGGTCATGTGCAATCCCTTTACAAATCTTTCCCTCGACATGGGCAAAATGGACGAGTTGAACATGGATTCAGCAAAATTCCCGACCGGTTTCGCGTGAAGCTGTTCGCGTCCGCAGCCAGCGCGGACGTGCGCAAGTAAATTATTGACAAGAGAGTGCGTTGCATGACACTGGAACGTAGCAGGAACGCAGGCGTGTAGGACAGCATGGCGAAGCTGATCGCGGGGCATCAGGTGCGCAAGGTTCGGCGACAGGCCGGGCTGTCCCAGGCGGCGATGGCCGAGCAGCTGGGCATTTCGGCGAGCTATCTGAACCTGATCGAGCGCAACCAGCGGCCGCTGACCGCGCAATTGCTGGTGCGGCTGACGGAGCTTTACGACTTCGACCCGCGCGCGCTGAACGCGGCCGCGCCGGGGGGCGGCGGCGACGCGATCCGGCGGCGGCTGGGCGACCCGATGTTTGCCGACCTGGAGATCGACCGCACCGAGCTGGAGGAATGGCTGGCCGCGGCGCCCGGCGGCGCCGAAGCCTTTGCGCGCGCCTATGACCGGATCGGCGGCGGGGCGGCCGCGACCGCAGCCGGCGACGACCCGCTGGCGGCGGTGCGGCGCGAGGTCGAGCGCTGGCGCAACCATTTCCCCGACCTGGATGCGGCCGCGGAGGCGCTGGCGGACGAGCTGCGGCTGTCGGCCGGCGACCTGTATGCGGCGATCGCCGAGCGGCTGCGGGTCAAGCATAGCCTGACCATCCGCGTGCTGCCGGTCGAAGTGCTGCCCGATGCACTGCGAAGGCTCGACCTGCACGCGCGCCAGCTCCAGCTATCGGAAATGCTGGACCCGGCGTCGCGGACGTTCCAGGCGGCGTTCCAGCTGGGGGCGATCGAGGCGCGGGCGGAGATCGACGCGCTGGTGAAAGGCGCCGGCCTGGCCGAGCGCGCGGCCGAGCGGCTCTATCGCCGGCACCTGACCTCCTATTTCGCGGCCGCGCTGATGATGCCGTATGCGCGGTTCCTGCGCGCGTGCGAGGCGACCGGCTATGAGGTGGAGCTGCTGCAGCGCCGGTTCGGCGCCGGGTACGAGCAGGTCGCACACCGGCTGACCACGCTGCAACGGGTCGGCGCGCGCGGGCTCCCGTTTTTCATGATCCGGATCGATCGCGCGGGGCAGGCGAGCAAGCGCTACGCCGGCGCGAGCGGCGCGGTGCTGGTGGAAGCCGAAGGGCGCTGCCCCTTATGGCGGCTGCACAACGCGTTCGACCGGCCGGGGCGGATCGAGCGCGACCTGGTCGAGCTTCAGTCGGGGGAGCGCTGGTTCACCCTTGCCCGCACCGTCCATCCGCAGGGCGCGCGCGCCGGGCAGGTCTCGGCCGAGTTCGTGGTCGGCCTGGGGCTGACCGCCGACCTGGCCGGGAGCCTCGCGCTCGCGCGCGGGCTGGACCTGACTGGCGCCGCCACCCCGATCGGCCTTGGCTGCCGATCCTGCACCCGTCCGCAATGCCCCCAGCGCAGCGCCCCGCCTGCCGGCCGCGCTCTGCTGTTCAACGACCGGGAACGGGGGTTGAGCGCGTTCAGCTTTGTCGAGGATTGAGGGGCGTCAGCTAGGCTGCTGCCCGCTCCTTTAGCGACCCAGAATCCGGGGGCGGCACCAGATGGGGCGCCCCCGCGGCTCTCTCTGCCTGGCCTCCGCGCTCAGCGAGCGCAGTGGTGACTCGGCCGTCTGGCCTTCGCAAAGTCCGACATCCAATCTGGATCAATTAAATGAAAATGACTGACCAACTTATATCAAGTTGGCACACGAATTCGCTATTGGCCTTCTCTCCTAATTGATTTGCAAAGGCCCGACGCGAGGCGCATCTTTTCTTTTCTCTTCGAGAAAAGGAGCGAACAATGCCTCCTGTGACCTGGAATTCCATTCAGAAACAACTTGTTGGTTCTGGACTCCTCAACAAGGACTCCGTGTTCGAGATTGCGGAGGATGGCAGGTTGCCCGACGACCTGATTGTGGCTGTGAAGCGGGCGGAGCTGGTGACCGGCCATCGACTGGTCAGCAGCAATCTCAGCTTCCAGGACCTGGAGCGGCTCGCGCCACTGACCGAGTTTCTGGCGCTGAACTTTTGCGGCGTGCCCGATCGCAGCGGCGGATTGACGCCGCTGACCGCGGGCTCTCCCGGCGGCCGCTGGAGTCGAGGAAATCTCAGCGTATCGATCAATCCGGCGGGGGCGAACTTGGTCAATCCGCCGGGCGCGCCAGCGACGAACCCCACCGCGATCATCGCTGCGGCATTCGGCCTGTGGCAGACCGCGTGCCCGTTCTTTTCCTTCAGGTTCGTTCCCCCCGGCACCGGCGAGGACGTACGCGTCGTCTTTGGCGGAACGAACGTCGATCCGGCGTTCACAGGCGCCGGCGGCGTGCTGGCCTCCGCCGGCTATCCGCCCAGAGGCAATCTTCAGTTCGACTTCAACGAGACATGGTCGCCGACCAGATTGCTCGGCGTCTGTCTTCACGAGATCGGGCATCTGCTGGGCCTGAGCCATTCGAACAATCCGAACGGACTTATGTACCCGTTCGCAACGCCCGGCGTGGTGGTGGACGCCGAGTCGAGAGAGGCGATCAACGCGCTCTATGGCTGGCAAGCACAGCAACGGCTCGGCGACCGCGGCACCAGCCATCGCGCGATGCTTGCGACTACCAGCAGCGTCAACTTCACTTCCCGTCTGGAAACCCTGCACATGGTATGGAAGGGCGTCGAGGGGGACAGCGGAATCTATCATTCCACCTTGGGCGGAAACTGGTCGCCGCAGGAGCGGGTTCCCAACGTCGGCTGCTCGTTCAGCCCCGCCATCACCACGGTTCCCGTGCCCGGATCCCAGACGTTGGCGACGGGACTGCTGATGGCATGGAAAGGCGTGCACGACGATCAAGGGATTTATTGGACGCGCAACCTGGGCTTCGGCTGGGAACCGCAACGGCGCATCACCGGCGTCGGCACCAGCGCGGCGCCGGCGCTCGCGAATGTGGCCGGCCAGGTCCGCATGGCCTGGAAGGGCGTCGATGGCGACGGCGGCATTTACTGGTCGAGCTACGACGGCAACGAGGGCTGGTCGCCGCAAGCGAACATCCGCGGCATCGGGACGACCGACTCTCCTGCCCTGGTCGGGCTCAACGGCGTCTTGCACATGTTCTGGAAGGGCATTGAAGGAGACGCCACTGCCTATCATTCGTCCTTCGATTTCGCGAACGACCCGATCTGGAGACCGCAGCGACAGATCGAATATTTCTCTTATGAGACCGGCGGCGGGATCGCGCTGGCGATCGGCACGACCAACGCTCTCTCCGCCACCCAGCGCGGCAACAAGATTCTGCTGACCTGGAAAGGCGTGGAGGGCGACCAGCAAATCTGGTTCAGCCTTTTCGACGGCAACGAGTTCAGCGGCCAGACCGCCGTGGCAGGTGTCGGCACCTCCGTCGGCCCGGCAGTCGCCGATATGGGCGGACGCAGCTTCATGGCCTGGAAGGGCGTCGACGGAGACAGCAACATCTATTGGTCGGTGCTTTAGCGATAATCCGGCCACCAGGACGCTTCAGGACCAAGCCCCTGGGTGCCGGCTGCGCGCATCGCTGACTGTCCTGGACGTACGTCGCCGAAGGCGTTGCGAGGTCGCCATCGCCGCACCCGAACATGCTCGACGGTTGCGGAGGTGTCCGGCCAATGCGAAACAGGGCCATGACCGCGCCCTCCCCGACCGCCAACATCGCCCTGCTGATCGATGCCGACAATGCGTCGCCCGACAGCCTGGAGGGCGTGCTGACCGTGCTTGCCGAGCTGGGCGCGGTGAATGTGCGGCGGGTCTACGGGAACTGGAGCAAGGCGTCGCTGAAAGGATGGGCGGCGATGACGCACGCCCAGGCGCTTGATCCGCAACAGCAATTCGACGTGACCAAGGGCAAGAACGCGACCGACATGAAGATGGTGATCGACGCAATGGACCTGTTGCATCGCGGCACCGTCCAAGGCTTCGGCATCATGTCGAGCGACAGCGACTTCATGCCCCTTGCCATGCGCATCCGGCAGGACGGGCTGCCCGTCTATGGTTTCGGCACGGCCAAGACGCCGGAGAGCTTTCGCCAGGCCTGCACCCGTTTCATCGATGTCGGCGCGCTCGAGGCATACGCGCAGGACGCCGCGCCGGCCGACAAGCCGGAAGTCGATCCGGCGCTGGTTGAGCTGTTGGGCGATGCGGTGAAGGCCTCGAAGCGCGACGAACGGGGCTTTGCCAGCCTGTCGGAAGTCGGCCAGCGGGCGAGCGCGCGATCATCGTTCGATGCGCGAACCTATGGCTATGCACGGCTGTCGGAACTGATCGACGCCCTGCCGAACTTCACGACCGAACGGCGCGACAACGGCGTGTTCGTGAAGCGCGTCCACTGAGCGCGGATCAGACGATCACCACCGCGTCGCCGACACGGGCCTGGTCGAACAGCTTTCGCGCGAACGGTTCGGGCAGGCCGATGCAGCCGTGGGTCGCGCGCCCTTCGCGGACGTTGCTGGCGTGGATCGAGACGCCGTCGCCGGTCAGCCGCAGCGTGTAGGGCATCGCCGCGTCGTAGAGGCTGGAGCGGTGGTCGCGGTCCTTGGCCAGGATCGGATAGCGGCCGGCCGGCGTCGGCTTGTCGGGGGCGCCATAGAGAATGACGGCGGTGCCGATCTCGTCACCGCCGCGGAACACCGAGATCAGCTGGGCATCGCGGTCGATCCGCACCCAGAGCGGGCCGGGCGGCACGTCGCGGTCGTTCCAGACGAACTCGCCATAGCGCATCGGCCCGGCGACCGCGAGCAGGCTTGCCACCGGCTGCGGCGCACCCTCCAGCGGCAGCGGACGCGCCGGGGTCGCGACGATGCGCAGGGCGGGCGCGATATAGGCCGGGGCGTCCGCGCCGACCTGCGACACGCCGAACAAGACCGCCACGGCGGTCGCCGCGCGCAGGCCCCAGCGGGCGAGGTGCCTAGCCGGCGGGTACATCGGCGAGCAGCAGCACGCGCTGACAGCAAAGCATCGGAAGCGTGCGTACGATCCGCATCAGCACCCGCCTGCGGCGCCAGGCCGCTCCGACGATGCCGAAGCCCAGGATCATCAGCGCCCAGGTGGACGGCTCCGGAATCGACGGCGGCGGTGGCGGCGGGCCTCCTCCGCCCGGCAGGAAGATGCCGCCGACTGCAGTGGTAATGGGCGGATTGATGCCTTCGAAGCAGCAGGGGACGGCGGGCCGCTCGCCAAAGACCGGCACTGGCCCCGCGATCACCGGAACGAAGCCAGGCGCGAGCTCGGCGCTTTCGAACAGCAGCGGCACCGGCGCAGGCGGCGGCGCCAGGATCGGCAGCGCGGGCGCCGGCCGGCGCGGCCGCGGCGCCGCGTGGACGATGCGGTGCGGCGCCGCGCGGGGATGCTTTATCTTGACCAGATCGGCATGGGCCCGCAGGCCCGGGGACCGCGCGCGGATATAGTCGGCCGCGCTTTTCGCGACCGACTGGCCCGCCGCGATCAGCCGCGCCCCCGGCCCGGTTTCCGGCGCGACCGCAAGCAGCGCGCAGGCGGCGGCGAGCCCGGCCGCCTTGGTGCCGACGATGCCGGCTTCGGACAGCCGGGCACGGCCGCGGCTGTCCACGACGAAATGCTGCCCGCCTTTCGAAGGCCTCGCGAAAAACACGCGCATGCGACCAGTTCTCCCGAGCGACCGGCGCGAATACATGGCCCGCGACTAATCACTCAATTGAACATTCGATTACATGCAAAGTTTCATTTCGACAACGGCCAGACGAAACCTGTCCACGATTATCCGAATACTTGTTTCGCGAGCGTAGCGATGAGCAGACAAGGCGGCTTTCCTGAATCGGAAGCCGCCTTGCACGTTCGGGAGAATCAGCGGCCGGAGGCGACGAGCACCGGTGCGGCGCCGGCTGCGAGCCGGACGATGCGGTCGCGCGCGGCGGCCGCGGCGGCGCGGACATCCGCGCGGCATTGATCGAGCCTGGCCGGCCCGCGCGGATCGGCCGCCGACGACGTTCCGCACAGCGCCGACGCGGCGTGGAGGATGCGCAGGTCGAGCGCGCGCACGCCGGCGACGGTGCCGAGATCGAGGCCGGCGGTGCTGACCGTCGCCCGCGCACTCACCGGCTGGGCGGACAGCGGGCTCGCGATGCTGAGCAGAGCGAGCGGGATCAGGAACGGTGTTTTCATGACGGGTCTCCAGGGTTCGAAGGGGAGCCGTCGGCGCCAACGTGAGACTGTATTTAGGCCCGGCGAGCGCCCGATGTTAGCAACGATGTTGCAGACTCGTTCTGCAAAAGTGCAGAATGGGCGCATGTTCGACTGGAACGACGCGCGCTATTTCCTGGCCGTCGCCGAGAGCGGCAGCACGCTTTCGGCGGGACGCGCGCTGCGCGTCAGCCAGACGACAGTCGCGCGGCGGATCGCGGCGCTGGAAGAAGCGCTGGGGCTGGAGCTGTTCGACAAGCGCCGTGCCGGATATGCGCTGACGCCCGCGGGCGAGACGCTGCTTGTCGAAGCGCGTCACGTCCAGACCTCGGCGCTGGCGATGGCGGAAACGGCGGCGGCGCAGAAGCGCGAAGGCACCGGGACGGTGCGGCTGACCGCGGAAGAGTCGTTCGTCGTTTCGGTGCTGCCGCCGATGCTGCGCGACTTGCGGGACCTGCATCCCGGCATCGTCATCGAACTCGACGCCAGCGAAGAAGTGCGCGACCTGGAAGCCGGCGCGGCCGATATCGCGATCCGCATCACCAAGAAGCTGGAAGGCGGCGGCCTGGTCGGGCGGCGGGTCGGCGAGGACCTGTGGACCGTCTATTGCAGCCGCGACTATGCCGAGGCGCATGGCGCGCTGCGCAACCGGCGCGAGCTGGCGGGGCATCCGCTGATCGGCGGCGGCGGCGGCAGCATCGGCCGCTATTATTCAGCCTGGCTGAAGGACAATGGCCTGGAGCATGCCATCGCGATGACGCACGGCACAGTGACGGGGCTGCTTTCGGCGGTGCGGTCGGGCCTGGGTTGCGCGGCGCTGCCCTGCACCGTCGCCGAGCTGGACGAGGCGCTGATCCGCTGCCTGCCGCCGGCGGCCGGCATGCGCGAGGTCTGGCTGCTGACCCACGAACGCATGCGCCACACGCCGAGAGTGCGCATCGTGCTCGATTTCCTGGGCGACCGGCTGCTGCGCCACGCCAGGCAGGTCGAAGCGAGCCTCAGGGAACGGCCGGCCGGGATTGCGGACGCACGGCAATCCGTTACCGTCCCCGCTCGAATCGAGGAGTGAACGGGCGCATGGAGCTGGTGCGATCGGCGGCTCCGCCGGATGGAGACGCGGCGCGAGAGCGGCTGGTCGGCGCGATTGCCGGCGCTGCCGCGGGCGACCGGCGCGCGTTTCACGAGCTGTACCAGCGCACGTCGGCGAAACTTTACGGGGTGTGCTGCCGTATCTTGGGCGAGGGACAGGATGCGGAGGACGCGTTGCAGGAAGCCTATGCCAATGTCTGGCGGCGCGCCGACCGCTTCGACGCGTCGCGCGCGAGCCCGATCACCTGGCTGGCGGCGATCGCGCGCAATGCCGCCATCGACCGGCTGCGGGCGCGGGGCACGCGACGCACGGCGCCGATCGACGATGCCTATGGCGTGGCGGACGAGAGTCCGCGCGCCGACGCGCTGCTGGAGCGGGACAGCGACGCCCGCCGCCTCCACGGCTGCCTGGCCGAGCTGGGCGGCGGCGAAGCGGCGCTGATCCGCACCGCATTTCTGGAAGGCGCGACCTATTCCGAGCTGGCCGAGCGCAGCGGCGAGCCGCTCGGCACGATCAAGAGCCGCATCCGCCGCGCGCTGATCAAGCTTCGCGATTGCCTGTGCCGATGACCGACGACGACGACCTGCAAGCGGCGGAGCACGCGCTCGGGCTGACCGACGCAAGTGCGCGCGAGGCGAGCGATCCGGCCTTTGCGGCAGCCGTCGATGCCTGGCGCGCGCGGCTCGATCCGCTGCTCGGCCCCGAGCGCGCGCCCCCGCCGCAGCTGTGGGACCGGATCGTCGCGCGCCTGCCCGCCAACGACGTCGCCCCCGCCGACCCGGCGCGACGCTGGCGCCTCGCCACCTTCGCGGCAAGCGCGGCCGCGGCCATCCTGCTTGGCGTGGTGATCGCACGGCCGGATGGCACCGTTCCCGTGACGCAGGCGGCCGTACCGGCGCACATGATGGTCGCGTCGCTGACGCCGAAGGAGGGCAGCGGCGTCGTCAGCATCACCTATGACAAGAGCGCGGGCCGGATGGTGGTGAACCCGGTCGGCATGGACGCGCGCGGCAAGGCCCCGGAGCTGTGGGTGATCCCGGCAGACGGCAAGCCGCGGTCGCTGGGCGTGGTGCCCGAAAAGGCGGCGGCGACGATGATGGTGAGGCCCGAGCATCGCGCGATGCTGGCGAAAGGGGTGATGCTGGCGCTGTCGCTGGAGCCGGCGGGCGGCTCACCCACCGGCCAGCCGACCGGGCCGGTCGTGATGACCGGTATCATGTCCGCGGTTTGAGGCGTATATTTAGCCGCGGCGGTGCATCCGCCGTCACATTTGTTGCGTAGCTCGACTCAGCGGCGACCGGGAGGGATGCCGCGGATCTGCAAGAGGGACAACAAATGAAAACCACCCTGAAAGCCGCGGCTGCGGCTCTTTCGCTCGCGTTCGTGATCTCCGGTGCCTATGCGGCCGAAAAGACCGTGATGGTCGGCGGTGCGGCGATGTATCCGTCGAAGGACATCGTCGACAACGCGGTGAACTCCAAGGATCATACGACACTGGTCGCGGCCGTGAAGGCGGCGGGCCTGGTCGACACGCTGAAGGGAGCGGGGCCGTTCACCGTCTTCGCGCCGACCAACGCCGCGTTCAACAAGCTGCCGGCGGGCACCGTCGACACCCTCGTCAAGCCCGAGAACAAGGACACGCTGACCAAGATCCTGACCTATCACGTGGTGCCGGGGCGGATGACGTCCAGGGACCTGATGGCTGCGATCAAGGCAGGTGGCGGCAAGGCGACGCTGACCACGGTCGAAGGCGAGCCGCTGACCGCGTGGATGAAGGGCGGCACGCTGGTGCTGACCGACGCCAAGGGCGGCAACAGCGACGTCACGATCAAGGACGTGATGCAATCGAACGGCGTGATCCACGTCGTGGATACGGTGCTGATGCCGTAGGGGTTTTTCTCCCCTCCCTGAAAGGGAGGGGTTGGGGGTGGGTGTCGCCGCAGGCGATCAACACTCGGCCTTTGGCGTTTTGCTCGGCCTTCGGCCGATACCCATCCCTAACCCCTCCCTAGAAGGGAGGGGAAAATGCTTTGACCGCCTCCCCCGGAAAATCCGTGAACAGGCCGTCCACGCCGGCGCTCGCGAACATGCGCAGTTCGTCGGCGCCGCGGCCGTGGGTGCGGGGATCGGGGCCGGTGCGGAGTTCGGCCGGAAGGAACAGGTTCTCCGCGCGGAAGGTCCAGGGAATGACCTTCAAGCCGGCGGCGTGCGCGTCGTCCACCAGACTCGTCGGCGGCAGCGAGCGGCCGTCCGGGTCGCGCGGGACGATCAGCGCCTTGGCGGGGCCGATCGCATCGGCATAGCCGGCGATCGTCCGCAAACCCCCGGGCGTGGTCATCGCCGCGTAGCTTTCGGCGCCGCCGTCGGCAGGCGCGCCTTTTTCCTCCAGCAACTGGACCAGCTTCAGGTTGGTCGCCGAACGAAGCGCTTTCAGATTGCCGACTTCGAAGCTCTCGATCCAGACCGGATCGTCGCGGCGGGTCCAGCCGTTGCGGGCGAAGGTTGCGACCAGCGTCTGCTCGATCGGCAGACCGATGGACGCGAAATAGCTGGAATGCTTGATCTCGGCGACGACGCCGCGGCCGCGATCACGGGCATAGGCGATTAGTTCGTCGAGGGTGACGATGGGCTCGTCGCGATACGCGGTGTTGGCCGGGCGGAGCTGCGGCAGCCGTTCGCGGGCGCGCAGCGTCTTGAGCTCGGCGAGGGTGAAGTCCTCGGTGAACCAGCCGGTCAGCGTGTGGCCGGCGATTGTCTTCGTCGTGCGGCGAACGGCGAATTCGGGGTGGTCGGCGACGTCCGTGGTGCCGGAGATTTCATTCTCGTGGCGGGCGACGAGGTGACCGTCTTTCGTCGGCACGACGTCGGGTTCGACGAAGTCCGCGCCCTGATCGAACGCCAGCGCATAGGCGGCGAGCGTGTGTTCCGGCCGCTCGCCGGAGGCGCCGCGATGGCCGATCACAAAAGGCATAGGCCGTCTCCCCTCGTCACCCCGGCCTTGAGCCGGGGTCCCGCTTACTGAGCGAAGAAAGAAGAAGCGGGATGCCGGATCAAGTCCGGCATGACGAAAAGTTGAGAAGCCGGCGCGGGGCGACTAACAGCACGCCGATGCAAGCCAGCGACCTTCGCATCGCGCTGTTCAGCGGCAACTACAACTATGTCCGCGACGGGGCCAACCAGGCGCTCAACCGGCTGGTGGGCTATCTGCTCCGCCAGGGGGCGCAGGTGCGCGTCTATTCGCCGACGACCGATACGCCCGCCTTTCCGCCCGCCGGCGAGCTGGTGTCCGCGCCCAGCTTCGCCTTTCCGGGGCGGCCGGAATATCGCTTTTCGACCGGCATCCCGGCGCGGCTGCGGCGCGATCTGGACGGATTCCGGCCGAACCTGTTCCATGTCGCGGCGCCCGACGTGCTGGGGCACCGCGCGGTCAGCTTCGCGCGGCGGCGAAACCTGCCCGTTGTCGCGTCGGTGCACACGCGGTTCGAGACCTATCCGCGCTATTACGGGCTCGCTTTCCTGGAGCCGGTGATCGAGGGCATCCTGCGCCGCTTCTACCGCCGCTGCGACGCGATCGTGGCGCCATCCGATTCGATGGCGCAGGTGCTGCGCGACCAGCGCATGAGCTATGACGTCGGCATCTGGACGCGCGGCGTGGACCGGGAGATCTTCAACCCCGGCCGCCGCGACCTCGAGTGGCGGCGCGGGCTCGGCATCGCGGACGATGACGTCGCGATCGGGTTCCTCGGCCGGCTGGTCATGGAAAAGGGCCTCGACGTGTTTTCGGACGCGATCGACGGGCTTGTCCGCCGGGGCGTGAAGCACCGCGTGCTGGTGGTCGGCGACGGGCCGGCGCGCGACTGGTTCGAGCGACGGCTGCCCGACGCGGTGTTCGCCGGCTTTCAAGGGGGCGCCGATCTGGGTCGCGCGGTCGCCAGCATGGACGTGCTGTTCAACCCCTCCGTCACCGAGACGTTCGGCAACGTCACGCTGGAAGCAATGGCGTGCGCGGTGCCGGTCGTCGCTGCGATCGCGACCGGGAGCGAGAGCTTGGTGCGCGACGGCGTGACCGGGCGGCTGGTGCGGCCGGGCTGGATCGAGGGATTTGCCGATGCGCTTTCGGTCTATGCGACCGACGCGGACGTGCGGCGGGCGGCGGGCGCCGCGGGCGAAAAGGCGGCCGAGCGCTTCGGCTGGGACCAGGTGAACCAGGCGCTGGTCGACACCTACCTCCGCGTCCTCCGCCAACGCGCCGCCGGCGGCACCGTGCCGCGCATGGGGCCTGTGCCTTAGGTTTTTTGGTTCTCGCGAAGACGCGAAGGCGCGAAGAGTTCGAGCGGGTCTCGGCCGGCGGAGCCGATCCTTTAGCCAGTTCATCTCCGGCTCCGCCGGAAGGGCAACGAGGATGAATGCTTCACCGTCCCTTCGCGGCTTCGCGTCTTCGCGTGAACCAACTGACGTGCGTGTAGAAAACCACACACAGGCGCGCTAAGGGCGCCGGACTTATGGCCGATACTCCTCCCGACTACCGCGACACCGTCTTCCTGCCGAAAACCGACTTTCCGATGAAAGCGGGCCTTGCGCAGAAGGAGCCGGCGATTCTGGCGCGGTGGCAGGCGATGGGGCTGTATCAGCGGCTGCGCGAGAAGCGCGCCGGGCGGCAGCGGTTCATCCTGCATGACGGCCCGCCCTACGCCAATGGCGACATCCATATGGGCCATGCGATGAACAAGGTGCTGAAGGACATCATCGTCCGCAGCCAATCGCTGATGGGCAAGGATGCGCCCTACATCCCGGGCTGGGACTGCCACGGCCTGCCGATCGAATGGAAGATTGAGGAGGAATACCGGAAGAAGAAGCTGAACAAGGACGACGTGCCGCCGGCCGAGTTCCGCGCCGAATGCAGGGCCTATGCGGCGAAGTGGGTCGGCATCCAGAGCGAGCAATTCCAGCGCCTGGGCGTGATGGGCGACTGGGACGACCCGTATCTGACGATGAAGTTCGACAGCGAAGCGTCGATCGTCGGCGAGCTGCTGAAATTCGCCGAGACCGGCCAGCTGTATCGCGGCGCCAAGCCGGTGATGTGGAGCCCAGTCGAGAAGACCGCGCTGGCCGAAGCCGAAGTCGAGTATGAGGACATCACGTCCACGCAGATCGACGTGGCGTTCGAGATCGTCGAGAGCCCGATCCCGGAACTGGTCGGCGCGCATGCGGTGGTGTGGACGACCACGCCGTGGACGATCCCGGTCAACCAGGCGATCGCCTATGGGCCGGAGGTGGACTATGCGCTGACATCGTGCCGCACCCACGACGGACCGAAAATCGGACCCTTTCTGGTCGCGACCGAGCTTGTGGAGGCGTTTCAGAGCAGGGTTGATGCTCTTCTTCGCGGGCCATCGGATCCCGAACTCGATGGTTGCTGGTCGATCGACAGCTTCCACTCCGGCGCCGATCTCGCCGGGACGATCGCCCGTCACCCGATGCACCATCTCGGCGGCTTCTTCGCGAAGCCGCGGCCGTTCCTTCCGGGCGATTTCGTCACCACCGACCAGGGCACGGGCCTTGTCCATATGGCGCCGGATCATGGCGAGGACGATTTCGAGCTGTGCAAGGCGCACGGGCTGGAGCCGGTGTTCGCGGTCGAGGGCGACGGCAAGTATCGCGCCGACTGGGCGTGGCTGGGCGGCCAGGGATCGGTGATCAACCCCAAGTTCAACGCGCCGGACGGGCCGATCTGTTCCGACTTGGCGCAAGCCGGCGCGCTGCTGGCGGCGAGCGCAGACTATCGCCACAGCTATCCGCATAGCTGGCGGTCCAAGGCGAAAGTGATCTTCCGGGCGACCCCGCAATGGTTCATCGGGATGGATAAGCCCCTCTCCCAGCGGGAGAGGGAGGGACCCGCCGCGCAGCGGTGGGAGGGTGAGGGCGACCAAACCCTGTCGCCCTCACCCCGCTCGCCAGAGGCGAGTCGCCCTCTCCCGATGGGAGAGGGAAGTAACGCCCCCACCCTCCGCGAACTGGCGCTCGACTCGATCGAACGGACGCGGTGGGTGCCGGAGAAATCGCGCAACCGGATCGCGGCGATGGTCGAGGGACGGCCGGATTGGGTCATCTCCCGCCAGCGCGCCTGGGGCGTGCCGATCGCGCTGTATGTGAACCGCAGGACCGGCGAGTATCTGCGCGATCCCGCGGTCAACCACCGGATCATCGAGGCATTCCGCGCCGGCGGGGCCGATGCGTGGTTCCTGGCCGATCACCAGGCGTTGCTTGGGCCCGATTACGACGCGGTCGACTATGAGCCGGTCGGCGACATTCTCGACGTGTGGTTCGACAGCGGCTCGACGCACGTGTTCGTGATCGAGGCGCGCTACGGCATGGACGCGCGCGCGGACCTGTATGTCGAAGGCTCCGACCAGCATCGCGGCTGGTTCCAGTCGTCGCTGCTGGAAAGCTGCGGCACGCGCGGGCGGGCGCCTTATGCGGCGGTGCTGACCCACGGCTTCGCGCTCGACGGGCAGGGGCGCAAGATGTCAAAGAGCCTGGGCAACGTCGTCGACCCGCTGAAGGTGATGAGCGAAAGCGGCGCCGATATCCTGCGCATGTGGGTCGCCTCGACCGACTATTTCGAGGACGTGAAGATCGGCAAGGAAGTGCTGGCCGGCGCGTCCGACGCGTACCGGAAGCTCCGCAACACCTTCCGATATCTGCTGGGCGCGCTGGACGGGTTCGGCGAGGCCGAGCGCACGACCGAGTTTCCGGAGCTGGAACGCTATATCCTGCACCGGCTGGCGGAACTGGACCGCGAGCTGAAGGAGGCGGTGAACGGCTTCGAGTTCAATCGCTACGTCCGGCGGCTGAGCGAGTTCGCGAACGAGGACCTGTCCGCCTTCTTCTTCGATATCCGCAAGGACTGTCTCTATTGCGACGCGCCCGCGTCCCCGAAGCGGCGGGCGTACCGGACGGTGCTGGACATATTGTTCAATGCGCTGGTGCGGTATCTGGCGCCGGTGCTGCCGTTCACGACCGAGGAAGTGTGGCAGACCCGTCTCTCGACTTCGCTCGAGATGAGCGGGTTGGAGTCCGTGCACTTCGCGGAATGGCCTGAGGTGGATGCGGGGTGGCTGGACCCGGCGCTTAGCGCCAAGTGGGATGCGCTGCGGTCGCTTCGAGGACAAGTCACCGAAGCGATCGAACCGCTGCGCCGTGAGAAGGTGATCGGATCGAGCCTTGAGGCCGAGGTGACGGTGCCGGAGCGCGCCGACGCCGACCTGGAGGAGCTGTTCATCGTGGCGAAGGTCTCGCCCGGCGATACGATCGCGGTGACGAGGACCGAGCGCCTGAAATGCGGCCGTTGCTGGCGGCATTTGCCGGAAGTGCCGGAGGATGGGGCGCTGTGTGCGCGGTGTTCGGAGGTGGTGGGTGCGTAACCAGACTCCGTTCGCTTCGAGCGCAGTCGAGAAGCGGAGCTCGACGTCACGCGCGTTTCTCGACTTCGCTCGAAACGAACGGAGTGGAGGTCTTTGTCGGTGAGCAATACCCGCCGCCTTGGCCTTCTCATCGCGCTTGCGGTCTTCGTCGTCGACCAGCTGGTGAAGTGGGTGATGACGGGGCCGCTCGACCTGCTGACGGTCGGGACGGTCGAGCTGCTGCCGATCTTCCGCTTTCACTTCGTGCCGAATTACGGCGTGTCGATGGGATTCCTGACCGCCGGGTCCGAGACGATGCGCTGGGCGCTGGTGGCGCTGACGGCGGCGATCGGGACCGGCGTGCTGGTCTGGCTGTGGCGCGAAAAGAACCGGGGCGACGTCGCCGCGCTGGGCCTGGTGCTGGGCGGTGCGATCGGCAACATCCTGGACCGGGTGCGGTTCGGCTACGTGGTCGACTTCCTGGACCTGCACTTCGGCGACTTCCGCCCCTTTTTGGTCTTCAATGTCGCCGACGCCGCGATTACCATCGGCGTTCTGATCCTGCTCGGGCGCGCGCTGTTCATGCGCCAGGCAAACGAACCCGCGGAGAATGTGAATGCGTAATGTGATTGTCCTGGCCGTGGCGGGGCTGACGCTCGCGGGCTGCGGCGGCGGCGGACTGAACCGCGCGCGCCCCGACGAGTTCGCGGTGGCGCGCCGCGCGCCGCTGGTCGTGCCGCCCGATTTCGCACTGGCGCCGCCCAAGCCCGGCGCGCCGCGGCCGCAGGAGGCCGACAGCTCCACCCAGGCGCTGCAGGCGATGTTCGGCGGCCCCGCCCCGCGCAGCGCGCCGGAGCAGGCGACGCTGGGCAATGCCGGCGCGAGCAATGCGGTGCCCGGCATCCGTTCCGAAGTCGGATCGCCCGCGACGACGGCGGTCGACAAGGGCGCGGTGACTCGCGACATCATCGCTGCTCCGGAGGGTGACGGGCAGGACGCGCGGGCGAGCACGACGGCAGTGACGCCGGCGCCGGCCGCGACGCCGACTCCGGAGCCTTCGCCGAGTCCGACACCGCAGAGCTAGCCCTCACCTCTCCCGTAGGGAGAGGTCGAGTCAGCGCGTGCGCTGACCGGGTGAGGGGATCGTGGAAGTTCGGATAGGCCCGATCCCCTCACCCCGCTCGCGCCATAGGCGCGAGTCGCCCTCTCCCTGTGGGAGAGGGACGAGGTCAAGCCTGCAGCTCGACGTCCCAGTAGAGCCAGTCGCGCCAGGTTTCGTGCAGGTAATTCGGCGGGAAGGCGCGGCCGTGGTCCTGGAGCTGCCAGGTGGTCGGGCGGTAGGGCTGTTCGAACAGCGCCATATGCGCTTCGGTGGGGGTGCGGCCGCCCTTTTTCAGGTTGCAGGGCGCGCAGGCGGTCGAGACATTTTCCCAGGTGGTGCGGCCGCCATAGGCGCGGGGGACGACGTGATCGAAGGTGAGGTCGCGACTGGTGCCGCAATATTGACAGCTGAAGCGGTCGCGGAGGAACAGGTTGAACCGGGTGAAGGCCGGGTGTTGCGAAGGCCGCACATATTGCTTGAGCGCGATGACGGACGGCAGCTTCATCGCGCTGGTGGGACTTCGAACCTCTTTCTCGTAGGATTCGATGATGTCGACCCGATCGAGGAACACCGCCTTGATCGCCGTCTGCCAGGGCCAGAGGCTCAACGGATAGTAGCTGAGCGGCGTGTAATCGGCGTTCAGCACCAGGGCCGGGCAACTGTCCGGATGTCGGATCAGATCGGGATGGTACAAACGCCGTTCCCCTTTCCACGCGCCCCAGGCTTGTGCCCGAGGAGAATGACGACGAAATGACATTCCGCCCGAGTCCCCGTCAAGCCGATCCCCGATTTTGTCCCTAGACTTATCCACAACACGATTCGCGCCGAGCCCGACCGGCAGGCTGCACCTGGGCCATGCGATGAGCGCGGTGCTGTCCCACGACTTCGCCCGGGCGCGCGGCGGCCGCTTTCTGCTGCGCATCGAGGACATCGATCCGGGCCGCGCCCGCGAGGAACATATCGCCGGGATCGAGGGCGACCTGCGCTGGCTGGGACTCGATTGGGACGGCCCCGTCGTGCGCCAGTCGCAGCGGCTGGCGCTGTATGCCGAAGCGCTGGAACGGCTGAAGCTGCGCGGGCTCGTCTATCCCTGTTTCTGCACCCGCGCCGATATCGCTCGCAGCGCTTCTGCGCCGCACGGTCCCGACGGCCCTTTGTATCCGGGCACGTGCCGGGACCTGCGCGCGCCCGATCTGGACCGGCCGCACGCGTGGCGGCTGGACGTCGCCAAGGCGATAGCGCTGACAGGCCCGCTCAGCTGGCGCGACGAACGCGTGGGCACCGTCGCGGCGCGGCCCGAGCTGCTGGGCGACGTGGTGCTGGCGCGCAAGGATGCACCGGTCAGCTATCACCTGGCCGTCACCGTCGACGATGCCGCGCAGGGCGTGACCGACGTGATCCGGGGCGAGGATTTGTTCCTGTCGACTCATGTTCACCGGCTGCTGCAGGATCTGCTGCAGCTGCCGACGCCCGCCTATCACCATCACCGGCTGCTGATCGGACCGGACGGCGAGCGGCTGGCGAAGCGGCACGGCGCGCTGGCGCTCGCCGATCTGCGCGCCGACGGCGTCGATCCGCAGGCTATCGTCGCAGCCTTTCGCGCCGGCACCGCGCCGCTTGGATTTCGCCTCTCCAAGGACTAGATTGCGGGCATGACTCTCTTCCTCTGGATCCTGATGATCGCGGCCGCGATCGCCGCGGTGGTGATGCTGATTCGCGGCGTCGTCACCTTCCTGCAGACGACCGAGGCGGACCTGAAATCGGGCAATACCGGCCCGAGCGCATCGGGGCTGAAGCAGAACCGGATGATGATGGGCCGCATCTTCTTCCAGGCGATCGCGGTGTTCATCGCCGCGCTGCTGATGCTGCTGGCGCGGTAGGAGGGTGAACCAACCTTCGCGGGGTTCGGCCTGAGCCTGTCGAAGGCCTCCCTTTCTTTTGCGGCGTGAAGAAGGAAAGGGAGGGCTTCGACAAGCTCAGCCCAAACCGAGTTCAGGGCGAGCCGAACGGAGTTTGGGATTTGGTCAAGCTCAACAAGATCTACACGCGGACCGGCGACTCGGGTACGACCGGGCTGGTCGACGGATCGCGCGTGTCCAAGGCCGATCCGCGAATGGCGCTGATCGGCGATGTCGACGAGGCGAACAGCGCGCTGGGCGTGGCGATCGCGGCGTTGGGCGACGATCCGATCGTGCGCGATCTGACGCGCATCCAGAACGACCTGTTCGACCTGGGCGCCGATTTCGCGACGCCGGGCGAGGACTTCGCCCCTTCGGAAATGACGCTCCGCATCGTGCCGGCTCAGGTCGAGCGGCTGGAGCGCGAGATCGACGCGATGAACGAGGGACTGGCGCCGTTGCGCTCCTTCATCCTGCCGGGCGGGACGCCGGGCGTGGCGGCGCTGCACCTGGCGCGCGCGGTGGTCCGCCGCGCCGAGCGGACGGCGGTTGGCGCCGCGACCGAAATTGTGCTGAATCCGGCCGCGCTCGCCTATCTGAACCGTCTTTCCGACCATCTGTTTGTCGCGGCGCGCGCGGTCGCGGCGCAGCAGGGCGGCGACGTGCTGTGGGTTCCGGGCGCCTCGCGCAGCTAAGCTCCTGCCGCAAATAAGAACAAAAAGGTAACGACAAGCGCGCAATCCGCCCCTATGATGGCACGGATGACGCCGTTTGCGCATCTGGGGGAGGCGGAGCCGCTGGCCGCGCTATTCGGGCGCGTGCGGGGGCTGAGCATGGACCTGGCGGCGCCGCTGTCGGACGCGGATGCCACCGTCCAGTCGATGGACGACGCCTCGCCCGCCAAATGGCACCTGGCGCACACCAGCTGGTTTTTCGAGACCTTCGTGCTGCGGGACGTGCCCGGATATCGGGCGTTCGATCCGGCATACGCCTATCTGTTCAACAGCTATTACGAGGCCGAAGGGCCGCGCCATGCCCGACCGCGGCGGGGCATGCTGACGCGGCCGAGCCTCAATGAGGTGCGGGCGTATCGCGCGCATGTGGACGCGGCGCTGGCCGATGCCCTGCCGGGGCTTGGCGCGGAGGCGCGGGGGCTGGTCGAGCTCGGCTGCCATCATGAGCAGCAGCACCAGGAATTGCTGCTGACCGATATCCTGCACCTGTTTGCGCAGAATCCGCTGCGGCCGGCGGTTTGGAGCCCGGAACCTGCTTCTCCTCTGTCGCTCGTCACGAGCGAAGTCGAGGGGCGCTGGGAAGGGCCGGACGTACGCCCCTCGACTTCGCTCGGGACGAGCGGGCTCGGGTGGATCAGCCATGAAGGGGGAATCGTCGAGATCGGCCATGCCGGTCCTGGCTTTGCGTTCGATTGCGAGGGGCCGCGGCACCAGGTGCTGCTGACTCCTTACGCGCTTGCCGATCGGCCGGTGACCAATGCGGAATGGATCACCTTCATCGAGGATGGCGGCTATCGCGAGCCGCGCTGGTGGCTGTCCGACGGCTGGGCCTGGGTGCAGCGCGAACGGGTGGAGGCGCCGCTTTATTGGGAGCGCGACGGCGCCGGGTGGGTCAGCTTGGGGCTGGACGGGCTGAAGCCGGTCGATCCGGCCGCGCCCGTTACGCATGTCAGCTTCTACGAGGCGGATGCTTATGCAAGCTGGGCGGGCGCGCGGCTGCCGACCGAGGCGGAATGGGAGCATGCCGCTGCCGGGCTGGACCCCAACGACGGCGAATTCCTTGATGCCGCGGGGCCGGTGCGGCCGCGTCGCGGCGGTCTTTTTGGAAGTGTCTGGGAATGGACCGGCAGCGCCTATCGTCCGTATCCGGGCTTTCGGCCCGCAGAAGGCGCGGTCGGCGAGTATAACGGCAAGTTCATGAGCGGGCAGTTCGTGCTGCGCGGCGGATCGTGCGCGACCCCGCGCGGCCATGTGCGGGCGAGCTACCGCAATTTCTTCTACCCCCATCAGCGCTGGCAATTCACCGGCGTGCGGCTGGCGAGGGATTTGTGAACCTGCTCGCGCCCAACCGGATCGACCCCGCGTTTCGCGCCGATGTGCTGGCCGGGTTCCGCAGCGCCCGGCGCGCGATCCCGGCGCGCTGGTTCTATGACCGCGCCGGTTCCGAGCTGTTCGAACGCATCACCGGCCTGCCCGACTATTATCCGACGCGCGTCGAGACGGCGCTGCTCCAGCGGATCGCGCCCGAAGTGGCCGAGCGGGTCGGGCCGGGGCGCGCGGTGGTGGAGTTCGGATCGGGATCGTCGATCAAGACGCCGCATCTGCTGGAGGCGGTCGCGCCCGCCGCCTACGTGCCGATCGACATTTCGGGCGAGTTCCTGCGCGAAAGCGCGGCCGCGCTTGCCTCCGACTTCCCGAAGCTGTCGATCCTGCCGGTCGAGGCCGACTTCATGCACCCGATCGCGCCGCCGCCGGAGATCGCGTCGCTGCCGAAGCTCGGTTTCTTCCCCGGCTCGACGATCGGCAATATGGTCGCGCGGACCGCGGTCAACCTGCTGCGCGCGATGGTCGAGACACTGGGCGTGGGATCGATGCTGCTGATCGGCATGGACCGGATCAAGGACGTGAGCGTGCTGATCCGCGCCTATGACGATCCCGAGGGCGTGACGGCGGCGTTCAACCTGAACCTGCTCCATCGCATCAACCGCGAACTGGACGCGGACATTCCCGTCGACGCGTTCCGCCACCGCGCGATCTGGAACGACCGCTTCGCGCGCATCGAGATGCACCTGGAGGCGACGCGCGACGTCGCCTTCAGCATCGAGGGCGAGCGCTTCACGATGGCGGCGGGCGAGACGATCCACACCGAGAACAGCCACAAATACGGCCCCCGCGACGCCCGCCTGCTGCTGCGGGCCGGCGCCTGGACGCCGATCGCGGAATGGACAGATGACGAGGATCGGTTTGCGCTGATCCTGGCCGAGGCGCAGCCGCCGGGGACGGCGCCGTAAAAATTGGTTCGCGCGGAGGCGCGGAGGCGCGGAGGGTCCGCGTTTCAGGATCACTTCGGCGAAGCCGAGCTAAGCTTTGACCGGCTTCGCCGGAGAGTCGCGTAACCTCGGACTCTCTGCGCCTCCGCGCCTCCGCGCGAACCATTCTTTCTTTTCTTCCAACCCGAGCGCCGTCAAAGGCAGGTGGATGCCGGATCAGGTCCGGCATGACGAAGGGAAGTGCAATGAAGGCAGTCGGAGTGATCGGCGCCGGGCAGATGGGCGCGGGGATCGCGCAGGTTTCGGCGCAGGCGGGGTATCGGGTGTTTTTGGCCGATGTGAGCCGAGAGGTGGCGGAGAAGTCGAAGGCGGGGATTGCCAAGCAGCTCGACCGCGCGGTTTCCAAGGAAAAGATCAGCCAGGCCGACCGCGACGCGGCGCTGGCGCTGATCGAGCCGGTGGCGGACTATGGGCCGATGGCCGAGGCGGGCTTGATCGTCGAGGCGGCGACCGAGAATGAGGCGATCAAGCGCAAGATTTTCGAGAGCGCGGGCAAGGTGCTGGCGGCCGACGCGGTGCTGGCGTCCAACACATCGTCGATCCCGATTACGCGGCTGGCGCAGGCGGCGCCGGACCCCGCGCGCTTCATCGGCGTGCATTTCTTCAATCCGGTGCCGGTAATGGGGCTGATCGAGGTGATCCGCGGACTCGCGACCTCCGACGAGACGGTCGCGAAGGTGGAGGCGTTCGGGCAGAAACTCGGCAAGCGGATCGTGCATGCGAACGACGCGCCGGGCTTCATCGTCAACCGCGTGCTGATGCCGATGCTGAACGAGGCGTGCTTCGCGCTGGGCGAAGGCGTGGCGACGATCCCCGACATCGACGCGGCCTGCCAGCTGGGGCTGAACCACCCGATGGGGCCGCTGACGCTGGCGGATTTCATCGGGCTGGATACGTGCCTGTCGATCACGCGCGTGCTGTTCGACGGGACGGGCGACCCGAAATTCCGGCCGGCGCCGCTGCTGGTCAAATATGTCGAGGCCGGGTGGCTGGGGCGGAAGACCGGGCGGGGGTTCTACGACTATTCCGGGGCGGAGCCGGTGCCGACGCGGTGAATGAGCACCTCTCCTACGGGGAGAGGTCGAGACGGCGAAGCCGTCCGGGTGAGGGGGTGCGGAGCTTCGCATTCGAACGCCGAACCCCCTCACCCCGCTCGCGGCTTTGCCGCGAGTCGCCCTCTCCCCGCAGGGGAGAGGGAAGCTTGACTCCGCCCCCTCCCTCCACCAGATGCAATCCGACCAAATCAGTCCGATTGACTATGCGCCTGTCTAACCTTGCCGATTATGCCGTCGTGATCATGTCCGCCGCCGCGCGGGCGGGGGACGGCGCGCGGCTGTCGGCGACGGTGCTGGCGGAGGAGACGGGGATTCCGCTGCCGACCACGCAGAAGCTGCTGGGCAAGCTTGCCGGCGCGGGGCTGTTCCGCTCGGCGCGGGGCGGCGGCGGCGGGTTCGTGCTGACGCGCTCTCCGCAAGCGATCAGCCTGGCCGACGTGGTCGAGGCGGTCGAGGGGCCGATCGCGATGACCTCCTGCGTGGACGAGGGCCGCCACGACTGCGCGCTGGAAGGCGCGTGCCAGGTGCGGCCGCATTGGGGGCCGGTGAATGAGGCGATCAGGGGGGCGCTGTCCCAGGTCACTTTGCAAAGTCTGACCGCCCCCGCTCCGGTTCGGGCTGAGCCTGTCGAAGCCCTCCCTTCTTCTTTTTTGAATTCAGAAAAGAAAGGGAGGCCTTCGACAAGCTCAGGCCAAACCGAGTTTGGGATTCAGGCTGGAGTGAATTCGTAATGGCGACCCGTAACCAGGAGGCGTTCGACGTCGCCGAGAAGCTCTCCACCTATGAATGGGGCTTTAGCAGCGACCTGGAGCAGGAATTCGCGCCCAAGGGGCTGGACGAGAGCACCGTCCGCTTCATTTCGGCGAAGAAGAACGAGCCGGAATGGATGCTCGACTGGCGGCTGAAGGCGTTCCAGCTGTGGCAGACGATGGAAGCGCCGGATTGGGCCAAGCTGAACGTGCCGCCGATCGATTACCAGGACGCCTATTATTACGCGGCGCCGAAGCACAAGCCGACGCTGAAGAGCCTGGACGAGCTAGATCCGGAAATCCGCCGCACCTATGAAAAGCTCGGCATCCCGATCGAGGAGCAGAAGGTCCTCGCGGGCGTCGAGGGCGCGCGCAAGGTGGCGGTCGACGCGGTGTTCGACTCCGTCTCCGTCGCGACGACCTTCCGCAAGGAGCTGGAGGCGGCCGGCGTCATCTTCCGCTCGATTTCCGAGGCGATCCGCGAATATCCGGAGCTGGTGAAGAAATGGCTCGGCCGCGTGGTGCCGATCCACGACAATTACTTCGCGACGTTGAACAGCGCGGTCTTCAGCGACGGCACGTTCGTCTACATCCCCGAAGGCGTGCGCTGCCCGATGGAGCTTTCCACCTATTTCCGGATCAACGCCGAGAATACGGGGCAGTTCGAGCGGACGCTGATCGTCGCCGACAAGGGATCGCACGTCTCCTATCTCGAAGGCTGCACCGCGCCGATGCGCGACGAGAACCAGCTCCACGCCGCCGTGGTCGAGCTGGTCGCCCTGGACGATGCCGAGATCAAATATTCGACCGTCCAGAATTGGTATCCGGGCGACGCCGAGGGCAAGGGCGGCATCTATAACTTCGTGACCAAGCGGGCGCTGTGCCAGGGCCGCAACGCGAAGGTGTCCTGGACCCAGGTCGAGACCGGCAGCGCGATCACCTGGAAATATCCGAGCTGCGTGCTCGCGGGCGAGAACAGCGTCGGCGAGTTCTATTCGGTCGCGGTGACGAACAACTATCAGCAGGCCGATACCGGCACCAAGATGATCCATCTGGGGAAAGGCAGCCGCTCGACGATCGTTTCCAAGGGGATCAGCGCCGGCAAGTCGAACAACACCTATCGCGGGCTGGTCCGCGTCGGCCCGACCGCGGAGGGCGTGCGCAATTTCACCCAGTGCGACTCGCTGCTGCTGGGCCACGAATGCGGCGCCCACACGGTGCCGTACATCGAGGTCAAGAACCCGAGCGCCCAGATCGAGCACGAGGCGACCACCAGCAAGATCAGCGACGACCAGCTGTTCTACGCGATGAGCCGCGGGCTGGGGCAAGAAGACGCCGTGGCGCTGATCGTCAACGGCTTCGCGAAGGAAGTGCTGCAGCAACTCCCGATGGAGTTCGCCGTGGAAGCGCAGAAGCTGCTGGGGATTAGCCTTGAGGGGAGCGTGGGGTGAGCGAGGAGACGTCACCGGCTCTTCGAGGCCGAATAGTGGCTGCCTTGGTCGAGCCCGTATTTTGGCTCGTCCTTCTATTGGCGGCTGCCATCACGACATATTTTTGGTCAGCCAAAAAATCGGACCGCTCGTTTTGGGCGGAAATGGCATGTTCCGGATACCTTTTCCCTAAACACCTCGAAGACGGTTCGGTGGTTAAGCGCGATCTGGAAGGTCCGGACGAGCAGAAGGCAGCCTTCTCCGAGGCGGCTCGGAGGATTGGCTTCAACAAAGAGAAATCCCGCGTCGCGGGCACATCAGCCTCCGTTCTTTGCAACCAGCCTAACAAGGCGAAATGATGCTCAAGATTGAAAACCTCCACGCCACTGTCGACGACAAGCCGATCCTGCGCGGGCTCGACCTCTCCGTGAATGCGGGGGAGGTGCATGCGATCATGGGGCCGAACGGGGCGGGCAAGTCGACGCTCGCCTATGTGCTGGGTGGGCGGCCGGGGTATGAGGTGACGGAGGGGTCGGTCACTTTCAAACCGGTTCAGGCTGAGCCTGTCGAAGCCCTCCCTTCCCCTTCTTCGCCGCCGCAAGAAGAAGGGAGGTCTTCGACAGGCTCAGGCCAAACCGAATTGGGCGCGTTGAACCTGTTGGAAATGGAACCGCACGAACGAGCCGCCGCGGGGTTGTTCCTCGGCTTTCAGTATCCGGTCGAAATCCCCGGCGTGTCGAACGTGCAGTTCCTGCGCACGGCCCTCAACGCGCAGCGCCGCGCACGGGGCGAGGACGAGCTTTCGGCGGGCGATTTCCTGCGGCTCGCCAAGGCCCAGGCCGAGGCGCTGGGGCTCGATTTCGACATGCTGAAGCGGCCGGTGAATGTCGGCTTTTCGGGCGGCGAGAAGAAGCGCAACGAGATGGTGCAGATGGGGATCATCGATCCCCGCTTCGCGGTGCTGGACGAGACCGACTCCGGCCTCGACATCGACGCGCTGAAGGCGGTCGGAGAAGGCATCAACCGCATCATGCGCAAGCCCGACAAGGGCGTGCTGCTGATCACCCATTACCAGCGGCTGCTCGACTATGTGCGGCCGGACTTCGTCCACGTGCTGGCGGGCGGGCGCATCGTGCGCTCGGGCGGGCCGGAACTGGCCCACGAACTGGAGCGCGAAGGGTATGGAGCGCTGGCGGCGTGATGCGTGCGCTGAACCTAATCCTCCCCGGGACGGGGAGGTGGCAGCGCGAAGCGCTGACGGAGGGGGCCCCGGGCAGGTCGGAGCGGGCGATGGGCCCCC
>NZ_BBWU01000049.1 GCF_000974765.1 Sphingomonas changbaiensis NBRC 104936 | reverse complement strand
ATGTCGAGCTCAGAGCCCCCTCACCCCGCTCGCGGCTTTGCCGCGAGTCGCCCTCTCCCCGCAGGGGAGAGGGGCTTGGCTACAGCACGTACTTCGACAGGTCCGTATTCCGCGCGATGTCGCTCAGCTGCGCGTCGACATAGGCGCGGTCGATCACCAGTTTCTCGCCCTTGCGGTCCTCGGCGTCGAAGCTGACCTGCTCCAGCAGCTTTTCCATCACCGTCTGCAGCCGGCGCGCGCCGATATTTTCGATCTGGCCATTCACTTCGGCGGCGATGCGGGCCACCGCGGCGATGCCGTCGTCGGTGAAATCGATCTCGACGCCCTCCGTACCGATCAGCGCCTTGTACTGCTGCGGCAGCGAGGCCTTGGTGTCGGTCAGGATGCGGACGAAATCCGCCTCCGTCAGCGCCTTCAGCTCAACCCGGATCGGCAGGCGCCCCTGAAGCTCCGGGAGCAGATCGCTGGGCTTGGCGACATGGAACGCGCCCGAGGCGATAAAAAGGATGTGGTCGGTCTTCATCGGCCCGTATTTGGTCGCGACCGTTGTCCCCTCGATCAGCGGCAGCAGGTCGCGCTGCACCCCTTCGCGGCTGACCGACCCGCCACGCACGTCGCTGACCGCGATCTTGTCGATCTCGTCGAGGAAAACGATGCCGTTCGCTTCCGCGTCGGCGAGCGCCTGGCGGCTGACCTCATCCTGGTCGAGGCGCTTGTCGGCCTCTTCCTCCAGCAATTTCTCCCAGGCGGCGCGGACGTTGATCTTGCGCTTCTTGGTCTGCCCGCCGCCCATCGCCTTGGACATCATGTCGCTCAAGTTGATCATGCCGACCTGGCCGCCCATGCCGGGAATATCGAACGGCATCTGCGGCTGGTGGGCGAGCTCGACCTCGATTTCCTTGTCGTCGAGCACGCGCTCCTCGAACCGCTGGCGGAAGGCGGCGCGGGTCGCTTCGCTGGAGCCCTTGCCGGTCAGCGCGTCGAGCAGCCGCTCCATCGCCGCGGCCTCCGCCTTGTCCATCACCGCGGCGCGGCGGCGCTCTTTCTCCAGCCGGATCGCTTCCTCGACCAGGTCGCGGGCGATCTGCTCGACGTCGCGGCCGACATAGCCGACCTCGGTGAACTTGGTCGCCTCGACCTTCACGAACGGCGCGTCGGCGAGCTTGGCGAGCCGCCGGCTGATCTCGGTCTTGCCGCAGCCGGTGGGACCGATCATCAGGATGTTCTTGGGCGTGACCTCGTCGCGAAGCTCGGGCGCAAGCTTCTGCCGGCGCCAGCGGTTGCGCATCGCAACCGCGACCGCGCGCTTGGCCTCGGTCTGGCCGATAATATGTTCGTCGAGCGAGGCGACGATGGCTTTGGGGGTGAGATTGTCTTGCATCTTTGAACTTTGAACCCGTTCGTCTCGAGCGAAGTCGAGAGACGATTGTGAGGTGACCGACCGTGTCTCGACTTCGCTCGACACGAACGGAACTGGTCAGGTGCTGGAATCGAGGCTTTCGATCGTCAGCTGGTCGTTGGTGTAGACGCAGATATCGGCGGCAACCGCCATCGCCTTGCGCGCGAGCGTCTCCGCGTCCGGCTCATACTCCGCCAGCGCGCGGGCGGCGGCGAGCGCGTAATTGCCGCCCGATCCGATCGCCGCGATCCCGCCCACCGGCTCCAGCACGTCGCCGTTCCCGGTCAGGATCAGGCTGACGTCCTTGTCGGCGACGATCATCAGCGCCTCGAGGTTGCGCAGATATTTGTCGGTCCGCCAGTCCTTCGCCAGCTCGACGGCCGCGCGCAGCAATTGGCCGTGATGCTGCTCCAGCTTCCGCTCCAGCCGTTCGAACAGGGTGAAGGCGTCGGCGGTCGCGCCGGCGAAGCCGCCGATCACCGAGCCGTCGCCGAGCTTGCGCACCTTGCGTGCATTGGGTTTCATCACCGTCTGGCCCATCGAGACCTGGCCGTCGCCGACGATGACGACCTTCCCGTTCTTGCGGACCGACAGAATCGTGGTGCCATGCCATTGCGGCAGGCCGTGGTCATTCCCGCTCATGGCCGGCGATATGGGACGGCGGTTGCGCGGGCGCAACGGCGGGCGCATGATCCTCAAATGACATGAAGAAGAGGGGACCTGGAATGAGTGCCGAGCTTCCGCAGCCTTCGACCACGTCGCTTACCGATCGCGTCAAGAACATCCTGATCCAGCCCAAGGAGGAATGGGGCCGGATCGACGCCGAACCCGCAACCGTGGCGGGCATCTTCAAATCCTATGTCGTGCCGCTGGCCGCGATCGGGCCGATCGCCGGGCTGATCGGGATGAGCGTGTTCGGCATCCGCCTATTGGGCTTCACCTATCGGCTGAGCTTCGGCGCGGCGCTGTCGACCGCGATCGCGTCCTACGTCGCCGCCCTGATCGGCGTCTATGTGCTGGCGCTGATCCTGAACACGCTCGCGCCCAATTTCGGCGGCGAGAAAAGCGACGTGCAGGCGATGAAGGTCGCCGCCTATTCGTGCACCGCCTCGTGGATCGCCGGCATTTTCCAGCTGATCCCGTCGCTCGCCTGGCTGGCGATCCTGGGCCTCTACAGCCTCTACCTGCTCTGGACCGGCGCGCCCCGGCTGATGCGCGTCCCCCAGGACAAGGCCGCAACCTACACGATCGTGACGATCGTCGCGGCGATCGTGCTGTTCTTCCTGGTCGGGCTGGTTGCGAGCAGCGTGACCTCGATGTTCGCGCCGCGCATGCCCCTCCCGGGCGGGACGCTGTCGGTCGGTTGAGTTTTCCGCTTCCCTCAAGCGGCGCGGTGTGTATCGTCCGCGCCGCTTAGGGGACTCACTCACTACATGAATCGCATTCTGATCGGGTTGGCCGGCATCGCGGTCATCCTCTGCCTTGCGCTGTTGCTGTCGACCAATCGCCGCGCGATCCGGCTGCGCGTGGTCGCGCCGGCCTTTGCCCTGCAGGCGGGTTTTGCGCTGCTGGTGCTCGGCACCGGCTGGGGCCGCGACGTGATCGGCGCGATGTCGCGCGGCGTGTCGAACCTGCTCGGCTATGCGAAGGCCGGGACCGACTTCATCTTCGGGCCGCTCGCCGGGCCGACGATGGGCGCGAACAGCTTCGCGATCGCGGCGCTGCCGGTGATCATCTTCTTCGCCTCGCTGATCTCGATCCTCTATTATCTGGGCGTGATGCAGTTCATCATCCGCTGGGTCGGCGGCGCGATCCGGCTGGTGACCGGCATCACCCGTGTCGAGAGCCTGGGATCGGCGGCCAACATCTTCGTCGGCCAGTCGGAAAGCCCGCTGGTGATCCGCCCCTACCTCGCCAGCCTGACGCCGTCGCAGCTGTTCTGCATGATGACGGTCGGCATGGCGGGCGTCGCGGGCACGATCCTCGGCGCCTATGCATCGATGATCGGCGCGCAGCTGCTGCCCTATCTGCTGGCGGCGAGCTTCATGTCGGCTCCGGGCGGCATATTGATGGCGAAGATCATCATGCCGGACGAGATCGCGACGCCCGAGCCCGACGAGGTGGTGGCCACCGAACCCGGTTCCGAGGAGACCGGTTTCGCCGAGGCCACCCATGACGAGGAACGCCCGGCCAACATCATCATGGCTGCCGCCCAGGGTGCCCAGACCGGCGTCAAGCTCGCCGTCGCGGTGGGCGCCATGGTGCTCGCGTTCGTGGCCCTGGTCGCGCTGGCGAACGGCCTGCTCGGCGGCATCGGCGCTTGGTTCGGCTATCCCGAGCTGTCGTTTCAGATGCTGCTTGGCTTCATCTTCCGCCCGATCATGTTCATGCTGAACGTGCCGTGGAACGAAGCGGGCGTCGCGGGCGGTCTGTTCGGCACCAAGATGGTGCTGAACGAGTTCGTCGCGTTCATCGAGCTCGGCAAGATCCAGGACACGCTGTCGCCGCAGACCGTCGCCGTCGTGACGTTCGCGCTCTGCGGTTTCGCCAATTTCAGCTCGATCGCGATCCAGATGGCGGTGACGGGCAATTTGGCACCCAACCAGCGCCCGGTGATCGCCCGCCTCGGCCTGCGCGCGCTGGCGGCCGGCTCGCTGTCGAACCTGATGAGCGCCGCGCTGGCGGGATTGCTGGTCGGTTAGATCTTCAGCACCGTTTCGCCGCCAAAAGCGGCGATCCGCGCGTCATGCGTCATAAATGCCATGCCGTCCGTTCTTGCCTGCGCAAAAAGAATGCGATCGAACGGATCGCCGCCAGCGAGTTGCATCTGCTCCAGGGCGATAACATGCCGTGGCTCCAGCGAATGAATTATCAATCGGGTCGCGGTGAAGAGATCCAGCGCTTCAGCCGCCGAGATCCCGATACCTGGCCGGCGACCTGGCAAGCTGTTCTTGATGGCAATTTCCCAGAGTGACACGATGCTGACACGCACGTCGTTGTCGGGGTCGACGATCATTTTCACTGCCGCCGTCGTCAGGCGCTGCTGATCGATGACCGCCCACAGTGCGACGTGGGTATCGAGAAGCAGTCTCACTCGTCGGCTTCGCCTTCGAACATGCGCGCGATCAGCTCATCGTCGCGATCGAAGTCTTCGACCAGAGTGTACTTGCCTTTACCCAGCCCCAGGACACGCGGCTTACGCTCTGCTTGTGCAGCCGTCATCGTGACGGCCGGCACGCCGTTGCGGGCGATCGTGATTTCCTTTTCGCGGCCGGAGACCAGCGCCTCGATCAGGCGCGACAGGTGCGTCTTTGCCTCATGGACGTTTACGATCGACACGGCCAACTCCTTAGTCCACCTTAGCTAAGGTAGCGCAGGTGGGCACCGTCCACAAGCCCCTTGCGCTTGACCTTACGTCAAGCGCTACAGCGATTCGCATGGACGCGATCGACATATCGGAAGTGGCGCGGCGGACGGGTCTGACTTCGCGCGCGCTGCGCTTTTACGAGGCGCGCGGGCTGGTGCGGCCACTGCGCACCGAAGGCGGGCGGCGCTGGTTCGGTCCGGGCGAGATGGCGCGGCTGAATGCCGTGGTCGCGCTGAAACGCGCCGGCTTCGCGCTTTCGGCGATCGCGCGGATGCTGGACGGCAAATCCGTCGATCTGGCGCGGCTGGTCGAGGCGCAGCTGACCGAAGTGGAGGCGCGCGCCGCCGAACTGGCGCAGGCGCGGACGCTGCTTCTTTCCGTTCAGTCCCGCATCGATCGTGGCGAGCCGATCGACGTCGCGACGCTCTGCTCGCTGATCAGGCAAGGGAATATGAGCATGGAAGCCGAGAACTGGCAGCGGATCACGGACCGCTACATCACGCCGGAGGAGAAGGCCCGCTGGGCCGACCAGGTGGACAAAGTCCCACCCGGCTTCGACCAGGCGGACTATAGCCGGAAATGGACCGAGCTCGGCGAGCGGATCGAACGCGCGCTGCCGCTCGATCCGGCGAGCGAACAGGCCCAGGCTCTGCTCGACGAATGGAAAGCGCTGCTGAAGCCCTTCACCGACATCGCGACGCCCGAGATGATGGCGGGCGCCAGTCGCCTCTACGACAATATGGGCGCGTGGCAGCACGAGCAGAAGCCGCCCTTCTCGATGAAGGTCTGGGAGTTCATCAAGGCGGCCGGCGCGGCGCGCGGACAGGCAGCGGCCTAGGCTTCCGCCACCAACGGGGCGACCTGGCCGGCGAATTCGGTCCGCTTCATTGTCAGCCGGGTGAGCTGGTTCATGTCGCCCTGGATGCGCGTCGGCGTGATGCCGGTGAAGCGCTTGATCTCGCGGATGCAGTGCGACTGGTCGTAAAACCCCTGTTCGAGCAGCTCCGCGATGCAGGCTTCGCCCTTGGCCAGCACCACCGCAGCGCGGAGCGCACGGTATTTGCGCGACAGGAGCTTGGGCGGGGCGCCGTAGACCCGCTTGCACAGCCGCTCCACCTGCCGGCGCGAGAGGCGAGTCGCGGCGACCAGGTCGTCCACCGCGGGGCTGAGGCTGGCTTGCAGCCAAGCGTCGACGGTGCGCGTGAACCAGCGCGACTGCTCGTGCCCGCGCGCGACCAGGTCGCGGACAAGCGCATTGCCGATCGCGACCCGCTCTTCGAGAGTGTCGGCAGCGCGCAGCCGGTCGGCGACGTCGCGCAGCTCGCGGCCGAACAGCTCGGTCGCGTCGATCACCCGGTTGGTGAGCGATGATGCGTCAAGCCCGATCATCGCGCCCCATCCGGCCGGCAGCAGTCCGGCGCCGAACACCTCGGCCGGCCCATCGACCCAGACGTGCGTGACTCCCATGGTCGGCCCGACGATCTGGATTTCGGGCCCGTCCTGCACGTGGCCGTCGGCAAACCGATAGCCGCCCGATCCCTTCAGCATGAAGCGGAGCTGCGCCAGGTCGGCGCGGTCGTCATCCTCGAATCGGGGGATATCGGCGCGGAAATTATAGAAAACGGAAATGAAGTCCGTCAGCGCCGCCTCAGGAGCGGCGTAATCCAGCGAAACCGCCACCATCCATGCGCCCCTGTTCTGGTCTGGGCGCACCATAGCCGATTGCATGACGTCACAAAAGTGGCCCGGCCGAAACGGGTTCGGCCGGGCCTTAAGGTCAAGAACCCCCAATGAAATCGGGAGCCCTTCGGGTCGCAAGCTGTGGATACCGTATTGTCCGCAGAGTCGGATAGGACAGAATCGACACGGCAGACGGTTTAACCGGCGATGAACCACTCTTCGGAGGCGGGAGCGTCGATCGTGCAGCGCAGGCCGGACGGCGCGAAATCGAGATTGACGCTGCCCACCAGCTCTCCGGCGAGCGCCCGCTCGAGCATGCGCGAGCCGAAGCCGCGGCGGCGCGGCGAATCGACCGGAGGACCGCCGGCTTCGGTCCAGACGAGCCGCAGCCGGCCCTCTTCGACGCGCCAGGCGATCGTCACCTGCCCCGAGTCGTTCGACAGCGCGCCATATTTGACCGCGTTGGTGCACAGTTCGTGGATCGCGAGCGCCATCGCCACCGCCGCTTTCGGGGGCACCCGTATGTCGGGCCCATCGAGCGTCAGCCGCTGCTCGTCGGGATCGCAGGCCGCCGCGGCCGATCGGATCACATCGATCAACGAGGCCGCCTCCCAGCTTTCGCGCGTGAGCAGGTTATGGGCACTGGCCAGGGCGATCAGCCGGCCCTCGAATGCATCCTGCCGGGCGTGGTCGCGACTGCCGGCGAAGCTCTGATGCGCAAGCGCCTGCACCACCGCCAGCGTGTTCTTCACCCGGTGGTTCAACTCGTGCAGCAGCAGCCGCTGATGCTCTTCGTCGCGCTTGCGATCTGTGATGTCGAGCGCGACGCCGATGATCCGATCGACCTCGCCGCCGGGCTTCAGCTGAAACTCGGCGCTGACCAGCAGCCAGCGCACTTCACCGCGACTGAGCCGATAGCGGATTTCGGTCTGGAAATGCGGCTCGCCTTTCTTCAGCGAAGCGATCGCGATGCCCGACAGACGCTGGAGATCGTCCGGGTCGATCCGCGCCCGGAATTCCTCATAGGGCACGTCGCGCGTCTCGACGAACCCGAGCAGCCGGTTGAGATCGCTCGAATGGAGAATGCGGCCGGCCTGCGCGTCGTACTCCCAGACGGCCATTCGCGCCGCATCCATTGCCAGCCGCAGCCGCAGCTCGCTGGCGCGGAGCGCCGCCTCGACCGCCTTGCTGCCGGTGATGTCGATGCTCGCCGCCAGCACGCCGAAGGCCGAGCCGTCGGGCCTGCGGATCACCGACACCGAATTGTCGACCCAGACGATCGATCCGTCCGGCCGCACATAGCGTTTCTCGATGCGGTACGGCGTCCCCTCGTGCACCGCGGCGTCGAACAAGGGCACATTCTCCGCCAGGTGATCGGGATGGGTGATCTCCTGCATGGTCAGGGCCAGCAGTTCGTCGCGCGAACGCCCGACCATCTCGCAGAACCGGTCGTTGACCAGCGTGAACCGCCCGGTCAGGTCGACCTGCGCCAGCCCCGCCGCCGTCTGCGCGAAGATCGCGGCGAGTTCCGCGTCCCGTTCGGACGCTGCCCAATCCGGGCGGAGGTCGGACTGTGACGCCATGCCGCTCGCGCGCAAGAGAGGCACGCAGAGTAACCCAAGCACAGCCCCTTCGCCAGCGCCGCGGGAATGACAGCGACAGCCGAGACCGCTAAGGCCGCACGATGGCCACCGCAGCTTCGATCCAGCCCGACGCCCTGCCCGTCACCCTCGCCGACATCCAGGCGGCGGCGACGCGGATTGCCGGATCGATCATCCGCACGCCGACGCTGCACAGCCAGACTCTGTCGCAGATGACCGGCGCACGGGTATGGCTGAAGTTCGAGAACCATCAATTCACCGCGGCCTACAAGGAACGGGGCGCACTCAACACGCTGCTGCAGATGAGCCCGGAGGCGCGCGCCAAGGGCGTGATCGCTGCATCGGCCGGCAATCATGCCCAGGGCCTCGCCTATCACGGCCACCGGCTCGGCATCCCGGTGACGATCGTGATGCCGAAGCCGACGCCGACGGTGAAGGTCACCCAGACCGAAAGCCACCAGGCGACCGTGATCCTGGAAGGCGAGACGTTCGACGCCGCCTATGCCCATGCCCGCCAGCTGGAGGTGGAGCGCGGGCTGACCTTCGTGCACCCGTTCGACCATCCCCACATCATCGCCGGCCAGGGCACCGTCGCGCTCGAGATGCTGGCCGATGCGCCGAACATCGACACGGTCGTGATCCCGATCGGCGGCGGCGGCCTGTTCTCAGGGATGGGCACCGCGGCCCGCGCGCTGAAGCCCGGCATCGATCTGGTCGGCGTGCAGGCCGAGCTCTACCCGTCGATGTATGCGGCGCTGAAGCAGGTCGACATGGCATGCGAAGGCGACACGCTCGCCGAAGGCATCGCCGTCAAGCGCCCGGGCGCGCTCACCTCCCGCTTCGTCGAGGCGCTGGCGGACGAAATCCTGCTGGTCTCGGAGCGCGACCTGGAAGGCGCGGTCAGCCTGCTGCTCCAGATCGAAAAGACCGTCGTCGAAGGCGCCGGCGCGGCGGGCCTCGCGGCCCTGCTCGCGAACCCGGAGCGGTTCCGCGGCCGCGAGGTCGGCATCGTGCTGTGCGGCGGCAACATCGATACGCGGCTGCTTGCGAACGTGCTGCTGCGCGACCTCGCCCGCTCCGGCCGGCTGGCGCGGCTGCGCGTCCGCCTGCAGGACCGGCCCGGCGCGCTGTTCAACGTCGCGCGGATCTTCGACGAGCAGCAGGTCAACATCATCGAGGTCTATCACCAGCGCGTCTTCACCAGCCTGCCGGCCAAGGGGCTGATCACCGATATCGAGTGCGAAACCCGCGACCGCGCCCATCTCGACCGCCTGATCGCCGCGCTGCATGCGGCGGATTACAAGGTCAGCATGGTCGAGCTCGCCTGAGGGCCGGCGATCAAAAGAAGGTAAACCATCTTTTCATTGAAGCTCTGGTGACGAATATGCGTTGATGAGCAGGCGGGGGCGCGATTCTCCCGCTTGAGAGGGCAGGCCGTGAGCGCACCATTCCGCTTCCCGCGATTTTTCGTGACCAGCCCGAACCCCTGCCCGTACCTGCCCGGCAAGTTCGAGCGCAAGGTGTTCACCGAGCTGAACGGCCCGCACGCCGCCGAGCTCAACGACGCGCTCGGCCGGATCGGCTTTCGCCGCAGCCAAAGCGTCGCCTATCGCCCGAGCTGCCCGGACTGCAATGCGTGCGTCTCCGTGCGCGTGGTCGCGCACGACTATCGCCCGAGCACCAGCCAGAAACGGATCCTGAAACGCAATCGGGATCTGGAAGTGACCGCCTGCCGGCCCTGGTCGACCGACGAGCAATTCCAGCTTCTGCGCGGCTATCTGTCCTCCCGCCACCCGGGCGGCGGCATGTCCAACATGGACGAGATGGATTTTGCCGATATGGTCGAGCAAACCCCCGTCCACACCCACATCATCGAATATCGCGAGCCGCGTCAGGGCTTTGCCCCCGGCAAGCTGGTCGGCGCCTGCCTGACCGACCGCCAGGCCGACGGGCTGTCGATGATCTACAGCTTCTACGATGCCGAGCATGCGGACCGCCCGGGCCTCGGCAACTTCATCATCATGGACCACATCCTGCGCGCGCGCGCCGCGGGGCTGCCCTATGTCTATCTGGGCTATTGGGTGCGGGGCTCCAAGCGCATGGCATACAAGGCCCGCTTCGGCCCGGTTGAAAAGCTCAGCGCGGAGGGCTGGGTGCGATTCGAGCCGGAGCCGGCCGAGTCTCTGTCCTGATTCCGCACACCCGGGTTCCTTTCGACACGGACGTGGAACAGGTTCTCGAATCGCGGGTTGATCCTTGCGAAGACGATGTATTGACGGAGACTCTGGTTAACAGTCCGAGAATATAGGTTAACAGACTTTAGCTATATTCTGGATGTGCTAAGTTGATGTCCTGTTTGGAAGCGCTCTCGCGTAGAGGAGGTGCTGATGCGTACGGCAACTGTTCATCCGATCGACCTTGCTCATCGCGGGTATCAGGTCGCCTATCATCCGGGCGAGACCAATCGCTGCCCCGGTTGCGGTCACAGTAATTGGCTGATCGGCCGCGTCACTGCCCAATGCGGCTTTTGCGGCACCGCCCTGGCGCTGGCGCTCACCGCCCCGGGCATGTCGCTGAACGACGACTATCTGGCGCTGGCGAGCTAGAAGGGCGCACTGGGTTTCACACCCGTTCGTTTCGAGCGCAGTCGAGAAACGGGTGCGCGGTACAAGCGCTTCTCGACTTCGCTCGAAGCGAACGGATTAGAGAGAACAACAAAAGGCCGGCAGGTTGCCCCGCCGGCCTTTGTCATTCCCCGCTTGGTAACTCTCAGGCGGCCTCGGTAACGGGCGCCGCCTCTTCTTGCGGATCGCGCAGCACATAGCCGCGGCCCCAGACGGTCTCGATGTAATTGTCGCCGCTGCAGGCCAGGCTCAGCTTCTTGCGGAGCTTGCAGATGAACACGTCGATGATCTTCAGCTCGGGCTCGTCCATCCCGCCATACAGGTGGTTCAGGAACATTTCCTTGGTGAGCGTCGTGCCCTTGCGGAGCGACAGCAGCTCCAGCATCGCATATTCCTTGCCGGTCAGGTGCACGCGGGCGCCGTCGACCTCGACGGTCTTCGCGTCCAGGTTCACCGCCAGCTTGCCGGTGCGGATGACCGACTGCGAATGGCCCTTGGAGCGGCGGACGACCGCGTGGATGCGGGCGACCAGCTCGTCGCGGTGGAACGGCTTGGTCACGTAATCGTCGGCGCCGAAGCCGAACGAGCGGACCTTCGAATCCATCTCGCTGATGCCCGACAGGATCAGCACCGGCGTCTGCACCTTTGAGGTGCGGAGCTTTTTCAGCACGTCATAGCCGTGCATGTCCGGCAGATTCAGGTCGAGAAGGATGATGTCGTAGTCATAGAGCTTGCCGAGATCGAGGCCTTCCTCGCCCAGGTCGGTCGAATAGACATTCAACCCTTCGGCATTCAGCATCATCTCGATCGCCTTGGCGGTCGTCGGCTCGTCTTCGATCAGCAAAACGCGCATAACAGCGGCCCCTCGTCTTGTCGGTGCGCGCGGTGACCCCGTGCGCGCCCAAGCACCTCATTAACCAGTTAACCTTTGAGCGCCAAACGTTAATATCGAGTTAAGTCAGCGCGGTAGGGTTTGCCGGCCAGATGGGGTCTGAAATGTTGCCGCCAAACCACAGACCCGACAACGACGACGCCGAACCGAAGTTCAGCGTGCCTGCGGGTCGGGGGAGGCTGTTGAATGGAAAAATGGTGGAGCCGAGGCCGGGTATCCCGGAATTCCAAGACGGATCGGGATGTCTCCAAGCCTTTGTTTATGAGCGCTTTCGTTCAAAGTGATTCCCAATCTGTCCATGCCCGTCCGGCCCAAGCGCAAGCCTTGTGTGGGACGAAATGTGGGATTGAGGAACCAGACGATGGTTGGGTTGTCGGCACTGCAGGTAAAGAACGCAAAGCCCGGTCGGCATTCCGACGGGCATGGCTTGTATCTGGTGGTTCGCGAAGGCGGATCGCGCTCATGGGTGCTCAGGGTTCAGGCCAACGGCAAGCGTCAGGACTTCGGAATCGGCTCGGCGAAGAGCGTATCGCTGGCCACCGCCCGCGCCAAGGCCTGGGAAATGCGCACGCGCCTAGAGGCGGGCGAGGAGGTCAGACCCAAACCGCCTACGCCGAACGCGGTCGCTACGATCCCCAGCTTTGCCGAAGCGACACGGGCCTGCCACACCGCAATCAAGAGCGGCTGGCGCAACAAGCAGCATAGGGAGACATGGCTGACCTCGCTCGAGATCCATGTGTTCCCGCATTTCGGCGAATCGCCGGTCGACCAGGTGACCAGTCTGATGGTGCGCGACGCGCTGCACCCGATTTGGCTGAAGATTCCGGAGACCGCACGACGCATCCTCCAGCGAATTGGCACTGTGCTCGATTTTGCGCATATCCAGGGCTGGTGCGAGCATGAGGCGGCGCTACGCTCGGTAAGGAAGGGCCTGCCGCGCCAGCCGCCAGACGACAATCACTTTGCCGCCATGCCATATGAGCAGCTGCCGGCATTCGCGGCCAAGCTGGCGAAGCCACCCCACTCTGCCGGTCGCGATGCGCTCCTTTTCGTCATTCTGAATGCCAGCCGCTGTGGCGAAGTGCGACATGCGACTTGGCCCGAATTCGATCTGGAGAAGGCGCTTTGGACAATCCCGGCAGCGCGCATGAAAATGCGCAAGGCACATGTCGTCCCGCTGGCCCCGGCTTCTATGGAAATCCTGAAACGTCGCTGGCCGCTCCGGCATAGCGACACGGGCTATGCTTTCTCATCTCATGGCAAGAGACCGCTGGCTGACATGACTTTGCTCAAGCTGGTGCGCACGCACAGCGGCCAGAAGTTCACTACGCATGGGTTTCGCAGCACATTCACGGACTGGGCGGCTGAGACCACCGATCACCCGAAGGAAGTCGTCGACAAGGCACTGGCGCACCAGCTCGCGGACCGGGTCGAAGCGGCTTATCGCCGGACGGACTTCCTGGAACGGCGGCGCCAGCTGATGCTCGATTGGGCGGAGTTCGTGGGTAAGTCGCTGGAGCGGCGACAGTGACTGCGTTCACTAGCAGCCGTCGTCGAAACAACAGAACGGCATCTGCATTCTTCACCGGGACGGGGACCGGTGGGTATAGTGATAGCGCTGGAAAATATCACTTTCGGCAGTTCGTGCGCGTGGCCGACAACGTGCGAAAATAGGATGCGCTTTAAGTGTCGAACGGGCGAAATCTGGCTGGGCAATTCTGCCCTCCACCTGCTTCGCTCCGACATCACTACCCTTACCAATCGTGGCGGCGGATCATTAACATCCGATTTGGTACTATTTCGAATTGACATGGGTCAGTTTCGCCGCTGGATTAACGCAGATAATCGGACGCACGCGCGGTCGCAAAACGGGGGGGAATAAATGGCCATAAGGCTTGCTTCGTGCGTCGCCAGCGCACTCTTGGCGTTTGCTTCGCCGGCGATGGCAACCGACACGCTGGCTGTCCCCAATGCCGCACAGATTCAGTGGGCTGTGTTCGGCTCGAATGTCTTCTTTCGAAATCTCAATGACTTCGACTCTTCTTGGTTGGGTTGCTGCTACAACTACTGGCTCGACCTAACTACGGACGGTGGTCGGGCGATGTTCGCTGCTTTCCTGACGGCTCGAACAAATGGATCGGCGATATTGCTGACGGTGCCCGCCAAGGGAACAGCTTCAGCCATCAACCAGCTGGGCAATTGGTGACCTGTCCTACGCCAGCGTCGGCTCGATAATTCCATCCGAATACGGCTTCGCCCAGAGGAGACGGGAATGTACCGGAAACTAAGCCGAAAAACTATACGCCCATTTTCGGCCATTGCGTCGTGCTTTCTCTTCGGCTCGCCCGCTCTCGCTGCATGCAGCGGGCTCGTGTGCACAGGTGTGCAGATATCCTACCTCTACGTCGACCAAGGCGGTAGCAACTATATATCGACCTCAGGAACAGAGACCGGTCAGAGCTGCACTCCGATTGGCGGTATCCTTCTCAGACTCGACAATACCGCCAGCACGTCCCAGTGGTTATTTTCTGCCATTCTTACCATGTACTATAATTCGTCAACGGTGGATGTCAGGGTATTTTCCGACAGTTCAGGAAATTGCGCAGTCGCCTATATTACGACTGGAACAGCTTAGCGCATTGCGTTTCAGGGGGGAGGCCAAATTATGATCCGAATGTTTGTTTTACCGGCGCTGTGGCTGTCATTATCCGCCGTCGGCGCTCCTGCCGAAGCCACTCTCACAAACTGTCAGAATCTCTACGTGATACGAATTGACGTTTCCTCATCATCCGCAAGTCAGGGGATCGTATTTGCAGAGACGCCGACCGCAACGAGTGGCTCATTTTATACGTATCTGAACACGACCCTCTCTGATCGGGCATATCAGCAAATATCGGCTATGGTTATTACTGCAAAGGCTACAGGCCAAACAATCAGGATTGTTACAAGCGCGCCGGGAGGATGTAGTATTATGTCTGATTCCTATTTTATTAATGAACTTGAAATTGAGCCCTCCCACTGAAATTGAAAGTCGGAGGAGCAAATGATGAATAGGAATTTTTCACGTCGATTCGCGATGCTTGCAGGACCAAGCGCCATTGCCTGGGCAAGCGCAGCGGCGGGGGCCGAGACGGTCACATATTCCTATGACGCTCAAGGTCGACTCGTCACAGCAGTCCATTCCGGCACCGTCAATAACAATGTCCAAGCGACATACAGCTTCGACGCTGCCGACAATCGTACCAATCTGACGATCACAAATGCCTTCAGCCGGGTTGTGGTCGTGCCGTTGAATGGCCTGACGGTCATTCCGATCCCTGACCCCTGATCTGCTGCGCTGTCGAAAGCGGGGCGCGTCAAGGCATCGGCATTCAAACGGGGGATCAAATGCGGCACGGTCGGATCACAGCTTACGGCTTGTTTCTCGCGGCTTCGACTTCATGTGCGAGCATTGCTCTCGCGCAGTCCACGCCGCCGACGATCAATGCGCCGCCAATCCGCTCGCCCGTTGATCAGAATGGTGTGAACTTGGCCACAGGCGGTTTGCAAGTTAGCTCGTCAGACCTGTCGATAGGCGAAGAAGGCTCAGGTGGCCTTTCGCACGTGCGAACCTGGGTTGGCAACGGTTGGACGCACGGACACTTTATAGTCTTGGAGGGATCAAGCGATGGCTCAAAACGCGTAATAATCGGTGGAAGCAGCACTCGCTTCGTACCCAATGGCATTGGTGGATGGACTTCTGCCGAGGGTAATGGGTCTACTCTGACGTCTGCGTCCACCGTTTATACATACACCGCCGCAGATGGAACGGTCATTATTTTTGATGGTTCTGACGTTAATCGAAATTACTATGGTTTTTGGAGCGGCATTGGCACTAAGGTGACTAAGCCATCTGGAGAGATAGTTAACCTCGTCTATAAGGCTATACCCGACCCTGGTCATACCGACATATTGCGTCTCCAGTCGGTGAACAGCAGCAGCGGTTACCAATTAAAATATAGCTATGCGGCTGACGGCTATACGATTTCGACGGTGACTGGAATTAATAATGGCATCGATTACTGCGATCCGGTCGCCAACAGTTGCAATGGGCTGACCCAGAGCTGGCCGACCGTCACCTACTCGACAGCCACGGTAGGTTCCAACAAGCAGGAAAGCGTAACCGACGCGCTCAACCACGTCACTCGCTACACGACCGACTCGTCAAGCCGCCTTGTCGGTATCAAACGGCCGTCGAGCAGCACCGATAACGTCACGATCGGTTATGATACGAACGGGCGCGTTAACAGCGTTGCCAACACCTTAGCCACGTGGACCTATTCATGGTCGCTTTCAAGCGGGGTTTTAACCGGCACAACGAACGACCCGCTTTCGCATCAGCGCGTCACCACTGCCGATACAGCAAAAGTGGTCTTGCTGACCGATACAGATGCCCTCAGCCGAACGACCACCTATCAATATGACAGCAATGGACGACTGACTTACATCGTGCCGCCTGAGGGCACGATTGTCGGGGGTCCTAGCGGCACTCCGACGGCTGGCTACACGAAGTTTGAATACGACACGCGCGGCAATGTGACATGCTCGATGAAGGTTTCCAAGACAGCATCGGGCACGCAGACCTGCGCCTTACCGAGTACGTCAGATAAGATTGTTACGACGGCCAGCTACCCTTCGTCGTGCACGAACCAGCTTACCTGCAACAAGCCTGATTGGGTGCGGGGACCTCGATCCACGTCTGCGACGGACACAACTTTTCAGACCGACTACACCTATGACTCGACCACCGGCTTCGTGACTTCAATCAAGTCCCCGGCCGTCGGCGGAGTGCGACCGGAAACGCGGTTTAGCTATTCCGGCACAGCCGGCAATCCGAGCCTCTATGCCTTTTACAAACTGACGAGCGGGGGCTCGCCTGCCCAGGCCTCGACCGAGATTCACAAACTGATTGCTGTGTCCGCCTGTGCGACCACTGCGTCATGCTCAGGGGGCAGCGACGAGCTCAGGACGACGGTCGGTTACGGTCCGCAGAGCAGCGGCACGGCCAACAATCTACAGCCGGTATCGGTTGCGTCGGGCGCTGGGGACGGATCGCTCACAGCGACGACCGCCAGCGTTTATGACATGGTTGGCAACCTTTACACAGTCGATGGACCGCTTCCCGGAACGAGTGACACAATCCGCTATCACTATGACTCGGTTCGTCAGCTTACAGGTGTGGTCGGCCCCGATCCCGATGGCAGCGGCGGCGCGCTCAAGAACCGCGCCCAGCGTTACACCTACAATTTGGACGGGCAGCCGACGTACACAGAACAAGGCACCGTCGACAGTCAGTCCGATCCGGATTGGGCAAACTTCGCCCTGCTTCAGCGCTCACTGATCTCTTACGACACTCTCGGTCGCAAAGTCTCCGAAGCGGAAGGCGACGGTTCGTCCTATCTGGCGCTCACTCAATATAGCTATGACAATGCCAACCGGCTGACCTGCACTGCGGTCCGCATGAACCGTAACGATTACGGCTCGCTCCCGTCCGATGCGTGCACGGCAACGACGACGGGGGCCTACGGCCCGGATCGCATCACGCAAAACGGCTATGACGCGGCAAATCAATTGACCAGCGTCATCACCGCCTATGGAACGTCTGTCCAGCGCACCGACCAGACGCTGACCTATACCGGCAATGGGCAGGTCCAGACGCTTAAAGACGCGAAGGACAACCTGACCACCTACGAGTATGACGGCTTCGACCGGCAAGCCAAGCTCCGCTATCCCGCACCCTCGACGCCGAACAGCAGCTCGACAACCGACTATGAGCAGTACCTGTACGATGCTGCCTCGAACCTGACCGAGCGGCGCTTGCGCGACTATTCGTCGAACAGCAGCTCATTGATCGGGTTCAGCTATGATGCGCTCAACCGCGTCACGGCGAAGAACCTGCCGGGCAGCGAACCGGATGTTTCCTACGGCTACGACAATCTCGGCCGCACTACCTCTATCTCATCAAGCGTCGCCTCGTTGAGCTTCACTTTCGACCAGCTCAATCGGATGACGCGGCAGACCTCGCCGCAAGGCAACACCGACTATCAATATGACCTTGCGAACCGTCGCACGCGGCTCACCTGGCCCGACAGCTTCTATGTCACCTATGACTATCTGCTGACCAACGATATGACCGCGATCCGCGAGAATGGCGCAACTTCGGGTGCGGGCGTGCTGGCGACGTTCAGCTATGACGATGCCGGTCGGCGGACGATGCTGACACGCGGCAATGGAACCACGACGAGCTACTGCTATGGCGGTGTCGCCACGCAGCCGGGTTGCACTAGCCCCGGGAACGGCTTCTATTTTACAGGTTTGGCCCAAAACCTGACGAGCACGGCATCGGACCAGAATCTGACGTTCGCGATCAACCCGGCCGGGCAGCAATACAGTCAAACCCGATCGAACGACGCCTATTCGTTCCGGCAAATATACAACACGAACCGAAGCTACACCGCCAACGGCCTCAACCAATACTCCGCCGCCGGGAACACCGTGCCGGGCTATGATGCCAAAGGCAACCTGACCAGCTTTTGGGGTCAGACCTACGGCTATTCGAGCGAGAACCTGCTAACCTCCGCGACAGGAACGAGCGGCCTCAGCTACGATCCGGGGCTGAGGCTGTATCAGGTCAACGGCGCGACGACTGTCCGGTTCGGCTATGACGGGACGGACATGATCGGTGAGTACAACACGTCGAACGCCCTTCAACGCCGCTACGTGTTTGGGCCGGAGACTGACGAGCCGCTCGTCTGGTACGAAGGATCGGGCACAACGGACCGGCGCTGGCTCCACGCGGATGAGCGCGGCAGCATCACCGCCATCTCGGATGGGTCCGGCAATCCGATCGCGATCAACAGCTATGATGATTACGGCGTGCCCGCGACCACCAATATCGGGCGGTTCGGTTACACCGGACAGATATGGCTGGGCGAAACCGGCTCACCTCCGAACGGGCTGTATTACTTCAAGGCACGAGCTTACTCGCCACGACTCGGGCGCTTCATGCAGACAGACCCGATTGGCTATGAGGGTGGCATCAATCTTTATGAATATGCGCAAAGCGATCCTGTAAACGCAACTGATCCGAGCGGTTTGCAAACGAATGCGGACGACCTTCCGCCCATTATAGTAACCGCCTCTAAATCCCAACCGTCTCGGGACGGTGGAACGAATGTCAGCTTTGTCGGTCTGGTAAAAGGAGTGTTCTGCAGTATCTTTGGTTGCGGCCACCATAACCCGCGCCCAAAACCAGTTGCGACCGCGTCGACCGTACAGCAAGGAACTCCTCACAGATATGTAATCAACCGTACATCGGATTGTTCGGCGGATGAGGTATTCAATGACTTTAAACGAGCGGGTCAAAGCGCTCCAGGTGCGCATGCCGCACGAGAGAACTTTACTCCAAGGATAGACTTGGCAGGGAACAATCCGATTTCCCAATTCGTAAACTCGAACAGTAGGACAATCATCAATACCACGCTAGAAGGTCACATTTTCTATCCGGGCGATGTCACGATCCATGTTGACCCTTTGAGCGGGAGCAGGTCTCAAATTACCATTACGGGAACTGGCACCGGCAAGTTTGCTACATTTAACGACGTAATAGGTCGGCTTTTATTTGGAACGGACGCCAATCAAGCTGCGTTCGTTTGCCATCGCCTGTTTTAGTTAACTGGTTGAGGAAAGCAGAACATGTTTAAATCCGTCCGGATATGCTTGTTTTCTGCCGCCTTATCGGTATTTTTGCCAAGCTGCTCCCGCCCGGAGCACTCATATCTGACCATTCAAGTTTGCTTGAAGGACCAGAGGGGAATTTTCCAGTTTTTCGAAATAATGCGTCAAATAGCCCAGTCGGAAAATCTCAGATTCATCGATGGAAGTGCTAAAACTGCTGACGCACTGAAGGTTATGGGAGCTGACAAATATCTAAAGAGCGACCCCGCTCGTTCTATCAATGTCGGCATCGTAGGGGACAGAGGAATGGGTGTTACCGCAGGAAATCTTGGCCTTCCTCCATATCAAGTTGCACTGGGATTCACGGAAGGATCTGACGCCGCCAAAGCCCACCGTTTATCTAGCCATTTGGTTGCTGCCCTGTCTCAATACTGGAACGTTGAAATCGTTCCGAAGGGAAGAGGTGCGTCTCCGATGAAAGCGTGCGACGGGATTCGGCTCAAACAAGACCCCTGACATTCGCGCGTCCTGGATTTTTGTGTCGCGACCCGCTCCCGTATCTCCCCAATCCGTTTCTCTTGGCCGCTTGGTTGAAAAGCGGATCTTCGCTGCGAAGATGTGCACCAGCAACAGCAGCGCTCCCAGCGCCACGATCAACAGTTCAGTTGGCATGGTTTGTCCCCTCTCCCGCGGTCAAGCTGGCCCCGAAATCTGCTGCCGTCAACGCAGTTTCCCTGAGCCCAAAGATGTCGCCCGACGCGGGCATCGAGCCCGCGCCGGGCGAGTTCTTGCTCGATCATTTCTGCCCAGAATGACGGCGGCCGAACCTGAGCCTCAAGGACGACAGGGCACCACCATTTTGCCGGCCGGCAGGCTCCCGCGCGCATTCGGCAAAACCGAGCGGGCCGACAAAATCGTTTCCCCCATCGCCGCTCGCGCGGTCGCGCAAACCGCGCGATCCTTGACCCCCGCGACAGCCGCCGTCGCCCGCCTCCCGTCTTTCACTTCTTCAAGGAGACGGACCATGGCCTACCACTTCCAAGCCTGGGATTTCGAGTCGCCGGCTTACACAATCGAGGACCACGAGGCGTACATCGCAGCGGTCACGCAGGCACAGGTTCGCGCCGCCCACAGCTACTTCCATCAGCACGTCCTTCGGGAGGACGATGGCAGCTACATCGTTATCGACGAGGGCAGTTACGAACCAATGATCGACTGGGAGGACGAACGCATCGTCTGCACCATCCTGGGCGGGATAAGCGACGAGTTCTGAACACGGGAGGGGCTTCGTGCCCGCCTTTTTCGCGCTCGCAAGGGCATGGCCCCCTCTCGGCAATTCGCCGGCAATGAATGCTATTTGGTATCAAATTGAGAACAGATGAGGATCACTCAAGCCCATTCGGGACACGCCCGATCCGACCGGAAGCCCGACTTTTCTCCCAAATACAGAGCTTTGCACGCATTGGTCGCTGCGTCTCGTTCTGGACCATTGACAATGCACACCTTACGCGGTGAACCGCGGTGTTTTTGGCCGAATTCCGCCGTTCTTCCGCCTGACCACCAGATGCCGCTGTTATGGTCATGGCCCATCACCGACCATCAATGGTGGTCAGGCGCGCACCTCCCTGGAAAAGCGGGCAATATGGCGCGGGATCGAGGCCGGCGCGTTGCCGATCGGGGCTGCCAGCGCTGGCCTGAGCGGGCGGACCACCAGCCGGTCCGGGAGCGCGATCGAGGCAAGCTGGCCGTATGAAGGCCGGAGAGAGCGTAGGGCAAGATAAAGGGATGACTCCCCCTGCGGGGTAAGCTGTTGTCTGCACATCGTTAAGGAGACAAGCGGCACCGGGGGAGAGACACCCGGTGCCGCTACCGCATTAAGCATCTGAACTTGCCTGCGAACTTACGGTGCCAAGAGTCTCGCCGCCGCGCTTCGACCTGCGCCATGCGATGCGGGCAGCGCTGGCGGGTTACCAGGACCATCGCTGCCACCACGGGAGCCGCTTGCCTTCGACCGCGCACGAGATGCCCAACAGGGCGCGCACCATCTCGCGCTTGACGCGGCGCTCGCTGACTCCGGTCAGGTCGGCGATCTCGGTATAGCGGAGGTCTTCGACGCGGTGCAGCAGGAACACAGTCAGGTGGCATCAGCGGCAGCATCTCCGTTCCCACCGCGTCGCTGAGCAATTTTAGCCTTCGCGGCATTCAGATTTCGGTTTCCGCCTCAATTACGCCCCTTGCGGGCGTAGGCGTATTTCTGGGCGCCGGCCCGAGCTACGGCGTGGGAGGCGCTAGCGGTCCGTCGGGCAACGTGAGCGGCTCGATTACGTCTACGATGCAAGCGGGAGCAGGCGACGGCGGTGGTGTTGAGGTGGGAAGTGATTTCAGCAGCCCGCCGAGTGTAAGCGGAGCAATGGGCCGAATTGCTGGGGGAGCTTACGGTGCCGCTGGCGCTCGTTTCTCCGGAACGATCGCTACCAATCCGATCGGGTGCAAACAGCTATGATCAAGCAGACCCGCATACGAAGGATTTGGACGAGAACGGTCATCAACCCCGTACTGGTTGGCGTTGTCGCCCTGGCCATATTGATCAGCTTTGTGGTCCAGCGGCTTCGAGGCGATGCAGGGCCGAGCTACTCCGTAATCGCTGCGATCGTGGTAGGGTTGGCCCTCTTTAGCTTCATACTTTATCTGGTGATGCGCTCGATCAGGGACGCGATAGGCAGGCGTTTCGGGGAGGATGGGTGATCCGCATAGATCGATGTGGGCTTGCCTTGGGTGGGCTGATTACGTGCCGCAAGATAAGAAGCCGGACCCTTGCGCGGGTTCAGTTAGGGCTGAGGGCGTCAATCTCACCGGCATTTTGGGTCTCGGCGTAACGATCTCGGTTGGTAAGGTCACCGTCAACGGCTCGGGAGCGAGTTCCTGGTTCGTAAGCGTAGGCGTCGGTGCAGGCCTGGAGGCCAAGCATCGCCGACTTTGCCACTTGATACAAGGACCTATCTTCTTTCGCGGGATATGCAGAAAGCTACAACGGTTCAGCTCCAATAGCCGGCGGACGGTATCTGTTCGGCTCATGTAGGGCAGCATGCCTTCGGGGCTCGTTGTAGGGTGAAACCTTGCTGCAAACAATTCAGCGCCCCCCGGTTTGTCGACCGCCAACGGAAACGATCTTAAGCGAAGTTGCGGCCATCGCTGGCGACTTCTCGGACGCAACCGCTGCGTTTTCCCTCGGTTCTCTCGCGCTCGCAGCGGTCACCTCTGAGACCATTGTGGGCGGACTGACATTCGGCGGATTGTCCGCTGGTTTAGGTGCGTTGTCGGCTCTTGGGGCTGGTCGATTGCTTCACCCGAACAGGGAGAGCCAACCGGAAAGCGTCGGCAGCGGAAGAAACCCGCGCCAACGCCGCCGCTACGTATATTTCGAGTGGCTTCCTAGGCGAACCAAATTGCCATTTGCGCGTGCAAGTTCGGCATAATTCAACGCGGCGGTCATCGGAAGATGCCTCGCGTCTTGTCTGTCTATCTGCTCAAGAACTGCGCCAATGCGATGAGCGCGCCAGTGCCGCCCATCGCCAACACGCACGTCCAGATCAATGCCTCGCACTGCTCGGCAGACGTTCGCGCGGTTGCGAGCGACTGCTCGAGCTGCCGGGTCATGTGTATCAGCTTCTGCGCAGCGCTATCGATCGTGGCACGACTGTTCTCCCGCGATCGCTGCGTTGTGCGCTGAACCGTTTCTGCAAATGTCTCATGCGTGACCTGAACGGCCGGGCAGGACTGGATCGCTTTCAGCGCCTGCGCCAGCCCGGCCTGCTGCTCGGCCAAGGCTTCAATCGATGGCCGATAGTCCGGCAAGGCATTGCGTTCGGCGGCAAGGCCCTCAATCGCGCGCTGGAGAAGCGCGAGCCGCCCTTCCATCGCGTGAAAGGCCTGTGTGGCTGAATCGGATTCGGTGTCGCTCATTGGCTCAGCTAGATCCCAATCCCGCGTGAACGCGAGCGGCCGATCCAGTCCTGGAGGCTTTGGGACAAACTTGCTCCGCCCGGGGCAGGAATTCCGAGCTCGTGCACGCGCTTGCGGAGCAACGATTCGAGCTGGGGATCGCGGTGCAGCGCCTTCGCCACACTGGTGAGCGCATCGGACGCGCGCCTGGCGCCGGCCTCGTCAAAGCTGTGATTGCACTGGGCGTGCTGGCGATGAAGCTCCTGCCATTGTTGCACGAAGCGATCGGCGCGGCATTCGGGATTGGTGCGGAGCTCGGCTTCGAGCTGCATCGCGCGGATCGCTGCCGCCGTTCGCCCCTTGGCGGCGTCATCGATCAAGGGGCGGTTCGCGACGAAAGCATTGCGCAAATCGCGTGCTGCTTCGGGTCGGAGCGCGTTCAGCGCCTCGGCAGCTTTGTTCAGTGCGACCTGCTGGTGAGGGAGCGTATCCATCCCAAGTTGCCGCACCCGAAGGATGTCGGCCTGAGCGCGAGCGTAATGCTCGACCGCCCGATCGAGTGGTGTCCGCAGTGGCGCAACCGGAATGGGCGTCGTCCTCAGGTTTAGCCCAGCAAAGGGATCGCGTGCCAGCGGCCGCGCCTTTTCCTTGCCGATCCCCTCCTGCGACATTCGGATCTCGCGACGGTCAGCGAAATGGCGCGCATAATCCGCAACCATGTCCTTCGACCGGTCGCGCGAGAGCGTGCGCGCCAATTGGCCGGCATCGGCAAAGTCGTCCTCGCCGTAATGCAATTGGACCGCGTCCCGATGCCGAGACAGTGCGACATAAGCGGCGTGGCGGTCCAGCCCCGGGGTTGCCAGCACATGGGCGCGATCGACGGTGATGCCCTGCGCCTTGTGGATGGTCGCGGCATAGCCGTGATCGAGATGCGCATAATCCTTGAAGTCGAAAGCAACTGCGCGGCCATCGTCCAGCATCACGGCCATACGCACGGACGTGATGCTCCGAACCGTGCCGAGCGTACCATTTTTGACGCCGAGACCGCGCTCGTTCTTCAGAAACATGGCCCGGTCGCCGGCCGCGAACCTGCGCTCGCCGCGCTCGGTGGCGATCACGACATCCTCGCCAAGCTCGCCGGTCGCCCGCAGCCGATCGCGCGCGCGCTCATTCATCAGCCGCACTTCGTCGCGGGTGTGGGTGAGAATCAGGCGTGAGGCGCCCGGCTCGGCCGACCGTTCCCGATTCCAGCGCTCGATCAAGGATTCGCGTGCCGCCGCGCGATCCGGCGCCGCATGAACCATGCCGCGCTCGGCATACGCCTCGATGGCGGCGCCGGTCCGGCCGGTCGCAAGCTGCCGCGTGGCCTCGCGCTGCCAGCCCTCGCGCTGGCGACGCACTTCGGTGATCTCGACCGCGCCGTGGCGCTCCGCGATCGAGCGGAACGCCGCACCGGCTTCGATCGCCTGGAGCTGCTCTGGATCGCCGACGAGCACGACTTTGGCGCGGCGCTTTTCGGCCTCGGCGATGATCCGCTCCATTTGGCGCGTGCCGATCATGCCGGCTTCGTCGATGACGAGTATGTCCTTGCTCGTGAGCAGGTCCCTGCCCTGCGCCCACTGATGCTCGAGGCTGGCGATCGTGCGCGATGCGATGCCGGAGCCGGCTTCTAGATTCTCAGCAGCAATGCCGGACAGCGCGAGGCCCTGGACACGATATCCGCCTCGCTCCCAGCCCTCACGTGCAATGCCCAGCAGAGCCGATTTGCCGGTGCCGGCATAACCAACAATGCTGGCAAGATCGCCCGGCCGGGTGATATGTCGAAGCGCGGCTTCCTGCTCCTCTCCAAGGACAAGGCCGCGCATCCTGGCGGTGGCGCGGGGGCTTTCAAGCGCCGCCGCCGGGATGCCATGCCCGCCGCATTCCATCAGGCTGGCCGTCGCCTGGTCCAGCCGGCGCTCGATCTCAAGCATGGTGCGCGACGTGAAGCGCTCTTCGCCACGCCCATCGCGACCGAGCTTGATCAGCTCAGGCGCGCTTCGCACCGCCGCCATCGCGTGGTCGAACTGCTCCTTGCCGTCGGTGTGCCGATGCACGAACATCGCAAGGTCGCGCGTCGTAAACGTCGCCTGGCTGTGCGTGATTGCATCAAGCGCGATCTCCGGATGGGCGATAATCCGTTCGCCATTGGCGCGTGCGATCGCCTGGTGCTCGACCAGCCGTTCGGAGGCGCGGCCCTGCTCCGCCATCCGCGATGCCGCCGGGCCGATCTTGTTCTGGGGCTCAAGGCCGATGCCCTGGGCTTCGAGGCTCCGGTGGTCGACATGCGCGTCGATGTCGAGCTCCGCCAGCCGCTCGTTGACGTGATCGGCCCAGGCTTCGCGCCAGTGGTTGAGCAGGTCGGTACGGTTCCAATCGCGCACCTTCGCGCCGAAGCCCTCTTCGCCCACTTCGCGGGTCGCCAGCATCACGTGCGCGTGCGGCTTCGTCAGCCCATCGGCGCCCATGTCCCAATGCACGTTCAGGTCGGCGATCATGCTGCGGTCGACGAACTCGCGTTGCACGAAGTCATGCGCGAGCGTGACGCCCTGCTCCTTCGTCAGCTCGCGCGGGATCGCGAACTCGATCTCGCGCGCGAGTTGCGCATCGATCCGCTTCTCCGCCGCCTCGACCGCGTTCCACAGCTGCTCGCGGTCGCCAAGATGCTCGGGTGCGCCGTCGGGCAGCATCACTTCGGAATGAACGACACCGGCCTTGTTCGAGAAGTCATGGTGGCGGTCGAGCCGCTGGTCGTGCAGCCGCGACGCGGAGCGATAGGCGGCGGCTGCCAGCGCGCCCGAGCCGTTCGCGCGGGAGATGATCTTGGCGGAGAAATGGTAGATCGCCATCGCGATCATACCATCTACACCTCAACGAGCACGTCGGCACGACGTATAAGCGCGCCCTCAAAAGATTTCATCTTTCTCGGGACGCCGAAATCCCAAGTCGTTCCAGCGCATTGCGACTGATCGAGCGGCCCGATAACTGGTGCATCCTCAACGTGCAACTGAGGCTGATCTCATGCGCAAACCGCGCGACTATGATGCCGAACTGAAGGCGCTGAACGAACGTGCAGCTCAGATCAAGAGCCGTAGGCTGCAGCAGCTCAGCGAGCTGGTGATCGCGGCCGGTGCAGACGCACTGCCGCTCGAAACGCTTGCCGGCGCGCTGGTGGCGGCGGCCAAGGAGAAGGATGCTGCCACAAAGGAGGGCTGGCGCAAGGCGGGCGCCGCGTTCTTTCAACAGGCGCGGCGCACTCCGAACCGCGCGGATCCAAACCGCGGTGCAGTTTCGCCGGACAGCAGCCCGACGCTGCCGCTTGCTGGCGGCGCGCGCGCGTCATGATCTGCGCGCGTGGCAAGTGAAGCGACGCGAGCGCACGCGCCAGTTAATCGAGCTCGGCGGGCTGATCGTGAAAGCCGGCCTCGTCGAAGCCGCCGACGATGATCGAGCGGTGATCTTTGGACTGCTGGTGGAGGCGGCAGCGAAGCTGCGCGGTCCCGATCGCGAGCAGCACCTGCTGCTATGGCGTCGTCGCGGCAAGCGCGCATTTGACGCTGCAGACGAACCGGCACCGAAACCAGAATGATCCGTTGTTGCAGCCGAGCTGGCGTTCACGCCGGCGCGCAAGCAAAGGAACAACGATGAACAACGACACACTTGAAGGCGGCACCCGCAACATCGGTGGCCGGGTCAAGGAAACTACTGGCGTCCTCACCGGCGACGAGCGGCTGCGCAGTGAAGGCGTTGCCGACCAGGTCGGCGGCAATGCGCAAAAGGCAGTCGGCGCCGCGCGCGACGCGGTCGCGCCGATCATCAACCAGGCGAAAGATTTCGCGCGTGCGAAGCCGATGGCGACCGCCGCGCTGGTCGGCGTGCTCGGCGTCGCGCTTTTGAACACGCTCCGCGGCCGACGCTGAAGCGGAATGTCCCGCAGCTCTCACGAGCTGCGGGACGCGGGCCGATCAGTCCGCGGGATTCCAGAGGATGACGAAGCGATCGTCGCGTTCGTCGGCGGCTTGCGCCAGGTTCGCGTAGAGCCGGCGCGGCCCGAACTCCGGCGCCGCCAGGCTCAGCGACACATAGTCGCGGCCGCTGGCTTCGGAGCGGCGCAACCAGCCAGCGCCGATCTCGACATCGCCGGAGACGACGCGGTAGTCGGGCTGCACGTCATTGCGCTTGCGGGCATTGGGGACGATGCTGATTTCGGCGCGGATGCTGAGCGTCCTGAGCTGGCCCTTGAAGCTGCCGTTCTCGTCCTTGGCGACGTAACCGATGGCAGGCATTGATCTTACTCCTTCTCGCGATCGGGACCGTTCCCGTCGACGCGGACCGAAGTTGGCCGGGCAGAAGGAGCCGCCTGCACCGTTTGCGGCCGAAGCGCGAGCGGAGGACCTGAGCTGCCGCTAATCTTGGTTCGCGAGGAGCCGCTTGAGCGGCGGGGAAGAATGGCGGCAAGCGACGGTTGCGGGCGGCTCCGTCCGGCCATAGGTCGAGCGTGAACAGACGGGATCGGTCCCGATCCGGGGAGGATGAACTGCCCTGCCCGCCCGAAGACGAGACGTGCAATGACAAATGAGTCCAGGCCAGGCCCGCTTGTCGATACGACCAAGGACATCGAAGCCTTCGCCGAAAGGGTGATCGAGTTCGTGGCCGATGCGGTGTTGGACGGCGCGATCGCCGGCGGCCTGGTACCGGAAGCGTTGATGCTTGCGGCGGTCGAAGTGGCGGCAAGTCAGGACGGGGATTCGGAGCGGGTCGCGGAATGGCTGACGCGAATCGCTGAGCGCATCAGGGCAACCGACGATTCGGCTGCTCCACGGCCAGAAATATGATCAGGCTGCAGTGCTACGTTCAAGTGCCGCGAGGCGCTCTTCGCACGCTGCACGGACAAGTTCCTGCAGCACACAGATACGCTCGCCAATCCAGGCGAGGTCTTCGGCGGTGATCTGATAGTTCGCCGAGTAGCGCGCCTCGACATAGGCGCGCTTCAGCCGCTCGAAGCGCGAGCGATCGTGTCGGGTCGCGCGCGGCCACCCCGCGACCAGTCGCGGCTCTTTGTCCTCGGCGAGCGAGCGCAGAAATTTGATGTTATGAGAGCGCGGAAAATACAGCGTACGCACCAGCAGGAAACAGATGTAAAGGCGCTCGGTCGCCTGATGCAGCAAGAACGCGGCCTCGACGGGCCTCGCCCGCTGAATGTTATCGGTCGCGTTCTGAAAGAACGTTTCGGCACTGGGCAGCCAATGCTCGAAATATTCCCTCGCCATCCTGTGGGCATCGGTCGGCGTCAGCGGCTTCGGCGTAGTGAGCGTGTGACACGGCAGCTCGTAAAGCGCGATGCCGTCACGCGCGATATCGACCCAGAAATACTCGCCACGCGTGAGCGCTCGGTTCACGTCGTCGAGCGACTGCACGATGATGTTAACCGGACGACCGATCGCCGGATCGCGCGCGATCCGGTCCTCTGCGACATACCAGTAGTCGGCAATGTCGGTCAGGTCCTCATGGCTGACGATGATCAGCAGATCGAAGTCGGACTGGTAGCCATTCTCGGGCTCATCAACCCAGTCACTCCGCGCGTAGGAGCCGAACAGGATGATCTTGTAGACCTTGCCGTTCCGCTTATGCGGCTGGGTCGCACGCGCGATCGCCTTCTCGAACTCCTCGAGCAGAATGTCCCGCACGCGGTCCAGCTCGTGCTGCTGGCGCTCGGGCAGATGATCAAGGTCGGTGCGCATCCGGACTGATCCTAGAGTCTGGCGGGGATTTTGCCAGTCCGGCCGGTGCGTGGGGCTTCCGCGCACCGGCCGGATTTTCTGCGTCAGAACCAGCGCTGCCACCAGCGCAGGGGCTCGCCGTCCATCTGGCGGCGGATGTGGTACAGCGCCCGCGCCAGCCGCTTCTGCACGCCGTTCCGGCTCAGGCGCGTGCGGGCGGCGATCTCGGCATAGGACCGGCCGTCACGGCATTTGGCGAGGAAGATGTCACGCTGCATGCGAGGGAGATTGGCGACCGCCCTTTCCAGCCGCCGCAGCTCATCGGCCTCATCTGTTTGGGGCGTCATGGGACACTCCATCCGAAAGAGGCTGGCGGCGCTTCGTGCGCCGCCAGCATCAGGGTCAAGCGGCGTGCGCCAGCTCGGGAGCGGGAGGCTCCTCGGCATCCGCTTGCGGCTCGGGTGCGGTCATTTCCGCCAGCTGGGCAGCACGACTAACCGTGCCGACGCCGCCGCGCCCGGTGTAGGCGGCGGGCGGGAAGGCCATCCATTTCGGGACCCAGCCTTCGACCTTCGCGCGGCCATTCTCGCCAGTGAGGCAGTCGCGGACGATCCGGCGCTTGACCTTGGCGGTCGCGCTCGCGTTCGCGCTGGCGACTGTCTGGCCCGCGACCTCGGCCAGCACAGCGTCCAGCACCTCGCGATCCCGGAGCAAGTCCAGCAGTGCGTCATCCGGCTGCCAGACCTCGGCTACGCTGACGCTAAGCTCGCGCCCCAGCAGTTCGATCAACGGCGTTCCGGCAGCAAGGGTCTCGCCCATGACAATAGCGAGGATATCGAGCACCGCCTCGTCGGGGAGGGTCAGCAGCTTCGCGACCAGCCCGGCCACGTCCGCCGGACCGTCATAGCCGCCGGTCACCGTTGGCGCCTCGGGATCGAAGCCGAGCAGCGTCAGCACGGCGCGGCGCTTCTCGTCGAAAGCGGTTTCGGACGCGCATGTCTCGACGCTTTCCGCAATCGCATCGCTGTGTCCCCGCTGCGGCTCGACGCGAACGGTCCAGAGGCAGGACCCCGCAATCGCATGCGCGACCATGACGCGAAGCGCGATAGACGGTGCTGACGTAAGCTTGGCGCGCACTGCCGCATGCCGATGCAGGTCGATATAGTTTTGCAAAGGCGCGCTGACCTCCGGCCGGACGGGCTTGGCCGGGGCCTCGCCGCCCGCCTGCCTCTCACGCTGCCGCGCTTCCTTCAGGCTGACATAGCCTTCGTGGATCGCGACATCGCCACGCGGGGAGACAGCGATGAACACCTTGCCGCCTTTGCGCTTCGGACAGCGCTCGTGCTCCCAGCTATGGAAGTATGTTCCGGCCGGGAGCACGATGACCTCGCTCCAGCCCGCGTCGCGATACTGGGCTGCCTTCGCCTCGATCGCCGCGTTCTGCGCGGTCCAGAAGGTATCGGCGCAAGCGAAGTAGCTGTCCTCCCCGAACAAGTCGGAGACGATTGCGCCCTGATATTCCGCCAAGTCGAACAGCGCCGCCTTGGTCGGGATCGTCTGTCCGCCGAACAGCCACGCCTTAAGGCTGTAACCCATCGGGCAGCGCAGCGGATCGGCGTCGAACAACGCCAGCCATTCGCGCTGACGCTCCTTGCTGGCAAGCGTCAGGTGCTGGACCGAAGCCCGGTCGATCTCATCACGGCGATAGAGCTGGCGGATGCGCGGCACCAGGTTGCCGAGCGCGAGGGTGCGCTTTACCTGAAGCTCGGTGAGCCCGAAGGTGAGCGCGATCTGCTCCGGGCTGCGGCCTTCGCGGACAAGCCGGGTGAAGCTTTCCCACCGTGTCACTTCGTCCGGGTCCAGCCGGGCAATGTTCTCGATCAGCGAAGCCTCAAGCGCCGCCGCATCGTCACCGGCTTCCATCACCGCGCACGGCAGCGGGTCGATGCCGCAGGCTTCCTCCGCCACAGTCACCGCCGCGAAATAGCGCCGCTTGCCTGCCACGATCTCGAACGTGTCCGGTGTCCCGTTCGCCCGCACGATCAGCGGCACGAGCACGCCCCGCGCTCGCACAGATGGCAGAATGTTGGCGATGTCGGCCTTGGCTTTGCCCCGCATGTTGGTGACCGAGACTGTCAGCTGGCCCAATGCGATATGACGCAGTTCCATTGCTCCTGCTCCTTTCAAAAACCACCGCACCCGGCGCCGGAATGGCGGGGTGGGCGGCAGGAGCGGACCGGCAGGCTCGCTGGCAGAGGCGGGCCGCACCCGCAGGGGCGAAATGAAATGGAGCAGCCGGCGCAGCCGGCTTGCGGCGCGCCGCGGCGAGCCTAAAGGGCAGCGACGCCCACCCCGCCAGACCAAAGCCGGAGGCACAACGCCGCCGCGCCGATCAGGCGCGGCGACCGCCGGGCCGAGGCTGCGACTCGGCCCCACGCGTCAGTCGGCCGTCACCCGCATGGCCCGAGACGGCGGCACGCCGGCTTGGTGGAGCGAAGCGGATTAGGACGCGGTCGCGCACACCGCGAGACGCCATGCGACACCTTGGGCTGCTTTAGAGGGTCATGGGGGGCTCGATCGGGCCCGAACCGAACTCAGTTAGGCCCCGAAGGTCCTTTTTGGTGCACCAGAGGGCCCCACGCTACCGCACAGCGCGATCTGATGTCCCAACCTCTTGAGCCGGTGCGAAAACATCCCAATCCTGCGCGCGGGGAGCCAGTAAGCCACGCACAATGCAGGATTGCTCCATGACGACCGAGACTCACGACCGCATCATTCGGATCAAGACCGTTCTTGAGCGCACCGGCCTCAGCCGCACGACCCTTTACCGCCGCATCCAGTGCGGCAGATTTCCGCGCCAGGTGAAGATTTCAGACCGGTGCGCCGGCTGGCGGGAGTCCGACCTCCAACATTGGCTCAAGAATCCAATGTTCTTCCATGTCGACGATCTACCTGGTTGACGATCAGAATGCCCCCTTCGTAGCCGTTCGCCCGCTCGCGTGGCAGCTTAGCGCCATAACTCTTGCGCTCAATGCGACCAATAAGCGTTGAGCGTCGCCTCAAGCTGATTGTCGATCCGCCGGCCCGCGTTGGTCGTGACCAGGCCCTGCGTATGGATGCCGATCGCATAGCGGCTATTGCCGAGCGTCACGAATACCGGGCTGCCGCTCATCCCTTCGCCGGTCGAGATTGTATAGACGATCGCGGTCGGGGTCGCCGAGGCTAGATAGCCGCTGTCCATATATTGCGCGCCAGCGCCGACAAGCTGCGCGGGCGCAAGCTCCGCAGCCGCCCCATAAGTGTCTGCCGGATAGCCGGACACATTGAGCAGCAGGCCCGGTGGATAGCCGCCATCAAAGGCCTGATAGCCGAACCAGCCGACCCCGGCCCGTCCCGGATGATCGGTCGCAATGATCGCCCAATCGTCATCCTCGTTCCAATGACCCACCCAGTTCGGCGCAACAAGGCAGGAGCTGACCGCCAGCTGGTCGAGCTCCCCCGACCCGGTCCAGCCCGCTCTGATCAACATGGTCTTCGCGCGGCCAGCGCGGGGGTGATAGAGATTGTGCGCGGCGGTCGCGATCCGGGACGGCGAGAAGAACCAGCCGGTCCCTTGGCCTTTCGCACCGCTCTCGAATTCGATCGCCAGCAGCGCGATCGCCGAGAAGGGATAGGCCTCCGAATTGGGCACCGCGTGGAGCGGATGACCGATGATGATGTCATAGGTCTGCATCGATTTTCCCGCCGCGCCCCGGTGAACGGCATGGCCGCGTTCCGGTCGGCCGAAGATCGCCTGGTCCGCCGGCGGATGCCCAACCAGCGGATCCTTCGCGTGGCAGGGTTCTAGAACCTTGTCGACGAGCATCTCGGCCATGACGGATCTCCGGACTGCGTGGCGAACGGGGGTGACGATGATCTGAGGTCAGGTAGCCTTCTTGTCTTTTCCCGCGGGCTGAGTGGGGGCGGATTGCGGCGCAGCCTGATCGGGAACACCCGGCTGGCCAGGCTGTCCGCCCTGGCCGCCGCCGGCTTGGCTGCCTTGACCCGCACGACCTTGACCTGCGCCGGCCTGACCGCCTTGGCCGGCGCCGGCTTTGCTACCCTTGGTCGGCTGCAGAGGCGTCTGACCGACCGCGGGCTGCGTCGTCGTATCCTGCGTGGGGGTGCGCAGATAAGAGAGCCCCGGCAGCCACAGATCGCCCGCCCCGCCATCGTCGATCGACGCCTCGAGGCTTGTCCCGCCCGCCCGCTTCGCCGCAAGCGCCGCCTGGGACGTGAGCAGTTTTCCCCGCGCGTCGGCGAGCGCCGCCTGCGCATTGACGACGTCGGCCTTCGCGCCGAGCTCGCCCTTCTTGGCGGTAAGCGTGTCGGTTAGCCCCTTGATGACGCCGGCGATCAGCGTCCCCGGAATGCGCACGATGTTCGGCGCCTCGGCATCCTTGGTGATCGTCGCTGAAGTCAGCACGCCATGATCGAGTGCCAGCACCTGACCGCTGTTTGCGGCCCCCGATCGGCTGAGCTCGAAGGCCACCGCTGGCGCGCCGTTTGGGATGTTCATCCCCAATTGGGTGAAGGTCACGCCGTTCACCGAAACATCGATCAGGCCCGGCCGCAGCGGACGGTAACAGATTCCGATTTTACAGTCAGCATCGCCGGTCGGGATCGCCGGGAAGGTGCCGGCCAGCGAAATATCGGCATTGAGCGCTTCGTGCAGCAGCGCGGCGCGCAGCGCCAGCTCGGCGAGCGCCGCTTTGTCGGTGGCCTTGGGCTTCGCCTGCAGCGCCTCCAGCGTGATCTCGCGCTTGGCATACACACGCAGGCCGGTCGTGAGCCGCTTGCTGGCGTTCTGGACCTCGGTCGGATTTGCCGGGTTGAACCGCACCGTGACGAGGGTGTCGACCTGATCCCGCGACAGCGCGGTTTCGAGCACCGCCGCGATCGCCCCGATACCCTCGCCGGCGCCTTGCACCGTGTCGAGCAGCTTGGTCTCCGATGCGATGCTGACCGTCTTTAGCAGGCCATCCTCGACCTCGACCTGCACCTTGTCATTTTCGACCGGTGAGCCTTGGTAGTTGAGATAAAAGAGGCCTTTATCGACGTCGGGCATGAGCGGGAGCAGCGCCATCCGCAGCGCGAAGCCGCGCGACGGCTGATAGACGAGCTGGGCCGAGATCCGCCCCGTTGGCAGCCAATAGGCCGTTCCCGTTGGCCTGAGCGTTGTGGACGATTGCAAGCTCGTCAAGCTGGTGCTGGCGCATCCCGAGAGAGCCACCGCAAGCAATATCGCAGCGAATCTCCGCATATGTCCCCCCACGCGCGCAGCCCCTGCGTACGCGCCAGATCTTCATAACATACAATATGACCGGGTATTGATGTATTCCTCGAGGAGTTTGCACCGTTTTGGATGGTATCGCGGGACTGACCGACTAATTTGAACTCCTCGATAGCATAAGGGATGAATCATTTCTTGGAATCGCGCCTTAAGGGGCAACATCGCGGGTCCGAGCAGGCTCGGGCAATCGTAGAGGCTGCGATCGCAAAGTGATCGCGGCTATGCTGACAGTTCGAACGTCCTTTGGGCAAAACTAACGAGCGTTTGAAAATGGAAACGATGGCGAGCCGTTGAATGGTGACTTATTCGTCTTTGCGGCCTGAGCTCGCTGAACGGAGGTCCGCTCCCTATCTCAAACGACCGAGAGCGGACTGTCGGGTAAGCGCCCATTCGCGACATCGACCGCGGGTTCCATTTTGCTCCGAAACGGACATTCACGATCTGCAGAGTTGGTCGGCAAGGTCGCGCCCAATTGCGCCATCGCCGGCGGGTTCCAAATTGCCCCGAAGCGGACGTTCGTTGGCGGCACGGCAGACCGGCTAGATCGCGCCCATTCGCGACATCAGTACCGGGTTCCACTCGCTCTGAAGCCGCCATTCGGCACAAATGACTTGGCGAATGGATTCTGCTGGATTGACGCGGCACAAGCTCGGCCGTGGCTAGGGACGATCAAGAAGTAAAAGTACAAACTGCTGTCGGCGAGCATCATTGCAGTTGCTATCGGGGCGCCTGTCGAGCGTCGTTGCTCAAGGCCTTCGCGCGTTGCGCAGCGTCCGCCCGGACGGCCTTCGCTTCCTCGTCGAGACGGGTAGCGCCGACATCTGCCTGGCGGCGGATCGCTTCCCCTTGCTTCTTCGTAGCTTCTTCGGCTGCCTGACGGGCCTCGCGCGCGGCTCGATCGGCGCGATCCACCGACTCGCCGATGCGCTCGTTCGGCCCCTCGCCCGTATAGTTTTGCCCCGCGAGGTTGGCATTGACTTGGTCCTGCTGCTCGCCAGCCTTCTGGGCAGGGCCGTGGCACGCTGCCACAAGCCAGAGTCCAGCGGAAGCGATGAGGATGAATCTCATATGTGCAGCCTCCTTAGTCCGATAACGCATCATAGGCGGAATGCTCTGATCCCGAAGCCCGCGAGCTGGCCAGCATGGCAGTAGATACAACAGCCTTGGCCAGAAGTCTGCCATCCAATCCCAGCCGCCAAGCGCTATTCCATTCTAAACTGTGGCCACGGCAAGCAGGGATCGAAGGCCGGGCGCGCGCGTCCTCACGTTATGCGGCACAGTGAGACTTGCCCTGCGCCCATCTTCGGACGCCGACGGTCGTTGATGCCGGGGGGATGATATTGTGGATGCAACGGCAGCCTGAAGACTGCAATTTACGCCTCGCTCTCACGCATTTAAGCTCGAGATTTGTCGCAATTTGTCGCGGGCGGGGTGAAATGCCTGCGCGGTATTTTGAAAGAAATTACCTCCGTGGTGCGCAAAGCCATTCTCCCTATCGATCCCCGCCTGCTGCATGTCAAAAACGCCGAATTTGCCGACGACAATACTTGGTGAAATATTTCGTTTCTCAGTCGTTCTCCGAAACAACTTTGCTGTAAAATAAAGGGTTAGTGTAACTATGAAGGTGCATGTATATGCGCTCCTACTACGTGGGGGCATTCACAGGTCGGAGGACCTCAGGGAGTGCCAAGATGACAAAATCGATGCTGCTTATGAGCGCTGCCGCGATGAGCGCAGCTCTGGCTAGCCCGGCGTTGGCTGATATTATTCAGGTCGACACGAGTTCCATTCAGGGTAGAGAGGTTCTCTTCAACGTTGGCCAGCAGAGCGGGAACTCGGTGAACGGGTTCCTGAACGATAAGGCCAATACCAGCGTCACCTTTACCGGCGCTGCCGGCGCTATCCTTCGAGCGAACGGTGGCCAGTCGCAGATCACCGGCGATCTGGACAACAGCACACCGCAACCGAACGACACGATTCCGCTGCTCGGGATGACGTTTGGGCTCACGGACAACTCGACGTTCAACAATGTCGAGTTCAGCCTGTTCAAAGGTTCAGCAACAAACGTGAATTTTTCGCTCGTGAATGAAAGCGGGCAGACGTTCACCTTCGACAATCTTGCGCTCGGGGTCGGCGAGAACAAATTCGGCTTCCAAGCGATCAACGGGCAATCGATCCGCAGCGTAAGCTTCGATACATTGGGCGGCGGAATCCAGGATGTACGTCAGGTGCGGCTGGGATTGACCAATGCCGTCGTGCCTGAACCGGCCGCATGGGCGCTGATGCTCGCCGGATTCAGCATGGTCGGGTCGGCTATGCGTCGGCGGCAACGCACGACCGTCACCTTTGCTTGAATCGTGAGCCGAGAGGACCGCCTCGAACAAAGGCGGTCCCTCTTTGTGTTCAGGGCTCGAGGCCCGCTGCCCCGGAACTGAGGACGTTGCAGTCAACTACTCCTACGCGTGAGTTCGTCGCCCACAGAGATCTCACCCGGCGGGATCTCGCCCGTCATGGTCGGTTCAGAGTTGATTTGCGCGGGCTGGCACAGCAGCGCCAGAAGTTCGGCTACCGCCACCCCCCAGGCTTCCACCTTGGGGTGTTGATAGAGTGCCGAATCAAGTTGGCCGATCGATATTCCTCGAATCCTCTTGCTCCTTGGCGATATGCAAGGCGGCGCAGAGCAGCGATCCGAATGCTCGCCTACCCGGAAGGGCGACAGGATCTGCTCTCAGGTTTGATGGAAATTCTGGAGAGTGGGGAGGAAAGCTGCGACGAGGGCGAGTCCTGCGAGCTCCGAGACAACTCTTCGTTCCGCGATCACTTTTCCATCTTTCATGAATGCTACCTTGAAGGGCATCACATCATCTGGTGTGGGGAACACCTCGGCTGTTGTCTCGCACACTTGGCCACCTTTCAGGCCCTCCATGAGAAATGAAATCAATTTTCATCACTAATGTGCTTGCGACTGCGGCGCCCAATTACGTGAGCTCGGTCGCTGTTGCTTAGATCAACTCTCTTTATATGAACGGCCACGCTTTGCGCCAACGCATTGCGGCTGGCGCATTTGGCTGCTCCGCATCGTGCCTGGCTTGTGCAAGCGCGTCGCCAAACCGTGCATAGCGGTAACTCTTGTAGTGGAATTCGGCCGTAGGTATGCGCGCGATCCCGTACCTGGTCATCAGTTCGGCGACGGTCGCTTCATCAGGCTCTGAATGGAAAGTCATTGCGATTGCTCCAGAGCGATCGAGGCTGCCCTGCGCTGGCTCATCCCCTCAAGCTGCGCACTCATCTGGAGCAGCGCCCGCGAGCGATGCTGAAACGAGTTGTGGCGAGTGCCCACGCGGCCCTCAGCATAGTCGCTCGCTAAGACTCGCGCGACAAGGCTGACCTGAGAGGCCAAAGCCTCGGCTTTCTCCGCGGTGGACGAGCTCATGACTGCTCGCGGGTCGCGAACGGGAGCTGTCCCACAAACGAAGCCACCTTCGTCTTCCCAACGATCGATCTCTGTGGCGAGATTTTTTCGCCTGCCAAGTGCCGATGGGACTCTACCGGCGAGAAACGGCACAAAGCCGGGAAGGCTTTCCGCAGATGGACTGCCTGAGTGATCGACCACGGCCGTTCTCCAACTTGGCGCGGGAGCTCAGATCATCTCTCAGCCGCACTGGGCGCTGCAGGGCGAAAACGCGCGGTGACCTCAATATAGGAGGTCGACACCTCATCTTTTAGAGCGGGAACCGCGAATAGCACACGTAACGGAGCGGCGGCGGCTCCCATGGCGCGAAGTGCTGCTTTAATATGCTGAGAGCATGTGCATCCCCACGAATGGCGGCGTTCCGCATCCGGGCTCAGAGGACTGAATGACTGAAATCGGCCGATTGTGATGATCAAGGCCGCTTCTAAAAGAAGCGGCCGTTCGCCGGCTGTAAGGACCAGGGAGGCTGATTGCCTCTTCAGTGAGCGCCTGAACGTCAGCTACCGCTACCGCCCGACGCCTTCTGAACGGCGCTAGAGGGCGCTACCTGCGGATCGATGCTGCCGATAGCCAGAGCAATTCAGAACTGGCTACGGATGTCCTGAACGGGCGCACGCGGCTGGCCTGCTCGCCCAAGCGGCCCGTTTGGGCGTTGCGATCTATTATCGAGGGCGAACGACCGGCAGGGCTCAATCATACATCAACCGGAGATCGGCAGGTATCACGGCGATATATCGCCGCGGCGCCGCTGCCAGCGATCGAGCAACGCTAGGGCCGGCGTGACGGTGATGCCGTGGAGGAGAATCGACGCGAGCACCACGCCGCCGACAATCGCCCACAGCCGGCGAGGATCGGCAAAGGAGGCATGGTTGAGCGCGAATGCGAGATAGTAGATCGAACCCATCCCGCGGATGCCGAAGAAGGATATCACCAGTTGCTCGCGCCAAGGCAAGTTTGATCCAAGCAGGCTGAAGAGGCCAGCGGCCGGACGTGCAACGAGCAGGACGCCGGCGACGAACACCAGCATCCGCCAGTCCAAAGACGCGAGCAGACCACCAAAGGCGACCATGCCGCCGAAGAGGACGAGCAGCACCATCATCAGCAGCCGCTCCGCTTCTTCTGCGAAGCCATGAAGCCGTTGGTGATACTCATGATCGCGGCTGGCGTTGCGAAGCGCGAGCGCCGACACGAAGACAGCCAGGAAACCGAAGCCGCCCAGCATTTCGGCCACACCATAAGCGAGCAGCGTCGCCGCCAGCGCGACAAAGCCGTCCCCGGTGCGCGAGAGGTTAGCGCGCATCGGGAGATGGAAGGTGAGATAGCCGAGGCCCCGGCCTATGGCATAGCCCATGGCTGCGCCGAGGATCGTCTTCCACAGCAGGTCTCGTATGAACCATTCCAGCAGATCGCCGGCGACGAACGTCGCCGCTGTGAGCGCGATCGCAAGATGGACGAACGGGAAGGCAAAGCCGTCGTTGAACCCGGCCTCCGATGTTAATGCAAAGCGCGCTTCGTCCTCTGTGCCTTTGCCGGGGCCACTTACCTGAACGTCGCTGGCGAGCACCGGGTCGGTCGGCGCGAGCACGGCAGCGATCAGCAGGGCTGCAGCCGCACCCGCTCCCGTCAGCCCCCATGCGAGGCACGCAACGATCAGCATGGTGATCGGCATCGCGATACCAAGCAGCCGCCAGGTCAGTGCCCAGCTGCGCAGCCCGATCATCCGGTCGATCTTTAGCCCCGCGCCCATCAACGAGACGATCACGACCAATTCGCTCAGCCGCTCCACCACCAACGGGAATTCCAGCGGATGGACCGCGAATTGCCTGAGCGGCGGCAACGCGAACAGGGCCGCTCCCACGGCCACGCAGAGAATCGGCAGCGACAGCGGCGCCTTGCGCAGAAGCATCGGCAGCCACGCCGTCATCAGCACCAGCGCACCTAATCCGGTCAGAAGCAGCACGTAGAGAGGGTGCGAGAGCTCCAATGAAGTTCCTTCCGCTGCTGCGGTCAGCGCATCAGGCCTGCCGCGCGCAGGGCATCTCTATCACCCGTCCCACGTCCCCGACACCGGCTGCCGTAGTGACTGCGCTCTGCCACGTTCGGGCGCGAGGATCATTGGCTTCGGGAATCCAGCGGGCGGCTGCTCGACATTTAGGAATGCCGGATCCTGCTACCGCCGAGGATTGACTCGGGAGGTTCGATTACAGCGATCTCTCCCCTGCCGGTACCGTTTTCGACGCCATAGATGACAGAGCTTCCGTTCTCGTCGCCCGCAACCGCAACGATGCGCTCAACATTGATGTAGATCGAACGCTCCGGCTGCCCAAGCGCTGTACACTTTATCCAATCTGACATAGGTTCCTCCATCCGGCTCGATAAACTTAGATGCGCACCACCGTCTCGAGAGAGGGCCAATCTGATCAAGGCTGTCGAGCCGATGCTGGCGGCCGAATTGCCTTAGGTGCCTTCACGTTTATGAATGGCGTATCGTGGACTGCCAAAACCAGTCGGCAGGCAGATCCGCTCCGCATGGATCAATTCGAAAGTTCCCGGCGGCACGAAGGTGCCCAGCGGTTGAAGAGAAAATCAGCCTTGGACCGCGAAAAATCATACAAACAGCGTCGGACCCGCAGAGCGCGTCCTCCTCATTCCACTCGAGCAAGCTTCAGCGACAGCACCGGCCGTGGCAGCTTCCGCCGGGCGATCGCCTGGGCGGCAATCTCAGCTGCCGCCGTCAGGAACGCCGTAAAGTGCTTCGGATGGACACGTTCGAAATAGGTCATGATTTTTTCCAATTTGACTGAAGCTGTACGCGCATGATCAGATTAGTTCCCCATTTCTCAGTATATAGAGCGCTCAAGCTCATGCGACATTTTTCTGAACGCCATAATGAAATAAACTGCCCATTATAGAAATAGGTCCTTGATCCCCAACATATCGTCGCCATTTGAGTGCGTTGATTTCGCTGTTTTTCAAATGATCACAGCGCAAATCTCCACAGAACTACGAGAAGGAGATTTGTATGCGAAGTTTGATCGTCACAGGCCTGCTGGCAGGCGCCGTATTGTCGTCTGCCGCCTTCGCGCAGTCGGCGCGAGAAATCCGCAAGGATGAACGCACGGTACAGACGCATCAGGAGGATTTGCGTCAGGCGCAGGAGCGGGCAAGCCGAAGCGACATTCGCGAAGCGCGCGAGGACCTCCGAGAAGCCCGTCAGGAGCTTCACGAAGATCGACGCGACCAGCGCCGCAGCGCCTATGTCTCTCCCTACCGCAATTGGAGTTATAGCAGCGTCAGCGAAGGGACCAGGCTTCGCCCGCGCTTCTACGGATGGCGCTACGCGATCTCCGATCCTGGGGCGCGCGGCCTGGACCGAGCGGCGCGAAACCAGCGGTGGGTGCGCTACGGCAACGATATTCTGCTCGTGAATGTCCGCAACGGGCGCGTGCTGCAGGTCATGCCGAACCGCTACCGGGATATGTGAACTGGAGACGGTCCGGCCGCCACGCAGCTGGGCCGTCCTTCGCTGTGAAGCCGGACAATAGAGGTCAGCGATTTTACCTTCAGCCGGTGGGGAACAGGCTGTCACTCAGGAGTGCATCATGTTCAAGTCTTCGCGCCGGCGGTCCGATTTCGTCAGGCTTTCTCCGGCCGAAGCCGCTCGACAAGGGCGCGCCGCAAAGCTGGCTTGGGAGCACATGCCGCGGCCTGGCACGGCAGTTGAGTTTCTCAACTCGCATCATGCCGGACTCGGGGGGCGGCCCATCGATCTGGCGGTTAGCAGCGAAGCTGGCCTCAGCGCAGTAGAGGGCGTGATTGCTGCCCTCAGCGAAAGGTCCTGCCAGGCCTCCGGCGGCAGTAATGGCTTGGCCCAGTTCAGCATGCCGGATGTTTACGTCGAAATAGGCGAGCTTCGGTCACCCGCATGAGCAACGAGCCGGGCCTGGACGAGACTCAGTCAGCAGACCTTCGTCCGAGCCGCCACTTTAGGTCCCATATGGGCGCTGGAATCACAGCGGTTCAGTCGATTTGTTCTGAACGGTTGATACCCGCTCTCGTCGTAACCGGGAGTCCCGGTGAGATCAGGACAGGGATACCCGCTCATGTGTTGGTCGAGAAGCCAATCAGCGCTGGGCACATAGTGGATGCGACCAGGCTAGCTCTGGATCGCAGAGATGGTTGAGCCAAGGCCCCTCCCAAACGAGACAGTGACCAGTCTCGCTATGGCGCTCGTTGAGTCGTCGAAAGCGCCTTTACTCCTGCTCGACGGCAATATGGTCCTCATCGGTGCAAGCAGCTCATTTTGTAACACGTTCAATCTCGATCCGGCGACGATCGCCAACCGGAGTCTGGCCGATCTGGGCGCCGGTGAGTGGGACGTTCCACAACTCAACTCGCTCCTCAGAGCCACTATTGCGGGCGCGGCCGAGATTGACGCCTATGAGATGGATCTTGTCCGCGACGGCAAGGCGAACTGCCGTCTTATTCTGAGTGCTCACAAACTCGACTATTTCGATACCGACAAAGTCCGCGTTGTGCTTGCCGCTGTAGACGTCACCGCGACGCGCCTGGCCGAAAAGCAAAAAGACGACCTGATTCGTGAAAAGCACCTTCTGCTGCAGGAACTCCAGCACCGTGTCGCCAACAGTCTGCAGATCATCGCAAGCGTGTTGTTGCAAAGCGCGCGGCGCGTTCAGTCGGAGGAAACTCGTCTGCATCTTCGCGATGCTCATAGCCGGGTCATGTCGATCGCGACGCTGCAAAAACAGCTGGCGGTCACCCAGCTGAAGTCGGTTGAACTCCGCACCTATTTCGCTGACCTGTGCCGAAGCATTTCGGCTTCCATGATTGACGATCCGCAACGGCTGTCTCTCGAGACGATCGTGGACGACACCGCCACAAACTCTGAGGTTTCGGTCAGCATGGGCCTGATCGTGACGGAGTTGGTGATCAACGCAATCAAGCATGCGTTCCCAAATAGAGCCACTGGCGGAAAGATCACGGTGTCCTTCGCAGCTGATGGAGGCGCTCGGCTGCTTGCCGTATCGGACAACGGGCGCGGAATGCCGTTGGGCAACAACGGCGGAAAGCGGGGACTCGGCACCGGGATCGTCGAGGCCTTGTCAACGCAGCTGGGCGCGACCGTGACCATCGCCGATGCAAGCCCGGGGACTCGCGTGGAGGTTCGGCACATACGAATCTGATCGGCAACAGTCGATCGCTCGCCAGTGTCCGTTTAATCGTCACGAGTCGGCGTTGCCTGACCGGTCCGCGAATGTCCCGTATTAAAATCGCGCCAACCCGACCCGAGGTCCGCAAAGGGCGCGACCTTGCCGAGCAACGCCGCCGATCGCGAATGTCCGGTTCTGAGCAAAATGGAACCTGCTGCTGATGTCGCGAATGGGCGCGGATCAGCCGGCCAAGACGGCCAGGATCATATCTCGATCAGAATGTCAGGTTAGGGTGGCGAGCGGACATTCAGCCGTTCGGTAGCTCTGCATATTGTGGCAGACCGTCGGCGATCTCGTACCATGGCGCCTTGGATGCCACAAAGATGTGCATCGAAGGCCGGATGTTCGGAGTATCCAACAGTGTACCCATTGTCACGTGGACGTACGCGCCGTCCCGTACGACCGAGAAGAGCAGCGATCCACACGATCGGCAGTGCACGTCATGAGCGGCTTCCTTGTTACCGTAGATGAGAAGAAAGTCGTCACCTTTAGCGATATGAAGCGCAGATCGACTAATGCCAGCCAGCGGCTTGAATGCGGAACCGGTGGCGCGGCGGCACTGGGAACAGTGGCAATTCAGCGCGTACTCGAAGTCATCGAGCACCGCGTACTGCACCGCGCCACAGAGGCAGGCGCCGCTTAGCTGCTTTGGCATACTCGGACATTAGGCGTTCTACCAACGGCGGCAATGGGTCGCCGCCGGTCGGCGCGATCCCGCCAATCCGAATGTCAGCTTTGCCGGTCGGCAGCGGACCATCCCAGCGTCGCAGGCCGATCTTCCGGGTGGGGTCGCGAGCGGACCTTCAGCGGCAATGCTCGGGAATGTCAGCTATCTCACGCGGCCCGCGCAATGCGGAATGTCGCTAATGGGCGCATTTGCGACGTTCCGATCGCCGTCGCCCAACAACTTGAGTGCCGCTTGCCTCAGGTCTGGCTGGCGTCCCCGCTCTATGTCGAGCGGGGCAGGCGCAACTGACAACGCTCCTGGTAATGTACCTCCACCCCCGGAGGGCCCAAGATGTCACACATACATGGACTCCAAACGCACCCCGTTCGCTGCGCCATCTACACTCGAAAGAGCGTCAAAGAAGGGCTCGATCGAGAGAACAACAGCATCGAAGTTCAGCGCGAGATTTGCTCGGCCTATGTGCGGAGCCAGCGCCACCGGAAATGGACGGAGAACTTTCAACGTTACGACGATGGCGGGTATTCGGGCGGCAACCTCGAACGCCCTGCCCTCCGACAGCTGCTTGCGGACGTCGAGAATGGCCACATCGACGTCATCGTCATCTACAAACTGGATCGGCTAACACGATCCCTGGCCGACTTCATCCGGTTGATCGACCTGCTCGAACAATATGGCGTCACGTTCGTCAGCGTCACCCAGGCGTTCGATACGCAGGACAGCATGGGCCGGCTGGTGCTCAATATCCTGCTGACCTTCGCCCAGTTCGAGCGGGAGATGCTGGCGGATCGGATCAGGGACAAAATGGCGGCGATGAAGCGGGCCGGCCGGTGGACAGGCGGAGCCCCGCCCTTTGGCTATGACGTGGTCAAGGCCAAGCTGATCGTCAATCCCTCCGAAGCAGCAATCGTGCGCGAGATATTCGAGCGCTATCTGGTCGTCGCCAGCTCGGAAAAGCTGACGAACGAGTTCCGCGCGCGAGGGCTCAAGGCAAAGTGTTGGATCAATCGGCGCGGCGAGCAAAGCGGCGGCGGGCTCGCCACGCGTGGCATGATCTACGCGATGCTGGGCAGCCCGGTCTACACCGGCCAGTTTCACTTCAAGGGCGAGGTGTTCAAAGGCCAGCACGAAGCTATCATCGACCGCGATCTCTGGGATCGCGTGCAAGTCCTGCGTGACTCGCGAAAGCTGAAGCAACCGGCCGCGCGCCCGCAGGATCATTTGCTGCTCGGCTTTTCATTCGATGACATCGGCCGCGCGATGCGGATCGAGGGCGGCATCAAGCGCCAATCGCGCTATCGCTACTATATCTCGGATGCCAATCACCGCGCCACCAAGCGCGGAATCAAGCAGCTCCGGGCCGGCGGAACGGATCTGGAAGAGCTCGTCCGGACATCGATTTGCGCGCTGTTCCGTCGACGTTTCGATCTGAGCGGCGCTATTCATTCAACAGGCTTGCGGGATGCAGCGACGGACCGACTGATTGATCGCGGACCGACTGCCGCACGTCACCTGGAGACCTTCGATCGGCGCCGGCTTCGGTTTGCATGGGAAGCTCTCATCGACCGGGTCGAACTCTCGCGCGAATGGGTGCGAATCGTGCTTCGCTGCGACCAGATGGCAGCGCTTCTTGCTTGGCCGGGGACCGGCCTGTTCCGCCCAAGAGGCGCGGTAACCGCGGAACCGCATCGCACTTACGCGCTTCAGGTCGAAGCTGTCGCGGTCCGCAGCGAGCGCCGCTTCCGCCTGCCACTCGATCCGAAATCCACGACGACAAAGCCGCAAAAGGGCCTCATCTCGTTGATGCGGTTCGCCCGCAAGGCACAGGAAATGGTCTATGAGAACCGTGCACTCTCTATTGAAGAGGTCGCGACTCGGCTTGGGCGGCGGCCGGCCTTCGTGGCGCGGGCGCTTCGGCTCAACTATCTGGCGCCGGACATCATTGCAGCCATCATGGACGGCGCCCAGCCAAGGGATCTGACGCGCAAGGCGCTGATGTATTCGAGCATCCCAATGGATTGGGCGCAGCAGCGGGCGCTGTTCGGATTTTCGGCTCGACGCGATCCGTCTGCGAACGATCAATATTACTGAAGGCCGTGGCTTCGCTTGGCCGCTAACCTGCGCGCGCAATCTGGCGATACCTTTCCAGAAGGTGCCAGACCATGCTGCCAAAGCGCAAGAGAATGTGGGACGACTCTGTGGGACGGCAATCGCCCCGCTCGATCAATGTCTTTGAACTCAACGGAAAAATCCGCTGGAATGGTGGAGCCGAGGGGGATCGAACCCCTGACCTCGTCATTGCGAACGACGCGCTCTCCCAGCTGAGCTACGGCCCCGCACCATGTCCTTGGCGCCGGGCTGGCCGGCGCGAAGCAGGGCCCTTACTCGCGCCTCCCGCACGATGCAACACGCTTCGTCGCACGACCCCGTTCCGACCGGAACTAACGCAGGTTGGATGCGCTGACTCGTGTGGGAGTGTGCGGCCGCACAGGGCCGCGCTTTGCCTCCTGAACTCTAACGAGAGGAGCATCCGAACAATGGCAGATCGGGACAATTATCGCGGCTATGGCGAGCCCAGCGGGCGCTATTACGAAGGTCGCGAATATGATCGCAGCGGCAGCAATCGCAGCGACCGCGGCCGCGACGATTGGCGCGGCAGCGACAACAGCAATCGCGGCGACCATGATCGCGGCTTCTTCGAAAAGGCCGGCGACGAGATCCGGTCCTGGTTCAGCGACGATGACGATCGCGGGCGCGATCACAACCGCGACCGGGACCAGCGCTATGGCGGGCGCGACAGCTGGCGCGGCGAGTCTCGCGACTATGGCCGCAGCGCGACGATGGGCGGCCGTGACCGCGATTTCCGTCAGGACGCGAGCGAGCCCTGGGGCGGCGGCGACCGCGGCGGCTGGAGCGACCGCGACTGGCGCAGCCGGCGCGAATCGAGCGGCGGCTATGAAGCGGCCGGCTCCCGCTATGGCGGCACCAGCGATTACCGCAGCCGCGGCGGACGCTTTGAGGATCGCGGCGGCTATGGCGGCGGCATGGGCGGCATGGGCAGCGGCGACTGGCGCAGCGCGCATCCGCAGGACGAGAATTATCGCGACTGGCGGCGGCAGCAGATGGACTCGCTCGACCGCGACTATGACGAATATCGCCGCGAGAACCGCGACAAGTTCCACAGCGAGTTTTCGAACTGGCGCAACCAGCGCCACCAGCAGCGCTCCAGCATGCGCCAGGTCCGCGAGCATATGGAAGTCTGCGGATCGGACGGCGAGCATCTGGGCACCGTCGACAAGGTTGCGGGCGACCGCATCATCCTGACCAAGAACGACCCGGCCGCCGGCGGCCACCACCACTCGATCCCCTGCTCCTGGATCCAGTCGGTCGACGAAAAGGTCACGATCAACAAGACCGCCGATCAGGCAAAGGAACAGTGGCGGGATATCGAAAACCGCCGCGCCCTGTTCGAGGATGACGACCAGCACCGCGGCGAAGGCGCCCACATGCTGAACCGCAGCTTCTCGGGCACCTACGAGGACCGGTGATATAAATCCTCCCCGGAACGGGGAGGTGGCAGCCCGAAGGGCTGACGGAGGGGGGCCCGGCTTTCAGCACGGCCTGGAGTTGGGCCCCCTCCACCACTCGCCTGCGGCGAG
>NZ_BBWU01000050.1 GCF_000974765.1 Sphingomonas changbaiensis NBRC 104936 | reverse complement strand
AGAGGGGCTGCGGCGGCTGTTCGCACGCTCGGCCGCATCTGACTTTAGGACCTATTTGGTTATTTTTCTTGACATCGTGACACTGTTCTGGTATGTCGACGCAACGATGGATTCCTTGGCCGGACGGCGATTGCCGTGCCGGCCTTTTCTTTTGGAGGGCGCGATGGCGGAGCGGGTGCGGATACTTCCCAACAAGCGGCGCGTAGTTCAGGTCCAGCAGACGCGGCGCAAGCTGTTCGAGGCGCTGACCAAGCGGCTGCGCGCGTTTGGCGTCGACGCCGGACGCAAAAGGAAGGGCAAATGAGCCCGCGCGAGCGGCGCGAGGCGCTGCGGATCGCGGCCCTGCTGCGGCGGATACCGGAATCCGACGACCCGTTCCTGACGCGATTCCTGAAAGGCCTGCCGACCCCGGTGTACCGTGCCCTGCACCAGCAATGGCGCTGGCAGGCGCGTAAGGGCCAGTTCGAGCCCGAAGGCGATTGGCGGCTGTGGGTGATCATGGCCGGGCGCGGCTTTGGCAAGACGCGCGCGGGGGCCGAATGGGTGAGCGCGCTGGCGCGCGCCGACGGGACGCTGCGCATCGCGCTGGTCGCGGCGACGATCGACGAGGCGCGGGCGGTGATGGTCGAGGGCGAAAGCGGGCTGATTGCGGTCGCCCATGCGGACGAGCAGGTCCGCTATGTCGCCAGCAAGCATATCGTGTGCTTTCCGTCGGGCGCGGAGGCGCATCTGTATTCGGCCGAGCGGCCGGAGTCCTTGCGCGGGCCGCAGCATCATGCCGCCTGGTGCGACGAGCTCGCGAAATGGCGGCTGGGCGAGAAGACCTGGGACAATCTGATGCTGGGGCTGCGGCTGGGCCCGCGGCCGCGCACGCTGGTGACGACGACGCCGCGGCCGGGGGCGCTGCTGAAGCGGCTGCTGGCGGAGCCGGGCGTGGTCGTGTCAAACGGACGGACGGCGGACAATTTCCATCTGCCGCCTGCCTATCGCGAGCATATCGAGGCGGCCTATGCCGGCACGCGGCTGGGGCGGCAGGAGCTGGACGGGGAGCTGATCGAGGACATCGAGGGGAGCCTGTGGCCCCTGGCGCTGATCGAGGACGCGCGGGTCGAGCATCCCGGTTCCGAGGAGGATTTCAGGCGCATTGTGGTCGGCGTCGATCCGCCGGCGTCCTCGGGCACGTGCGGGATCGTGGTGGCCGGCCTGGACCGGGGCGGGACCGTGTTCGTGCTGGAGGATGCGAGCCTGGGCGATGCCTCACCCCAACGCTGGGCGCGGGCGGTGGCGGACGCCGCCGCGCGCTGGCGGGCGGACCGGGTGATCGCGGAAATCAACAATGGCGGGGCGATGGTCGCCGCCTGCCTGCGCGCCGCCGACGTGCGGCTGCCGCTGAAGCTGGTCCATGCAGCGCGCGGCAAGGTCGCGCGGGCGGAGCCGGTGGCGGCCTTGTTCGAGCGCGGCGTAGCGAAGCTGGCCGGGCGCTTTCCGCAGCTCGAGGATCAGCTGACCGGAATGGTGCGCGGCGGCCTTTACGAAGGGCCGGGGGCGAGCCCTGATCGCGCCGACGCGATGGTCTGGGCCCTGACCGAGCTGATGCCGGGCACCGGTGCCGAGCCGCGGGTGCGGGGGTTCTGACGCCCTATTCGCCCGAGCCGGGCTCGGCCTGCTTGCGGTGCTGCTGGGCCGAGAAGCCGCCGCCGAGCACGCTGGCGGCGGCGACCTCCAGCTTGTTCTTCATGCCGTAGATGACGCTGCGTTCGCCCTTCATCATCGCGTCGTAGCCGGTGCGGGCGACATCGGCGGGATCGTCCTTCTTCGCCTGGCCGACCTTGGTGTCGTCGAGCCCGGCGCGGTGGAAGAACTGGGTCTCGGTCGCGCCCGGCTTCAGGCAGGTGATGGTGACGCCGCTATCCTTCAGCTCGTTATGGATCGCGTCGGAAAAGCTGTCGATGAACGCCTTGGTGCCGTTGTAGACCGCCTGGAACGCGCCCGCGAGGTGGCCGGCGATCGAGCCGGTGATCAGCACCCGCCCCTGCCGCCGCGCGACCATCTGCTGCAGCACCTTCTGCAGCAGATAGACTGTGCCGGTGATGTTGGTGTCGATCACGTGCCGCCATTCGGCCGGCGGCTGATCGAGGAACGCATGGCCGAGCCCGTGACCGGCATTGGCGAAGAGCATGTCGATCTGGCGACCCCGGCAGGCGTCGAGCAGGCGATCGACGCCGTCGATCGTGGACAGGTCGCATTCGACCTGCTCGACCTCCGCGCCGGCATTCCTCAGCTCCGACGCTGCGTCCATCAGCGGCGTGTCGGCGGCGACGATCAGGTCGTATCCGTCCTGCGCCGCCAGCTTCGCCAGCTCCCGCCCGATGCCGCTCGACGCGCCCGTCACGATCGCAAGCTTGCCGGACATGGTCGTTCTCCCTTGAGAATCAGGAACGCAGGAAGGCGAGCAGGTCCTTGCTCAGCCGGTCGGGCGCGGTCGCGAACAGGCCGTGCGGCTCGCCGTCATATTCGATCAGCGTCGCGTGGGGAATGCCGCGCGCGGCGGCGTGGGCGCTGGGCTCGATCGGCACGGTCTTGTCGCCGGTGCCGTGGACGATCAGCGTCGGCACGCCGGCAAACGCCGCGAAATCCGGGCGGAAATCGGTGCGGCCGAACGCGTCGACACAGTCGATCGTCGCCTTGGGGCTGGCCATGATCGCGAGGATGAAGGTCCAGTCGAGCAACGCGTCGCTGACCGGGCTCGACACCCAGCCGACGCCGTAGAACTGGCCGGCGAAGGTCTTCAGGAACTTGAACCGGTCCTCCCGGATCTGCGCCTTCATCTGATCGAACACGCTGGCGTCGACGCCGTCGGGATTGTCGTCGGTCTTCAGCAGATAGCCGGCGACCGAGCTGACCAGGGCCGCGCGCGCGACCCGGCCGGCGCCGTGCCGGGAGAGGTAGCGCGCAACCTCGCCGCCGCCCATCGAGAAGCCGACCAGGCTGGCGCGCTCGACCTTACACGCGTCGAGCACCGCCGCGAGGTCGTCGGCGAAGGTATCATAGTCATAGCCGGTCGCGGGATGGCTCGACTGGCCGAAGCCGCGACGATCATAGGTGATGACGCGGAAGCCCGCCTCCAGCAGCGCCAGCGTCTGATATTCCCACATGTCGCCGGTGAGCGGCCAGCCATGGATCAGCACGACGGGCTCACCCGCGCCCAGATCCTTCAGATGCAGCTTGGTTCCATCGCGCGCTTCGGCGTAGGGCATGGGATGTCTCCCGCTTCGAGGTCGGGACGGGAACGAGCGCGCTCAAACCGGGTTCCGACACCAGGACCGCCGCCCTTGTGTTGCAAGAAAGACACACCACATCGGCCACACATTCGTGAGGGGACCAGATGAATCTCGAAAAATTCACCGACCGGGCCAAGGGCTTTCTGCAATCGGCGCAGACGGTTGCGATCCGCATGTCGCATCAGCGGATCGGGCCGGAGCATTTGCTGAAGGCGCTGCTCGAAGACAATGAAGGCATGGCGTCGGGCCTGATCCGCGCCGCCGGCGGCGATCCGGCGATCGCGCTGAAGGAAACCGATGCAGCGCTGGCCAAAGTGCCGTCGGTCAGCGGATCGGGCGCGCAACAGACGCCGGGCCTCGACAACGACGCGGTGCGCGTGCTCGACCAAGCCGAGCAGATCGCGAGCAAGGCGGGCGACAGCTATGTGACCGTCGAGCGGCTGCTGCTGGCGCTGACGCTGGCGACCACGACTGCAGCGGGCAAGGCGCTCGCCAAGGCAAACGTGACGCCCGGCGGGCTGAATGACGCCATCGCGAAGCTGCGCGGCGGTCGCACCGCGGACACGGCCTCGGCCGAGGATCGCTACGACGCGCTAAAGAAATTCGCCCGCGACCTGACCGAGGCCGCGCGCGAGGGCAAGCTCGACCCGGTGATCGGCCGCGACGAGGAAATCCGCCGCACGATCCAGATCCTGGCGCGCCGGACCAAGAACAACCCGGTGCTGATCGGCGAGCCCGGCACCGGCAAGACGGCCATCGCGGAAGGGCTGGCGCTGCGCATCGCGAACGGCGACGTGCCCGACAGCCTGAAGGACCGGCGGCTGATGGCGCTCGACATGGGCGCGCTGATCGCCGGCGCCAAATATCGCGGCGAGTTCGAGGAGCGGCTGAAAGGCGTGCTCGACGAGGTGCGCCAGGCCGAAGGCGACGTGATCCTGTTCATCGACGAGATGCACACGCTGATCGGCGCCGGGAAAGCCGAGGGCGCAATGGACGCCGGCAATCTGCTGAAGCCGGCGCTCGCACGCGGCGAGCTGCACTGCATCGGCGCGACGACGCTCGACGAGTATCGCAAATATGTCGAGAAGGACGCAGCGCTGCAGCGGCGCTTCCAGCCGGTGTTCGTCGACGAGCCGACGGTCGAGGACACGATCTCGATCCTGCGCGGCCTCAAGGAGAAATACGAGCTGCACCACGGCGTGCGGATCACCGACGGTGCGATCGTCGCCGCGGCGACGCTCAGCAACCGCTACATCACCGACCGTTTCCTGCCCGACAAGGCAATCGACCTGATGGACGAGGCCGCGAGCCGGCTGCAGATGGAGATCAAGTCGAAGCCGGAAGAGATCGAAAATCTCGACCGGCGCATCATGCAGCTGAAGATCGAGCGCGAGGCGCTGAAGAAGGAGACCGACACCGCGTCGCAGGAGCGGCTGGCGAACCTCGATGCCGAGCTCGCGAACCTGGAGCAGCAATCGGCCGAGCTGACCACCCGCTGGCAGGCGGAGAAGGAAAAGATCGCGGGCGAAGCGAAGGTCAAGGAGCAGCTGGATCAGGCGCGCAATCAGCTTGAGCAGGCGCAGCGCCAGGGCGACCTCGCGAAGGCGGGCGAGCTTAGCTACGGCGTGATCCCGGCGCTCGAGAAGCAGCTGGCCGAAGCGCAGGGCGCCGCCGCCGGCGCAATGCTGCGCGAGGAAGTGACGTCCGACGACATTGCCGGCGTCGTCTCCCGCTGGACCGGCATTCCGGTCGACCGGATGCTGGAAGGCGAGCGCGAAAAGCTCCTCCATATGGAAGAGCAGATCGGCAAGCGCGTGATCGGGCAGAAGGAAGCGGTGCACGCCGTCTCAACCGCCGTCCGGCGCGCCCGCGCCGGGCTTCAGGACCCGAACCGGCCGCTGGGCTCGTTCCTGTTCTTAGGTCCCACCGGCGTCGGCAAGACCGAGCTGACCAAGGCGCTCGCGCAATTCCTGTTCGACGATGCGTCCGCGATGGTGCGGATCGATATGTCCGAGTTCATGGAAAAGCACGCGGTCGCGCGGCTGATCGGCGCGCCGCCGGGCTATGTCGGTTATGAGGAGGGCGGCGTGCTCACCGAAGCGGTTCGCAGGCGGCCATACCAGGTCGTGCTGTTCGACGAGGTCGAGAAGGCGCACAATGACGTGTTCAACGTGCTGCTGCAGGTGCTCGACGATGGGCGGCTGACCGACGGCCAGGGCCGCACGGTCGACTTTTCGAACACGCTGATCATCCTGACATCGAACCTGGGCAGCCAATTCCTGAGCCAGGTGGCGGACGACGCCGACGTCAAATCGGTGGAGCCGCAAGTGATGGAAATCGTGCGCGGGCATTTCCGCCCCGAATTCCTGAACCGGCTGGACGAGATCATCCTGTTCCACCGGCTGGGCCAGGAGCATATGGGCCCGATCGTCGACATCCAGGTCGCACGGGTGCAGCGGCTGCTCAGCGATCGCAAGGTGACGCTGGACCTGACCGACGCGGCACGCGCCTGGCTGGGCCGCGTCGGCTATGACCCGGTCTATGGCGCCCGGCCGCTGAAGCGCGCGGTGCAGAAATATCTGCAGGATCCGCTCGCCGAGCTGATCCTGTCGGGCGAGGTCCGCGACGGGGCGACGGTGGAGGTGGACGAGGGGGACGGGCGGCTGGAACTGGTAGTAAAGTAAGCGGAACTCCCACCCGGTTTGGGCTGAGCCTGTCGAAGCCCTCCCTTGTTCTTTTTTCAGAGTCAGGAAAAAGAAGGGAGGGCTTCCCACAAGCTCAGCCCGAACCGGAGTTTATGAGCCTCGATATCACCCAAATCCCTCGCGACCCGCTCTGGCTTGCGCATCGCTATGTCGAGAGCAAGGACGCGGTTCAGTTCCGGCATGTGACGCGGGACGAGCATCGATCGGCAACGTTCGTGGTCGACGATTATCTGCCGCAGGGGCGGACGCCGATCGAGTTCGACAGACGTCAGGCGCTTGCCGCGGCGACGCCGCCTGCCCCGGTCCACTTCATCTTTCACTCCGCCTTCTGCTGTTCGACCCTGCTCGCCCGCGCGTTCGACCGCGAGGGGCTGGCGATGGGGCTGAAGGAGCCGGCGATCCTGAACGATATCGTCGGCTGGCGCCGGCGCGGGGCCGCAGGACGCGACGTCGCCGAAGTGATGGATGGTGCGCTGCGCCTGCTGGCCCGTCCGTTCGCGCCCGGCGAGGCCGTGGTCATCAAGCCGTCCAACATCGTGAACGGGCTGATCCGGATGATGATGGCGCTGCGGCCCGATGCGAAGGCGCTGCTGCTGCACGCGCCGCTCCCTTTGTTCCTGACCTCTGTCGCGAAGAAGGGGCTGGACGGGCGGCTGTGGGTGCGCAAGCTGTTCGTCGGCCTGCGCAAGGACGGGCTGGTGCAGCGGCTCGGCTTCGATGACGAGCAGTTCTTCGGGCAGACGGACCTGCAGATCGCCGCCGCCGGCTGGCTGGCGCAGCAAGCGCTGTTCGCGGAGCTGGTCCAGGCGCTTGGGCCGCGTGTGCGGACGCTGGACAGCGAGGCGCTGCTGGACGCCCCGCAAGCGGCCGTGGCTGCGCTGGCACGGCTGTACGATCTGGCTGTCGATGACGGGACGGTGCGGGAGATTGTGGCGTCGAGCTTTGGCCGCAACTCAAAGTCCGGCGCGGCGTTCGGGCGCGCCGATCGTAATGCCGAATATGCGGACGCCGGCGCCGCGCATCGCGACGAGCTGGAAAAGGTCACGCGTTGGGCGGAAGTAACGGCGGAGCGCGCGGGCATTCCGACGACGCTGCCGGGCGGGCTGCTGCCATAAGATCCTCGCCTGCAAGGGGAGGGGGTGTTCGGGCGAGATCGCGTCGCCCGGACGCGATCTTCGGCTGCCGGGGGCAGCCGAAAGCTCGAACACTCGCGAGGCGAGTGGTGGAGGGGTGTCGGCGCCCGAGATTTGTTCTGAGGCGCTGACACCCCTCCGTCGTGCTTCGCGCGCCACCTCCCCTTCCAGGGGAGGATTTCGACAAAAAAGAAGGGGCGGGTCCCGAAGGACCCGCCCCCCTTTGTTCAGGCGTCTGCCGGGCGCTTAGAAGCGCAGGCGGGCGCTGACGCGGTAGGTGCGGCCCAGAGCGTCGTACGTCGACGGATAGATGTTGCCGCTGTTGAACGACGTCGAACCCACGTCCTGGCCGGTAAACGGCGGCTGCTTGTCGAACAGGTTCGCCACAGTCAGCGTGAGCGTCAGATTGTCGCCCACCCCGATCCGGGTCGCCAGGTCGAAATAGTCGGCCGACGGCAGGAAGTTGAAGTTGCGGGTGCCGAACGTCCCCGGAGGCGGCGAACCCGGCAGGTTCGACTGCTTGCCCGGAACCGGACCGATGTACGAATCGCCGTCCTCGCTGTGGACCGCGCTGATGTGGCGCCACAGCAGCGACAGGTCGACATTGTCGAACGACAGGGTCGAACGCTGCGTCCAGCTGAACTCCGGCTGGATCGAACCGATGTCCGCACCGGCACCGCCCGGCGAACCGCAGTTGCCGCTGAACAGACCGACGCACTCGCGCGTCGCGCTGGTCGGCGTCGCCTTGAACTTGGACGAGTTCGTCCAGTTGCCGGCGAAGTTCAGCGCCAGCTTCGCGAAGCCCAGGTCGGCGCGGTAGTTCATCGTGACGTCGATACCGTCCGTCTCGATCGTGCCGAGGTTGGACAGCGGCAGGAACAGACCCGGCGTGACCGTCGGATCGCCCGCCAGAGCACCAGTCGCAGCGTTGCGCTTGATGATCGTGCAGGCCGCGGAGTTCTCCGCACCCGCCGCCGGGTTGAAGTTGCCGGCCGCATCCGGCGCGCCGAAGCAGGCCTGGATGGCATCGTCCACGGTCGGCGTGGTGATCGCACCGGTGATCTTGATGTGGTAATAATCGACCGATGCCGAGAAGCCCGGCAGGAAGTCAGGCTGAATAACCGCACCAAAGGTGTAGCTGTTCGACTTCTCCGGCTTCAGGTTCAGGTTGCCGCCGCTGGTGGCGTTGCCCTGACCAGCCGTCGGCTGCGGGATCAGCCCGATCTGGGTGATCGGCGCACCCTGAGCGCGGCAGACCAGCGCAAGCGTGCCGGTCGGGGTCGGACGGATCACCGTGCCTGCGTCATTCAGCGAAGCGCAGGGATCGTTGGAGATCGTGGTCAGGCCCGTCGCCTGGGGGGCAAACAGCTCGGCGATGTTCGGCGCGCGAACGGCGTGAGCATAGTTGCCGCGGAACTTGATCGCGCTGACCGGCTCCCAGCTACCACCCAGCTTGTAGGTGGTGGTGTTGAACTTCGGCGTACCCGGAGCATTGATCGTGTAGTGCGAGTAGCGGATGCCGCCTTCGAACGTCAGGTTCTGGAAGAACGGCTTGTCCTGCACGATCGGGGCGATCAACTCGCCGAACGCTTCGTAGACGTCGAAGCCGCCCGCGATGTTCGGCGTCGGGCCGCCCGAGCCGCCCAGGTCGCCGGACGCGGCCAGCGTGTCCGAAGCCTGCGAGGCCTTGTAGCGGCGATATTCGCCACCGAGCGCGAAGCTGATCGCATCGCTTGCCCAGGGCAGCGAGGCGCCGAAGTCACCCGAGATCGTCGCACGGGCCTGCGCCAGCGAGGTGCGGGTCAGCACGGTGCTGTTGGCGGTCAGGAACGCTGCCTGCGCCTTGGTGATCGAGCCTTCCGGACCGAACGCGTTGACCGGAACGCAGCCGAACGCCGGATCCTGGCAGATCAGGTTGCCGTTAGCATCCTGCGTGGTCAGCAGGCCCTGACGGAAGCGTGAGTTCAGCGTGTAGTTCTGGATGGTCTGCAGCTGATCCGATTCGCCGTACGACCCGAACACGTCATAGTTGATCGAGTCGGTGATGCCGCCGCGAACACCCAGGCGATAATCGAAGATCTGGGTGCGGAAATCGCTGATACGCGGACCGTTTTCCGTTGCACGGCGCGACACCTGCGTCGGCGCCTGCAGATAGGTGCCGTTGTTGAACGTTCCGGTCGTCGGATCGAAGGTGAGCGGATTGTTCTGATTGAACGACGTGCGAGCCGCCTGGCACTGCGCCAGCGTCGGACGCAGGACGTTCAGGCTGATCACATTGCCGTCGGCATCGACGTCCGGATCGCGCGGATCGAGATCGATGTTGCGCTGGCAGAGCGTCAGCGCGGCCGGCGTCGGCAGCAACGTGTTGCTGATCGGGATCTCGGCATCGATGCCGAACGCACCCGACGGCGCGATGATCGTCTTCACCGTGTTCTTCGAGAACAGGCCGCGCGTGTACACTTCGACGCCGTCGGTGACCTGGTAGTTGGCCTGGCCGAAGAGGTTGAAGCGCTGGAACGGCGTCTGGAAGATGTTGTACGGGTTGAAGTTGAACGGCGGGAAGTTTGCGCTCGGCACGAACTGACCCGTCGTCGGGTCAACGGCCTGGGCAGTCGTGCCAACGACCGTGAAGGTCGTCGGAACCTTGGTGCCCGAACCGCTGATGTTGCCGGTGAACGCATTGATGTTGAAGCGGCTGAAGTCGCGCGCACCCTGCGTGACCGGGTCCGCTTCCTGATAGCCGATCGAGAAGACCGCATTGCCGCGGCCATCGTCGAAGTTCGCGCCGATCGTGGTGTCGACACGGAAGACGTTGCCGTCGCCGCGCTCGGTGATCTGCTCGGACGCGGTTGCTTCCAGGCCCGAGAAGTTGCGCTTGGTGATGAAGTTGACGACACCCGCGATCGCGTCCGCGCCGTAGGTGGTCGATGCACCGCCGGTCAGAACCTCGGTGCGCTCGATCAGCGCGAGCGGGATGTTGTTCAAGTCAACGCGGCCGACGAGGCCCGACGGAGCGATGCGCACGCCGTCCAGCAGGACGAGGTTGCGGTTCGAACCGAGGCCGCGCAGGTTGACGAACGACGAACCGCCGTTGCCGTTGTTCACCGCCGAACCGGTCGACGGCACCACGCCCGGAACTTCGCGGAGCAGCTGCTCGGCGACGTTGGTCTGGCGCAGCTCGACTTCTTCCGACGTGGTCACGTTGACCGGCGTCGAGCGCTCGAGGTTCGGGTTGGTGATCAGCGATCCGGTGACGACGATCGTGCCCTCATCCGCGGGCGCGGCGGCGGCCTGGGTCTGCGCATAGGCGGCGGTGCCCAGCATCGAAGTGCCAATCAGCACGGTCGAAGCCAGCAGGTGCCGACGAAGTGCAAGCTGCATAGTCTTTCTTCCCCTTTGTCGTGGCCGGTCGCTTAGCCGGACTCACGTGGTGGCATAGCTGCAAACGAAGCTATCACGCCGCTACTAGGCGAAATGCCGCCCCCAGAACAACGGCCCGCCTCTGGTAAACGAGAGTTTTGCCCCCAAGTGTAGCATTTCAGTCACACTGTCCGGCCAGCCTTGCCGGGGTGCGGGCGGCGCTCTACGCTTTGGGCAGCAATCGAGGGGCCTGCCTGATGATCCGTTCCGCCGTCACCGTCCTGATCGCGCTGGCGCTGGCCGCGCCGGCCGTAGCGGCAGACGAGCCGCCCGCGACCATCCAGGCGCTCGGCGCGTGCCGCGGAATCGCCGACAATGCCCAGCGGCTCGCCTGCTACGACCGCGCCGCCGGCGCGCTGCTCCAGTCGGTCGCCGCCAAGGAAACGGTCGTCCTCGACAAGCAGGCGGTGACCAAGACCAAGCGCTCGCTGTTCGGCTTCTCGCTGCCCAAGCTGCCCTTCTTCGGCAACGATAAGGACGAGAAGGAAGAATTCACCCAAATCGACGAGCCGATCAAGACGATCCGCAGCATCGGCTATGGCAGGTTCCGCTTCACCCTGGACGACGGCGCAACGTGGGAGACGACGGAAGGCATCAACGCCTTTCCCAAACCCGGCGAGAAGGTGCTGATCAAGAAGGGGCTGATGGGCAGCTATTTCATCAAGTTCGAGGGCAATCGCTCGGTCAAGGGCATGCGCGTCGGGTGAGGCGCGTGTCACTAAAGCGAATTGCAATCGTCTTAGTCTTCCTCACCCTTCCCACTCGGCTCCGCCTCGCGGGCCCCTTCCCTCTCCCGGCGGGAGAGGGAGGGAGCGGCGCAGCCGCGGAAGGGTGAGGGCGAGGATCGCCGCCTAATTCTCCGCGACCGGCACCTTGCTGACGTCCTGGCCGGGCATCGGGCCGGTCAGCGCCATCGGGTCGATGCGGGCGTCCTTCCACTTCATCGCCCAGTGCAGATGCGGGCCGGTCGCGCGGCCGGTGCTGCCGATGCGGCCGAGCAGCTGGCCCTTCTTCACATGATCGCCCTTCTTCACGTCGATTTCCGACAGGTGCAGGAAGGCGCTGTTCAGGCCCATGCCGTGATCGATCATCAGCAGATTGCCTTCCAGCGTGAAGGGCTTGTCCGCGGCCAGCACGACGACGCCGTCGGCAGGCGCGGTGACGGGCGCGCCCGCACCGCCGGCAATGTCGACGCCCGAGTGATAGGCACCGGGCTCGTTGCCGCGATAGATGCGCTGCGAACCGAACACGCCGCTGATCCGCCCCCGCGCGGGCCAGGCGAAATGCTGGCGCCAGCCATCGGTGTCCGAGGTCACGGCGCGCGCGGCGACGATCTGCGCCACCTCGGGCGCGCGCAACCGCTCGAACTCCTCATTGGGGACGGGCGGCCGCTTGGGCACGTCGACATGCTGGATCGCCCAGGCGTGCGGCGCGATCGCGAGCGTGCGGGTCAGCACCGCGCCCGACGCGTTCCGCGCCTCGAGCACCAGCGTCGCCGGCGCGTTGCGGTCGAAGCCGAGCAGGAAGCGGCCATCGGGCGCGACAGGCACCGTCTCGTCGCCAAGCTTGAGGCTGACCGTGCCCGGCGGGACGGTACCATAGGCGATGCCGCCCTGCTCCAGCTGGCCCTGGAGCTTGATATCCGAAGGAACGGGCGCGGCCGCGATCAGCGCGACCGCCGCGAACGGGAGCAGGCGCCTCACTTGCCCGTCATGGCCCTGGTTGCGATCTCCGCGCTGGCATAAGCCTCCTGGCGCGCGTTCGACCAATAGCGCAGCGCATCGAGCGGGATCTTCTCGCCCGAGACGGCGCAGACGACATGATCGCCCTGGGACAGCACGCGATAGCCGTTCGCCATATAATGAAGCCGGGCCGGCTGGCTGCGATTGAACATCAGCATTCGATCATGAACCTCTACAACAGCGAAGGCTGGCTGGGCGGCGCCTCGCGCTTGGTCCCAGATGGGGCGCGTTCGACGCGCGCGTCAACCGTGCCATCGGCGAAGTGCAGGCTGAGTGCGACGGCGGTCCGCGCCTCGGCGGCGCTGGTCACGACCTTGCCGCCCCTGCCTTCCACCCAGGCATAGCCGCGGGCGAGCAGATTCTCCGGATTGACCGACTGGGCGAGCCGCCACACGGCCGCGAGCCGGTCGGCGGCACGGTCGAGCTTTGCACGAAGCAGGGTCGGCCGAAGCGCACCGCTGGCGCGGGCAAGCTCGCCGCGCGCATCGGCGACGCGGCGACCGAGCCCGCGCCGCAGCCGCTCGCCATGATCGTCCACGCGCTGGCGCTGCGGGTCGAGCAGCGCGGCGGGCGTCGGCAGCAGCCGGGCGAGCCCGTGCAGCTTTTCCGCGCCGCGCTCATGATAGCGGCGCGCGCAGCGCTCCATCCGCGCGCCCTGATCGCGAACATAGGCGCGCAGCTCGGCCCGGACCGGCACCGCCATTTCGGCAGCGGCGGTCGGCGTCGGTGCGCGGACGTCGGCGGCATAGTCGCAAAGCGTCGTGTCGGTCTCATGCCCGACCGCGGAGATGATCGGAATCGTGCAGGCCGCGACGGCGCGCACCACGGCTTCCTCGTTGAAGGCCCAGAGGTCCTCGATCGAGCCGCCGCCGCGCGCGACGATCACCAGATCGGGCCGCTGGCCATCGGGCATCCGGCAGAAGCCGCCGATCGCCGCCGCGACCTGCTCCGCCGCGCCCTGCCCCTGCACCATGACGGGCCAGACCAGCACATGCGTCGGGCAGCGATCCTCCAGCCGGTGCAGGATGTCGCGGATCACGGCGCCGGTGGGCGACGTCACCACGCCGATCCGTTGCGGCAGGAAGGGCAGCTTCTTCTTGGCGCCGGCGTCGAACACGCCTTCGGCGCCAAGCTTCGCCTTCAGCTTTTCGAGGAGCAGCATCAGCGCGCCTTCGCCGGCCAGCTCCAGCCGCTCGATCACGATCTGGTATTTGGATCGGCCGGGATAAATGGTGAGCTTGCCGGTCGCGATCACCTCGATGCCGTCTTCGGGACGGAAAGGGAGCGAGGCGACGCCGGTCTTCCACATCACCCCGTCAATGCAGGCCTTGTCGTCCTTCAGCGTCAGATAGGCGTGGCCGGACGCGGCGCGCTTGTAGCCGCTGATCTCGCCGCGCAGGCGGACCATGCCGAAGCTGTCCTCCACCACGCGTTTCAATGCGAAGGCGAGCTCGGACACGCTGAGCGCGGGCGCGTTGTCGCCCGGCGATGCCTCGGCTAACAGCCGGGCGTCGGTCGCCGCCGTATCGGTCGAGGAGAAGCGTGAAGCCATGAACGTCCTGCTGATCGGTTCGGGAGGGCGCGAGCATGCGCTGGCCTGGAAATTGGCCCAAAGCGCCCGGCTGAGCAAGCTTTACGCGGCGCCCGGCAATCCGGGCATCGCCGAGCATGCCGAGCTGGTCGCAATGGACGTGACGGACCACCCGACCGTGATCGGCTTCTGCAAGCGGCAGCAGATCGGGCTGGTCGTGGTCGGGCCGGAAGCGCCGCTGGTCGCGGGCCTTGCCGACGACCTGCGCGCCGCGGGGATTCCGGTCTTCGGGCCCGACAAGGCGGCAGCGCAGCTGGAAGGTTCCAAAGGCTTCACCAAGGATCTGTGCGCGCGCGCCGGCATTCCGACCGCCGGCTATGTGCGGGCTGGCAATGCCGCGGACGGCATCGCTCGACTTGCGCCATTCGGGCTGCCGGTGGTGATCAAGGCGGACGGGCTCGCCGCGGGCAAGGGCGTAGTCATCGCGATGACCCGCGAGGAAGCGGAAGCGGCGATCCGGGCGGCCGACGGGCCGCTGGTGATCGAGGAATTCCTGGCCGGCGAGGAAGCAAGCCTGTTCGCGCTGTCGGACGGCACGACGGTGGTGCCGTTCGGATCGGCGCAGGATCACAAGCGCGTCGGCGACGGCGACACCGGCCCGAACACCGGCGGCATGGGCGCCTATTCGCCGGCGCGCGTGCTGACGCCGGCGCTGCAGGCCCAGGCAATGCGCGAAATCGTCGAGCCGACCGTGCGCGCCATGGCCGAAGAGGGCACGCCCTTCACAGGCGTCCTGTATGCCGGACTGATGCTGACGGCGGCGGGGCCGAGGCTGATCGAATATAATGCGCGCTTCGGCGATCCTGAGTGCCAGGTGCTGATGCCGCGGCTGGAAAGCGACCTGCTCACGCTGATGCTGGCCTGCGCCGAGGGGCGGCTTGGCGAGGCGGAGGCGCCGCGCTTTTCCGACCGGGTCGCGCTGACGGTGGTGATGGCCGCGAAAGGCTATCCGGGAACGCCCGAGACCGGCGGCACGATCGGGGGCATCGACCGCGCCGAGGCCGCGGGCGCGATCGTGTTCCAGGCCGGTACCAAGGAAAAGGACGGGCAGCTCGTCGCTTCCGGGGGCCGCGTGCTTGCCGTCACCGCGGAAGGGCCGACGGTGCGCTGGGCGCAGAAGGCAGCCTATACGGCGGTCGACCGGATCGATTTTCCGAGCGGCTTTTGCCGGCACGATATCGGCTGGCGCGAGGTCGAACGCGAAACCAAAGGGAGGGTTGAGGGATGAACTGGATCGAACAATATTGGGTGCTGATCGTCCTGGGCGTGATCGTCGTGCTGGTCGCGCTCTGGTGGCTGGTCGGCAGCGGCAAGCGCGTCGAAGCCGACAAGCCAGCGGCCACACTGGAGAAGCGGGAGGAGGTCTCGCCGATCGTGGCCGGGCCGGCGGTCGCGCCGATCGACGTCCCGCCGCCGGTCGAGATCGAGCCGATCAAGCCCGAGCCCGAGGCGCTGGTCGAGCCGATTCATCCGATCCCTGCCGGGGCGCCCGACGAGCTGACGCGGATGAAAGGCGTCGGCCCCAAGGTCGCGGCGCTGCTGAACGGGCTGGGCGTAACCCGCTTCGACCAGATCGCGGCGTGGAACGACGCCGATGTGGCGCGGGTCGATGCCCAGCTCGGCGCGTTCAAGGGCCGGATCGCGCGGGACCAATGGGTCGACCAGGCGCGGCTGCTCGCGGCGGGCGACACCGCGGGATACGAGGCGAAGTTCGGAAAGCTGGGGTGATTAACGACCCTCTCCCTTCAAGGGAGAGGGTCGACTCGCGCCTGTGGGCGCGAGCGGGGAGAGGGTGATGTGGTACAGCGCCCAGGACCCTCTCCCCGCTCAGCCCCGCGGGGCTGAGTCGCCCTCTCCCCTGCAGGGAGAGGGTAGAAGGGATCACCGCTCGCTCAAATAATACCGATCCGTCGCCGCCAGCGCGTCGTCCAGTTCGTAGACGATCGGCTGGCCGGTCGGGATTTCCAGCTCGGTGATCTCGCTGTCCGGAATGTGCGACAGATGCTTGACCAGCGCGCGAAGCGAATTGCCGTGGGCGGAGATCAGCACGCGCTCGCCTGACCGCAGCGCCGGGGCGATCTCGGCCTCCCAATAGGGCAGCACGCGGGCGATCGTGTCCTTCAGGCTTTCGGTCGCGGGCACCTGGACGCCCGCATAGCGGCGGTCGTTCGAGAGGTCGAACGGGCTGCCTGTCTCCAGCACCGGCGGCGGCGTGTCGAAGCTGCGGCGCCAGATCTTGACCTGCGCGTCGCCGTGCCGGGCCGCCGTCTCGGCCTTGTCGAGGCCGGTGAGCCCGCCATAGTGGCGCTCGTTCAGCCGCCAATGCTTGGCGACCGGCAGCCAGAGCCGGCCCATCGCTTCCAGCGCGATGTTCAGCGTCTTGATCGCGCGGGTCTGGTAGCTGGTGAAGCAGCGGTCGAAATCGAGGCCCTTCGCGGCCATCAGCTCGCCCGCCGCCTTCGCTTCGGCAGCCCCCTTTTCCGTCAGGTCGACATCCCACCAGCCGGTGAAACGGTTTTCGAGATTCCAGGCCGACTGGCCATGGCGGATGAGGACGAGGCTGGGCATTTGGGCTCCGGGAAAATTGCTTCCAACTCCGGTTTGGCCTGAGCTTGTCGAAGGCCTCCCTTCTTATTTCGGGACGCAGAAAGGAAAGGGAGGGCTTCGACAAGCTCAGCCCAAACCGGGCTGAAATGAGGGGTTCTAGATGGAATCAATCATTCCCGCGAGGTTGTCGAGGCAGTCGTGGGCGAGGCGCTTGCAGCGGTCCGGCGACCAGCCGAATTCCGGGTCCGGATTGTCGTCATGGTCCTTGAACGGCATTTCGAGCGTCATCGACACCGCGCCATAGCGTTCGGCGAGCTGGGTGGTCGACATCGACATGTTGGCCTTGCCCGGCGCCGAAATCTCATAGCCCTTGGCGACCTGGAAGTCGGGCGAGCGATCGGCAAGCGTGTCGCGGAAGCGGGTATAAAGCGCGCCCTTGTCCTCGCTGAACGACGGGATGCCTTCGAAGCCGGCGATGAAATTGGCCGGGATCGCCTCGTCGCCATGGACGTCCATCGCGAAATCGACGCCGGTCGCGTCCATCGCATCGCGGACCGCCAGCACTTCGGGGCTGCGGTCCTCGGTCGGCGCGTGCCATTCGCGGTTGAGGTTCACGCCGGCGGCGTTGGTGCGCAGATGCCCGCGAAAGCTGCCGTCCGGGTTCATGTTGGGGACGATGTGCAGGGTTGCCTTCTGCCGCAGCGCCTGCGCGGTCCTGTCGTTCGGATCGGTCAGCTTTTCGAGCGCGCCTTCCATCCACCACTCGGCCATGCTCTCGCCGGGATGCTGGCGGGCATAGAGCCAGACCTGCTTCGCGCCCTCGCCCAAGGTGAGGAGGTCGAGCGGGCGGCCGTCGAGCGTGCGCGTCAGCTCGCGTTGCGTGACGCCGGGCTGTGCCGCCATCCGCGCGATCAGGTCGTAATGCCGCTCCATCGAATAGGGCGCGAAATAGGCGACCCACAGCGCGTTGGTCTCGGGCCGGACGCGGATCGTCAGCACCTTGTCGACGAAGCTGGTGTCGGCCAGGCGCCAGGCCTCGCGATCCTCCGAGATGCGCGCGCGGTAATTGGGCCAGCCGAGCGGATAGGCGGAGCCGGCAACGTTCACGATCCTGAGCGTGATATCGTGCCCGGCCGCATTGCCGACGCGGAAATAGAACCATTGATAGAAATCGGAGCCGTGATCGGTCACGATCTCCAGATCGGCTTCATGCCCGTCGATGTTCAGGACGCGGATGTTGCCGCTGTCGAAACTGCTGGTGATGCTGAAGGTCATGGCACGCTGATAGTGCGGCCTGACTGACCCGGAAAGTCCCTGAACAACGCATTTGCAAGACGGCCCGGCAGCGCCCCGGAATCGCGCGCCGGCGCCTCGCCACGGGCGCGGCCTTCCCAGACCACCGTCTGGTCGGAACGGCGCTTCAGCTGGACCGAGAGCTGCGTGCTGACGACCAGGCCGCCACGGTTACCGCCCAGGCCGAAGCTGACGCCGCCGCCGACGCCGCTCCGCCAGCCGCCGGTCGAGCCGCCGATGCCGATCGAGACCGGCGAGCCGCCGCCCATTCGCTCGCGCGTGCCGGACCGCACGTCGACGATCGCAACATAGAGGCTCTGGCCGACGCCATCGACCTGCGCGAAGCCGAGGCGGTTGAGTTCGCCGGCGACGGCATTGGCGTACATGTCGAACTCCATGCCCGTCGGCGCGCCGGGGGCGGGCTCGACCATCACCGTGCCGCGCTCGTTCATTTCGCCCAGGTGAAAGCGCGTGACCTCGATCGGCGCCATCGGCGTTGTGCAGGCGCCGACTGCCAGCAGCGAAGCGATCAGCAGAAAGCGCGGAGCAGACCTCATGCAAACGTCCTTTCGAGCCATTCCTGCCATAAACGTATCGAAACCGTAATTAGCTGCACGCCCGCGCAGTCCTTGACCTTCGCGCCTCGCTCGACTAGGCGGGCGCCTCGCTTTTCAGCCCAGATTCGAACCAGGCGTTGACCACATGAAGATTCGTAACTCGCTCAAGTCCTTGAAGGACCGTCATCGCGACAACCGCGTGATCCGCCGCCGCGGCCGCACCTACGTCATCAACAAGACCAACCGCCGCTTCAAGGCCCGCCAGGGCTAAGCTGCCGTGACGGTTCGCGGCGTCGTTTTCGACGTCGGCAACGTCCTTTTCACCTGGGACCCGCGGTTCCTCTACGAGCGCCTGATCGACGACGACCGGGCGCTCGACGCGTTCCTGCGCGACGTGGTCACGCATGACTGGCATTTCCAGCATGACGCCGGCCGGCCGTTCGCCGAAACGAGCGCGGAGCTGATTGCCGAGTACCCGCAGCACCGTGCGCTGATCGAAGCCTGGGGTCCGCGCTTCAACGAGAGCCTGGGACCGGCCGTCGACGGCATGATCCCGCTGGTCGAGGAGCTCGACGAAGCGGGCGTGCCGCTGTTCGCGATCACCAACTTCAGCCGCGAGTTCTGGGGTCCGTTCCGCGACACCCAGCCGGTGTTCGGGCGGTTCCGTGATATCGTGGTTTCAGGCGCCGAGCGGCTGGTGAAGCCGGGCCGGGCCATTTACGAGCTGGCCGTCGAACGCTTCGGAATCCCGGCCGAGGCGCTGGTCTTCATCGACGACCGGGCCGAGAATGTGGCCGGCGCGGAAGCCGTGGGCATGCGCGGGCACCTGTTCCGCGACGCAGACACGCTGCGCGACGAGCTGGGCACGCTCGGCCTTCTCTGACGTCATCCCGGCGAAGGCCGGGATTAACCTTTTCTTCTTCCCGAGACGCTGCAAGAAGAAGCGGGATTCCCGCCTTCGCGGGAATGACGGGGAGAGTCATGCGCGCCTTTTTCATTCCGCTTGTCCTGATTGCCGCTCCTGCCCTCGCCACTCCCCTCACCCCAGCGCAGATTGCCGAGATCGACCGGATCGCCGTCCAGGCGCTGAAGGAGACCGGCGTGCCCTCCGCCTCGGTCGCGGTCGTGACCGACGGCAAGCTCCAGTTCGCCAAAGCCTATGGCAAGCAGCGGAACGATGCCTCCCCGCCGACCACGACCGCCGCCTATCCGATCGCGTCGGTCTCCAAGCAGATCACGGCTGGCGCGATCCTGCTGCTGGCCGAGGAAGGCAAATTGTCGCTCGACGACAAGGTCTCCAGATATCTCCCAGAGCTGACCGACGCGGACAAGATCACGATCCGGCAGCTGTTGAACCACACCTCCGGCTACCGCGATTTCTGGCCGCAGAATTACGCCTTCTCGGCGATGGAAAAGCCGGTCAAGCCGCAGGAAATCCTCGACCGCTGGGCGAAGCAGCCGCTCGATTTTCCGCCGGGCAGCCAATGGCAATATTCGAACACCGGCTTCGTCGCCGCGGGCCTGATCATCGAGAAGGTCACGGGCGAACCGCTGATGCAGTTCCTGCAGACGCGCATCTTCCAGCCGCTGCATATGAAGGTCGGCGATTCGGATTATGATCTGAAGCCGACCGATGCGCAGCCGTTCACCCGGTTTGCGCTCGGCCCGGTACGGCTGGCCAAGGCGCCTGCGGCCGGCTGGCTGTTCGCGGCGGGGCAGCTGCTGACCACGCCAACCGAGCTGTCCAAATGGAACATCGCCCGGATCGACCGCGCGCTGCTGAAGCCGGCAAGCTGGGCCGAGCAGGAGCGCGAGATCATCCTGACCGACGGGAAGGGTTCCGGCTATGGCCTCGGCGTCACGGTTGACCAGGTGCGCGGGCATCCGCGTATCCAGCATGGCGGCGCCGCGGTCGGCTATCTTGCCGACAACCGCGTCTATCCGGCCGACAAGGCGGCGGTGACGGTGTTCGTGAATGCGGACTTCGGCAACGCGCACAATGCGATCGCCGATCGGATCGAGGCGATGATCCTGGGCCAGGACCCGGACACTGCGGCCGCGCGCGCGATTTTCGATCAGCTGCGCCAGGGCAAGGCGGACCGGACGAAGTTCACCGCGGACTTCAATGCCTATCTGACGCCGCAGGTGCTGGCGGACCACCGCGCCAGCCTGATGCCGCTGGGCGAGCCGCAGAGCTTCGTGCGCCTGCGCCCGGCCCGGATGCGCGGCGGCTTCACGTCGGAAGTCTATGAAGTGCGCTACCCGGGCCGGAAGCTGACGATCAGCCTGCGCGCCGAGCCGAACGGCGGCAAGATCGAGGAATTCCTGATCTACCCGGAGGCGCAGTGACATGCGTTACTGGCTGATGAGATCCGAACCCGACGTTTATGGCTGGGATCACCTGGCCCGCGACGGCGCGACCGAATGGGACGGCGTGCGCAACTATACCGCGCGCAATTTCCTGAAAGAGATGCAGCCCGGCGACCGGGCCATCTTCTACCATTCGAACACCGAGAAGGCGGCCGTCGGCATCATGGAAATCACCCGCGCCTGGCGTCCGGATGGCGAGAAAGGTGAGTGGGCCTCCGTCGCGGTCAAGCCGGTCGAAAAGCTCCCCCGCCCCGTCACCCTCGCCGAAATCAAGGCGGAACCCCGCCTCGCCAAGCTCGAGATGCTCCGCCAGTCGCGGCTGTCGGTAACGCCGGTGCGGGATGAGGAATGGGCGGTGCTTCTGGAAATGGCGAAAGGCTGATTCACCTCACCATAGGCGCTTCACGCCGAAACCGTCGAACAGCTTCTCGTTTGAGACCAGCAGGGCCTCTTCAAGCTGCGCCTGTGCAATCAGCAAGCGATCGAACGGGTCGGCATGTTGAATACGAAGTCCTCCGGCCATCGCGGCATGGGCAATGCTGATGGGCAGAGACATGAAACCTTCGCTCGCGGTTTCCCGCTCGAAGGCAACCGCCAAGGGCTCGGCTTCGGGAAGTCTGCCGCGCCGATACTTGGTGGTGACCTCGATGGCCGAGACGGCGCTGACCAAGATTTCATTCCGCCCATCAGCGATGGCTGCGTGAGCAGATCTGCTGAGCTTCGGAGAGTCGATCAGCCACCAGATCAGCGCATGGGTATCGAGGAGAAGCCTCAATCCTCGCAGTTCCAGGCGGCCAGTTCATCGTCCGGAAGCGGCTCGAAAAAGCGATCGTCGATATTGATCTTGCCCTTCAGCCGTCCGGCACGCCGCGTGCTCGGTGCTGGCGTGGCGGGAACGAGCTTGATCACCGGCTCGCGATTGCGCGCGACAATCACTTCCTCGCCCGCCAGCACACGCTCGATCAGGCGCGACAAGTGGGTCTTTGCTTCATGAACGCTGACGGTCGCCACCGCCCGAACTTAGTCAACAACTTGACTAAGTTCAAGCCGCCTTCGCGCGGCTTGCCCGCTTGCGCTCATGCGGATCGAGGTGGCGTTTGCGCAGGCGGATGCTCTTGGGCGTGACTTCGACCAGTTCGTCGTCGTCGATATAGGCGATCGCCTGTTCGAGCGTCAGGCGGCGCGGCGGGGTGAGGCGGATCGCGTCGTCCTTGCCGCCCGAAGCGCGGAAGTTGGTCAGCTGCTTCGACTTCATCGGGTTGACCTCAAGGTCTTCCGTCTTCGCATTCTCGCCGATGATCATGCCTTCGTAGAGCGCCTCGCCGGGCTCGACCATCAGCACGCCGCGCTCCTCCAGCGGACCGAGCGCATAGGCGACCGCCTCGCCGCTGCCGTTCGAGATCAGGACGCCGTTCTTCCGGCCTTCGATATTGCCCTTGTGGGGGCCATATTTCTCGAACAGTCGGTTCATGATGCCGGTGCCGCGCGTGTCCGACAGGAACTCGCCGTGATAGCCGATCAGGCCGCGCGACGGGGCCGAGAAGGTGATGCGGGTCTTGCCGCCGCCCGACGGGCGCATGTCGGTCAGCTCGGCCTTCCGGATCGACATCTTCTCGACGACGGTGCCGGAATATTCGTCATCGACGTCGATGACGACGGTCTCATACGGCTCCTCGCGGCCATTGGGGCCATCGCGGAACAGCACGCGCGGGCGGCTGATGCCGAGCTCGAAGCCCTCGCGGCGCATCGTCTCGATCAGCACGCCCAGCTGAAGCTCGCCGCGTCCGGCGACTTCGAAGCTGTCCTTGTCGGCCGCTTCGGTGACGCGGATCGCGACGTTCGATTCCCCCTCGCGGAGCAGCCGGTCGCGGATCATGCGGCTGGTCACCTTGGTCCCCTCGCGCCCTGCCATCGGGCTGTCATTGACGGCGAACCGCATGCTGAGCGTCGGCGGATCGATCGGCTGGGCCTTGATCGGCGTGGTGACCGAGGTGTCGGCGATCGTGTTCGCGACCGTCGCGACGGTCAGGCCGGCGATGCTGATGATGTCGCCCGCCTTGGCTTCCTCGACCGGCACGCGCTCCAGCCCGCGGAACGTCATCAGCTTCGACGCGCGGCCGGTTTCGATGACATTGCCGTCCGCGTCGAGCGCGTGGATCGGCTGGTTGACCTTGACCGTGCCGGCATTGACCCGGCCGGTCAGAATGCGGCCCAGGAAATTGTCGCGGTCGAGAAGCGTCACCAGGAAGCTGAACGGCGCATCCTCGTCGACCGTCGGCGCAGGCACGTGCGCGACGATCTTGTCGAACAGCGGCGCAAGCGTCCCCTCACGCGCCTCGGGATCCTCGGACGCGTAGCCGTTGCGGCCGGATGCGTAGAGGACGGGGAAATCGAGCTGCTCATCGGTCGCTTCGAGGCTCACGAACAGGTCGAACACTTCGTCCAGCACTTCCTGCACGCGCGCGTCGGAACGGTCGATCTTGTTGACGACGACGATGGGCCTGAGGCCCAGCGCCAGCGCCTTGCCGGTCACGAACTTGGTCTGCGGCATCGCGCCTTCGGAGCTGTCGACGAGCAGGATCACGCCGTCCACCATCGACAGGATGCGCTCCACCTCGCCGCCGAAATCGGCGTGGCCGGGCGTGTCGACGATGTTGATCCGCGTGCCGTGCCAGTCGACCGACGTGCACTTGGCAAGGATGGTGATCCCGCGCTCCTTCTCCAGGTCGTTCGAATCCATCGCGCGTTCCTCGACGCGCTGGTTGTCGCGGAAAGTGCCGGACTGGCGGAACAGCTGGTCGACCAGCGTGGTCTTGCCATGATCGACGTGCGCGATGATGGCCACGTTGCGGAGGCTCATGAAAAATCCTGGCTCGAGCGGGAATTGGCGGCGCCCTTAGCGCAATTGCTGCAGCGCGAAAAGGGCAGTGGCGAGGAATATGGGGACCGCCGGCGGATGGGCAAGACCGGCCCGTCCGGCTCTTCCGGCGCGAGAGATCGCACGCCCAAAATAAAAGGGCGAGAGCCGAAGCCCTCGCCCTTCGATGAACCCCTTTTGGGCTGTGCTTACGCGAGGACGCGGACGGTCTTCGTCGAGCGACGGGCCGCCAGACCGGCCGCGCCGAAGCCCACCAGCATCAGCGCCCAGGTCGCCGGTTCCGGCACGCCGGTGCCGATCTGCGCATCGACCGAAAGCGACTGCGTGCCGCCGTACAGGCCGTTGACGTCCAGCCGGACGCGATAGGTGTCATTGATGTTCGGGTTGAAGCCGACGCCCGACAGGAAAGCGAAGGTCAGCCGGGCGCTGTTCTGCATCGTCGTCGAATACGGCCCGACAGCCGTATAGTTGTCGTTGCCGACGAACAGCGGATCATAGCTGACCGACTGAGCCGTGCCGAGATTCGTGATCGTGATCAGCGCAGAGGCAGGCGCCGACGCCTTGGTGAAGCCCCAGTCGAAGCTGATCGGAGTCGTGCCCAGGGCAAAGCTGTAGACGCCGTTGCTGTCCGATGCCGGAGCAACCTGGCCGGTCTTGTGCCAGCGCAGATAGAGCTGATCGCTGTTATAGGGCGTGACAGTGGTCAGCACCGCCGTGTTCGCGGGGGCATAGTCGTTGCCCGAACCGTAATGCCAGCCGCTGGCGGGCGTGGAATTATAGTCGGTAGCCGCTTGCGCACTGGACGCCACGGAAACAGTCAGAAGCGCCGCGGCAGCGGCGTAGAGATGATTGATCATGGAAAACCCCCTTGTGGACCTGCGGGACCAGTTTGCCCCGCAGGAAGCATAAGCAAAACGCACTGATTCGATAGGAAAAGATAGCCACCCGGACGAAATGTCTATTTCTGGGACGATTTCGCGACTCTGGCGCGATTGGCCGGACAGCTGCCACGCGGCACCTGTTCAACAGGGATCATGCCGCCGTGGCGATCGGATCAGCCGCGCCATTGCTCCATGAAATGCCGGCGGCAGAGCGCAACGTAGCGATCATTGCCGCCGATCTCCGTCTGGGCGCCTTCGCGCACCGGCTGTCCTTCGGCATCGATGCGCAGGTTCATCGTCGCCTTGCGGCCGCAGGCGCAGACGGCCTTCAGCTCGACCAGCACGTCGGCGAGCGCCAGCAGGCATTTGCTGCCTTCGAAAAGCTCGGCGCGGAAATCGGTGCGCAGGCCATAGGCGAGCACGGGAATGCCCATCTCGTCGGCCACCCGCGCGAGCTGGAACACCTGATCGCGGGTGAGAAATTGCGCCTCGTCCACCAGCACGCAGGCGAGCGGCGTCACCTCATGCTCCGCCGCGATCGCCGCGCGCAGGTCGGTGTCGCGCACGAAGCTGTTCGCGTCCGCCTCGATGCCGATCCGCGAAGTGATCACGCCGGCGCGATAGCGGTCGTCGATCGCGGCGGTGAACAGCATCGTGTGCATGCCACGCTCGCGATAGTTGAAGCTCGCCTGCAGCAGGGTCGTCGATTTCCCCGCATTCATCGAGGCGTAGTAGAAATAGAGCTTGGCCACCGTGCCCCCAAAATCCGTTCGCTTCGAGCGTAGTCGAGAAGCGGGCTAGACGTTACACGCGTTTCTCGACTTCGCTCGAAACGAACGGGCTTTCTCGCCTCAGCCCGCAGCCGCCTGCAACCGCTCCAATGCCCGCTCCCGCCCGATCAGCGGCAGCAGCACCGCCATGTCGGGGCCGTGGTCGAGCCCGGTGAGCGCACGGCGCAGCGGCAGGAACAGCGGCTTGCCCTTGCGACCGGTCGTGTCCTTCAGCGCGCCGGTCAGTGCATGCCAGGGGTCGGCCGACCAATCGATCCGTGCCGCAGCTTCGGCCGCAGTGTGGAGATAGTCGCGATCCTCCAGGCCAATCTCAGCCGCAATCGGCCCTTCGATCACGTGCCACCACTCCGCGGCATCGGACACGCGCTCCAGGTTCGGCCGCACCGCTTCCCACGCGCGCGCGTCCATGCCGGCGGGCAGGCGATCGGCAACCTGCGCGAAGCTCAGCAGGTGCACGGTCTGCGCGTTGAGCTTCGCCAGCTCCGCCTCGTCGAACCGCGCGGGGGCACGGCCGAAGGTCGCGAAGTCGAACCGTTCGATCAGCGGCGCGGTCGAGGCGACCGGCTCGACGGGGAGGCTGGTGCCGATCCGCGCGAGCTTGGCGGCGAGCGCAAGCGGCTCGACACCGGTCTCGCGCCAATGATCGACATCGGTCGCGCCCAGACGCTTCGACAATTTGCCCTCGGCACCGGTCAGCAGCGCCTCGTGCGCAAAGGCCGGCGGCTTTGCGCCCAACGCTTCGAACATCTGCACCTGCGCCGCGGTGTTGGAGACATGGTCCTCGCCGCGCACGACATGGGTGATGCCCAGGTCGATATCGTCGATCACCGACGGCAGGTGGTACAGCCAGGACCCGTCGGCGCGGCGGATCACCGGATCGCTCATCAGCGTCGGATCGAAGCGCTGGGGGCCGCGGACCAGGTCATCCCATTCGATCGGCGCATCATGATCGAGTTTGAAGCGCCAGTGCGGCCGCTGGCCTTCCGCCTCCAGCCGCGCCCGCTCCGCGTCGCCGCGCGTAAGCGCGGCGCGGTCATAGACCGGCGGCAGTCCGCGCCCGAGCTGCACCTTGCGCTTCAGCTCAAGCTCCTGCGGCGTCTCGAAGCAGGGATAGACCCGGCCTGCAGCCCGCAGCTGTTCGAACCGCGCCTCGTACAGAGCGAAACGCTCCGACTGCCGCGCCTCCCCGTCCCAATCGAGCCCGAGCCAGCCGAGATCGGCGCGGATCGCGTCGACGAACCGCTCCTCCGACCGCTCCCGGTCGGTATCGTCGATCCTGAGCAGGAAGCGCCCACCCTGCTGACGCGCGTACAGCCAGTTGTGAAGCGCCGCCCGCAGATTGCCGACATGAACGCGGCCGGTGGGGGAAGGCGCGAAGCGGGTAGTGACTTTCATTTAGGCAGAAGCTCCACCTTCTCGGCACGGGCTGCGCCGCGGAGCCGGCGATCCAGCGTCGCCAGCGGCAGGTCTGCTCGCATCGCCAGCTCAAGATAAGCAGCGTCGTACGCAGTGAGGTCATGGCGACGGCTCAGTTCAAGGCTGTCGCCCCAGGCGAGCCGGTCCGTCTCCGGATCGACGCTGACATTCAGGTCGCGGAAATCGTCGAAAACGGCCACCAGCGCTTGATCGGTCAAGCGCCCTTTTCGAACCGCCATGCGGGCCAGGTTTGCGACTTCGAGCCGCCAATGCAGAGGAACCAGGGCCTCCCCCGCCAACAGTGCGTTCAACACCGCGGGGACAAGGTCGTCGCCTTCGTCCGGAACAATCAGCGGCCCCATAACGGAGGCGTCAACAACCAGTCCGGTCACGGGCGCCCTTCATTCTTCCACGCGATCATTTCTTCGATGGTCGCGGTGCGTCCTTCCGCCCGCATCCGCTCCCGATGCTCCATCAAGCGATCGAGCGCCTCGCGTGCGCGCCGCTGGCGCTCCTCGCGATCAATCGCGGTCGTCAGTTTCGCGGCGGGCCTGCCATGGCGCGTTATGATGATCTCCTCGCCCTTTTCCGCCGCAGCGATATATTCCGATGCTCTGTCCTTGAACGCTGCGAGAGGCACGTGACGCATGGCTCGTCCTTTCTGGCCAGAATATAGGCCAGATTCTTCTCTTTGTCGACCTACGCGGTCCGGAACGCGTTGGTGATCGGATAGCGGCGGTCGCGGCCGAAATTGCGCTTGCCGAGCTTGACGCCGGGAGGCGCCTGGCGGCGCTTATATTCGGCGACGTACAGCAGGCGTTCGATCCGGGCGACGGTGTCGCGGTCGAAGCCGCGGGACGCGACCGCATCGACCGACAATTCCTCCTCGACCAGACCGTGCAGGATGGGATCGAGCACGTCATAGGGAGGCAGCGAATCCGAATCCTTCTGGTCGGCTCGGAGTTCGGCCGAGGGCGGCTTGTCGATGACGCGCTCCGGCATCACCGGCCCGTCGTCGCCCAGGCCCAGCGCCGGGCGGTTCGCGTTGCGCCAGCGGCTGAGCTCGAAAACCGCCGTCTTGTAGACGTCCTTCAGCACCGAATAGCCGCCCGCCATGTCGCCATAGAGCGTCGCATAGCCGACCGACATCTCGCTCTTGTTGCCGGTGGTCAGCAGCATGGGGCCGAATTTGTTCGACAGCGCCATCAGCGTCACGCCGCGGATTCGCGCCTGGATATTTTCTTCCGCCAGGTCGGGTTCGCGGCCGGCGAAGCTGGGCGCCAGCATCTCGTCGAACGCCGCGACGGCCGGACCGATCGGGATCGTGTCGAGGCGAACGCCCAGCATGCGCGCGCATTCGGCCGCATCGTCGAGCGATTCCTGCGAGGTGAAGCGCGACGGCAGCATCACGCACCAGACGCGGTCGGCGCCGAGCGCATCGACCGCGACCGCTGCCGACAGAGCACTGTCGATGCCGCCGGAAAGGCCGAGCACCACGCCCGGAAAGCGGTTCGCGTTCACATAGTCGCGTAGGCCCACGACCATCGCGTGATAGGCGTCGGCGGGATAGGGATCGAGCGCGTGAATCTCTCCGGGCGTGCAGCGCCAGCCGTCCGCCGTGCGCTCCCACTCGGTCATCACCAGCTTTTCTTCCCAGTCCGGCAGCTGGTGGGCGAGCGTGCCGTCGCCGTTCAGCACGAACGAGGCGCCGTCGAACACCACCTCGTCCTGCCCGCCGACCCGGTTCAGGAAGACGAGCGGCAGGCCGGTTTCGGCCACCCGCTTCGCCGCGATTTCGCCGGTCCGCAGATCGTCCTTGTCGATTTCATAGGGGCTGCCGTGCGGCGAGATCAGGATATCCGCCCCTTCTGCCTTCAGATGCGCGCAGACCGGCGGAAACCAGATATCCTCGCAGATCGGCAGGCCGATCCTGACCCCGCGCCAGTCGATCGGCTGCGGCAATGGACCCGGCGTGAACCAGCGCTTTTCGTCGAACGTGCCGTAATTGGGCAGCTCGTGCTTCCGGGTCGTCGCGACGATGCGGCCGCCGTCGAGCAGGTTGAGGGTATTGAAGAGCCGGTCGCCTTCCGCCCGAACGGTGCCGACGATCATCGCCGGGCCGCCATCGGCCGTCGCCTCGGCCAGCCGCTGCAGCTGCTGTTCCGCGCGGCCGTGCAGCGCCGGCTTCAGCACCAGGTCTTCGGGCGGGTAGCCGATCAGCTGCAGCTCCGGAAAGACGACAAGGTCCGCGTCCTTGGCCTTGCTTCGCCAGGCAAGCATCGTGTCGGCGTTGCCGGCGATATCGCCGACGCGCTGGCTGATCTGGACAAGGGCGATGCGGAGCCGGTCGGTCATGCGGCGGCATCTAGGACCGTTCGTTTCGACAAGGAAGGGTTCCCGTAGGCGCCCGCGCGCTCTAAGGACCGCGACAGAATCGTGACAGCGGGACGCCCATGAAGCTTCTATCCGGAAACGCCAATCTGCCGCTCGCCCAGGCGATCGCGGACTATCTGGAAATCCCGCTGACCGAAGCGAGCGTCCGCCGCTTCGCCGACGAGGAAGTGTTCGTCGAGATTCACGAAAATGTCCGCGGCGAGGACGTGTTCATCGTCCAGCCGACCGGCTTTCCGGCGAACGACAATCTGATGGAGCTGCTGATCTGCATCGATGCGCTGAAACGCGCGTCGGCGAAGCGGATCACCGCTGTGATCCCCTATTTCGGCTATGCCCGGCAGGACCGCAAGCCGGGCCCGCGCACGCCCATTTCCGCCAAGCTCGTCGCCAACCTGATCACCGTCGCCGGCGCGAACCGGGTGCTTTCGGTCGACCTGCATGCCGGCCAGATCCAGGGCTTTTTCGATATCCCGACCGACAACCTCTACGCCGCGCCGGTAATGTCGGCCGACATCCTCGCCCGCTTCCCGGCGCAGAACCTGACGGTCGTCTCACCGGACGTGGGCGGCGTGGTACGCGCGCGTGCGCTCGCCAAGCGGCTCAACAACGCCCCGCTGGCCATCGTCGACAAGCGCCGGGAACGGCCGGGCGAATCCGAAGTCATGAACATCATCGGCGACGTCGAGGGCCGCTTCTGCGTGCTGATCGACGATATCGTCGATTCGGCGGGCACGCTCTGCAACGCCGCCGCCGCGCTGCGCGAGGCGGGCGCGGAGGACGTGGTCGCCTATGTCAGCCACGGCGTCTTGTCGGGCGGGGCGGTCGCGCGGGTCGACGGGTCGACCCTGACGGAGCTGGTCATCACCGACTCGATCGCCCCGACGGAGAGCATCGCTCAGGCAAAGCGCATCCGCACCCTCACCATCGCGCCGCTTCTCGCCGAGGCGATCAAGCGGATCGCCGACGAAAGCTCGGTCTCGAGCCTGTTCGACTAGGGTGTGTGCACACCCTAGGGGCTGGCGGGCGACGAGCCATTGTCGTCGCTGTTGACCGCCGCCAGCACGCCGATCGCGACGATGCCCGCCACCAGCGCGAGCGCTATGACGCCGCCGCTTCCGCCGGCCAGCTGGCTGTCGCCACTCGGGGCGCCTGCGCGCGCGTGTGCGACCGACAGCTTGGCCGCCGACGATGTCGTCTGTGCGAGCGCGACGCTCGGCGCGGCGGCGACCATGCTCGATGCGATCAGCGCCGATGTGATGAATCCAGTACGCATTACGGGCCTCCCTTCGGTTTGGCGCCTTGTGAACAAGGGCCGCGCTGCCGGGGTCCCGCCGATGCGGCGGACGCTTGCTGCCGTGCGATAAACCGGGCCCGGATCAGGCGCTTGCGCCAACGGCTCCGGCCGCGCAGGAGAGCGGCCATGCGGCTGAGCGAGATCTGGACATTGGCGCGCGCGATCCGGCTCGGCCTGATCGCCGCCGTGCTCGCGCTGCTGCTCTGGCCCGTTCATGTGGTCAGCCCGGATCGCGTGCGCGGCGCCTTCGTCGCGACACTCGCCGTCACTGCGCTCTGCGGCGCATCGATCCTGTCGATGAGCCTTGCCGACCTGCTAACCGTCACCCGCGATCGCCGCATCCTTCCGGCGCGCGTGTTCGACCTGGCGCTCGGGACGGCGCTCGCTCTCCCCGCCGGCTTCGCGCTGCTGACGTTGCTGAGCTGAGACGTGACGCTCGTGGACGCGCCTAGCCGTGTTCCTTCATGTACGGATGCGTGTGGTGATGCGTCTTGCCATCCTCGCCCACATATTCGCGGGACTTGAGATCGGAGCCGCCGTCGCCTGATCGGGAGCCGCTGGTGTCGGAGCGGCCGCCGCTGTCGGAACGACCGCGATTTTCGTGTCGCGACGCGTCATTGTCGCCGTGCGCGCGCTTCTCCGCGGTGTCGCGGCCGATCAGCTTGCTGAACATGCTGTTCTCGTCATAGATCAGCGCGAGTTCCGCTTCATCGAACTGCTTGAAGAACTCGTCCCAGCCGATCTCTACCAGTGAGCCGTGCTCGGATTGTCTGTTCTCCGGGAACATCAGCCGAATGATGCCGACATCGCCGTCTTCGTGCGTGCGCTCGACGGCGGCGGGCTTGCCGCCCTTGCTTTCGGCCCAGCGGCGGATTTCGTCATGGTCGGTGGTGGTCTTCGACATGGTCAGTGCCTCTCGCGTCGAGCTATCGCTGCAAAGACGCGTCGGCTTTCCGCAGAGTTCCCAAAACAAAGGGCCCCAGCGTCGCCGCCGGAGCCCTCGTTCAGTTGCCCTGAGCCTTACTGCTCGAGGTAATCACCGGCAGCCGCGTCGCTGCCGTCGCCGCTGACCACGGCGACGCTCAGCGGATCGTCGCCGCTATCGTCCTCCACCGGGCGGCGGAGTTCGGCGGCACGCTCTTCGGCGGCGCTGTCGGGCGCGACCAGAGAGGCCTGCCAGTCGCGGTGCGCCGCGCGGAGCGCCGCGTCACGGCTGGAGGCAGCGACACGCAGGCGGTTCATGCCGGCGCCGGTGCCCGCCGGGATCAGCCGGCCGACGATCACGTTCTCCTTCAGGCCGATCAGCGTGTCGGTCTTGCCCTGCACCGCGGCCTCGGTCAGCACCCGGGTCGTTTCCTGGAAGGACGCGGCCGAGATGAAGCTGCGGGTCTGCAGGCTCGCCTTGGTGATGCCAAGGAGGACCGGCTTGCCTTCGGCCGGACGCTGGCCCGCCGTCAGCTTCGCGTTGACCTCGTCCATCTCCTCGCGGTCGAGCTGCTCGCCGACCAAAAGGGTGGTGTCGCCGGACTCGGTGATCTCGACCTTCTGCAGCATCTGACGAACGATCGTCTCGATGTGCTTGTCGTTGATCTTCACGCCCTGGAGTCGATAGACTTCCTGGATTTCCGACACGAGATATTCGGCAAGCGGCTCGATGCCGAGCACTTCCAGAATGTCGTGCGGATCGGGCGAGCCGCCGATCAGGTTGTCGCCACGCTTGACGTAGTCGCCTTCCTGGACGTCGATCACCTTCGACTTCGGCACCAGATATTCGACGACCTCGCCGCCGTCATCCGGCTGGATGCCGATCTTGCGCTTCGCCTTATAGTCCTTGCCGAACACGACGCGGCCCGAGACCTTCGCGATGATCGCGTTTTCCTTGGGCTTGCGCGCCTCGAACAGCTCGGCGACGCGCGGCAGACCGCCGGTGATGTCGCGGGTCTTGGCGGCTTCGCGGCTGGCGCGGGCCAGCACGTCGCCCGCCTGCACCTGCTGGCCATCCTCGACCGATAGGGTCGCGCCCGGCGCCAGCATGTAGCGGCCCGCTTCGCCCGAGCTCTCGTCGAGCAGGGTGATCCGCGGACGCAGATCCTCCTTCGACTTCGACGTCGCGCGATATTCGGTCACCACGCGCTGGGCGATGCCGGTCGCTTCGTCGGTCTGCTCGACGAGCGTCTTGCCCTCGATCAGGTCCTGGAACTTCACCACGCCGGCCTTTTCGGTGATGATCGGCATGGTGAACGGATCCCATTCCGCCATCCGCTCGCCCTTCTGGACGATGTGGCCGTCCGCCAGCAGCAGGTTGGCGCCGTACGGGATACGGTGCGTGGCCCGCTCGCGGCCCTCCATGTCGAGGATCGCGAGCTCGCCGTTGCGGGCGAGCGCGATGGTGCGGCCGCGGCTGTCGACGATCGTCGGCAGGTCGCGATATTCGATGCGGCCGTCGCTGACCGCTTCGAGGTTCGACTGCTCGTTAAGCTGCGCCGCGCCGCCGATGTGGAACGTCCGCATCGTCAGCTGGGTGCCCGGCTCACCGATCGACTGCGCCGCGATGACGCCGACCGCTTCGCCGATATTGACCGGCGTGCCGCGGGCGAGGTCACGCCCGTAGCAGGCCGCGCACACGCCCTGCTTCGATTCGCAGATCAGCGGGGAGCGGATGCGCACCGACTGGATGCCGATTTCCTCGATCCGCGCGACCATCGCTTCGTCGAGCAGCGTCCCTTCCGAAACCAGCACTTCGTTGGTCTTGGAATCGACGATGTCCTCGGCTGTGGTGCGGCCGAGCACGCGCTCCCCGAGCGATGCGATGGTGGCGCCGCCCTGGACGATCGCCTTCATCTCCAACGCCCGTTCGGTGCCGCAATCCTCCTCGACGACGACGCAATCTTGGCTCACGTCGACAAGGCGGCGGGTCAGGTAGCCCGAGTTCGCCGTCTTCAGCGCCGTGTCGGCCAGGCCCTTGCGGGCGCCGTGGGTCGAGTTGAAATATTCAAGGACGGTCAGGCCTTCCTTGAAGTTCGAGATGATCGGCGTCTCGATGATCTCGCCCGACGGCTTGGCCATCAGGCCACGCATGCCGGCGAGCTGCTTCATCTGGGCCTGCGAACCGCGGGCACCGGAATGGGCCATCATGTAGATCGAGTTGATCGGGGCGAGACGGCCGTTGTCGAGCCGCGGCGTCGCCTTGATCTCCTCCATCATCGCGTTCGCGACCTGGTCGCCGCAACGGCTCCAGGCGTCGATCACCTTGTTGTACTTTTCCTGCTGGGTGATCAGGCCGTCCTGGTACTGCTGCTCGTAATCCTTCACCTGGTCGCGCGTCTCGTCGACCATCCGGACCTTCGATTCCGGAATGATCATGTCGTCCTTGCCGAACGAGATGCCGGCCTTGAACGCGTGACGGAAGCCCAGCGCCATGATCGCGTCGGCGAACAGCACCGTCTCCTTCTGGCCGGTGTGGCGATAGACCACGTCGATGACGTCGCCGATCTCCTTCTTCGTCAGCAGGCGGTTGACCGTCTCGAACGGCACCTTGTGGCTCTTCGGCAGCGTCTCGCCGAGCAGCATGCGGCCCGGCGTCGTCTCGACGCGCTTCATGTAGCTGACGCCGTTCTCGTCCGTCTGCGGCACGCGGCTGACGATCTTCGAGTGGAGCGTGACCGCCCCGCTGTCGAGCGCCTGGTGCACCTCGGCCATGTCCGAGATCATCATGCCTTCGCCCGGTTCGCCGTCGCGTTCCATCGACAGGTAATAGAGACCCAGCACCATGTCCTGCGACGGCACGATGATCGGCTTGCCGTTCGCGGGTGACAGGATGTTGTTGGTCGACATCATCAGCACGCGCGCTTCCAGCTGCGCCTCGAGGCTCAGCGGCACGTGCACGGCCATCTGGTCGCCGTCGAAATCGGCGTTGAACGCCGAGCAGACCAGCGGGTGGAGCTGGATCGCCTTGCCCTCGATCAGCACCGGCTCGAACGCCTGGATGCCGAGGCGGTGGAGCGTCGGCGCGCGGTTCAGCAGGACCGGATGCTCGCGGATCACCTCGTCAAGGATGTCCCAGACTTCCTTGCGCTCCTTCTCGACCCACTTCTTGGCCTGCTTCAGGGTCATCGAGAGACCCTTGGCGTCAAGGCGCGCGTAGATGAACGGCTTGAACAGCTCCAAGGCCATCTTCTTCGGCAGGCCGCACTGGTGCAGCTTCAGCTCCGGACCGGTCACGATGACCGAGCGGCCCGAATAGTCGACGCGCTTGCCGAGCAGGTTCTGCCGGAAGCGGCCCTGCTTGCCCTTCAGCATGTCGCTCAAGGACTTCAGCGGACGCTTGTTGGCGCCGGTGATGGTGCGGCCGCGGCGGCCATTGTCGAACAGCGCGTCGACCGCTTCCTGCAGCATGCGCTTTTCGTTGCGGACGATGATGTCCGGCGCGCGCAGCTCCATCAGCCGCTTCAGGCGGTTGTTGCGGTTGATCACACGGCGATACAGGTCGTTCAGGTCCGACGTCGCGAAGCGGCCGCCGTCCAGCGGCACCAGCGGGCGCAGCTCGGGCGGGATCACCGGCACGACGTTCAGGATCATCCATTCCGGGCGGTTGCCGGAATCGATGAAGCTCTCGACGACCTTTAGCCGCTTGATGATCTTCTTGGGCTTCAGCTCGGACTTGGTGACCGCCAGCTCTTCGAGCAGCTGGGTGCGCTCGCCTTCGAGGTCGAGGCTTTCGAGCATGATGCGGACCGCTTCCGCGCCGATGCCGGCCGAGAAGGCGTCCTCGCCATATTCGTCCTGCGCCGACAGCAGCTCATCTTCGGTCAGCAGCTGGTAGCGCTCGAGCGGGGTCAGGCCCGGCTCGATCACGACATAGGCTTCGAAGTACAGGATGCGCTCCAGCTGCTTCAGCTGCATGTCGAGCAGCAGGCCGATGCGGCTGGGCAGCGACTTCAGGAACCAGATGTGCGCGACCGGCGCGGCCAGCTCGATATGGCCCATCCGCTCGCGCCGGACCTTCGAGACGGTGACCTCGACGCCGCACTTTTCGCAGACGATGCCCTTGTACTTCATGCGCTTGTACTTGCCGCACAGGCACTCGTAATCCTTGATCGGACCGAAGATGCGCGCGCAGAACAGGCCGTCACGCTCCGGCTTGAACGTGCGGTAGTTGATCGTCTCCGGCTTCTTGATCTCGCCGAACGACCAGGAACGAATCCGCTCCGGCGACGCGATCCCGATCTGGATCTGGTCGAACGTCTCCGGCTTGGTCATCGGATTGGCGAAGGGGGTCATCTCGTTCATTTTTTGCTCCGGTCCCCCTCCCGCTTGCGGGAGGGGCTAGGGGTGGGCAAATCTTTATCGGCTCCGCGGGGGCAGGTCAGGCCCACCCCCGGCCCCTCCCGCGAGCGGGAGGGGAGAAGGTCGGTTACTCCGCAGCCTCGGCCAGCTCGCCGTCCTCGTCGTCGCCGTGCGACGCGAGTTCGACGTTCAGGCCCAGCGAGCGCATTTCCTTGACGAGCACGTTGAAGCTCTCCGGAATGCCGGCCTCGAAGGTGTCGTCGCCCTTGACGATCGCCTCGTAGACCTTGGTGCGGCCGACCACGTCGTCGGACTTCACCGTCAGCATTTCCTGGAGCGTGTAGGCGGCGCCGTACGCCTGGAGCGCCCACACTTCCATCTCGCCGAAGCGCTGGCCGCCGAACTGCGCCTTGCCGCCCAGCGGCTGCTGAGTGACCAGGCTGTACGGCCCGATCGAACGCGCGTGGATCTTGTCGTCGACCAAATGGTGGAGCTTCAGCATGTAGATGTAGCCCACCGTCACCTTGCGGTCGAACGCATCGCCGGTGCGACCATCATACAGCGTCGACTGCCCCGACGAGTCGAGACCCGCCAGCTCCAGCATGTTGGACACGTCCGCCTCGCGGGCGCCGTCGAACACCGGCGTTGCCATCGGCACGCCGTTCTTCAGCAGCTGCGCCATCTCGAGGATATCCTCGTCGGAACGGCCCGCGATCTCGGCGGCATAGGCGTCGCCATAGACGGTCTTCAGCCGGTCGCGGACCGCTTCCGGCGCCTTGCCGCCCTTGCTGTCCGGATTGGCTTCGCGCCACGCGTCCAGCGCCTCGGTGATCTGGCGGCCCAGGCCGCGCGCGGCCCAGCCCAGATGCGTCTCGAAGATCTGGCCGACGTTCATGCGGCTCGGCACGCCCAGCGGGTTCAGCACGATGTCCACATGCGTGCCGTCTTCGAGGAACGGCATATCCTCGATCGGCAGGATGCGGCTGATCACGCCCTTGTTGCCGTGACGGCCGGCCATCTTGTCGCCCGGCTGCAGCTTGCGCTTCACCGCGACGAAGACCTTGACCATCTTCAAGACGCCCGGCGGCAGCTCGTCGCCCCGCTCCAGCTTCTCGCGCCGATCCTCGAACTTCTCGTTGATCAGCTTGACGGCCTCGTCATACTGACCCTTGACCGCTTCGAGGTCCGACTGGACCTTGTCATCGGCCACGGCGAACTTCCACCATTCGTGCCGTTCGACGCTTTCGAGCAGGTCGGCGTCGATGGTCGCACCTTTCTTGACGCCCTTCGGCGCGGCGGTCGCGACCTGGCCGACCAGCATTTCGCGCAGGCGGCTCCAGGTGGCGCGGTTGAGGATCGCGCGCTCGTCGTCCGAGTCCTTCTTCAGGCGCTCGATCTCCTCGCGCTCGATCGCCATCGCGCGCTCGTCCTTGTCGATGCCGTGGCGATTGAAGACGCGCACATCGACGATCGTGCCGGCAACGCCGGGCGGCAGGCGCAGCGACGTGTCGCGCACGTCCGACGCCTTCTCGCCGAAGATCGCGCGGAGCAGCTTTTCCTCCGGCGTCATCGGGCTTTCGCCCTTCGGCGTGATCTTGCCGACCAGGATGTCGCCCGGCTCCACCTCGGCGCCGATATAGACGATGCCCGCCTCGTCGAGGTTGCGCAGCGCTTCCTCGCCGACGTTCGGGATGTCGCGGGTGATGTCCTCGGGCCCGAGCTTGGTGTCGCGGGCCATGACCTCGAACTCGTCGATATGGATCGACGTGAACACGTCGTCCTTCACGATCCGCTCGGAGATCAGGATCGAATCCTCGTAGTTGTAGCCGTTCCAGGGCATGAACGCGACGAGCGCGTTGCGGCCCAGCGCCAGCTCGCCGAACTCGGTCGACGGGCCGTCGGCGATGATGTCGCCGGCGTTGACCACATCGCCCACCTTCACCAGCGGACGCTGGTTGATGCAGGTCGACTGGTTCGAACGCTCGAACTTCATCAGACGGTAGATGTCGACGCCCGACTTGCCGGCCTCGACCTCGCCGGTCGCACGGACGACGATGCGGGTCGCGTCGACCTGGTCGACGATGCCGGCGCGCTTGGCCGCGATCGCCGCGCCCGAATCGCGCGCGACGGTCTCTTCCATGCCGGTGCCGACGAACGGCGCTTCGGCGCGAACCAGCGGCACCGCCTGGCGCTGCATGTTCGAGCCCATCAGCGCGCGGTTGGCGTCGTCGTTCTCCAGGAACGGAATGAGCGAGGCCGCGACCGACACCAGCTGCTTCGGCGACACGTCCATCAGGGTGATCGTGTCCGGAATCGCCATCAGGAACTCGCCTGCCTGGCGCGACGAGACCAGCTCCTCGACGAAGCGGCCTTCACTGTCGAGCTCGGCATTCGCCTGCGCGATCGTGTGCTTGGCTTCTTCCATCGCCGACAGATAGACGACGTCGTCGGTGACCTTGTGATCGACCACGCGGCGGTACGGCGTCTCGATGAAGCCGTATTTGTTGACGCGGCTGAACGAGGCCAGCGAGTTGATCAGGCCGATGTTCGGGCCTTCCGGCGTCTCGATCGGGCAGATGCGGCCATAGTGGGTCGGATGGACGTCGCGGACCTCGAAGCCGGCGCGCTCGCGGGTGAGGCCGCCCGGCCCGAGCGCCGAGACGCGACGCTTGTGCGTCACTTCGGAGAGCGGGTTGGTCTGGTCCATGAACTGGCTGAGCTGCGACGAGCCGAAGAACTCGCGCACCGCGGCGACCGCGGGCTTCGCGTTGATCAGGTCATTCGGCATGACGGTCGACACGTCGACCGAGCTCATCCGCTCCTTCACGGCGCGCTCCATACGGAGCAGGCCGACGCGATACTGGTTCTCCAGCAGCTCGCCGACCGAACGGACGCGGCGGTTGCCGAGATTGTCGATATCGTCGATCTCGCCCTTGCCGTCCTTCAGGTTCACGAGCTCCTTGACGACCGCGAGGATGTCCTCGGTGCGGAGCGTCGTGATCGTGTCCTCGGCATCGAGGCCCAGGCGCATGTTGAGCTTGACGCGGCCGACCGCCGACAGGTCGTAGCGCTCCGGATCGAAGAACAGGCCGCCGAACAGCGCTTCCGCCGTCTCGCGCGTCGGCGGTTCGCCGGGGCGCATGACGCGGTAGATATCGGAAAGCGCCTGGTCGCGGTCCTCGGCCTTGTCGGCGTTCAGCGTATTGCGGATCCAGGGGCCGGTGTTGACGTGATCGATGTCGAGCAGCTCGACACGGTCGAGCCCGGCCTTGTCCAGCTTCTCGAGATTCTCGGCCGAGACCTCGTCGCCCGCCTCGATATAGATCTCGCCGGTCGATTCGTTGATCAGGTCGAGCGCCGAATAGCGGCCGTAGATTTCCTCGGTCGGGATCAGCAGCGTGGTGAGCCCGTCCTTGCCGGCCTTGTTGGCGGCGCGCGGCGTGACCTTCTGGCCGGCCGGGAACACGACTTCGCCGGTGTCGCCGTTGACGACGTCGAACGCCGGCTTCTGGCCGCGCCAATTCTCGACGACGAACGGCACTTTCCAGCCGCCTTCGCCGCGCTCCCAGGTCACGGTGTTGTAAAACTGGTGGAGGATCTGCTCCGAGTTCAGGCCCAGCGCGAACAGCAGCGAGGTGACCGGCAGCTTGCGCTTGCGGTCGATGCGGACGTTGACGATGTCCTTCGCATCGAACTCGAAATCGAGCCACGAGCCGCGATATGGGATCACCCGCGCGGCGAAGAGATACTTGCCCGAGGCATGGGTCTTGCCGCGGTCATGGTCGAACAGCACACCCGGCGAACGGTGCATCTGCGAGACGATGACGCGCTCGGTGCCGTTGATGATGAAGGTGCCGTTCTCGGTCATGAGCGGCATGTCGCCCATGTAGACGTCCTGCTCCTTAATATCGAGCACGGAGCGGCTTTCCGTATCGGGATCGACCTCGAACACGATCAGGCGCAGCGTGACGCGCATCGGCGCCGCATAGGTGATGCCGCGCTGGCGGCATTCGTCGGTATCGTATTTCGGCGGCTCTAGCTCGTAATGGACGAAGTCGAGCTCCGCGGTGCCGGCGAAGTCGCGGATCGGGAACACGCTGCGCAGCGTCTTTTCCAGGCCCGAGACATAGCCGATCGACGGATCGGAGCGGAGGAACTGTTCGTAGCTTTCGCGCTGGACCTCGATCAGGTTCGGCATCTGCACCACTTCGTGGATGTTGCCGAAGACCTTGCGGATGCGCTTGGACGCGCGGCCAGCCGGAGCCGGAACTGCCTGAGTCGCCATGGGGGTTTAGTGCCTCGCCGTTAGAATCGGGACGCGATCAGGACGCAAAAAGCCGCGTGTCCTCGACAAGAGAACCGCAGCTCCAAGCGTCCTGGGCAACCACCAGTCTTCCATTCGTTCGGCACGCCGCGCCATTGCGAGCCATTTCCCGAAAACTGTGGTGAAGGGCGCGATATAGGGACGTGAAGTAGACCTGTCAAAGGGGCGCGGCGAAAGTAAAGGCGAAATTGTCCAATGGCGAAACTGCCGGGCCGCGTCCAAGCACGTCTTGTCGCAACGCTTGCGACCAGCCGAGCCAAATGGCCGTTGCCGCGCGACCATGACACAGAATCACACCGCTCACCGGGTCGCCTTCAGCCTGTTGCTGGCTGGTGCCGCGATCCCCGCCGCTGCGCAAGACACGCAGCCGGTCACCCCTCCCACCATCACGCCGGTTCCGGCGCCCGCCGAGGCACCTGCCCCGGCCCCGGCACCGGCGGCATCGCCGACGATCAGCTTCGCCCCGCAATCGCCGGTGGTGCAGACAGTCGCGCCGCCGCCTGCTCCGCCCCCCGAGACAGCTGCGACCGAGCCGACCCGGACAGCCACTGCTCCTGAGCAGCGCTCGCGTTCGACGCCCCCGCGCAACACACGGAGCGCCAGCGTTACGGCGCCCGCGACGGCTGCGGCCGTTCCCGCAGCAGCGCTTTCACCCCAGCCGTCGCCGACCGCGTCGGCGACCACCGTGCCGGAAGCGGCCGCCCCCGCTGCTCCGGCCCCGGCCCCCGCCGCTCCGCCCGCGACCGGAGAGGTCAGCAGCGGCGCTGCCTGGGCGATGCTGGCGATCCCTCTGATCGCGATCCTGGCGCTGGTCGCCCTGTTCGTGTCGCGCCGGCGGCGCGCGGCAGCCCATGCCTATGACGACAGCTATGATACGCTGGCCGAGGAGCCGGTCTTTGAGCAGCCGGCCGCCGTCGCTCCTATCCCCGCGACCGCGGAAGCCGAGGCCGGACGGCCCTGGATCGACATCGGCCTGCGACCGATCCGCGCCGAGGATTCGCTGGAGGTCGAGGTAACCGTCAGTAACTCGGGCGATGCCCCCGCCCACGACGTGCGCATCTCGACCTGGATGCTGAACGGCAACGAGTCGTCGGAAGGCGAACAGGCGTTGATCGACGCGCGCTCGGGCGCGCAGATCGCGACCGTCGACGTTGCCCCGGGCGATGACAGGAGCGTGGACACGCGCGTCGCCCTTCCGGACGAGGCAGGCACGCCGATCCTGGTCGCCGAAGCCCGCTATCCGTTGCCGCTGGGCGGCGAAGGCCGCATCGCCGCGACCTTCGAGATCGACGTCGCGGAAGGCGACGCCGAAGCCCGCCTGCACGACGTGCTGGAACGGGCTTAGGCGCGGAGTAGCACCTCTCCCCTACGGGGAGAGGTCGAGTCAGCGCTCGCGCTGACCGGGTGAGGGGGAACGGAGCCCGAATGTCGAGCTCA
>NZ_BBWU01000051.1 GCF_000974765.1 Sphingomonas changbaiensis NBRC 104936 | reverse complement strand
AAGCGGGAGAGGGGCTTACGTCCGACCCTACCGCACACACGCATCCAGTCCCTCGCGGCGCACCACGCCCAGGCGGCGGACGATCGCGTTGCCGTAGCGGCGGGTGTAGCCGGTCGGGGCCACGCCGGGCCGCTTTTTCGGCAGCGGCAGGACGGCGGCGATGCGCGCGGCTTCGACCGGGCTCATCCGCGAGGCATCGTGCTTGAAATAGCGCTGCGACCCGGCGTTGACGCCATAGGTGCCGATGCCTGTCTCGGCGACATTCAGATAGACTTCCATGATCCGGTGCTTGCCCCAGATCGCCTCGATCAGGACGGTGAACCAGGCCTCCATTCCCTTGCGGACATAGCCGCCGCCCTGCCACAGAAACGCGTTCTTCGCGGTCTGCTGGCTGATGGTGGAGCCGCCCCGGATAATGTGGCCGCCCGCCGCGTTGCGCATCATCGCCGCGCCGATCGCGTCGACGTCGAAGCCGTGATGGCTGCAGAATTTGGAATCCTCGGCCGCAATCGCCGCGCGCGCCATGTCCGGATCGATGCGGTCGAGCGGCATCCAGTCCTTGTTGACGCTGCGCCCCGACAGCACGTCGCCCAGCATCGTGAACGTGAAAGGCGGCGGCACGAAGCGGTAGACGGCAACCCAGGCGATCGAGAACAGAATCAGCCCGATCACCATCTTGATCAGGAACCGGAACGGGCGGAAGGAGCGGGTGCGAGAACGCGAAACGGAACGGGGACGAGCGCGCGTGGCCATGCCCTTTGCTAGCCGAAGCCAATGCGTGCGTCACCTGATCGCGGCGCTGGTCACGCTGTCGGCGCCTGCTCTGGCGGAGGAGCGGGATTTCTGCCCGGAGCGGCCGGGGCTCGACACGCCGCCCTGCATCGTCGATCGCGGTCATGTCGTGCTGGAATCGAGCGCGGTCGACTGGACGCTCGATCGTCAGCCGGGGAGCCGGGTCGACACGCTGCTGGTCGGCGACACGCTGATGCGGGCAGGGATGACGGATCGGCTGGAAGCGCAGATCGGCTGGACTGCGTTCGGCAGGGTCCGCACGCGCGATGAGTCGGGCGTGATGCATATGGCGGGTGTCGGCGACGTGACGCTCGCGCTGAAGCTCGGCCTGCTCAATCCCGGCGGCGGTGGGCTGGCCATCGCACTCAAGCCCGTGGCGACGCTCCCGACCGGCGGTCAGGCGATCGGGGCGGGCACGTGGAGCACCGGACTGCTGCTGCCGGTCAGCTATTCCCTCGGCAAAGGCGCGCAGCTGATCGCGACGCCTGAGATCGATGCCGCGCCCGATCAGGACGGGAGCGGTCGTCACCTCGCCTGGGGCAGCGCGGCGGGCGTGCAGGTCGCGTTGACTGCCGCGGTTTCGATGTCGGTCGAGGCGCAGCTGATCCGCGACCGCGATCCGGCCGGGCACAGCACGCGGGCGCTGGGAGAGGCATCGCTTGCCTGGCAGCCGGGGCCGAACACGCAATTCGATATCGGCGCGGTCGCAGGCCTCAACCGCGCCAGCCCCGACCTGGAACTGATCGCCGGGATCGCACGGCGGTTCTGAACGGTTGACTTTTCGCGCTCCTTCCGCTTTAGGCCCGCGCTTCGGCGGATGCCATCCGGGTGCCGCCTGGCTGGGCTTACCTGATACGGGGCCCTGACGAACGAAAGGAAAGACCATGCGTCACCGCGTCGGCGGCCGTAAGCTTCAGCGCACCGCCTCTCACCGCGCAGCCCTGTTCCGCAACATGGCGGCTGCCCTGATCAAACACGAGCAGATCACCACCACCGTCGCCAAGGCGAAGGAGCTGCGGCCCTATGTCGAAAAGCTGGTGACGCTGGCGAAGAAGGGCGGGCTGTCGAACCGCCGTCTCGCCCACGCGCGGCTCCTCGACGACACGCAGCTGAAGAAGCTGTTCGACGTGATCGGCCCGCGCTACGCCGAGCGCGCCGGCGGCTATACTCGCGTCATCAAGGCCGGCATCCGCGCCTCGGACGCGGCGCCGATCGCGATCATCGAGTTCGTCGACCGCGACGTTTCGGCCAAGGGTCAGGATTCGGGCCCGGTCCAGACCGACGACGAGTACGCCGAAGCCGCATAAGTTCCGCTTCCGGAACGTCTTCGCAACATTGAAATCACGCGCTAGACCCCCTGCTGAACAGCAGGGGGAGGTTCTATGCGTGTGCTGATTGCGGCGATGGTGCTGGCGGGCTCCGGCCCGGCCTTGGCACAAAGCTGCCCGAAACCGCAGGATTGGGCGAAGCCGGAGCGGCATCTGGCGGCCCGCGTGCCGGAGATGAAGTTCGGCCTGAAACCGGGCGGAGCGGTGCAGATCGGATTGCTGCCGCAGGATCAGGTGACGTTCGCGGCCGGCAAGGCGACGCGCAAAGGCTATGCCGGGCTGGCGGCGATCGACGTGCCGAAGGCCGGAACGCTCGAGCTGGCGGTCGACAACAAGACCTATGTCGACCTGGTGCGCGCCGGCAAGCCGCTCGCGCTCGCGGCCGAGCCGAAGATGAAGGGCTGCCAGGGCGTGCAGAAGATGCTCGCCTTCAAGGTCGCGCCCGGCCGCTACCTCGTCCAGCTCTCCGGCTCGCCCGACAAATCGGTCAAGATCGCGACCAGCTTGCGCTAGAACCGTTTGTAACCGCACTGGTTTTGTCGCTCGTCCCGAGCGAAGCGCGAAGCGCGAAGTCGAGGGGCGTAGGGCTCCGAGCAGCGCCCCTCGACTTCGCTCGGGACGAGCGAGCCGGTCCGCGCTAGAGGCGGTTCGCTGCGCCGAGCACGGCTTGCACGCTTGACGTCGCCACGTCCGAATCGATGCCGACGCCGAAGACCGTGCGGCCATCCGGGGTGCGGCATTCGAGAAAGGCGGCGGCTTGCGCATCGGCGCCGTGGCCGATCGCGTGCTCATTATAGTCGGCGACGTCGAGCTCGATGCCGTAGCTTTCGCGCAGTGCGGCAAGGATCGACGAGATCAGGCCGTTGCCGCGGCCGCTGACGCTGCGTTCCTCACCATCGCAGGCGATGCGGCCGGCGAAGATGCGCTTGCTGGCGTCCTGCTGCTCGCGATAGTCGATCAGCGCGAAACGGCCGGGCGCCAGATAGGTCGTCTCGAATACCGACCAGATATCCTCGGCGTTCAGTTCGCGGCTGGTCTCGTCGGCGAGCGCCTGGACGTGGCGGCTGAAATCCGCCTGCAGGCGCTTCGGCAGCTTCAGCCCGCGGTCCTGCTCCAGCACCCAGGCGACGCCGCCCTTGCCGGATTGGGAGTTGACGCGGATCACTGCTTCGTACGAGCGGCCGAGATCGGCCGGGTCGATCGGCAGATAGGGGACGTCCCACGTCTCGTCGTTACGCTGTGCCTGGGCAGCGAAGCCTTTCTTGATCGCGTCCTGGTGCGAACCCGAAAAGGCGGTGAACACCAGCTCGCCCGCATAGGGCTGGCGCGGGTGCGTCTTGATCGCGGTGCAATATTCGACCGTGTTCACCACCTCGTCGATGTTCGAGAAATCGAGCCCCGGATCGATCCCTTGCGAGTACATATTGAGCGCGACCGTCACCAGGTCGACATTGCCGGTGCGCTCGCCATTGCCGAGCAGGCAGCCCTCGACCCGGTCGGCGCCGGCGAGCAGGCCCAGCTCGGTCGCCGCTACGCCGGTGCCGCGGTCGTTGTGGGTGTGCAGCGAGACGATCACCGCCTCGCGATTGGGGATGTTGCGGCAGAAATATTCGATCTGGTCGGCATAGATGTTGGGCGTGGCAGCCTCGACCGTCGCCGGAAGGTTGAAGATGATCGGGCGTTCGCGAGTGGGGCGCAGCACGTCCATCACCGCCGTGCAGACCTCCAGCGACACGTCCAGCTCGGCCGTGGAGAAGGTTTCGGGACTATATTCGAAGCGCCAGTCCGTCTCCGGCCGCTTCGCCGCCTCGTCGCGCAGGATCGAGGCGCCTTCGACCGCGATCGCCTTCACGCCGGCGACGTCGAGGCCGAACACGATCCGGCGCCATGACGGCGACACGGCATTATAGAGATGCACGATCGCGGTCTTCGCGCCTTCCAGGCTTTCGAAGCTGCGCTCGATCAGGTCGCGGCGGGACTGGGTCAGCACCTGGATCGTCACGTCGTCGGGAATGCGGCCGGCGCGGACAAGGCCGGAGATGAAGTCGAATTCGGTCTGCCCGGCGGAGGGGAAGCCGACCTCGATCTCCTTGATGCCGATCTTCACCAGCAGGTCGAAGAAGCGCTGCTTCTTCTCGCCGTCCATCGGGTCGATCAGCGCCTGGTTGCCGTCGCGCATGTCGGTCGACAGCCAGCGCGGCGCCTGGGTGATGGTCCGGCCGGGCCATTGCCGGTCGGGGAGGGGAACTTGGGGAAACGGACGGTATTTGACGGACGGATCGCGCAACATGGGTGTCTTCCTCGGGCGGGAACAGCGGGGTCTGATGGGCCCTTAGGCGCTTACCCGCGGGACGGACCCGCGCGCGGAAACGACGCGCCTAAGGGCGCGTAAGTCGAAGAAGAAGGGCGCGAAGCGCGGTCATCGCGTGCGGGTTAGCCGTTGCGGGTTAAGGATGTCTAGGCCCGGCCGCCGAATAATCGGTCCGCCGGACCGCTCGGCAGGATCCACAGAAGGGCGACCACGGCAGCACAGGCGATGCCGAGCCATGGCGAAACCAGAGTCAGCGGCATCCCGAGCAGGTAAAGAAAGCTGCTGAGCGCGCCCTTGCGCAGCGTCTGGCGGTGATAGGCGAGCGCCGCCTCCGTCTGCCGCCCCGTCCGGCGGATGACCCGCTGCAGCCACGCATAGGCAATCGACGGCAGCAGCATCGTGCCGAGATAGAGGATGGTCGCGTTGCGCCCGATATGGTGCTCGCCCAGATAGGAAGTCGAAAACGGGACGAGCGACAGGGTGAACAGCAGCAGGATGTTCGACCAGAGCAGCGCGTTGGAGACATGCGTCGCATGCGCGAACATGCGGTGATGGTTCACCCAGTAGATCGCGACATAGGCGTAGCTCAGCACATAGGCGAGAAAGACCGGCCAGAGGCTCCAGAGCTGATCCATCCGCTCGGACACGGGCGGGTGCAGCTCCAGCACCATGATCGTGATGATGATCGCGATCACGCCGTCGGAAAAGGCCTCGATCCGGCCGACGCCGGCGCGCCCTTCCGGTTCGTCCGCGCTCACTTCTGGAACGCGGCCGCGATCTCGAGCGCGACGTCATCGGAAACGAGCGGAATGCCCATCGACACGCCGAAATCGCTGCGCTTGATCCTCGCGGTCGCGCGGAAGCCGACATTTTCCTGGCCGCCCATTTCCGGCGGCATCTTGCCCGCGCCGTAGAAGGTCGCGTCGAGCGTGACCGGCCTGGTGACGCCGTTCAGCGTCAGATTGCCGGTGATGCTGGCCTTGTCGCCATTCGCAGTCACGCGGGTCGAGACGAAGCGCGCGTCTGCGGGGTTGGCGCCGAAAAAATCGGGCTTGCCGCCATCCTTGCCGGCGCGGAGCAGGTGGTCGGTCAGGCCGGCGCTGGCAGTCGTCACTTTCGAGACCGGGGTGCTGACGTCGACCTTGGCCGCATTCGGGTTCTTCGGATCGAGCGTCAGCGTGCCGGTCACGCCGCCGAAGATGCCCGTGTACGGCGTGAAGCCAAGGTGATCGACGGTCCACACGACCAGCGTGTGATCGGGATCGGCCTTGTAGGTCCCGCCGGTCACCGCCGCCGGGTTCGGAGACCCCGGCCTCGACATCGGCGCCTGGGCGACGGCAATAGTCGACGCAAGGGCCAGAGCGGCGGCATAGGCTAGGCGCATTGCTTCTCTCCTCGTCACCCCGGCCTTGAGCCGGGGTCCACCTCACTTCTTGAAGAAGGTGGATGCCGGATCAAGTCCGGCATGACGAGGTCTTTCAGTTCTTCTCCTTGTCGACCAGCTTGTTGGCGCCGATCCAGGGCATCATGGCGCGGAGCTCGGCGCCGACCTTTTCGATCGGATGGGCCGCGGCGCGCTTGCGGGCAGCCTTCAGCTCGGGCTGCCCGGCGCGGTTGTCGAGCACGAACCTGGAGACGAAACGGCCGGCCTGGATATCGTCCAGCACCCGCTTCATCTCGCGCTTGGTCTCGTCGGTGATGATGCGCGGGCCGGTGGTGATGTCGCCATATTCGGCGGTGTTCGAGATCGAATAGCGCATGTTGGCGATGCCGCCTTCATACATCAGGTCGACGATCAGCTTCACTTCGTGGAGGCACTCGAAATAGGCCATTTCGGGCGCGTAGCCGGCCTCCACCAAGGTCTCGAACCCGGCGGTGATCAGATGGGTCAGGCCGCCGCACAGCACGGCCTGCTCGCCGAACAGGTCGGTCTCGCACTCCTCGCGGAAATTGGTCTCGATCACGCCGGAGCGGCCGCCACCGATCGCCGAAGCGTAGGCGAGGGCGAGGTCGTGCGCATTGCCGGATGCGTCCTGCTGAACCGCGACGAGGCAGGGCACACCGCCGCCGCGCAGATATTCGGAGCGGACCGTGTGGCCGGGCCCCTTGGGTGCGATCATGATTACGTCCAGATCGGCGCGCGGCTCGATCAGGCCGAAATGGATGTTGAGGCCGTGCGCGAAGGCAAGCGCGGCGCCCTGCTTCATGTTCGGAGCAAGGTCCTCGGCATAAATCGCCGCCTGATGCTCGTCGGGCGCGAGGATCATGATCAGGTCCGCCCATGTCGCCGCTTCGGCGTTGGACAGAACCTTGAAGCCCGCGGCTTCCGCCTTCTTCGCGGTCGCGGAGCCGGGACGGAGGGCGACGGCGACCTCGGCGACGCCCGAATCCCGCAGGTTGAGGGCATGGGCATGGCCCTGGCTGCCATAGCCGAGGACGGCGATCTTCTTGCCCTTGATCAGGCCGATATCGGCGTCCCGGTCGTAATAAACGCGCATTCTTTGCTCCCTGAGTTTTGAAAAGAAAGGGAGGGCTTCGACAAGCTCAGCCCAAACCGTGGCAAGTGAGGAAGTCAACACAAGCTCGGTTTGGCCTGAGCTTGTCGAAGGCCTCCCTTCTTCTATTCTGTTCGCTTACACCGCCTCCCGCCCGCGGGCGATGGCGACGACGCCGGTGCGGGCGACTTCGACGAGCCCGACCTCCCGCATCAGGCCGATGAAGGTGTCGAGCTTTTCGGAACTGCCGGTCACTTCGAAGACGAAGCTGCCGGTCGTCGCGTCGACCACGCGGGCGCGGTAGACGTCGGCCAGGCGGAGCGCCTCGATCCGATGGTCGCCCGCGCCTGCGACCTTCACCAGCGCCAGCTCGCGTTCGACATGCGGGCCGAGCGCGGTCAGGTCGTTCACCTTGTGTACCGGCACCAGCCGGTCGAGCTGGGCGATGATCTGCTCGATATTCGCCGGCGCGCCCGAGGTGACGATCGTGATCCGGCTGACGCTCTCGTCTTCCGTCACGTCGGCGACGGTCAGGCTTTCGATATTGTAGCCGCGCGCGGAAAACATGCCCGCGATCCGGGCGAGGATGCCGGCTTCATTGTCCACGGTGACGGACAGGGTGTGCCGCTCGTGAAGTTCGGGGTGGATGTGCATGAGCTTAGCCCCTCCCTTTTAAGGGAGGGGTTGGGGTGGGTGCGCGCGTCTGCGCGCCCAAAAGACTCTGCCGTGCCGGCGTCGCAGCAGCCGAAGCGGCATCGAGCCGCTCCGTCTGCTTCCCCACCCCTTTCCCCTCCCCTGAAGGGGAGGGGCTAAATTTGATCGCGGGCCCCATCAGACCAGCGCCTTCGCTTCATCGTCCATGGTGCCGGAGACCTGGGTTTCCTGCAGGATCATGTCGGTGTGCGCGGCGCCCGACGGGATCATCGGCAGGCAGTTGGCGAGCTTGGCCACGCGGCAATCGACCAGCACCGGGCCCGGCGTGTCGAGCATCATCGCGATGCCGCCCTCGAGTTCGTCCGGGCGCTCGATGCGCAGCCCGGTCCAGCCATAGGCCTGGGCGAGCTTCACGAAATCGGGCAGCGCTTCCGAATAGCTTTCCGAATGGCGGCCCTCATAGGTCAGGTCCTGCCACTGGCGGACCATGCCCATATATTCGTTGTTCAGGATGAAGATCTTGACCGGCAGCCGGTACTGGCTCGCGGTCGCCAGCTCCTGGATGTTCATCTGGATCGAGGCCTCGCCGGCAATGTCGATCACCAGTGCCTGCGGATTGCCGATCTGCGCGCCGATCGCGGCGGGCAGGCCATAGCCCATCGTGCCGAGCCCGCCTGAGGTCAGCCACTTGTTCGGCCGCTCGAAGCCGAAATGCTGCGCCGCCCACATCTGGTGCTGGCCGACTTCGGTGGTGACGATCGGTTTCCTCTGCCGGGTCGCTTCATAGAGCGCGCGAATTGCGCGTTGAGGCATGATCTCGGGCCCGTCCTCCGGAAAGCCGAGACAGTCCTTCGCGCGCCATTCGCCGATCTGCCGCCACCAGCCGGTCAGGTCGTTCTTCTGATGGCCGCGGGCTTTCCAGATGCGGACCATGTCCTCGAGCGTGCGGCCGACATCGCCGACGATGCCGAGATCGACGCGGACGGTCTTGTTGATCGAGGAGCGATCGATGTCGACGTGGATCTTTTTCGATCGCGGGCTGAAGGCGTCGAGCCGGCCGGTGACGCGATCGTCGAACCGCGCGCCGAGGCAGACCATCAGGTCGGCATCGTGCATCGCCATGTTCGCTTCATAAGTGCCGTGCATGCCGAGCATGCCGAGCCACTGGTCGGACGAGGCCGGCAGCGCACCCAGCCCCATCAGCGTCGAGGTGACCGGCGCGCCGGTGATGCGGGCCAGTTCCTGCAACAGCATGCTGGCGCACGGCCCTGAGTTGATGACGCCGCCGCCGGTGTAGAGGATCGGCCGTTCGGCGGCCGCCAGCATCTCGACGGCCGCTTCGACGAGCGCGGTGTCCGGCTTGACCTGCGGCCGGTAGGTCTTGTGCTGGATGGTGCCCGGCGTGCGGTAGGTGGCCGTCGCGACCTGCACGTCTTTCGGCACGTCGATGACGACCGGACCGGGGCGGCCGGAGATCGCGATATGGAAGGCCTCGTGCACGACGGTGCCGAGCTGCGCCGGGTCCTTCACCAGATAATTATGCTTGGTGCAGTGACGCGTGATGCCGACGGTGTCGGCTTCCTGGAACGCGTCCGTGCCGATCAGCGCGGTCGGCACCTGGCCGGTGATGACCACTATCGGGATCGAATCGAGCAGCGCGTCGGTGATGCCGGTCACTGCGTTGGTCGCGCCGGGCCCGGAGGTGACGAGCACGACGCCGGGCTTGCCGGTCGAGCGCGCATAGCCTTCGGCCGCGTGGGTCGCCGCCTGCTCGTGGCGGACGAGGATGTGCTTGATCCGCGACTGCCGGAACAGCGCGTCGTAGATCGGCAGCACCGCGCCGCCCGGATAGCCGAAGACGTGTTCGACGCCGAGATCCGTCAGCGCCTGGACCAGGATATCGGCTCCGCTCAATTCTCGTGGCATCTTCATCAACCTTGTTTGCAGGCGCCGCTTGGAGATCGAAAACGATTCGATGGGGCCCGCACGCGTAACTTTATTGCTGGCAGCAATAGACGAGGGCGAAGAAAAAGGCCGCCCGGAGAACCGAGCGGCCTGCATGTGGCCATAGGCTCCGGACGGCGAATCAGGGGATAATAATAAGGTTCCGTACGGAGAGGACGAGCGCGCGCGCGACCACGGCGCCGGCGGCGCTGCGGCAGTCGCGAAGAAGGGCGGCCCGAGTCATCGACTGCTCGGTAGCAGCAACTTTGTTAAAGGCAAACCAACTTTTCGGATATTTTCGATCCTATCCGATCAGCTGCCTGGCCAGCCGTTCGGTCAGATACGGCGTCAGCGGCTCCTCGATCCGCTGCCAGTCCTCCGGCGCCTGGTGGCGAAACCAGGTGTATTGGCGCTTTGCATATTGGCGCGTGGCGAGGCGGCCGGCGGTCACCATTTCGCCGCGGGTCATCTCGCCGTGCAGCCAGGCGGAGATTTCGCGGACCCCGATCGCGCGCATGACGGGCAGGTCGGGATCGAGGCGGCGCATCAGCAGGCGCTCGACCTCGTCGATCGCCCCGCTTTCGACCATGCCGACGAAACGGGTATCGCTGCGCTGCACCAGCCATTCGCGCGGGGGCACGAGGACCAACGGGCGAAGCTGCATCAAGGAGCCGATCCCCCCGGTCCGCCGCTGATGCCAATAGGCGAGCGGCTGGCCTGTCGAGCGCACCACTTCCAGCGCGCGCTGGACGCGGGTGGTGTCGGCAGGCGCCAGCCGGGCCGCGCTTTCCGGGTCTTCCTGGCGAAGCGCGATGTGCGCGGCGTCGACGGCCATGCCGCGGACGGCGGCGCGGATCGCGGGCTCGATCTCCGGAATCGGGGCGATGCCGTTCAGCAGCGTGCGGATGTAAAGGCCGGTGCCGCCAACCAGGACGGGAAGGTGGCCGGCGTCATGGGCTTTTGCGATTTCGGCGCGCGCATCCGTCGCCCAGCGCGCGGCCGAGCAGGCTTCGGCGCCGTCGATATAGCCGAACAGCCGGTGCGGAGCGGCCGCCATGTCGAGCTCGTCGGGGCGCGCGGAGAGAATGCGCAGGTCGCGATAGACCTGGGCTGAATCGGCATTGATGATCGTGACGTCCGCCCGCTCGGCAAGCGCCAGCGCGAGCGCGCTCTTGCCGCTGGCAGTCGGCCCTGCGATGAGCGCCAGCGGCGGGAGGTCGGGCGTGTTCATCGCGACAGTCGTAGCAGCGGAATGGTTAACGGAGCAGTCACTTCCGCGAATGCCGGGCGCGCGCGCGGTCGAGGCCGTCGAGCCGCAGGTGTGGCGCATGTCCTTCGACGGAGATCCGGTCGAGGCCCGCCGGGTTCTCGAGCAGCTTCCGGCCGACATCTTCGTCCGCCCCGTCGATGCGCCGGCGCCGCGGCTGCTGGTTGCGGACATGGATTCGACGATGATCACCGTCGAATGCATCGACGAGCTGGCCGACTATGCCGGCGTGAAGCCCCAGGTTGCCCAGATCACCGAAGCGGCGATGCGCGGGGAGCTGGATTTCGCCGGCTCGCTGCGGGCGCGGGTGAAGCTGCTTGCCGGGCTGGACACGGCCGTTCTCGGCCGCTGCCATGACGAGCGCGTGCGGATCATGCCGGGCGCGACGACGCTGGTGCGGACTCTGCGCGCGCGGGGCGTGCGGACGCTGCTGGTGTCGGGCGGGTTCACCGTCTTCGCCGAACGGGTCGCGCAGGCGATCGGGTTTGACGAAGGGCGCGCCAATATCCTCGGCGTGAGCGCCGGCACGTTGGACGGGACGGTTGCGGACCCGGTGCTCGGGGCCGAGGCAAAGCGTGCGGAGTTGCTGGACCAGGGGATCGACCCGGCCGCCGTGGTCGCGATCGGCGATGGCGCGAACGACATTCCGATGCTCCAGGCCGCCGGCTTCGGCATTGCCTATCACGGCAAGCCGGCGGTGGTGGCAGCGGCCGACGCGGCGGTGCGCTTCGGAGATTTGACGGCGGTGCTCCACGGCCTGGGCGTACCGCGTGGGGAGTGGGTTACGAGCCTTCCTCTCCCTTGAGGGGAGAGGAACAGCGGAGCTTGGCAGTCCTGAGCTTGTCGAAGGACTGCCTAGCGCAGCTAGGAGAGGGTGGTTGGCCGCGTACCACAGGAACCCTCTCCCCGCTCGGCCCCGCAGGGCCGAGTCGCCCTCTCCCCTGTAGGGAGAGGGTGGTTCAGGAGCTCACATCCAGCGGGGCGCCTCGGAATTCGTCGATCGCTTCGAACAGGGCCGTGAGCGCGGCGCGTTCCTCTTCGTCGATCTCGGGGCGCCAGATCTCGAACAGCAGCACCACGCGGCGGGAGGTGCCGTCGTTCCACGCTTCGTGCTCGATCGAATCGTCGAAAATCAGCAATTTGCCTTCTTCCCACTGACGCACTTCGTTGCCGACGCGGAAGCGGCAGCCATCGGGCACGATCAGCGGCAGGTGGCAGATCAGCCGGGTGTTGAGCAGGCCGTTGTGCGCGAAGATATGGGCGCCCGGCTTCAGCAGCGAGAACAGCGCCATTGGCGACCGGCCGCGGATCACCGGCTGCGGCGCGGCCTTCAGCGCGGCGATTGTCTTCGGGCACTTGGAGGCATTCGGTTCGACCGGTGCCCCCTTCAGCAGGTGGAAGGCGCCCCAGTCGCGATTGTCGACCAATGAATGCGACTTGTTCGGCCGATTGGGTTCGTCTTCCGCATAGGGCGGGAAATCGTGGGTTTCGGCCAGCACGGCGTCCAGTTCGGCGCGGATCGCAGAGGTCTGCGCCTCGACCGCCGGTACCCAATCGAACGCCTCGCGCTCATAGAATTGGATCTGCGGCAGGCCGGGGAAATAGAAGCTGGTCGGCTGCTGCAGGTAGAGCTGCTTCTCGCCGCTGGCGATCTCCACTGCATCGCGAACGCGGGGCTTGAGCGCCGCGCCCGCAAAGCCCGCCGCTGCCAGCGCCTGGTCGAGATGCGCGCGATAATCGCCCTGGCCGCGCTGGAGCTCCGCCGCGATTCGCTGCGCCTCGGCCGCAAGGCTTGGCGGCAGGTTGGGCGTGTTCTGCGCAACGCCGAGCGCGACCCGATAGAAGCTATGCGCCGCGCGCAGGTCGCCGCGGCGGCCGAACAGATCGCCCTTCATGATCAGCCCGCGCAGGTGCCGCGGCTGGTCGGCGAGCAATCTGTCGAGCGCCGCAAGCTCGGCGTCTTCGTCCCGTTGGAGGCGGCAGGCTTGGGCGATCAGCAGCCAGGGCGGCGCGATGCCGTTTCCCGCGGACGCTACCTGCTCGAACGCGCGCCGGGCGCTCGTGCCGTCGCCGCGTTGCATGGCGGCGACGCCGTCGCGGACAAGCTGATCGGCCTGGGCAGGAGTAAGCATCCCGCAGCCTTAGAGGCGAAGCGCGCGCCGGGAAAGTTGGCCCGCGCGCTTAACCACATCTTAGCCTCTGGGTGCGACTTCGGGTTCGGAACACCATACGCCGAAGGGATCCTATGCGCGTACTCGCAATGGCATCGCAGAAGGGCGGATCGGGCAAAACGACCCTATCCGGCCATCTCGCCGTGCAGGCCCAGCTGGCGGGCGCAGGCCCCGTCGTGCTGATCGACATCGACCCCCAGGGCTCGCTCGCCGACTGGTGGAACGAGCGTGAGGCGGAACTGCCCGCCTTCGCCCAGACCACCGTCGCCCGGCTGGCGAGCGACCTCGATATCCTGCGGCAGCAGGGCTTCAAGCTCGCCGTCATCGACACGCCGCCGGCGATCACGATGGCGATCCAGAGCGTGATCGCCGTCGCCGAGCTGATCGTGATCCCGACCCGGCCGAGCCCGCACGACCTGCGCGCCGTCGGCGCGACGGTCGACCTGTGCGATCGCGCCGGCAAGTCGCTGATGTTCGTCGTGAACGCGGCGACGCCCAAGGCCAAGATCACCGCCGAAGCCGCCGTCGCGCTGTCGCAGCACGGCACCGTCGCGCCGGTGACGATCCACCAGCGCACCGATTTCGCCGCCTCGATGATCGACGGCCGCACGGTGATGGAGGTCGATCCGAAGGGCAAGTCGGCGCAGGAAGTCGAAGGCCTGTGGAGCTACATCTCCGACCGGCTGGAAAAGAATTTCCGTCGCACCGTGTTCAGCGTGCCGGGCGCAAGTTCCGCTGCAGGCACGCAGCGCCAGGCCGGCGGCTTCGGCCGTCGCGTCGTCGGCCAGTAAGGGGGCGCGGACATGGAAGCAAAGCCGTTCGCTTCGCTCAGTTCCTCGCTGCTCGCACGCAAGGGTCAGGCAAAGCCTGCGATGCGCCCGCAGGGGTTCAACGGATTCGGTACGCCGCAGGAAGACCTGGGCTGGAACGACATGGGGTTCGACACGCCGCGTCCGGCACCCGCCGACGCGCCCGCGGTCGTTCACCAGCAGGAAGCATTGGCCGCGACCTTCAGCGCGCCGCCGCCGGTCACGGATAAGCCGGCCGCCAAGCCGCGCGCCCCGCGGCAGAGTGTCGCGCTCAACGGCCACAAGGCGGCGTTCACGCTGCGTCTGGACGAAGAGCGGCACCTGCGGCTGCGCCTCGCCTCCGCACTGCAGCGGCGTTCGTCGCAGCGCCTGGTGACGGAAGCGCTCGACGAGCTCCTGAATTCGATGCCTGGTCTCGACGAGATGGTCGCCAAGGCCGGGCGCAATCCGGGGAAGGGTCATGCCTAAATCGTCGATGCTGCGGTTCGCAGCCGCTTCCGTCATCGTCCTGTCGGCGGCCGCGCACGCGGCGCAGATCAGCGATGCGGCGAAGTCTGCGCTCCGTTCGGAAAAGGCGCTCGACAAGAACAAGCCCGCGACCGCGGTCTCCGAGGCGGAAGCGGCGGTCGCCGCTGCCCCACGCGACGCGAATTACCGGGTGCTGCTCGGCCGCGCTTATTTGCAGAGCGGCCGTTTCCATTCCGCGGCGACAAGCTTCGCCGACGCGCTGGAACTCGATCCGGCGCAGAACGGTGCGGCGCTGAACCTTGCGCTGGCGCGGATCGGTGCCGGCGACCGGGACGGCGCGCGCGCGGTGCTCGGCAAATATGGCACCGCGATCGCTCCAGGTGACCGCGGTCTCGCGCTGGCCCTTGCCGGCGATCCGCAGGCCGGCGTGGCGCTGCTCGAGGCGGCGGTGCGGAGCGGCGGCGCGGATGCAAAGACCCGCCAGAACCTCGCCCTTTCCTACGCGCTTGCCGGCCGTTGGGCCGAAGCCAAGGTGATGGCCTCCTACGATCTCGACCCGCACATGCTGACGCAGCGGATGCTGCAATGGTCGCAGTTCGCGCTCGACAACGGGCCGACGGCACAGGTCGCGTCGCTGCTCGGCGTGCAACCAACCGACGATTCCGGCCGGCCGGAGCGGCTGGCGCTGCACGTGACGGCAGCAGCGCCGGTGCAGACGGCGGAAGCCTCGGTCCCGCCGCCGCCGGTCGCAATGGCCGACGCGCAGCCGGTCCAGACGGCCGCCGCCGAAATGCCGGCACCTGAGGTCGCCGAAGTCTCGGTCCCGCAGCCGCAGACGATCGAGGCGCCGGCGGTGCAGACCGTCGCCGCCGAAGCGAAGGCGCTGTTCGCGACGCCGGAGCCGGCCGTGAAATTCGGGCCGCGGTCCGAAATCGTGCAGGCGATCGCCGAGCCGGCCACGGCGCCGGCCGTCCTCAAGCCGGCTGCCAGCCTCCAACGCGCTGCGTTCGTGCAGCCCGAGGGCGGGCGCTATGTCGTCCAGCTCGGCGCCTATGACAGCGTCGGCGTGGCTGAGGATGCCTGGGGCCGCATGGCGACGCGCATTGCCGCTTTCCGCGCGTTCACGCCGTCCACGGCCGTGTTCGTCAAGGGTTCGCGGACCTTCTACCGCCTGTCGGTCGCGGGTTTCGACACGCGGGCGACGGCGGTGAGCTTCTGCGAGACCTTCCGCACGCGCGGCGGCCAATGCTTCGTCCGCGAACAGGCCGGCGACGCGCCGCTGCAATGGGCGGAACGCGGCAGCGGCCCGAAATTCGCGGCGCGCTAGGCGATCTCGCGGCCGCCTTTGAACAGGCGGAGCACGCGGCCTTGCACCGGCAGCTTGTCGAACGGCGTGTTGCCGGCGGCCGCGCGCATCTTGTCCGAATCGACTCGCCAGGGGGCATCCTGATCGACGAGGATCAGGTCCGCCGGCGCGCCGGGGGCCAGCGTGCCGCCGTCCAGGCCCAGAATGCGCGACGGATTGGTCGCCAGCAGCTCGAACAGCCGCTCCAGGCCGATCACGCCATCCCGGACGAGGTTCAGCGACAGCGCGAGCAGCGTTTCCGCACCCGCCGCGCCCGGCGCCGAATCGGCGAAAGGCAGCCGCTTGTCTTCGGGCCCGCGCGGATCATGACCTGAGGCGATCACGTCGATGGTGCCGTCGCGCACCGCCTCGATCGCGGCCTGGCGGTCGGCTTCGCTCTGCAGCGGCGGCGACAGATGCGCGAAGGTCCGGAAGTCCGAGACCGCCATGTCCGACAGGAACAGGTGCACCGGCGTGATGCCGCAGGTGACAGGCAGGCCCTTTGCTTTCGCGGCGCGGATCAGGTCGAAGCCCGCGCGCGTCGTGACCTGCCGGAAATGAATGCGGGCGCCGCTGATGTCCGCAAGCGCGATATCGCGCGCGATTGCCATCGCTTCGGCAACGGCCGGCGCCGCGGGAAGGCCGAGACGGGTCGCCGTTTCTCCGGCGGTCGCGACGGCATTTGCGGTCAGGCCGCCATCTTCGGCATGGGCGACGACGGTCAGGCCGAACGCCGAGGCATAGCTCAGCACGCGCAGCATCACGCCTGAATCCGGAATCCAATGGCGGCCGGTTGCGACCGCCTTCGCGCCGGCCGCCTTCATCAGGCCGAATTCGGCCAGCTCCTCGCCCTTCAGGCCGCGCGTGGCGGCGGCGAGCGGGTGCACCCAGATGTCGGGCTTGCCCGAATAGGCGGCGCGCTGGATCAGGCCGGGATCGTCGAGCGGCGGCGACTGGTCGGGCATCAAGGCGGCCCGGACGATGCCGCCGAAGCGGAAGGCGGGCGCATCGACGCGGAACACGCCCAGATCGACGATGCCGGGCGCCAGCAGCTTGCCGCCGCCGTCGATGACCTCAGCCCCGGCCGGAAGGTCGCCGCCGATGCCGGCAATGCGTTCGCCGTCGATCAGGACGTTGGCGGCGCGGCCGTCGGGCAGGCGGATATTGGTGAAGGCCTTCATGCCCAGCCCTCCACGCCGCGGCGACGCCGGGTCAGCACGTCCAGGCAGGCCATGCGGACGGCAACGCCCATTTCGACCTGCTCGGTGATTGCCGATCGCTCCGGATCGTCGGCGATGCCGGACGCGATCTCCACGCCGCGGTTCATTGGTCCCGGGTGCATCACCAGCGCGTCGGCCTTGGCGTGGGCCAGGCGCTCTGGGGTCAGGCCCCAGAAGGCGTGATATTCGCGTAAGGAGGGCACGAACCCGCCCGTCATCCGCTCCATCTGCAGGCGCAGCATCATGACCACGTCGGCGCCGTCCAGCCCGGCATCGAAATCCGTGAAGGTCGTCACCCCCATCCGCGCGACGTCGGCGGGGATCAGCGTCGGCGGCCCGACTACGCGCACGTCTGCGCCCAAAGACGTCAGGCACAGGATGTTCGAACGGGCGACCCTGCTGTGCAGCACGTCGCCGCAGATGGCGACGGTCAGCCCATGAACGCGGCCCTTGCGCCGCCGAATGGTGAGCGCGTCGAGCAAGGCCTGGGTCGGGTGCTCGTGGCGGCCGTCGCCGGCATTCAGCACGGGACAGTCGACCTTGTCCGCGATCAGCTGCACGGCGCCGGAGCTGGCGTGACGGATGACGAGCATGTCGGCCCGCATCGCGTTCAGCGTCATCGCAGTGTCGATCAGCGTCTCGCCCTTCTTCACGCTCGACTGGGCGGCGTGCATGTTGACGACGTCGGCGCCGAGCCGCTTCCCCGCGATCTCGAAGCTCAACAGCGTCCGCGTCGAATTCTCGAAAAAGGCATTGATCAGCGTCAGCCCGCGCAGCCGGTCGTCATGCTTGGACGTGGCCCGATTCAGCTCCACCCATTGCTCGGCCTCATCCAGCAGGAACATGATTTCGTGCGGCTGGAGCCCCGCGATCCCGAGCAGATGGCGGTGGGGGAACATGCGTGCGTCGGACATCAAAGCGGCTCCTTAGCGGGCAATCGGCCGCACGTCACGCGCGTCAATCATTCCTGCCCTGTGATGAACGAGCCGATTGGAATCGGTTCAGGCGCGGTCTGGCAAACCCTGATTCGCAAGTTCTTAAGAGGAGAAGATCATGCGTAAGCTGATGATGGCCCTTGCAGTGGCAGGCACCGCGGTTCCCGCGATCGAAGCGCCCGCGCAGGCCCGGCCGCATTACTACAGCCACGGCCGCACCTATCAGGCCGCCCCGCGCTACTATGGCTGCCGTCGCGGCAATGGCACGACCGGCCTGATTCTGGGCGGTGCGCTGGGTGCGCTGCTGGGCCGATCGCTTGACGGCGGCCGCGATCATACGCTCGGCACCGTCGTCGGCGCCGCTGGTGGCGCCCTGCTGGGCCGCGAGGTCCAGCGCAATCGCCAGACGCGGAATTGCTACCGCTAATCAGTTCACTGGGAGGAGAAGAGTAATGCGTAAGTTGATTCTGAGTGTCGCGCTTGCGGCTGTTGCGGCCCCGATGCCGGCTCTGGCCGATCCGCCGTCCTGGGCGCCGGCGCATGGTCGCCGCGCCCATGATCGGGAGGCTCGCCAATATTATCGCGGGGAGCATTATTCGGGTCCGGTGTGGGAAGGCCGTGGCGGTCGCGTCTATTGCCGCCGCTCGAACGGTACCACCGGCCTGATCGTCGGCGCCGGCGCCGGAGCGCTGCTCGGCCGCGCGATCGATACGCACGGGGAGCGTACCACGGGCACCGTGCTGGGCGCCGCCGCCGGTGCGCTGCTCGGCCGCGAGGCCACGCGCAAGGTGGAGTGCCGGTAATTTAGAGCCGTTCGCTTCGAGCGAAGTCGAGAAGCATATCTCGACTTCGCTCGATACGAACGGATTGTTCTTGAACTAAGCCGCTTCCAGCTGCTTCTGCTGCACGACCTCGTCAGCCAGCTTGCCGCTGATTTCCTGCAGGTGATCGAACTCGGCGACGTAGGTGGCGAGGCCTTGGCTCAGCGAGCGCAGCTCCGCATCGAGCCCGCGCAGCGACGCTTCGGGCATCAGTGCTTCCACCCGATCCCAGCGGTGCCAGCCCTCGCGCGGCTCCATCCCCAGCATCTGTCCGCGCCGCGACGAGATCGCCGAGGTGACGCGCGAGGTCGCCGCGTTCGGGGCGAGGATCGTCACCTTCACGATCGGCTCGAGCAGATAGGGCGCGGCGGCGGCCAGCGCTTCGCTCATCGCGATCCGGCCGGCGGTGCGGAAGGCGAGTTCGGAGCTGTCGACCGAATGGAAGCTGCCGTCGGTCAGCGTGACCGCGACATCGACCACCGGAAAGCCCAGCGGGCCCTTTGCCATCGCGTCCTTGATGCCGGCCTCGACCGCCGGGATGTACTGCCGCGGGATCGCGCCGCCGGTGATCTTGTCCTCGAACACGAAGCCGGAGCCGCGGGGCAGGGGGCGGAGCTCGATCACGCAATCGCCATATTGGCCATGGCCGCCCGACTGCTTCTTGTGCCGGCCGCGCTGGGTCACGGTCTTGCGGATCGATTCCTTGTAGCCGATCGTCGCCGGCCTGGCGCTGACGTCCACGCCATAGCGGCGCTTCAGCCGCGCCAGCACCACGTTCAGATGCTCGTCGCCCATGCCGCGAAGCAGGGTTTCGTGGTGCACCTCGTCCTGTTCCCAGGTGAGCGAACAGTCCTCCTCGGTCAGCTTATGCAGTGCGGTCGACAGCTTCACGTCGTCGTTGCGGTTCTTGGGCGCGATCGCGACGACATGGTTGGCGACCAGGCTTTCGGTCGCGGGTGCGGGAGCGGCCTTGCCGTCGGCTGTCAGCCATTCGCCCGCCTGGACGCCCTCGAGCTTGGCGATAGCGATCACGTCGCCGGCTTCGGCGCGGGGGATTTTTACCGTCTTGTCCCCCTGCAGGCGGAGCAAGGTGCCGATCCGCGTGCCGTTCAGGTCCGCGCCTTCCTGCAGCGACCCGCCGAACAAGCGGGCGAGCGCGAGGCGGCCGATCTGATTGCCGTTGGAAACCTTGAACACCAGCGCGCAGGCGCCGTCCGCGCCCAGCCGCTCGGCCGCGCGATCGGGAGCCGGAGCTTCATGGCGCAGCGCCTTCAGCAGCCGCCGCACGCCGAAACCGTTCTGCGCCGATCCGAACATCACCGGCACGCCCAGATTCTGGCCCGTTTCCTTCGCCAGATCGGCGAGCACCGTCTGCTGGTCCGGCGTCTCGTCCATCAGCAATTGCTCAAGCAGCGAATCGTCGTGATCGGCGAGCTGTTCCAGCAGGTGCATGCGGTCCGATATCTCGCGGTCCATCAGCGCTTGCGGGATTTCGGTGCGCTCGGAGGGCTTGCCGGCCACATAGTGAAAGGCCCGCTCAAGCCCGACATCGACGAAGCCGGTGATCCGGTCGCCTTCCCAGATCGGGATGTGCCGGGCGAGCAGCGGCTTGGCGGACAGGGGCTGCAACGCTTCGAGCAAGTCGCGCAGGCGCCCGCGCGCCTGGTCGATCTTATTGACGAAGATGATGTGCGGAATGTCCATCGCCTCGAGCTGCCTGAGCGTCGGCTCGGCGAGCTGGGCGCGGTTTTGATCCGGATCGATCACCACGACGGCCAGATCGCAGGCGGCGATGCCGAGCGCCCCGTCGGCGGCGAAGCCGACCGATCCGGGCGAGTCGATCAGCGCGAAATGATCGCCGAGATAATCGAAATGCAGGACATTCAGCTCGGTCGAGCCGCGGCGGGCGCGGGCTTCGGGCGACGAATCGCCGACGCAGGTGCCGGCATCGACGCTGCCCTGCCTGGCGATCGCCTCGCTGCAAAAAAGAAGGGCCTCGGCAAGGCTGGTCTTGCCAGCTCCGCCGGGCCCGACAAGCGCGATCGCGCGTGTGCCAGCTGATCTACCAGGCATGATTGTCTCCTTCGTCTGCCGCGCGGCAGACCCACGAGGGAGACGCGGGCCCGGGCGCGTCTGTGAGTCGAAGGCTGGATGGTCCTCCTGTTGCGGCGGGGGGTCAAGCCTTGGCGCGATCAGCCGTGGCGGCGTCCCGGCACGGAACGGAAACCGATCGCGATGCGGTTCCAGCCGTTGATCGCGACGATCGCGAGCGTGATCGCGACCCGCTCCTTTTCGTCGAACGCCGCCGCCAGGCGCTCATAGACGTCGTCCGGCGCATGCGTGTCGGCGATGCGAGTCAGCGCTTCGGTCCAGGCGAGCGCGGCCTGCTCGCGCTCGTCGAACAGGTTGGTCTCGCGCCAGGCCGGCAGCACGTCCAGCCGCTGCTGCGCTTCGCCGTCCGCGCGCGCCTCGTGCGCGTGCATGTCGAGGCAGAAGGCGCAGCCGTTGATCTGCGACGCGCGCATCTTGATCAGGTGCATCAGCTTGGGCTCGATCCCCAGGCTTTGCACTGCGCTCTCGAAATCGAGCATCGGTTTGATCGCGGCCGGCGCGGCCTGATAGGGGTTGAGGCGAGGCTTCATGGTCGATCTCCCGTCCGCTGTTCCTTTCCCATTGCAGCCGGCGCGGCGCTCGGCAATGCTGACGTCATGACTGCGCCGATCGAACTCGACCTGCCGCACAAGCTCGGCCGCGCCGCCGCCCGCGCCCGGATCGAGCAGGGCTTCGGCAGGCTCGCAAGCTTCATCCCCGGCGGGCAAGTCACCGAGCATCATTGGGAAGGCGACACGCTCAGGTTCGCGGTCGAGGCCATGGGCCAGCGCGTCGCGAGCCGCCTCACCGTGTTCGACGACAAGGTCCACGCCAGCTTCGACCTGCCGCCGTTCCTGGCGCTGTTCGCCGACAAGATCCGCGCCAAGCTGGCGAAGGAAGGGCCGAAGCTGCTGGAATAGCGCGCTGGCTCTGAGCGATTGCGACGAGCGGTCAATGACGGCAATCGTCCAATGGCGGACGTCTGCCCTCGCCGATGACTGTTGGTTCTTTGCGGGGGATTACGCGTGTTTGACTGGTTCAAACGGAAGACTCGGCCTCTTGAGGCGGAGAGCAGGTGGGCGATCGCCATAGACGGCGAGAGGATCAGCGTCCGTGATAATGTTGGTGAGACCAAAACCGTCGCTAAAAGCGATCTTTCGGCCGTTGCCGTCGAGACGAACGACAGCGGACCGTGGGGAGCGGATGTTTGGTGGCTGTTGTTCGACTGTAGCGATCGACTGGCGTGCGCCTTCCCTCAAGGCGCGACCGGAGAGAAGGCTGTGATCGACTACATCATGAGGCTTCCGGCATTTGACTACGAGGCCATGATCAAAGCCATGGCCTCCACTGAAAACGCCGTTTTCCCGGTCTGGCGAAGGGCGCCTTAATGTCTTCTACCCACCGATAGCGGACCTTCGGAATCGGGCGCCGCTCTTTTCGCCGGCTTGCCTGGCCGCTCGAAGGCCTCTCCCGTTTATAGAGGCGCAGAAAGAAGAAGGGAGGGCTTCGACAGGCTCAGCCAAGCCGGGTCTTGGGATGGCGCGGCAAGCGAAGTTTAGGAACCAAGCGGGAGGCCGCAGTGGATAAGCGGGTGGAAGCAGATCTCGTTAATGAGCTCGCCGAACGAGTCGCCAAGCTAAGTTTTGCTGAAAATGCTCCGGTGCTCCTCTATGCGGAGGCCGGGCGAGCCTGGGTTGGCGGGTCCATTTTCGCTTCATACCCAGATAGGATCGTCTGGCTGGACGTGCGGGAGGACGATCCTCTGGATGTGGTAATGCATCTTTGGGAGATCGCGCCGCCTGACAAAAAATGGCGGGGCATTACTCTGCTCGTAAACGGAAATGAGTTCCGGACCGAATTCGATTACGGCGAAGGCTGGTCGCCCGACGAAGACGAAGGCGACCGCCGCGAGCCGATTGTGCGCGCTTATTTCGGTGACAAGCCGATCTGCTACCCGCCGCTGGAAGGGGCGGAGACTTGGCCGCGGGACTGAGCTGAGGCCGTCCTACCGGCTCACCCGCCACACCCGGTTGCCCACATCATCCGCCACCAAAAGCGCGCCGGTTTTGTCGAGGGCGAGGCCGGCCGGGCGGCCGCGGGCGTGTTCGTCCTTGTCGAGGAACCCGCCGAGCACGTCGATCGGCTTGGCGCCCTTCACGGGCATGCCGTTGTCGCCGAACGGCACGTAGATCACCTTGTAGCCGGAAAGCGGCTTGCGGTTCCACGATCCGTGCAGCGCGACGAAGGCGCCGTTGCCGAACTGATCCCCCAGCTTCGCGCCCTCTGCAAAGACAAGGCCGAGCGGGGCGGTGTGGGGGCCGAGCGCGTAATCGGGGCGGCGGGTATATTCGAGCAGGTCCGGCCGCGATTCCGTGCGCTTGTCCACATAGCCGCCCCAATAGCTGTACGGCCAGCCGTAGAAGCCGCCGAAATCGACGAAGGTCAGGTAATCGGGCGGGCCGTCGCCGCCGAGCATGTCGCGTTCGTTGACCACCGTCCACAAATCGTGCCGGTGCGGTTCCCAGGCGAGGCCGTTGGGGTTGCGCAGGCCTGCGGCATAGATGCGGAAGGTCTTGTTCTCCGGATAAACTTCCCAGATCGCCGCGCGCCGCTCTTCCTTGTCCATCCCGCGTTCGCCGATGTTGCTCGCCGAACCGACCGTCACATAAAGGAGCCGCCCGTCAGGACTGGCGAGGAGGTTCCGCGCCCAGTGATTGCCGCCGCCGGGAAGGCTGACGATCTTCTCGGGCTTGGCGGTGATCTGCGTCTGCCCGGGCTGGTAGGGGAAGGCGATGACCGCGTTGGTGTTGGCGACGTAAAGTTTGTCACCGACCAGCGCCATGCCGGTCGGCGAGTTGAGGCCGGACAGCAGCACCGAGCGTGTTTCGGCAACGCCGTCGCCGTTCGCGTCGCGCAGCAGGGTGATGCGGTTGGCCGACGGCACGCCGGCGCCCGCGCGGCCCAGCAGCCAGCCCATAACCCGGTCGACCAGGCTCTTGCCCTTGCGCGGCGGCGAATTGGCTTCGGCGACCAGCACATCGCCGTTGGGCAGCGTGTACAGCCAGCGCGGGTGGTCCAGCCCTTGCGCGAACGCCTGGACTTTCAGCCCCTGGGCGGGCGCCGGGCGGTCATTGCCCCAGGCGACGGGCGGCGCGATGTCGATGGTCGGGATCTGCTCGATATCCGGGTCGGCGATCCTGGGCCGCTGCCCTTCGACCGCCGTTACCGGCAGGTCGGCATTGCGCTGGCGCGTCATCAGCCAGATGCCGCCGAGGATCAGCAGCAGGACGACAACCAGGAAAATCAGCGGGCGGGTAATTCGGCCGAGCATCGGCACTCCGGGATTAGGGAATGTCGCCCTTTCTCTAGGCGCAATCGGCATGGCAAAAAAGTGCCGCCGGCCAGGGGGTGAAAGAACCGGCGGCACAGCGGAAGCAAGATAAGCGCTTCCTGATAGCGACCCTCAGGCTCCGATGGCTTCGCCTTGAGGCTCGGCCTCGAAACGTCCCCGCATGAGACAGAATTCTCGTTGCCCACATGAATCAATTTCGGGGGCGGCACAATCGGCATCGGGTGAACCGAGTCGGATTTGCGACAGGACGAAGACGCTCAATTCTTATCCCCAGACTTGTCCGCAGAAGCGGACGAATCCGGGCTATTCCTGCTCGAGAATCGGTTCCGGCGCGTGCAATCGGACGCGAGTCACATGGCGTGCGTCGGCTGCGGTGACCTCGATCCGCCAGCCGCTCGGGTGCGTGACGATTTCACCCGGCTCCGGAATGTGGCCGGCGAGAACGAAGGCGAGGCCGCCCAGCGTCTCCACATCCTCTTCCACATCGGCCAGGCGCGGATCGATCTCGGCCGCGACGTCCTCCAGCTCGGCGCGGGCATCGGCGTCCCACATGCCGCCGCCCAGATCGACCAAAGTCGCCTCGGGCGCCTCGTCATGCTCGTCCTCGATCTCGCCGACGATCTCTTCGACCAGGTCTTCGATCGTGACCAGGCCTTCGGTGCCCGAATATTCGTCGACGACGATCGCCAGGTGCGTGCGCGTCGCCCGCATCTCGGCAAGCAGGTCGAGCACGCCCATCGACGTCGGCACATAGCGCGGCTCGCGGATCAGCCCGGCGATGCCGTCGGGCCGCGGCGCGCCGTTCGCAAGGAACTCGAACACGTCCTTGATGTGGATCATGCCGGTGATCGCATCGAGGCTTTCGCGATAGACTGGCAGCCGGCTGTGGCCCGCCTCGGCGAAATGGGCCACCAACTCGTCGAAGCTCGCCGATTCCGGGACCGCGATGATGTCGGCGCGCGGCACCGCCACGTCCGCGACCGTCCGCTCGCCGAAATGGAGCAGGTTGCGGACCATCTGCCGCTCGATCGGGGTCAGGTCGCCGGCTTCGGCCGGTTCGCCCTCATGCTCCTCGATCACTTCCTCGATCTGGTCGCGCAGCGTGGGCTCGCTTTCGCTCCCGAAGAGCATGTCGCGCAACCCACGCCAAAGTCTGCCGCCCCCTTCCGAGCTACTCGAATCCTCTGGCATCGAACTCCGGTTCGTCCCTGTTATAGGGGTCGTGCAGGCCAAGCCGGGCCAGGACGTCGCGTTCCAGCGACTCCATGTGCTCGGCTTCGACCGACCCCTGGTGATCATAGCCTAGCAAATGCAGCAGGCCGTGGACAATCAGATGGGTGGCGTGGGCGTCCAATGCCACGCCTTTCTCCTCGGCCTCGCGCGCGCAGACGCCATAGGCAAGCACGATATCGCCGAGCAGCAGCTCGCCATCATCCCCGTTCTGCGACACCGTCTCGAGCAGGTCGGGCTGGACCATCGGGAAGGAGAGGACGTTGGTCGGCTTGTCCTTGCCGCGATAGTGGCGGTTGAGCGCATGGACTTCCTCGTCGGAGGTCAGCCGCACCGACACCTCGACCAGCTCGGGCGTGGTCGCCAGCTCCGCATGCGGCGTGGCCGCGAGCGCCGCCGCGACCGCGCGCGTGCCAAGCGCTTCCCAATCGCCCGGGGGCCAGGGCGGATCGACCTGAACGGCGACGTCGATCATGCGAGGTCCGTCAGCGCGAAATCGTCGCCCTTGTGGAGCAGCTTCGCGCCGTTCGCCTTGGCGCACGCATAGGCGAAGCAATCGCCCATGTTCAGACGTGCGTGGTGATTGCCCTTGCCGTGTAGGCGGTGGGCTTCGATCGCGAGTTCAGCTTCGCGGGCACCGATTTGGACTGTGCCAATGCCAAAGCGCATCAGGAGTTCGTCAAACTCGCGAGCGGCTTCCTCTGGGGTCAAATCACTTGTTCTCGTAAGCGCTCGGATGGTTTCCCATTGGGCTATGGCGGAGGTAATGAGCTGATCAGCCTCGCTTGCGGACAATATGAGCTGCTCAAAACCCGGCTCGGTCGTGAGAATGGCAACGAGAGCGGACGCGTCCACGAACCGCTTCAATCCTCATCCTCGTCGTTCAGAGAATCGTAGAATGCCTTGTCGGCGACGAGGCCGGTGGGCTTGAGAGGGAACCGCTTTCTTCTCTCCAAAATCCACTCTGTCATCGATTGCGCCGTTCGCTTCGAGGCGGCAGCCTTGTTCAGGCTTTCTTCCAGAGCGTCCAACGCTTTGGCGATGGCTTCTTCTTCACTCGTGCCAAGGCGTTCGGCGAGGCGGCTCGCCTGTCGAGTAAGAAGTTCGTCCCGGAGTTCGATACGGCCCACGTCTGAAGACTACTCCTCGTCGGGTAACGCTTCAACTCTCTCCGCCCTCATACGCATCGACGATCGCGCCGACGAGCGGGTGGCGGACGACGTCGGCGCTGCCGAAGCGGATCATCGAGATGTTGCGCACGCCTTCGAGGCGAGCGACCGCATCGGCGAGGCCCGACTTGCCGATATCGGGCAAATCGACCTGGCGCGGGTCGCCGCAGACGACCATGCGGCTGTTCTCGCCGAAGCGGGTCAGGAACATCTTCATCTGCATCGGCGTGGTGTTCTGCGCCTCGTCGAGGATGATGAAGGCGTTGGCGAGCGTGCGGCCGCGCATGAAGGCGATCGGCGCGATCTCGATCTCGCCGGAGGCCATGCGGCGTTCGACCTGCTCGGTCGGCAGCATGTCGTAGAGCGCATCATAGAGCGGGCGCAGATAGGGATCGACCTTCTCGCGCATATCGCCGGGCAGGAAGCCGAGCTTTTCGCCCGCCTCCACTGCCGGACGCGACAGGATCAGCCGGTCGACCGAGCCCGCGATCAGCTGCTGCACGGCCTGCGCCACCGCGACATAGGTCTTGCCGGTGCCGGCCGGGCCGAGCGCGAAGATGATCTCGTCGCGCGCCAGCGCTTCCATATAGCGGATCTGGGTCGCGGAGCGCGGCACGATCGTCTTCTTGCGCGTGCGGATCATCACCGGCGGCGGCTGGCTGACATCGGTGCGGATGATGCCTTCCAGCGTCGGCTCGGAGGACATGGCGATCACCGCATCGACGGTGCCGGCATCGACCTCCTGGCCCTGGACGATGCGGTTGTAGAGCCCGGTCAGCACGTCGCGCGCGCGCGCCGCCTGCTCCGCCTCTCCCTCGATCTGCAGCTTGTTGCCGCGCGCCGCGATATAGACGCCAAGCCTGTTCTCGATCGCGACCAGGTTCTGGTCGAAATGGCCGAACAGCTGGCCGAGAAGCTGGGGCCGGTCGAACATGACCTCGATCCGGCTGCGATCGCCCGGCTGGGCGGGGACGGGCTTACGCGACATGCACCTCCTAATCAGGCGGCCTGTTTGCGAGTCAGAACGCCCGTCAGACTATTCGGTCCCGCCGCGACAATGTCCACGTCCAAAAGATCGCCGACGGCCCCTTCATCCACAACAATCGACTGCAGCCACGGCGACTTGCCGATCAGCTGGCCGGGATGGCGGCCGGGGCGCTCGAGCAGCACCGAGGTGCGGGCGCCGACCGTCCGCCGGTTGAACGCGAGCTGCTGCTCGACGATCAGCGCCTGGAGGCGTTGGAGGCGTTCATCCATCACCTCCGGCGCGATCTGGTCCGGCATCGTTGCCGCCGGCGTGCCGGGGCGCGGCGAGTATTTGAAGCTGAACGCCATCGAATGGCCGATGCGGCGGACGATCTCCAGCGTCGCTTCGAAGTCCTCATCGGTCTCGCCGGGGAAGCCGACGATATAATCGCCCGAGATCGCGATGTCCGGCCGCGCCGCGCGCACCTTGTCGAGGATGCGGAGGTACGACTCCGACGTGTGGCTGCGATTCATTGCCTTCAGGATGCGGTCGCTGCCCGACTGCACCGGCAGATGCAGGAACGGCATCAGCTTGTCGATGTCGCGATGGGCCGCGATCAGCCCGTCAGCCATGTCGTTGGGATGACTGGTGGTGTAGCGAATGCGGGCGAGGGCAGGCAGCTTTGCCAATTCCTCGATCAGGTCGTGCAGCCCGCGTCCGCCGTCGCTCCAGGCATTGACGTTCTGGCCGAGCAGCGTGATCTCGCGCGCGCCGGCGTCGACCAGCGCCTTCGCCTCGTCGACGATCGCGGCCCATGGCCGCGAGACCTCGGCGCCGCGCGTGTAGGGCACGACGCAATAGGTGCAGAATTTATCGCAGCCTTCCTGGACGGTGAGGAATGCGCTCGGCCGCACCTGCCGCGCGCGTTTCGGCAGCGCGTCGAACTTCGAGTCCGCCGGCATGTCGGTGTCGGCCACGCGCCTGCCCTGTGCGGCGTCGGCGACCAGCTCCGGCAGCCGGTGATAGGCCTGCGGGCCAACCACGATATCGACATCCTTGGTGCGACGGTGGATTTCCGCGCCTTCGGCCTGAGCGACGCAACCGGCGACGGCAACCAGCGGCCGGCTGCCGTCGTCGCGGCGCAGGCGGCCGATATCGGAATAGACCTTCTCGGCCGCCTTTTCGCGAATATGGCAGGTGTTCAGGACGACGAGATCGGCGTCGTCGCCATCCGTGGCCGTGAGGCCCTGGGCGTCGAGCAATTCGGCCATCCGCTCGCCGTCATAGACGTTCATCTGGCAGCCGAAGGATTTGACGCGGTAGGTCTTGGGGGAGCGATTCACCGGCGCGCCTATACGCCTGACGGGCTCCGCGCGGAAGCCGCGAGAATCCGGCGCCGCGCCTCCGCCGCGACTGCCTTGCGGTCGCCGATCTCGGCCGGCGAGAAGGGGTCGAGGCATTCGAGCCGGACGACGAAGCGGCCGGGCCGCGTCAGCACGCGCCAGGCATTGCGCGGCGCGGGCTCGTCGTCGATCCAGGCCAGATCGCGGGCAGCGCCATAATCGATCCTGAGCGGCTGCACCCGGATCGCGCGCGGAGTGGATGCGAGCACTTCGAGCAGCGACGGCTTGAACGGCAGCAGGTCCAGCCCGTTCGACGTCGTCCCTTCGGGGAAGATCGCGATCGGCTGGTGCCGGGCGAGCGCCTGGCGGATGATATCGATCTGCGCCTGCACGCCCTTGCGATCGGTGCGGTCGACGTAAACGGTATTATTGAGACCCGCGAGCCAGCCGATCAGCGGCCAGTCCCGGACGCCGGAGTTCGCAACGAACGCGGTCCCGGTCGCGCCGGCGATGATCGGAATGTCCAGCCAACTCGTGTGATTTGAGACGAACAGGACGTCGTGCGCCAGCGGTCTTCCGCGCAGCTCGACGACGGCGCCGCAGATGCGCGCGGTCCAGCCCAGGCAGCGCTGCGGCCAATGCGATTGCATACGGAGCGCCCTCGTCAGCAGGTGAGCGGCGACGCAGAAAGCGCAGGCAAGGGCCAACGCCAGCAGGCGTGCGCAGCCGCGCACATGTCTCATCAGCCCCTCCACTTCGGGGGAGGGGCTTGCTTCACCCTTTGCGATCGAGCGCGACGCCATAAAGCTCCATTCGGTGATCGACGAGGCGGAAACCCAGCTTCTCTGCGATCTGCCGTTGCAGCAGTTCAAGTTCCGGATCGACAAACTCGATGACCCGGCCGGTTTCCACGTCGATCAGGTGATCGTGGTGCGCTTCGGGGGCCGCTTCGTAGCGGGCGCGGCCATCGCCGAAATCATGGCGCTCGAGAATGCCCGCCTCTTCGAACAGACGGACGGTGCGATAGACGGTCGCGATCGAAATGCCGGGATCGATCGACGCGGCGCGCGCGTGGACCTTCTCCACGTCCGGATGATCTTCGGATTCCGATATGACGCGGGCGATCACCTTGCGCTGGTCGGTGATGCGCAGCCCCTTTTCAGCGCACAGGGCTTCGACGTCGATCTTGCGATGCATGACGTCGGTGTAATGCGTTTGGGGAAAAGGGGAAAGGCATGGAAAGCCCCTCCCGTGAAGGGGAGGGGCTGAAGGCGCTTACCGCCCGCGGCGACGCTTGGTGCCGAGGCCGATCTTCTTGGCGAGCGTGCGGCGCTGCTCGGCATAGTTCGGCGCGACCATCGGATAGTCGGCGGGCAGGTTCCACTTGGCCCGATACTGGTCCGGGGTCATGTTGTAGTGCGTCATCAGGTGACGCTTCAGCATTTTCAGCTTTTTGCCGTCTTCCAGGCAGACGATATAGTCGGGCTTGACCGAAGCGCGGATCGACACTTTGGGCTCGGGCTTGGTTTCCGGCTGCGGCGGCGGGCCGCCCAGCGCCGTCAGCGCCGTGTGAACGTTCGAAATCAGCGTCGGCAGATCATTCACCGCAACGCTGTTGTTGCTGACGTGCGCGGCGACAATGTCGGCGGTCAGCGTGATCAGCGTTTCTTTCATTTCGGATTGTTCGGTCATCGGACTTTTGTCTCTCGTCTTGGGGCGATCATCGGAAAGATGGTCGGAACTGCCCATGTCTTGAAGTCGACATGAGTTCAAGCCGAAAATGATGATCCGCCGTCAGTTGACGCCAAGACGTCTTTTGAAGGTCAATGCGTCGAAGACTTTGCCGCTTCGGCCGCGGTAATAGGCGCGGCGGACGCCGATTGGGACGAACCCGGCGCCGCGATAAAGCTCGACCGCCGGATTGCCGTCGCGCACCTCCAGATGCAGCATTTCCACCCCGTCGGCTGCGGCGTCGCCGATCGCCTGGTCGAGCAGCGCGCGGGCGATGCCCTGCCGGCGATAGCGATTGCGGACGGCAATCAACAGCAGCTCGGTTTCATCGGCAACGGTGCGGAGCAGCGCGAAGCCCGCGGGATCGGCGCCCGATCGCGCAATCAGCAACCAGCTTCCCGGCATGCCGAGGATGCCGGCGCACTGGGCCTCGGTCCACGCTTCGCCATATTCGGGATCGAACGCGTCGCTCATCGCAATCATGACATCGGAAAGGTCGGCCATGCCGCCCGGTTCGACGCGGATGGCGAGATCGGTTGCCAAGGTCAGCCAGGCAGACGCGCATCGGGGGCGCGTCCGTAAATGGGGCTCGGCGGCAGGGCGGCGAGGTCGGGCGGCAGCAGCACGGTCTTTCGCGCATCGGGCTCGACCGCGATCGACCGACCGGCGGCGCCGGCTGCGCGCAAAGCGTCGGCGCCCGATCCGGCGATCGCATCGGTGCCGCACAATCGCGCGGCGTCGTCGGGCTTCAAGGACGCGAGCAGCGTGATCGGGCGCACTCCCTGCTTTTCGAAACGCTGGACGAAATACTCGCCATGTCCGCCGGTGATTGCAACGGAAAGCGTTTCGAAAGCGTCAGGTTCCGCGAACGCCGATGCCGCGATCAGCGCAAGCGACGAATAACCGGAAACCTCCGCACGCCAGGCGAGCGCCAGCGCGCGCGCCGCCGCCAGCCCGACCCGCACGCCGGTGAAGCTGCCCGGACCGCAATCGACCAGGATCGAGTCGGCACGGCCTTTGTCGGGCAGCTCGGCGATCATCGGAATCAGCCGCTCGGCATGGCCGCGGCCGACCAATTCATGGACGTGGCCGATCAGCCGTCCATCCTCGAACAGCGCGACCGAACAGGCCTCGGTCGCGGTCTCGATCGCCAGCCGTCTCAAAGGATGCGATTGAAGCGTTCGAACGCCGGGCGCGGCGAGCGGGCGAAGATCGTCGACGGATCGCCATAGCCAAGCGTCGAGATGAAGTTCGACTTGACGGTCGTGCCCGCGAAAAACAGCTCATCCACCCGGGCGTTGTCGAAGCCGGACATCGGCCCGGTATCGAGCCCCAGCGCCCGCGCCGCCATGATGAAATAGCCGCCCTGCAGTGAGCTGTTGCGAAGCGCGTGAATCTTGCGCACCTCGGGATCGGGGAACCATGTCTTCGCGGTCTGGTCGTGCGGGAAGAATTCCGGCAGCAGTTCGTGGAAATCCACCTCCATGCCGATGATCGCGGTGACCGGCGCCTTGACGATCTTGGCACCATTCTTCGCCGAGGCGCACGACGCGAGCTTCGCCTTGGCGTCGTCGCTCACGCACCAGATGATCCGCGCCGGCAGCATGTTGGCCGAAGTCGGCCCCATCTTCATCAGGTCCCAGATCGCGCGGAGCTGGCCTTCGGCGACGGGCCGGTCGAGATAGCCGTTATAGGTGCGCGCGGTGCGAAACAGCTGGTCGAGCGCTTGATCGGATAAGGCAGGCATCAGACGGCCCGGACCTCGGTCACTTCCGGCACGTAATATTTCAGCAGCTGCTCGATGCCCTGCTTCAGCGTCGCGGTTGACGACGGACAGCCGGAACAGGCGCCCTGCATCTTCAGGAACACCGTGCCCTGCTGGAAGCCGCGATAGACGATGTCGCCGCCGTCATTGGCGACCGCCGGGCGGACGCGGGTGTCGATCAGCTCCTTGATCTGGCTGACGATGTCGGCGTCTTCGGGATTTTCGAGCGGCGCTTCGTCCTCGATCGCTATTCCGGCAGCGGAACCGGCGCGGAACAGCGGCATGTCGCCCGAGAAATGATCGAGCAGCACGCTCAGCACATTCGGCTTCAGGTCCCGCCAGTCGCCGCCGGGCGCAGCGGTGACCGACACGAAATCGGAGCCGAAGAAGACGCCTTCGACGTCGCCAAGATCGAACAGGGCTTCCGCCAGAGGCGAGCTTTCCGCTTCCTCGGGGCTGGCAAAGTCGCGCGTGCCGCCGGTCATCACCGGACGGCCCGGCAGGAATTTCAGCGTCGCCGGATTGGGCGTCGTTTCGGTCTCGATCAGCATGGGCGTCATGTGGGCCGAACGTCCATGCCGATCAAGGCCACGGATCAGAAGATCGAGCCGCTTCCCAACAGCGACGGCAGCAGCAGCGATGCGAGATCGGTGTTGCCAAGCCCGTTGGCATAAGGCGCGTAGCTCGCGTCCTGCAGCGGCAGCACGTCCGGCGAGTAGAGGCCGGTGAAGCCGCCCAGCGAGCCATAGGAGCCGAGGCCGCCGATATTGCTGCCGATCATGCTCTGCAGCACGATGGGCAGCAGCGCGCCGAGAAGGCCGTTGCCGCCGCTGCCGAACAGCCCGCCAGAACCGGCGCGATAGGCCGGATCGATCGGGCTGTAGCTCTCCGGCCAGTAGTCGGCGGCTCCGTAATAGGTCGCCGGGTGATAATAGGTTGCCGGGTAGGTCGGCGTGTAATCGTCATAACCGTACTGGCGGGGCCAATAACCCGCATTTGGCTGCGCATAGACCGGCGCATAGCGGACCGGCGCCACGTATTGGACCGGCGTCGCATACCGGACCGGGGCCACATACCGGACCGGTGGCCGCGCGACATAGCGGACGACGCGCGGCTGCACGTAGCGGACGGGCGGTTCGACATACCGGACCACGCGCGGTTCGACGTACCGGACGATGTGCGGCGGAACGTAGCGTTCGACCCGGACGACACGCTGGGCAGGACCAAAGCGCTCCTGGCGATCCCATGCCCGCGCGAATTTGCGCTGGTCCTGCGCCTCGTGTTTCCAGGCCTTTCGCGCCTGCTTGTCGTCGAAGCGGGCGGCGCGGAACGGGGCCGGGCGCTCCCAGCCGCGCGCTATCTGCGGCCCGTGTCCACCTCTGTTGCCGCGAAAGGCCGGGGCGGCGAAGCTCATCGCCGGAGCCGCATGCTTCCAGCCTCCGCCATGGTCATTGTCGCCACCCCGATGCGGATTGCCGCCGCCCCAATGCGGGTTGCCGCCCCCGTGCGGACCGCCATGCCCACCGCCGCCATGATCGCCGCCGCCGTGGCCGTGACCACCCTTGTCCGCCAGGGCCGGCGACGCCGCGGTGGCGGCGAGCAGCAGCCCGATCAAGAGTTTGCGCATGTGACTCTCCTGTCTCCGCGCCCCATGCCCGAACGCGCGAAAATAGAAGGGGCTGCGTGAGTCAGTCCTGAACCCGGCGTTCAGCGCCGGTTTAGCCAGGCGCCGGATCGAGGCGAGGCGGCGCGATCAGCTTCCGGGTTGGATGTTCGGCTGCCCGAGATGCTGCAGGAAATCGGGTTTGCCGAGGCTGACGCCAGATGCCCGCAGGATCGCGTATGCGGTGGTCACGTGGAAGAAGAAATTGGGCAGCGCGAAGCCGGTCAGATAGCTTTGGCCATCGAGGCGATAGCCCATACCGTTCGGGAATTTCAGTTCGACCGTTCGGCCGGCGCTGTCCGCGAAGGCGGACGGATCCACGCTTTTCACGAACGCGATCGTCTTGTCGCACCTTTCCCTAAGCTCGGCGAAGCTCGCTTCGGTATCGGGCATTGACGGCGCCTCGACACCGGTTAGCCGCGCAACCGCGAATTTCGCCGAGTCAGAGGCGCTTTGATACTGGAATGTGAGGGGCCGCATGTCGGGCGCAAGTCGCGCCTCGACCAGCTCGGCTTCCGGCTTTTCCGCCGCGGCCTTGTCGAGCCAGGCGCGCATGTTGGTGAGGGCGTTCACGAACACCGGCACCGAGGCTTGGTAGATACCAAAGGACATCAGGGACTCCTCGTCTGCGCCTCAGCGCGATTCCTTGCTGAGCCGGGTCATCAGGATCGCCGCGCGCTTGGCCTGGCGGTGGATCGAATCGAGGTCGACCGTCTCGCCCGGCGCATGATCGCCGTCGCTGTCGGTGCCGAGCCCGACCAGCCCGTCCACGTCCTTGGCGACAAAGGCGATGTCGCCGGCACCGCGCTTCAGCGGGTCGAGCGCGGGCATCGCCTTCAGCCCCAGGTCGGCGTTCACGCCGTTCAGCTTTTGCAACAGCGCCCGATTGCCCTCCGTCGGCGCCATCGCCGGATAGCCGGGATCGAAGCTGATCTCTGCCTGCGCGCCCGGATAGGCGCGGCCGACGATCGCCTTCATCTTGGCCTCGACCCGGTCGCTTTGCTCGTCGGACAGGGTGCGGATGTCGCCGCGGGCGAGCGTAATCGACGGTATGATGTTGGTCTTGCCCGCCGCCGTGGCGCGGATCTGGCCGGCGTCGAACGCGGCCTGGGTGCCGCCCGCGATCAGCCCGACATTGTAGGTCAGGTTGGGCTCGCGCAGCTCGTCGCGAAAGGCAGAGATGATGCGGCTCGCCGCATAGATCGCGCCTTCGCCCGCTGACGGCGTGAAGATGCCGCTCGAATGGCTGCTCTTGGCCGTCACCTTCAAGGTCCAGCTGATCGAGCTGCGGCGCGCGATCGAGCCATAATCCTGGCCGTCGATCACCGACAGGGCCTCGAAATCGAGCGCGGCGTCCGCGCGCTTGCCGGCAGCGACCAGGTCGCGCCGCGAGATGCTGTGCGGGTCGCCCGAATCCTCTTCGTCGCCGGTCAGCACGATCTCGATATCGGCGTCCTTCAGCGTGCCCGCGGCCTGCATCGCGCGCAGGGCCGCGACCATCACGACCATGCCGCCCTTGTCGTCGCCCGCGCCCGGACCTTCCGCCTTCTCACCCTTGCGCACGAATGTCTGGAACGGCGAGTCCTTCTCGAACACCGTATCGAGGTGCCCGATCAGCAGCATCCGCTTGCCCTTGCCGTTGCCCTTGTGGACGGCGACGATGTGGCCGGCGCGCTTGACCTCGCCCATCGGGATCCAGGTCACCTGAAAGCCCAGCGGCTCCAGCTCGGCGCGCATCATCTCGCCGACCTTCGTCACGCCCTCGATGTTCAGCGAGCCCGAGTTCTGGTTGACCAGCTTTTCGAGCAGCGCGACCGACCGCTCATATTCGGCATCGACGGTCTTGGTCATTTTCTGCTCGGCCGGGCTCAGCGCGGCAAGGACAGGTGTGGCGGCGGCAAGCAGCAGGGCGGCAGGCAAATATTTCAAGGCGACCTCTCAATTCTTATGTGCAGCGGGCGGTTTGCAGAAGCGCGCTCGTGTCGACAAGCCCCATGGCTGCTCTTACGGTCGCTGCGCAAGAAGGGGGTTCTATGCGCACGCTGATCCTTGCACTGGTGCTGGCCTCGTCGCCCGCCTTTTCGCAGACCGTCGCCGGCGAACAGCGCGTCGCCATCAGCGCCGAGCAGACGGGCGATGCGCCGACAGCGCTCGCCGCCGCCGGCCGGCTGGAGAAATCGGCCGACTATGCGGACCGTTCGCTGGCGCTTCAGATCCGGGCGCAATTCCTGCCCAGCGCCGAATTCCTGAAGCTGCCGGAACCGACCTCGGACCAGTTGCTGCTCCACCAGATCTGGCGGGCGCTTCGGATCCAGGCCATGGCGCGGGGCGGGCAAGTGGATCAGGCCCGCGACGAGCTGGCGCTGATGCGCAAGGAGGCGCTGCGCGATAAATTCCTCGGCAACGAGCCGCCGCAGTTGCGGATTGCCGAGCACGTCGCCGTCGCGCGCATCAACTATGCCACGAAGAATTACCGCGGCGCCGCCCAGCGCTTCGGGCGCGCTGCGGAGATCGAGGCGAAGGCCGATGCGCCGATCTGGCTCCAGCCGCTCGATGCCGCCGTCGGCGCGTCGCTGCTGAAAGCCGGCGACGCCCACGAAGCCTATGCCGCGTTCGGCCGTGCGCTTGCCCGCCAGCCCGACAATGTCTGGGTGCTCTGGGGCCGCGCTCAGGCCCAGGCCGCGCTGGGCGACGCCGCGGCGAGCGCCGCCACGCGCGCGCAGGTCGACACGCTTTGGAAAGGCGACAAGGCGCTTCTCACGCTCGATCGGCTTTAGCGCCTTGCTTCCGCCGTAATGGGCCTCCATATGACCGTCGCGCACGGGGCCTGGCCCCGATGGTACGGCAGCGTGAACAGCTCGAATACGAGCCCGGCCGCACCGCTTAGCGCTCCCTGCAACAGGCTTCCCTTTTCACGCGGGTTGTCAAACCAACCCCGCGTCATGCGGCCGCGCGACTGCGCGCGCCGCCTTGCGCATTTTGCGAGTATTTCATGACCAATTTCACCGACCTCGGCCTCGCCGAGCCCATTCTCAAGGCGCTCAATGCCAAGGGCTACGCGACCCCGACGCCGATCCAGATTAAGGCGATCCCGCCGGTTCTCGAAGGCCGCGACCTGTGCGGCATCGCCCAGACCGGCACCGGCAAGACGGCGGCCTTCGCGCTGCCTGCCCTCGACTATTTCGCGCGCCACCCGAAGCCGACGCCGATCGGCGGCTGCCGGATGCTTGTCCTCTCGCCGACCCGCGAGCTGGCGGCGCAGATCGCGCAATCGTTCCGCGACTATGCGCGCTTCATGCGGCTGTCCGTCGAAACCGTGTTCGGCGGCGTTCCGATCGGGCGCCAGATCAACAAGATGCGCCCCGGCGTCGACATCGTCGTCGCAACCCCCGGCCGCCTGCTCGACCTGATCGACCAGCGCGCGCTGACGCTTCGTGACGTCGAAGTCTTCGTGCTCGATGAGGCCGACCAGATGCTGGACCTGGGCTTCATCCATTCGCTGAAGCGGATCAGCCAGATGCTGCCGAAGCAGCGGCAGACCCTGTTCTTCTCGGCGACGATGCCGAAGACGATCGCGGAGCTGGGCGACCGCTTCCTGACCAATCCGGTCAAGGTCGCGGTGACCCCCGTCGCCTCGACTGCCGAGCGCGTCGAGCAGTTCGTGACCTTCGTCAACCAGGCCGAGAAGCAGGCGCTGCTGACGCTGACGCTCAAGGCCGAACCGATCGATCGCGCGCTGGTCTTCACCCGCACCAAGCACGGCGCCGACAAGGTCGTGAAGCATCTCCAGGCGGCCGGCATCGGCTGCGCGGCGATCCACGGCAACAAGTCGCAGCCGCAGCGCACCCAGGCGCTGCAGGCGTTCCGTTCGGGCGAGATCAAGATCCTTGTCGCGACCGACATCGCCGCGCGCGGCATCGATGTGTCGGGCGTCAGCCACGTCTTCAACTTCGAGCTGCCGAACGTTGCCGAGCAATATGTCCACCGCATCGGCCGCACCGCGCGCGCCGGGCGTGACGGTATCGCGATCAGCTTCGTCGACGGCGAGGAGCGCGCCTATCTGAAGCAGATCGAACGTCTGACCCGCGTCCAGCTCCAGCCTGTGCCGCTGCCCGAGAATTTCGAGGCGCAGCGCGCGTCATTGCCGAAGCCGGTCCAGGCCAAGCCGACCGCCCAGCGCCGCCACGAAGAGCAGCGCGCCCGTCCCGCCGGCGACCGGCCGAAGCGCCCGTTCCGCGGCCGCCGCTCCGGCGTCGGCGCGCACAAGGGCGCCGTGAAGCGGGCCGGGTAAGAACTCCCTCCCCCTTGTGGGGAGGGCAAGGGGAGGGGGCCGGCCCGCGTCTGCGGGCCGAGAAAAGTCTTTGTTGGCGAGCCCGGCTTCGCCGATCTCGCGCCCCCGCCCAACCCTCCCCACCAGGGGGAGGGCTATAAAGGCTACGCCGCCTGCAATTCGCGCGGGAGCTTGAAGACCATCTGCTCGCGGGCGGTCTCGACCTGCTCCTCGTCGACCGCATAGCGTTCGGCGAGGCGGTCGACGACTTCGCGGACCAGCAGTTCCGGTGCCGACGCGCCGGCGGTCAGGCCCAGCGTCGACACGCCCTCCAGCCAACCGAAATCGACGTCGCGCCCGCGCTGGACGAGCATCGCCCGTGCGCCGGCGCGCTCGGCGGCTTCGACCAGCCGCAGCGAGTTGGAACTGTTCGGGGCTCCGATCACCAGCATCGCGTCGCACAGTGGCGCGATCGCCTTGACCGCCGACTGGCGGTTCGAGGTCGCGTAGCAGATATCCTCGCCGCGCGGACCGTGGATGTTGGGGAAGCGCCGCTTCAGCGCGGCGATGATCTCCGCCGTGTCGTCGACGGAGAGTGTCGTCTGGGTCAGGAACGCCAGATTGTCCGGCTCTTCGGGCGCGAGCGCCGCCACGTCGGCGACGGTCTCAACCAATGTCATGCGGCCCTTGGGCACCTGGCCGAACGTGCCGATCACTTCCGGATGACCCCTGTGCCCGACGAACAGGATATGGCGCCCCGCTGCGACCAGCCGCTCCGCCTGGCTGTGCACTTTCGACACCAGCGGACAGGTCGCGTCGAGGTAATCGAGGCCGCGCGCCTCGGCTTCTGCCGGCACCGATTTCGGCACGCCGTGCGCGGAAAAGACGACCGGCGCGCCGTCGGGCACGTCCTCCAATTCCTCGACGAAGACGGCGCCCTTGGCCTTCAGCGCGTCGACGACGAAGCGGTTGTGGACGATTTCGTGGCGCACATAGACCGGCGCGCCAAGGCGCTCGATCGCGAGTTCGACGATCCGGATGGCGCGATCGACGCCCGCGCAAAATCCGCGCGGAGCCGCGATCAGCAGCTTGAGCTTGGTTAGAGAGGACATGATTGCTCCCCTTAAGCGATTGCTTGCCTGCATCAAAGCGCCTTCCTATGCTTTTGCGCGTCTTTCCCGCTCCCGAGGATCCGTCTTTGTCGCTTCGCCTTGCCCTTGCCGCTGCCGCCATTGCCCTGACGCTCGGGGCCTGCTCCCGAAACGGCGAGATGGATTATCTGGGGGGGATCCGCATCGCCCGCACGACCTGTCCGGCGGTCGGCGTGCCCGCCTACACCGGCGACATCACGCTGTTCGACCCGCCGCAGAGCCGCGATGCGCGCGCGATCGACGTCACCGCGACGATCACCAACCTGCGCACGACCTGCGACGAAACGAGCGGCCCCGACGTGATCGCCAACACCACGTTCGACGTCATCGCGCGCCGCCGCGATAGCAGCGCGCCGCGCGAAGTGGTGCTGCCTTATTTCGTCACGATCGTGCGTGGCGGCAACGTGGTCGTCGCCAAGCGGATCAGCCGCGTGTCGCTGAATTTCGCCGCGGGCCAGGATCGGGCGCAAACGACCGGCCTGGGGTCGAGCATCATCAGCCGCTCGGCGGCGACGCTGCCCGACAAGGTTCGCGAGGAGATCACCCGCAAGCGCAAGGCCGGTGAGGAAGACGCGGCGATCGATCCCTTCTCCCGGCCCGGCGTCCGCGCCGCAGTTGCCCGCGCGAGCTTCGAGCAGCTGATCGGGTTCCAGCTCACGCCGGACCAGCTTCAGTACAACGCGACGCGCTGACGTCGGAACGGGGGCGTTTCCTCCCGCGTTCGCGCGGGAAAGAGGATCGCCCGATGGAACGCTTCCGCAGCACGGCCAGGATCGCCGGTCACCCGATTCACCCGATGACGGTGATGTTCCCGGTCGTGCTGTTCCTGCTGGTCTGGGTTTGCGACCTGATGTTCTGGCATCGGCACGACCTGGTCTGGGCGACGCTGGGCATGCTGGCGCTTGCGCTCGGCATCGTGCTGGCGGCGTTTGCGGCCATATTCGGGCTGATCGACTATTTCGGCGACGCCCGCATTCGCGCGCTTCCTGCCGCGCATCATCACCTGGTCGTGAACCTTCTCGTCGTCGGCATCCAGGTCGCGAACTTCATCTGGCGGATGAACGGCGGCCCCGCCTATGTCGTGCCGACCGGCCTGGTGCTCTCGACCGTCGTGGTGCTGCTGCTCGGCTATTCGGGCTGGCAGGGCGCGACGCTCGTCTATCGGCACGGCGTGGGCGTTGACTCCGGCGCGGACCCCGGCCAGAGGCGCTGACGTCGCCGGCGGGCAACCGCCGGGCGTTCGCGGGAGAGTGAGGCAGGGCCCGCTCAAATCGTAGGCGGCGCAAGCCGACGGTTCGATTTGAGCAACAAGGACCCGGCTTCCGCCGAAGGAGCAACCGCCCCGGAATCTCTCAGGTCAAAGGACCGCGACCGCCTGTTCAGCGACACTCTGGAAAGCGTCCGTGCGCCAGTGCGGGCCACCGAAGGGGTAAGTCGGGTTTGCGCCCGGTGAAAGCTCTCAGGTCCCGTGACAGAGGGGGCAGCGGATGCGTTTCGATCAAGGGACGCGGCTGCCGGTCACGGAGGCGAGTGTGAGCGAGACGGAAGACCTTCCCCCCCAGAGCCTGCCGCTGGACGGCTGGCACCGCGCGCGCGGCGCCCGGATGGTGCCGTTCGCCGGCTACAACATGCCGATCCAGTATGAAGGCATCATGGCCGAGCATCTCTGGACGCGCGAGAATGCCGGGCTGTTCGACGTCAGCCATATGGGCCAGCTGCTGATCAGCGGTCCCGATGTCGATGCGGAGCTGGAAAAGCTCCTTCCGGCCGACGTGAAGGGCCTGGGCGTCGACAAGATGCGCTATTCGCTGCTGCTGAACGACAGCGGCGGCATCCTCGATGACCTGATGCTGACGCGTCAGGCGGACGGCTTCTACATGGTCGTGAACGGTGCGACCAAGTATGACGATATCGGCCATATGCGTGAGCATCTGCCCGACGAGATCACGCTCAATCACCTGGAGGAAAGCGCGCTGCTGGCGCTGCAGGGCCCGAAGGCCGGCGAAGCGCTCGCGCGCATCCAGCCCGAGGTCGCGCGGCTCTATTTCATGGAAGCGGGCGCGTTCGACCTGGACGGCGTCCCCGCCTGGATCAGCCGCTCCGGCTATACCGGCGAGGACGGGTTCGAAATCTCGATCGCCGCAGGACACGCCGAGCGGATCGCGGACCTCCTGTGCGACCAGCCCGAAGTAAAGCCGATCGGCCTCGGCGCGCGCGACTCGCTGCGGCTGGAAGCAGGCCTGCCGCTCTACGGTCATGATCTGGACGAAGAGACGACGCCGATCTCCGCCGATCTCGGGTTCGCGCTGCAAAAGCGCCGCCGCGAGGAAGGCGGCTTCCCGGGCGCCGAGCGCATCCTGCTGGAGCGCGAACAGGAGCCGGTGCTGAAGCGCGTCGGCCTGCTTGTCGAAGGCCGCCAGCCGGTGCGCGAAGGCGCCGCGGTGGTCGATGCCGACGGCAACGAGGTCGGCAAGGTCACGTCGGGCGGCTTCTCGCCCAGCCTCGAGCGGCCGATCGCGATGGCCTATGTGCCTGCCGCCTCCGCCGTGCCGGGCACCAAGGTGCGCCTCAACCAGCGCGCAAAGATTTTCGAGGCGGAAGTCGCCGCCATGCCGCTTGTCCCCCACCGCTATCACCGCAAGGGAGCCGCCAAATGACCCGCTATTTCACCAAGGATCATGAATGGATCGAGGTCGACGGCGATGCCGCGACCGTCGGCATCACCGATTACGCGCAGAGCCAGCTCGGCGACGTCGTGTTCGTCGAAGTGCCTGATGCCGGTCGCCAGCTGTCCCAAGGCGGCGAAGCGGCGGTCGTCGAATCGGTCAAGGCCGCGTCGGACGTCTACGCGCCGGTCTCCGGCACCGTCACCGAAGGCAATGCCGCGCTCAGCGACACGCCCGACCTGGTCAACACCTCGCCGGAAGCGGACGGCTGGTTCTTCAAGCTGACGCTGTCGAACCGTTCCGAGCTGGACGGGCTGATGGATGAGGGCGCGTACAAGGAATACGTGTCCGGGCTGTGAGCCGATTTCCCCTCCCGCTTGCGGGAGGGGTTAGGGGTGGGCCTGCTAGAAGCGCCGCGCCCCTGACGTTCCCACCCCCGGCCCCTCCCGCAAGCGGGAGGGGAGGAGAAACAGGATGCTCAACCCCACCTCCCGCTGGTCCCCGACCGATTACGCGAAGAACGCCGCCTTCGTGCCGGAGCTTGGCCGCGCGGTGGTGGAGCTGCTGGCGCCCAAGGCGGGCGAGCGCATCCTCGATCTCGGCTGCGGCGACGGCGTGCTGACCGAGGCGCTGGTCGCGGCCGGCGCGGAGGTGGTCGGCGTCGATGCCTCGCCCGAGATGATCGCCGCCGCCAAGGCGCGCGGTCTCGACGCGCGCGTGATGGACGGGCAGGCGCTCGACTTCGACGGCGCGTTCGACGCGGTCTTCTCGAACGCCGCGCTCCACTGGATGCTCGACCCCGGCGCCGTCGCGCGCGGCGTGTTTCGCGCGCTGAAGCCCGGCGGCCGCTTTGTCGGCGAGCAGGGCGGGGCAGGGAACATCGCCCAGCTTCGCGGCGCGCTGCGCGAGGTGCTGACGGCGCGCGGCTATCCGGTGCCGGGCGAAGACCCGCAATGGTATGCCTCGCCCGCGGAGTTTAGCGGCATCTATTCCGATGCCGGTTTCGCCGATATCGAGGCTTGGCTGATCGACCGCCCGACGCCGCTCCCGGCGGGCGCCGCCGCCTGGTACAAGACCTTCCGCGCCGGCTTCCTCGATTCCGCGCGTGTCCCCGAATCCGAAATCGATGCCGTTACCGCCGAGGCCGAAGAGCGCGCCGCGCCCGCGCTCAGGCAGCCCGACGGCCGCTGGATCGCCGATTACGTCCGCCTCCGCTTCACGATGAGAAAGCCCTGATGCGTTACTTGCCCCTCACCCCCGCCGACCGCAGCGCGATGCTGCAGGCTGTCGGCGCCAAGTCGATCGACGACCTGTTCGTCGACGTGCCCCAGGAAGCACGGCTGTCGGACCCGATCGCCGGCCTGCCGAACCATGCCTCGGAACTCTCGGTCGAGCGCCAGCTTGCCGCGCTCGCCCGGCAGAATACCGTGGCCGGCGAGGTGCCCTTCTTCCTCGGCTGCGGCGCCTATCGTCACCACGTGCCGGCGACCGTCGATCACATCATCCAGCGCGGCGAATTCCTGACCGCCTACACGCCCTATCAGCCGGAAATCGCGCAGGGCACGCTGCAGATGCTGTTCGAGTTCCAGACGCAGGTCGCGCGGCTGCTCGGCTGCGACGTCGCCAACGCCTCGATGTACGACGGCTCGACCGCCTGCTGGGAAGCGATCACGATGGCGCGCCGGATCACGCGTCGCGCCAAGGCGCTGATCTCCGCCGGCCTCCACCCGCATTACGTCTCGGTCGCGAAGACGATGGCCCGCTTCACCGGCGATGAGCTGCACACCGCGCTGCCGAAGCTGGAGGCGAACACCGACATAGGCACGTTGATCGGCCAGATCGACGGCGACACCTCGTGCGTCGTGGTCCAATATCCCGACATTCTCGGCCGCGTCGCCGACCTGTCGGAGCTCGCCGCCCGCGCGCATGAGAAAGGCGCGCTGCTGGTCGCGGTCGTCACCGAGCCGGTCGCGCTCGGCCTGCTGAAGTCGCCCGGCGAGATGGGCGCGGACATCGTTGTCGGCGAAGGCCAGTCGATCGGCGTCGGCCTGCAGTTCGGCGGGCCCTATGTGGGCCTGTTCGCGTGCAAGGAGAAATTCGTCCGCCAGATGCCGGGCAGGCTTTGCGGCGAGACCGTCGATGCGGAGGGCAAGCGCGGCTTCGTGCTGACACTTTCGACGCGCGAGCAGCATATCCGTCGCGAAAAGGCGACATCGAACATCTGCACCAACTCGGGGCTGTGCGCGCTCGCCTTCTCGATCCACATGACCTTGCTCGGCGAAAAGGGCCTGCGTGGCCTTGCCGAGCTGAACCACGCCGGCGCGGTCGCCGCGGCGGAGCGGCTGGCCAAGGTGCCGGGCGTCGAGCTGGTCAACACCAGCTTCTTCAACGAGTTCACGCTGAAGCTGTCGAAGGAAGCCCGCCCGTTGGTCCGCCGCCTCGCCGATCGCGGCATCCTCGCCGGGGTGTCGCTGGGCCGTCTCTATCCCGGCGTCGACGCGCTGGAGCACGGCCTCGTCGTCGCCGTCACCGAAACCACCACGCCGGAGGATGTCGAGGCCTTGGCTTCCGCCCTCCAGGAGGACCTCGCATGAGCATGAACCGCCAGGGCCGCGTCTCCCGCCCCGAAGGCGAGACCGCCGCCAACACCGAAACCTTCACCGGCAACCGCGCGCTGATGCTCGAAGAGCCGCTGATCTTCGAGATCGGCGACGAGCACACGACGGGGGTCGACCTGCCCAGCCTAGCTCCTCCCCGGAACGGGGAGGGGGACCATGCGAAGCATGGTGGAGGGGTCGCGAGCGAAGCGAGCCCTTCGGTACCTCGACCCCTCCACCACGCGCCTGACGGCGCGCGGTCCCCCTCCCCGTTCCGGGGAGGAGCAGGGCTGGAGCGCGTCCGCCCGATCGGCCTTCCCGGTCTCTCCGAGCCCGAAGCGATCCGTCACTACACCCGCCTGTCGCGGCAAAATTACGCAATCGATCTCGGCCTGTTCCCGCTCGGATCGTGCACGATGAAGCACAATCCGCGGCTGAACGAGAAAGTCGCGCGGCTGCCCGGTTTCGCCGACATCCACCCGCTTGCACCCCAGGAAACGGTGCAGGGCGCCTATGCGCTGATCCACCTCGTCGCCGACTGGCTGTGCAAGCTCACCGGCATGCCCGCGGTCGCGATGAGCCCGAAGGCCGGCGCACATGGCGAGCTGTGCGGCCTGCTCGCGATCCGCTCGGCGCTGGAAGCGCGGGGCGATGCGCGCTCCGTGGTTTTGGTCCCGGAATCGGCGCACGGCACCAATCCTGCGACCGCCGCCTTTGCCGGCTATGCGGTCGAGAACATCCCAGCCACGCCCGAGGGCCGCGTCGACTTCGAAGCGCTGAAGCGCCGGCTCGGGCCCGATGTCGCGGCGGTGATGATCACCAACCCGAACACCTGCGGGCTGTTCGAGCGCGACATGAAGCGGATCGCCGACGCCGTCCACGCCGCCGGCGCGTTCGTCTATTGCGATGGCGCGAACTTCAACGCGATCGTCGGCCGCGTCCGCCCGGGCGATCTTGGCGTCGACGCGATGCACATCAACCTGCACAAGACCTTCTCGACTCCGCACGGCGGCGGCGGCCCAGGCTCCGGCCCGGTCGTCTTCTCGGCGGCGCTGGCGCCGTTCGCGCCGCTACCGTTCGTCGAGAAGCAGGGCGATCACTATCACCTGGTCGAAGAGGAAACGGCTGAGGAGCATCACGCGCACAGCTTCGGCCGCATGGTCGCGTTTCACGGCCAGATGGGCATGTTCACTCGCGCCGCCGCCTATATGCTGAGCCACGGCGCCGACGGCCTGCGCCAGGTCAGCGAGGATGCGGTGCTGAACGCGAACTACATCCTGCGCTCGCTCGACGACCTGCTCGACGCGCCGTTCGGCGACAGCGGGCCGTGCATGCACGAGGCCCTGTTCTCCGACGAGGGCATGGCCGAGGGCTTCACCACGCTCGACATCGCCAAGGGCCTGATCGATGAAGGCTATCACCCGATGACGATGTATTTCCCGCTCGTCGTCCATGGTGCGATGCTGGTCGAGCCGACCGAGACGGAGTCGAAGGGCAATCTCGACCAGTTCATTGGCGCGCTCCGCTCCGTCGCCGCGCGCGCGAAGAACGGCGATCCAGCGCTGAAGGCGGCGCCGCATTTTGCGCCGCGCCGCCGCCTCGACGAAACGCTCGCGGCCCGCAAGCCGGTGCTGGTCTGGAAAGACCCGGAGGTCGCGCAGGCGGCGGAGTAGGGCTCCCCCGGCGCTGGTCGAACAAGAGCCGCCGCCGGTCGGTTCGTCGAACCGGGGCCGCCGCCGATAGAAGCCGCGTTGTTCCTCCCTTTCGTTCGCGCTGTTGAGCGGCGCGAAACGAGGGAGGATCAATGCGTCACCTGCTGTTCTGTGCGCTGGCTCTGGCCACGCCGCTTGTGCCCGTGGCTGCGAAGCCGGCGCCGGTCGCGGCGTCGCAGGCCGCCTATCAGGCGCTGCTTGCTGCCGATCGCGGCTGGTCCGACAAGGCCAGCGACAAGGACCTGGTCTCCGCGATCACGGCCATGATGGACTCACAGGCCGTGATGATCTCGGGCGGCGCGTCGGAACTGATCCGTGGCCCCGAAGCGATTCGCGCCCGGCTCGCGGCCAAGCCGGAGAATCTGGTTTCGGCGGTCGAATGGGCGCCGGTCGGCGGCGGCATCTCCGCCGACGGCAGCCACGGCTTCACCTATGGCACGATGACCGTCCGCCCAAAGCAGGCTGCGCCGCAGCCCCTCAAATATCTCGCTTATTGGGTGAAGCGGCCGGACGGCTGGCGCGTCGCCGGCTACAAGCGGCTCGGCATGCGCGAGGCGGTCGCGCTCACGCCCGCGGGCCCGATCGTCGGCTGGGGCGCGACCCGCCCGGACGATGCCGGTGCGACGCTGAAGGCGTCCGAAGGCGCCTTTTCCGATGAGGCGCAGAAGATCGGCCTGCGTGCCGCCTTCCAGAAATGGGGCCGCGCGGACTCGATCAACCTCGGCAGCCCGGACGGCCTCGCGGTCGGCGCGCAGGCGATCGGCGAGCTGGTCGGCCCACCCGAACCGGTCAGCTCCGTCACTTGGGCCGCCGACGAAGTGATGGTCGCGCCGTCGGGCGACATGGGCCTCAGCTACGGCCTGCTCCACATCAACCAGCCGAAGCCCGGCGGGCCGACAGTGGTTCCGTTCTTCACGATCTGGGCCCGACCGGCGCCGGGCGATCCGTGGCGGTATGTGGCGGAATAATCCGGCAAGTCCGTAGAGAACCGGTTTGGGCTGAGCCTGTCGAAGCCCTCCCTTTCTTTTTCTGAGCCGAAGGAAGAAGGGAGGCCTTCGACAAGCTCAGGCCAAACCGGATTTCAGGTGCCGAACCCTCACGCCCGCCACGCCCCCGCGACCGCGCGTAACCGCGAGCCGATCCTCGCCGTCCTGCGCGATAGCCTCCCCACATCCGGCCTGATCCTCGAAATCGCCAGCGGCACCGGCGAGCATGTCCGTTTCTTTGCCGAGAGCTTCCCGCAGCTGGAATGGCAGCCGAGCGATCCCGATCCGGACGCGCTCTCCTCGATCGCGGCCTGGAGCGAAGGTGTCCCGAACATCCGCCCGCCGCTCCAGCTGGACGCGCGCGACCCCGACTGGCCGATCGCGGCGGCCGATGCGATGCTCTGCATCAACATGGTCCATATCAGCCCCTGGGCCGCGACCGAGGGCCTGTTCGCCGGCGCCGCGCGCCTGCTTCCGCCGGGTGCGCCGCTCTATCTCTACGGCCCGTATCGCCGCACAGCTATGCCCACCGCACCCAGCAACGAAGCGTTCGATGAGTCGCTGAAGGCACGCGATCCGGCCTGGGGATTGCGGCAGCTCGACGACGTGATCGCGCTTGCCGAGCGCGTCGGGCTCCGCTTCGAACGTCTGGTCGAAATGCCTGCCAACAACCTGTCGGTGATCTTCAGGCGCTTGTAGCGGATGCCGCAGCTTTTCCCGTCCGCACAGGGCTGCTAAGGGTCCGCATATGAAATTGGCGCTCGCAATGGTTCTTCCGGTGCTGGCCGGCGCGGTGTTCGTCTCGCTCGGGCTGCTCAAGGAAGCGGTCGGTGTCGGGCTCGCCTGCGCGCTGCTCTCGATTGTGCTCGTCATGACGGACAAGCCGCTTCGTCCCTAAGTGTTCAGTCCGTCGCGACTGCGCCCGCGGTCCGTTCGCGGTGCAGCTTCTGCTCGCGATACACGATGTAGAGGCCGCTCGCGATGATCAGCGGCGCGCCGAGCCAGAGGTGCGGGCTCGGCACGGTCGAAAAGACCAGCCAGCCGATCAGCGCCGACCAGACCAGGCTCGAATAGTCGATCGGCAGCACCACGGAAACCGGGGCGAGCCTCAGCGACGCGGTCGAGGTCAGCTGGGCAAGGCCGCCCATCAGGCCCAATGCGAACAGCAGGCCGAACGTCCAGCCGTCATGCGCCTTGCCCAGCACCGGCATCAGCGCGCCGAAGGGAAGGGCGGAGAGGATCGTGAACCAGAACACGGTCGTGGTCGCGCTTTCGGTGCGGCCGATCTGACGCAGCGTGATGTTGATCGCAGAGACGACAGTGGCCGCGACCAGGCCGACGGCGATCCCTTCGGGCGGCAGCGTCGATCCGCCGGGCTGCACGACGATCAGCACGCCTGCGAAGCCCAGGATCACGGCGCTCCAGCGGTGTGGCCCGACCGGCTCTTTCAGCACGACCGCCGACAGGATCGTCGCGAAGATCGGCACCGTGAACAGGATCACCGTCGCCTCCGCGATCGGCAGCAGGGTGAAGGTCAGGAAGTTGAGCGCCATGCCGGTCATGCCCAGCACCGTGCGCCAGACATGGGCGCCCGGCCGTTGCGTCCTGACCGACCGGAATCCCGGCCCCCAGCCGACCACGCCCAGGACCAGCGGCAGCGCCAGTGCCTGGCGGTAGAACAGGCTTTCAAACAGCGTCACGCCATGCGCGTCCGCCAGCTTCACGATCGCGAACATCGCCGTCAGCGCAAGCGCGGTGACGAGCCGCAGCAGGATTGCGAGCAGACGACGTTCGGCGGGGGCGGATGTCACGCCGCGTCCCTTGTCCCGAAAGCGCCGAAAGGGCTAGGGGCAAGGGGAAGAAAGGACTCACATCATGCGTGACATCGATCATCATATCGTCGGCGGCCCCGGCGGTTCCTCCAGCCGTTTCGGCGAGGTGTTTGACCCGAATTCGGGCCAAGTGCAGGCCCGCGTCGCGTTCGGCGACAAGGCTGCGCTCGACCGCGCCGTTGCTGCCGCCGAAAAGGCGCAACCGGGCTGGGCCGCGACCAATCCGCAGCGCCGCGCGCGCGTGATGTTCAAGTTCAAGGAGCTGGTCGAGGCCAACCTCGAGGAACTGGCCCATCTGCTGGCGTCGGAGCACGGCAAGGTCGTCGCGGATGCGCGCGGCGACGTGCAGCGCGGGCTCGACGTGATCGAGTTCTCGGCCGGCATCCCGCACGCGCTGAAGGGCGAATATACCTATGGCGCGGGGCCTGGCATCGACGTCTATTCGATGCGCCAGCCGCTGGGCGTGGTTGCCGGCATCACGCCGTTCAACTTCCCGGCGATGATCCCGATGTGGATGTTCGGCGTCGCGATCGCGGTCGGCAACGCCTTCATCCTGAAGCCGTCGGAGCGCGACCCGTCGGTGCCGGTCCGCCTCGCCGAGCTGATGGTCGAAGCGGGGGCGCCCGAAGGCATCCTGCAGGTCGTCCACGGCGACAAGGAAATGGTCGACGCGATCCTCGATCACCCGGCGATCTCGGCGGTGAGCTTCGTCGGCTCGTCCGACATCGCGCACTACGTCTACCGGCGCGGCGTCGAGAACGGCAAGCGCGTCCAGGCGATGGGCGGCGCCAAGAATCACGGCATCGTCATGCCCGATGCAGACATGGACCAGGTCGTGAAGGACCTCGCCGGCGCCGCGTTCGGCTCGGCGGGCGAGCGCTGCATGGCGCTCCCGGTGGTTGTGCCGGTCGGCGAGAAGACCGCGAACGAGCTGCGCGAGGCGCTGCTCCCCGCGATCGCCGCACTACGCGTCGGCGTTTCGACCGATCCGGATGCGCATTACGGCCCGGTCGTCAACGCGGCGCACCGGCAGCGCGTCGAGAACTGGATCCAGACCGGCGTCGACGAAGGTGCGGAGCTGGTCGTCGACGGCCGCAATTTCACGCTCCAGGGCCATGAAGGCGGCTTCTTCGTCGGGCCGAGCCTGTTCGATCACGTCAAGCCGACGATGCAGAGCTACAAGGAGGAAATCTTCGGACCGGTCCTCCAGATCGTCCGCGCGCCGGATTTCGAAACGGCGCTGAAGCTCCCGTCCGACCACCAGTACGGCAACGGCGTCGCGATCTTCACCCGCAACGGCCATGCGGCGCGCGAGTTCGCGGCGCGCGTCAATGTCGGCATGGTCGGCATCAACGTGCCGATCCCGGTGCCGGTCGCCTACCACAGCTTCGGCGGCTGGAAGCGCTCGGCGTTCGGCGACATCAACCAGCACGGCATGGAAGGCGTCCGCTTCTGGACCAAGACCAAGACCATCACCCAGCGCTGGCCCGATGGCTCGGTGACGGGCGAAAACGCGTTCGTGATCCCGACGATGGGCTAAAAATCCTCCCCTGAAGGGGGAGGGCAAGGGAGGGACAATGACCGAACGCCAGCGCACTGCCTCCGCCTCGCCCTACGAGGAGACGATCGGCTTTTCCCGCGCCGTTCGCGTCGGCGACCGCATCCTCGTCTCCGGCACGGCGCCGGTCGAGGCGGACGGTTCCAGCACGCCCGGCGATGCCGAGGCGCAGGCGGACCGCTGCTTCGACATCATCGTCGACGCGATCCGTCAGCTCGGCGGGGCGCGGACGGATATCGTGCGGACGCGGATGTTCATCACCGACGCCGCAGACGGCGAGGCGATCGGCCGCGCGCACGGCCGCCGCTTTGCCGATGTGCGGCCGGCAGCGACGATGGTCGTGGTTTCGGCACTGCTCCGCCCCGAATGGCGGGTCGAAATCGAGGCTGAGGCATTGGTCGGCGAATGACCAGGCTGCTCGTCCTTCCGCTGCTCGCGCTCGCTGCGTGCCAGGCGAACGCGCCCGACAATGCGGCAAACGACGCCATCGCCGCCAATCAGGCCGCGGCGCCGGTCAAGGATATCGAAACGCTGCCGCCCGACGAGACCGTCGTCGAGCCGGACAACGCCGATGTCGCAGAGGCGGCGATCCCGAAAAGCATGCGCGGCCGCTGGGGCCTCGTCCCCGCCGACTGCACCTCCACCCGCGGCGACGCCAAGGGCCTGCTGACAATCACGCCCGACACGCTGCAATTCTACGAATCGCGCGCGAAGCTGACCAAGATCGTCGGCAACTGGCCCGAAAAGCTGAAAGCAGAGTTCGCCTTCACCGGCGAGGGCCAGAGCTGGACGCGCACCGAGACGCTGTCGCTGACCAACAGCAGCAACACCCTCGTCCGCGAGGACAAGGAGTTGCCGAAGCCGCTGCGCTATACCCGCTGCCAGTGAGCCTCTGGCGGCGGCCCCCAAGCCTCTGCTAGGCGCCCTCCATGACTCAGTTCGACCTGACCGACGATCAGCGCCAGATCCAGGAAATGGCGCAGAAGTTCACCGCCGACGCGATCACGCCGTTCGCGGCCGAGTGGGACGAAAAGCACATCTTCCCCCGCGACACGATCAAGGCCGCGGCCGAGCTCGGCTTCGCGTCGATCTACGTGTCGGAGGAGATGGGCGGCATCGGCCTCGGCCGGCTGGAAGCGGCGCTGATCATGGAGGCGATGGCCTATGGCTGCCCCTCGACCAGCGCCTTCATCTCGATCCACAACATGGCGAGCTGGATGATCGACCGGTTCGGCTCGGATGCGGTGAAGCAGAAATACCTGCCCAGCCTCGTCACGATGGACCGGATCGCCAGCTACTGCCTGACCGAGCCCTCGTCCGGCTCCGACGCCGCGGCGCTGAAGACCAAGGCGGTGCTGGACGGCGACCATTATGTCGTGACCGGTTCCAAGGCGTTCATCTCGGGCGGCGGGCAGAACGAAGTCTATGTGACGATGGTCCGCACCGGCGTTGAAGGGCCGAAGGGCATCACGGCCCTTGTCATCGAAAAGGACATGCCCGGCGTCAGCTTCGGCGCCAACGAGCGCAAGCTCGGCTGGCATTCGCAGCCGACCGCGCAGGTCAATTTCGACGGCGTGCGCGTGCCGGTCGAAAACCGCGTCGGCGCGGAAGGAGAGGGGTTCCGGATCGCGATGATGGGCCTCGACGGCGGCCGGCTGAACATCGGCGCCTGCTCGCTGGGCGGCGCGCAGCGCTGCCTCGACGAGGCGGTCAAATACACCAAGGAACGCAAGCAATTCGGCACCGCGATCGCCGATTTCCAGAACACGCAGTTCATGCTGGCCGATATGGAAACCGAGCTCCAGGCGGCGCGCATGCTGCTCTACACCGCCGCCGCCAAGGTGACGGCGAACGCGCCGGACAAGACCAAGTTCGCCGCAATGGCGAAGCGCTTCGCGACCGACACTGGCTCGTCGGTCGTCGACCGCGCGCTGCAGCTGCACGGCGGCTATGGTTATCTGATGGACTATCCGGTCGAACGCTTCTGGCGCGACCTGCGCGTCCACTCGATCCTCGAAGGCACCAACCAGGTCATGCGCATGATCGTCGGCCGCGAGCTGACGCGGCAATGACGATGGTTCACGCGGAGGCGCGGAGGCGCGGAGAAAAGAAGGTGTTGTTCACGCGAAGACGCGAAGACGCGAAGATTGGTGAGGCGAAGCCTCAGAATCACTGTCGCGTTGGGGCAAGGCGATCCGCTTCGCGGAGTTCTCTTCGCGCCTTCGCGTCTTCGCGTGAACCCCATTTCCCTTCTTCCTCCGCGCCTCCGCGCCTCCGCGTGAACCTCAACGGGGCGCACGCATGACCGACGAGATCATTGCCTTCACCGAAGGCCATGTCGGCCGGATCCGGCTGAATCGGCCCAAGGCGATCCATGCGCTGACCACGGCGATGTGCCGCGCAATCCTGGACCGGCTCGCCGCCTGGCGCAGCGACGATGCCGTGCGCGCGGTGCTGTTCGATCATGCGGAGGGGCGCGGGTTCTGCGCGGGCGGGGACATTCGTATGCTGGCCGCCAGCGGAGCGAAGGACGGAGCGGAGGCGCGGGAGTTCTTTCATACCGAGTATCAGCTGAATCACCGGCTGTTCACCTACAGCAAGCCGACGGTCGCCTTCATGGACGGGATCACGATGGGCGGCGGCGTCGGCATTGCGCTGCCGTGCAAGTTCCGCGTCGCGACCGAGAACACGCGTTTCGCGATGCCTGAGACGGGGATCGGCCTGTTCCCGGACGTCGGCGGCGGCTGGTATCTGTCGCGCCTGCCGGGCCGGGCGGGCCAGTTCCTCGCGCTCACCGGTGCGCAGATGGACGGCGCCGAGTGCGTATATCTGGGCCTCGCCACCCATTTCGTCCCTGCCGCCGCGCTTGGCGAAGTGAAGGCGAAGATCGCCGCCGATCCGTCCGCGATCGAAGCGATCCTCGACGCCTTCTCGGAAGAGCCGCCGCCGGCGCGGATCGAGCAGAATATGGAGCGCATCGACCGGCTGTTCGCGTCCGACCGGCTGGAAGACATCTATGCCGCGCTAGGGGCGGACGGCTCGGACTGGGCGCAGAAAGAGCTGGCGACGCTCCACACCAAATCGCCGCAAACGATGAAGGTGGCGCTGCGCCTGCTGAAGGAGGGCGCGCACATGCACAGCTTCGCCGACGAGATGCGGCAGGAATATGCAGTCGGCGCGCATGTCGTGCAGCGCCACGATTTCCTGGAAGGCGTGCGCGCGGTGATCGTCGACAAGGACAATGCGCCGAAATGGAACCCGGCGACGCCCGAGGGCGTGACCGAGCACATGCTCGACACGATCTTCGCACCGCTGCCGGACGACGAGGCGTGGACGCCGGCGTGAGCGAGCAATCGTCATCCCGGGCTTGACCCGGGACCCACCTTCTTCTTGTGCGTGAGGGCAGAGAAAAAGGTAGGTCCCGGCTTTCGCCGGGATGACGGGAAGGAACGGTAATGGCCGACTACGAAACCCTGCTGATCGAGCGCCACGACGCGGTCACGCTCGTCCGCCTCAACCGCCCGCAGGCGCTGAACGCGCTGAACAGCCGGGTGCTCGGCGAGCTGATCGAGGTGATGGCCGCATACGATGCCGATCCGGCGCAGCGCTGCCTGGTGCTGACCGGCAGCGAAAAGGCGTTCGCGGCCGGCGCCGACATCAAGGAAATGTCGTCCCAGAGCTTCGCCGACATGTACGGCAGCAACTTCTTCGCCGGCTGGGAAAAGGTCACGGCAACGCGCAAGCCCTGGATCGCGGCGGTCGCCGGCTATGCGCTGGGCGGCGGCTGCGAAGTCGCGATGATGGCCGACTTCATCATCGCCGCGGACACGGCGAAATTCGGCCAGCCCGAGATCAAGCTGGGCGTCTCGCCCGGCATGGGCGGCTCGCAGCGGCTGACGCGCGCGATCGGCAAGGCCAAGGCCATGGAAATGTGCCTGACCGGCCGGATGATGGACGCGGGCGAAGCCGAACGCTCGGGCCTGGTCGCGCGCGTGGTGCCCGCCGCCGATCTGGTCGACGAGGCGCTGAAGACCGCGAAGACGATCGCCGACATGCCGCCGCTGGCCGCGATCGCGAACAAGGAAATGATCAACGCCGCGTTCGAAACCGGCCTGGCGCAAGGCATCCTGTTCGAACGCCGCCTGTTCCACGGCCTGTTCGGCACCGAGGACCAGAGCGAAGGCATGGCCGCGTTCGTCGAGAAGCGGCCGGGGGCGTGGAAGGGGCGGTAAATGCTCCCCTCCCGCTTGCGGGAGGGGCTGGGGGTGGGCACTAGAGACACACGCCGCGGTTGAGGTCGGGCCCACCCCTGACCCCTCCCGCAAGCGGGAGGGGAATTGGAATGGCACGCATCGGTTTCATCGGGCTCGGCAACATGGGCGGCGGCATGGCGGCGAACCTCGCCAAGGGCGGCCACGACGTGCGCGCCTTCGACCTGTCGCAGGACGCGCTGGACAAGGCAAAGGCCGCCGGCTGCCTTCCGGTCGAGAGCGCGTCGGCGGCGGCCGACGGTGCCGAGGCGATCGTGACCATGCTCCCCGCCGGCAAGCATGTCGCCCAGGTTTATGAAGACTCGCTGTTCGGCGCCGCTACGCCCGGCACGCTGCTGCTCGACTGCTCGACGATCGACGTCGATACCGCAAAGAAGGTGGCCGAAGCCGCGGCCGCGAAGGGTCTCGCTGCGGTCGACGCGCCCGTCTCCGGCGGCATCGCGGCGGCGGCGGCGGGCACGCTGACCTTCATGGTCGGCGGACCGGCGGACGCGTTCGCGCGCGCGGAGCCGATCCTGACGCTGATGGGCAAGGCCGTGATCCACGCCGGCTCCAGCGGCGCGGGCCAGGCAGCGAAGATCTGCAACAACATGCTGCTCGGCGCGACGATGGTTGCCACGTGCGAAGCGTTCCTGCTGGCCAGGAAGCTGGGGCTCGACCCCCAGACCTTCTTCGATATCAGCTCGGTCTCGTCCGGCCAGAGCTGGTCGATGACCAGCTATTGCCCGCTGCCGGGCGTCGGCCCGGAAACGCCGGCCGATCGCGATTATCAGGGCGGCTTTGCAGCGGGCCTGATGCTCAAGGACCTGAAGCTCGCCGTCCAGGCGGCCAGCGACGCGAATGCCTCGGTGCCGATGGGCGCGGAGGCGATGGCGCTCTACCAGGCCTTTGCGAACGGCGGCCGTGCCGGGCTCGATTTCTCCGGCATCATCCGGATGCTGAACGGCGAGCAATAGCCGGAACAGGGGCCATGCCCGCCCGTTGGAGCCGAAACGGCATCAACGGAGCGCGTCATGGCGAAGAAGAAGAACAAGAAGGCGAAGCGGACCTCGTCCAGCACCGGCACGATCGCGGCGGTGATCGCCGGCGGTCTCGGCCTTGTCGGGCTGGTCGCGTTTGCACGCCGCAGCCGCGGTCTCGGCGCGACCGAAGGCGGCAGCAGCGCCGCCGATCTCGCGCTCGACCAGCCTCATCACGGCCCGGGCGACCGCGCGAACATGGATTTCCGGCCCGACCCGACCGCGCCTGTGCCGAAGGACCGCCGCGACGCTCTCGCCCCGGCAACTTTGCCCAATCCGAACAATGTCGAACCGGCGATGTAGCGGATCGCCTCCATCGGCGCAGGAACAGACGAGAAACAAAATGCTGTCCTACAGGCGCGCCGCTGTGCCATGCTGCTGGGGCGTCCGATGCTGGCCGCGCGGCTCTTTGACCTGGTCAACACCTGTTTCCGGATTTTCGCCGGAAAGGGAAAATTTTCCCGATTCCATGTGAATGTCGTCCATGTTGCCCACGTCGCCATGGCGTGCGCACGGGGCTGACGCGGCGGTGCGGGATGCGCTAGTCGGGTGCCATGACCCTTTGGCGCGACTTGCCCGACCGGCGTTACGACGTGATCCTCGCCGATCCGCCCTGGGCCTATTACGGCCAGCAGGACAAATGGGGCGCGGCAGCAAAATTCTACGCGACCGCTCCTGACGAGGCGATCGTGCGCCTGCCGCTGCCGGAGCTGCTGTCCGATCGCGGCGTGCTGTTCCTGTGGGCCACCTCGCCGCGTCTGGACGTCGCGATGGCCTGCCTCGCCACCTGGCAGCTGCATTTCCGCGGCATCGCCTTCGTCTGGGTCAAGGCGCGCAAGGACGGCCAGCCGATCGGCGCGCAAGGCGTGCGGCCGTCGATCGTCAAGCCGACCGCCGAATATGTGCTCGCCGCCAGCCGCGTCGCAAAGGGCCGGCCGATGGCGCTTGGCGACGAAGGCGTGCCCAACGTCATCCTCGCGCCCAAGCGGGCCCATTCGCAGAAGCCGGAGGCAGTGCGCGATTCGATCGACCGGCTCTATCCGGATGCGTCCAAGCTCGAACTGTTCGCACGCAGCGAGCGGCCCGGCTGGGACGCCTGGGGGAATGAGGTCGGCAAGCTCGACGGGCCGGCCACACTGGCGGCGGAGTAAGCTCCATCGTCACGCCGGACTTGATCCGGCATCCACCTGCCTTTCGAGTGCGTGCAAAGAAAGGTGGTCCCCGGATCAAGTCCGGGGTGACGAGCAAGGGGGGCAACCCGAATCGAAATGGGGGCCGGCGTTGCCGCCAGCCCCCACTGCGCCGAGCCTCAAGATCGTCTTGGTCCTTGCGGACCTCAAGTCTCTCGCACTCAGGCGTCGCTTCGCTGCCTCGCTCTTCCGGGGAAGATCGGGGCGGTTCCGCGGCCCTTCTTGGGATGACGCTGTCGCGCTCGCCTCGACCTTTTCAGGCTTTGGCAGGCGCGCCGGCAACATCGCTTCCGGCGCCTGTGCCGATGGGTCGAACCTTGAGCCGAAGCTCTCGGACTTCCGTATCGGCGATGATCTTCCCTGCTTCGCCTGGGTTCCGCCGGGGGCGGAACCTTCCGCGATCTCGTTCCGATCACGAAACAGATGGTCTCACGCTCTCCGAGTCGCGCAAAGCGGAATCTGCCCCCAACGGGCTGTGGATAACGGGGATATCGGGCGTAACTCAGCGCCGCCGATCGGCAAGCCAGAAAAGCGTCGTCAGCACGGCCGCCAGCGCCAGTCCGCCGACAAGGCCGATCACCGGCTGGCCGCGGAATCCCAACCCGATTGCGCCGGCAAGCGGGAGGATGGCGAACAGGATTCCGGCGGATCGGGGGCTGGGCGAACGGGACATCGCGGCGGCGCATGCCACGCCCACAGGCCCGACGCCAGCGAAGATGGTCAAGACGGCGTTGACCCTTCTCGTCCGCCGGACCGCAAGCTTCGCCGCGCTAAGGCCGCCGCCGTGGAAAAGAGCCGCGTCACCTCACCCCCCTATGTCGCCGATCGCGCCGTCCTGGCGGATGCGACCGATCTGATCGCGCGCTTCGGCATCGATGCGGCGATCGAGGCTGCATCGCGCGCCGATCGCAGCCGGGACCTCGGCAATGTCGTCCATTTCTGTCGCTGGCGACAGGTCGAGCGACTGGTCGTGCTGCTCAACGCGGACGAAGTGACCGGCACCGTTCACTAACGCTGGCGGGCCGCCCGCTGACGCGATAAGCCACGGTCCATGATGTGCTGCTCGTCGCGGCGCCCCGGCGCGGCGTTGGCCGTGGCCGCGTTCCTGGCTGCGGCGACCGGTCCCGTTTCTCCCCTCCTCGCGCAGGCCACGCCTGAGGCGGGGCCTGTGCTCGACCCCAATTCGCCGCTCGATCCGCTGCCGGGATTGGGGGTCGACTGGCCCGACCTCACGCCGCAGCCCGGCGAGCCCGCTCCTGCGGCAGGGGGCGTGACGACCGAAGCCGGGGCCGACCTTCATTACGAGGTGCGCTTCGACGGCCTCGATCCCGAAGAGCTGGAGCTGATCACCGCGCAGTTCGACGCCTTGTCGACGCTCAGAGCCGGCGAGAAGCAACCCGCCAACGTCGCCCAGATCGACCGCCGCGCGCGCGAAGACGCCGATCTGCTTGCCGAGCTGCTTCAGTCGCGGGGCTATTACGACGCGCAGGTCGAGCCGCGAGTGACGCCCGAAGCCGGGCGCGTGATCGTCACTCTCGCTGCCGATCCGGGCGAGCTCTACCGCTTCGCCAAGGTCGAGGTTCGCGGGCTGGACGCGGCGCCCAAGCAGGCGGATGCCCTACGCCAGGCATTCGGGGTCAAGCCGCAGGACCCGGTCGACGCCGCTGCGATCAATGCCGGCACGGCCGCATTGCGCCAGCGGATCGGCCAGGGCGGCTTCCCGTTCGCATCGGTTCCCGACCCTGAGGTGATCGTCGATCACGAGAGCAAGATGGCGACCCTGGTGCTGAACGTCGAACCGGGCGGGGCGCGACGCTATGGCAAGATCGTCGTGCCGCCGGGCGCGCTGTTCAGCGCGAAGCACGTTCAGCAGATCGCCCGCTTCAGGCCCGGCCAGCCCTATGAAGCGAGCGATGTCGAGGACCTTCGTCGCGCCCTGATCGCAACCGGCCTTGCATCCGCGGTAACGGTCACGCCGGAGCCGGGGGCGACGCCCGATACGGTGGACATTGCCGTCAAGGTCGACCGGGCGCCGCCGCGCACGATCGCCGGCGAGCTTGGTTACGGTACCGGAGAAGGCGCGCGGGCGGCGATCAGCTGGCAGCACCGCAACCTGTTCCCGCCGGAAGGCGCGCTGACCCTTCGCGCCGTCGCCGGCACCCGCGAGCAATCGGCGGCCGCGAGCTTCCGCCGCAGCAATTACCGCAAGCGCGATCACGTGCTGACGGCCGACGTCGCGCTCAGCCATCTTGACCAGCCGGGCTATGAAGCGCGCACCTTCCTGCTCGGCGCCGGGATCGAGCGGCAATCGAACATCATCTTCCAGAAGAAATGGACCTGGAGCGCAGGCGTCCAGCTGATCGCGTCGAACGAGCGCGGTGCGATCAACACGCTGACCAGCACTGTGCGCCGCACCTACCTGATCGGCGCGCTGCCCGGCACGCTGGCCTATGACGGCAGCGACAATCTGCTCGACCCGACCAAGGGTTTCCGCTTGTCCGGGCGGCTGAGCCCCGAAGTGTCGCTGCAGAACACCGTGTTCGGCTATGCGCGGCTGCAGATCGACGGCAGCGCCTATCAGCGGGTCAGCGACCGCGTCGTGCTGGCGGGGCGCATCCGGCTGGGCTCGATCGTCGGGGCGTCGGCGGACCGCATCGCGCCGTCGCGACGCTTTTTCGCAGGGGGCGGTGGATCGGTACGCGGCTTCGGTTACCAGGCGATCGGTCCGCGCGACGCCGACAACAACCCGACCGGGGGCCGCAGCCTCGCCGAGTTTGGGGCGGAAGCCCGCATCCGGTTCGGCAATTTCGGGATCGTGCCGTTCCTTGATGGCGGCAATATCTACCGCGCCGCGCTGCCCGACTTCAGCGGCCTGCGCTACGGCGCCGGGCTCGGCGTGCGCTATCACAGCAGCTTCGGCCCGATCCGCGTCGATGTCGGGACACCGATCAACCCGCAAAAAGGCGATTCCCGGATCACCGTGTTCGTCTCGCTGGGCCAGGCCTTCTAGATGGAGGAGGGCGCGCCCGCACCGGTGACGTCTCGCAGGCGCCGCTGGCGTCTGGCGCTGCTGCCGGTCGCGCTGCTGCTGGCGGTGCTCGCGGGGATTTGGGGCCTGGACACCAGCGCAGGTCACCGTTTCTTGATCGACCGGATCGAGCGGCTGCAGATCCGGTCGGGCCTGCGCATCCGCATCGGCCGGATCGAAGGGTCGATCTATGGCAGCGCCCGTCTGAAGGACGTGCGCCTCTACGACCCCAAGGGCCTGTTCCTGTCCGCGCCCGACGTGCGGCTGCGCTGGACGCCGTGGCGCTGGACGATCAATCGGCTCGATATCGACGAGCTGACCGCTGCGACCGCAACGCTGCACAAGATCCCGCATTTCCGCCCGACCGGCAGGCCCTTCACGCTGCCGAGCTTCGATATCCGGCTGGGCCGGGTCGCGATCGACCGGTTGCGGATCGAGAAGGGGATTGCCGGCCCCGAGCGGGTCGGCGCGCTCGCCTTTGCCGCCGATGTGCGCAGCGGCCGTGCGATGGTGCAAGGCGCCGCCTGGACCAGCGCAGGCGATCGGCTGAAGCTGCTGCTCGATGCCGAACCGTCGCGCCGCAGGTTCGATCTGGGCGCACAGCTCGCAGCACCCGCAGGCGGTGTGATCGGCAAGCTGGTCGGCACCTCCCGTCCGCTCGGCCTGCGGATCGCCGGCAAGGGCAATTGGAGCATCTGGAACGGCACCGCCCAACTCGACGCGGGCGGCGTGCGCATCGTCGACACCGCGCTCCAGGTGCGCGAAGGCGAATACCGGCTGACCGGCGGTCTGTTTCTCGAGACGGTCACCAAAGGCCGATTGCAGCGTCTTGCGGGCAAGCGGATCGGCATCGACGGGCGCGGCGTGCTCGATCGCGGCGTGTTGACCGGCAAGCTCAAGCTGCGCTCCGCCGCGCTGGCCGTGCAGGCCGACGGCGGCCTGGATCTCAGACGCGGGCAATATGACGCGCTGGTCGTCCATGCGGCGCTGCTCCAGCCGCCGGCCCTGTTCAAGAATATGCGCGGCCGCGACGTCCAGCTGCGCGGGCTTTTCGACGGGCCGTATGGCCGCGCAAAGTTCCGCTATCTGATCTCCAGCCCGGTCGTGTTCTTCGACAATACCGGGTTCGAGCAAGCGCGGATCGAAGGCGCGGGGCGGCTGTCGCCCTCGCCGGTGACGGTGCCGATCCGCTTCACCGCGCGCCGCGTGACCGGAGACGGCGATGTCGCCGGCGGCATCCTCGCCAACCTGCAGGTCGATGGGCTGCTGAAGGTCACGTCCAAGACGATCACCGGCGACAATCTGCGCGTGCGTTCCGACAAGCTGACCAGCCGCGCATCGCTGTTCGTCGACCTGCGCACCGGCGACTATGACGTGCGGCTCGCAGGCGAACTGACGCGCTATTACATCCCCGGCCTCGGCATCGTCGACGTCAAGACGAGCTTGTCGGTGGTGCCGGGGAGCAATCGGCTCGGCACCCACGTCACAGGCCGTGCCCAGGCCTGGGTGCGGCGGTTCGACAACGGCTTCCTCGCCGGACTGGCGGGCGGGCTGCCGTATCTTGAATCCAGCCTGGTCCGGGACCGCGACGGCATCCTGCATTTCGTCAATCTCAGGATCACGGCGCCGCACCTGGTCCTGAGCGGCAGCGGCTTCCGGCGCCGGGACGGCAGCTTCCATTTCGAAGGCGGCGGTCGGCAGGCGACCTATGGCCCGGTCAAGCTCACGCTCGACGGCCGGATCGAGCGGCCGCGGCTCGACATCCTGCTGTCCCGTCCCTTGGATGCGCTCGGCATCGCCGACATGCGGCTGCTGCTCGACCCGAACGCGGACGGCTTCGGCTATCGCGCTGAGGGCAGATCGATGCTGGGGGCATGGACCAGCGCCGGCGCGATCCTGCTGCCCAAGGGCGAGGCGGCGCGGATCGATATCGGTACGCTGGCCGTGGCCGGGCTGACCGCGACCGGCGAGCTGACATCGCAGGGCCGTGGCTTCGACGGGCGGTTGAGGGTTACGGGGCCCGGCCTGACCGGCATGCTCAGCTTTGACCGCCCCAGCGACCTGCAGCGCATCGCGCTCAGTTTCGACGCGACCAATGCACGGATCGCGACCAGCCCGGAAATCCGCGTCCTGCGCGGCGGGCTCGATGGCGAAGTCGTGCTGGACCCGGCTGGTCTCGTCACGCGCGCGACCGTCACCGCGCGCGGCTTGCGACGGGGGCCGCTGGCGCTCGCGCGGCTCGCCGCGAGCATCGATCTGCGCGGGGGCCGGGGCCAGGTGAAGGCGGCGTTCGCCGGATCGCGCGGACGGGCGTTCGACCTGCAGACCGTCGCCCAGGTCGCGCCGGACCGGCTGACGGTCACCGGCGGCGGCACGATCGACAACAAGCCCGTGCACATCGACAGCCCGGCGGTGCTGACCGCAGAAGATGGCGGCTGGCGCCTTGCACCCACCGCGCTCAGCTACAGCGGCGGACAGCTGAAGCTTGCCGGCATGTTCGGGGGCCCAGCGACCGAGGTGGACGCGACCCTGACGGGCGTGCCGATGACAGTGTTCGATATCGTCACGCCGAATCTGGGTCTCGGCGGCACGGCAACCGGCCGCATTCAATATCGCGAGCCGGCCGGAGCGCTCCCGTCAGGCAGCCTCGACCTGACGGTGCGACGCCTCACCCGATCGAGCCTGGTGCTGACCTCGAAGCCCATCGACCTTGGCGTCAAGGCGGTGCTGAACGGCAGTCAGGCCGCGGCGCGGGCCGTCGCGGCCAGCGACGGCAAGGTCATCGGCCGCGCCCAGGCCCGGCTGGCCCCGCTCGGGCCCGGCGGCGATCTCGCGACGCGCCTGTCCGATGCGCCGCTGCTCGCCCAACTGCGCTACGCCGGGCCGGCGGACACGCTGTGGCGGCTGACCGGCATTCAGCAATTCGATCTGTCCGGCCCGGTGGCCATTGCGGCCGATATCGGCGGCCGGCTGCCGAACCCGGTGATCCGCGGATCGATCCGGACGAGCGGCGCGCGGCTTGAGAGCGCGACGTCGGGCACGGTGCTCACCAACGTCGACGCGACCGGCCGGTTCGGCGGCTCGAAACTGGTGATCGATCACATGACGGCGGCGGCGGGGTCGGGCGGCTCCGTCACCGGCACCGGCACGTTCGATTTCGGGACGCGGCAGGGCGTCGGCATGGATCTGACGGTGAACGCGCAGAACGCGGTGCTGCTCAACCGCGACGATATCGGGGCGACCGTAACCGGGCCGCTCCGCATCACCTCCGGCGGATATGGCGGGTTGATTGCGGGCGAGGTGACGCTTGACCGCAGCCGCTACCGGCTGGGTCGCGCGCGCGCGGCAACGACCGTGGCCCGCCTCGCGAACCTCAGCGAACGCAATCGCCCCGCCGACGAGATGGAGCCGCCCGCGCTCTCCGCGCCGTGGCGGCTCGATCTGAAGGCGAACGCGCGCAACCGGCTGATGGTGACCGGTCTGGGGCTCGACAGCGAATGGCGGGCAGCGCTCGCGATCACCGGCACCGTCGGGGAGCCGGTCCTGCTCGGCTCAGCGACGCTGCTGCGCGGCGGCTATGAATTCGCCGGACGCCGCTTCGATCTCGATCGAGGCACGATCCGCTTCAACGGCGGCAACCCGCCCGATCCGGTTCTCGACATCGCCGCCAACGCGAACATCCAGGGCCTGTCCGCCACGATCCGCGTGACCGGCACCGGCCTGAAGCCGGAGGTCAGCTTTACCAGCAACCCCGCTTTGCCGGAGGACGAGTTGCTGTCGCGGCTGTTGTTCGGCACGTCGATCACCAACCTCTCCGCGCCCGAGGCGGTGCAGCTCGCATCCGCGGTTGCTGCGCTGCAGAGCGGCGGCGGGCTCGATCCGATCAACGCACTGCGGCGGGCGGTCGGGCTCGACCGGCTGCGGATCATCGCCGCCGATCCGACGATCGGCCAAGGGACCGCCATCGCGGCCGGAAAATATATCACGCGCCGCGCGTTCGTGGAGCTGATCACGGATGGCCAAGGCTATTCGGCGACCCGCGTCGAGTTCCAGATCACGCGCTGGCTCTCCGTGCTGTCGACGATTTCGACGATCGGCCGGCAGAGTGCGAACCTGCGAGTCTCCAAGGACTATTGAACCGCCAGGCCGCGATCTTATCTCGTTGATGTATTACGAGATCGTCGGCGGCAATGGTTCTGCGCAGGGTGTCCGCCCCTGCTGCGGCCGGCTGTTGACGGGCGGCGCGGCTCCCCTCCCTTGCCGCGCCGCCAAACCTCTCACATTCCGTTCGTTTCGAGCGTAGTCGAGAAACCGGCTGACGCCAGGCCTGCGCTTCTCGACTTCGCTCGAAGCGAACGGGAGCAGGGCTGCCGCGTGCTACAGTGACCGGGCCACGGCCTCGGCCAGCCGCTCGAGCACCTGCTCGCCATGCGCGAAATACAGCTCGGGTTCGATCGCTTCGAACTCGGTCAGCGCCAGCCGGCCGTCGAGCCGGCGCAGCAGGTCGATCCGGGCATAGAGCGGCTCTGCCGGGGCCGCGGCCAGGGCAGCTTCGGCCACGGCGATCGCTTCACGGTCGGGCTGCCAAGCGGTGTTCGTCCCGCCGAACTGCGGCTGGACCCGGAACTCGCCGCTGCGTGCGACCTTGCGGATCGCATGGCTCAGCTCACCGCCGATATAGAACAGCGCATATTCGCCTTCGCTCTGGACCGCCGGGAGAAAGGGCTGGATCATAGCCTGCCCGACGGTCGGCAGGCTGTCGCCGCGCTTCACGCGGGCGATGCCGTGGCTGCTCGCGGCGATTTGCGGCTTCACCACCAACTCCTCGGCCCCGAGCGCGTCGAAGGCGGCCATGATCGTCGACGGATCGGCATCGCAGCACCAAGTCGGGACGGTGGGCACGCCCGCCGCTTCGAGCGCCGACAGATAGGTCTTGCGCGTGCTCCAGCGCAGCAGCGGCGCCGGGTTGAACAACGGCAGGTCTGCGGGCCAGCCGTCCAGCAGCGCCAGCCAGCGCTCTGGCTCCAGGTGATAGCCCCAGGCCATCAGCGCGAGCGCCGGCGCGTCGCCCGCTTCCGACCAGACGCGCGGCCGAACCGCAATTCCCACTCGGGAAAAGGCCGCGACATAGTCGCGCACCTGCTCCGCCGCCAGCGCCGCATAGACGTCGTCCGGCGCCGGGATCAGCAGATCGATCGACCGCACCTGTGGCGGATCAGGCGGGCTCGCCGACGACCGATTTCACTTCCATGAAGTCGGTCAGGCCGTACCGGCCGTTCTCGCGGCCGTTGCCCGACTGCTTGTAGCCGCCGAACGGCGCGCCGGGATCGGGCGACCAGCTGTTGATCGTGACCAGCCCCGCGCGCATCCGCCGCGCGACCTTGGCGGCCTTGGCGGGATCGCCCGAGATCGTCGCCGACAGGCCATAGGCAGTGTCGTTTGCGATCCGCACCGCCTCGTCCTCATTGCCGTAGCCGATGATGGTGGCGACCGGCCCGAACGTCTCTTCCTTCGCGATCCGCATGTCCGGCGTCACGTCGCGGAACAGCGTCGGGCGAATGTAGAAGCCGCGGTTCACGCCTTCGGGCAGGCCGGTGCCGCCCGTCACGAGCGTCGCGCCTTCATCGATCGCGCTCTGGATCAGGCCCTGGATCTTGTCCCACTGCGCCTTGTTGACGACGGGGCCGATATGCTGCCCCTCGGCAAGCGGATCGCCGACCGGCGTCGCTTCCATCATTGCCTTGATGAAGGCGGTCGCTTCGTCGAGCTGGCTCTGGTGGACCAGCACGCGGGTGGGCGCGATGCAGCTCTGGCCGGTATTGGCGAGCACGCCCATCACCGTGGGCGGCAGCACGGCGTTCAGGTCGGATCCTTCCAGCACCAGGTTCGGCGCCTTGCCGCCCAGTTCTTGATGGACACGCTTGACGGTCGGTGCCGCGGCGGCGGCGATCGCGATGCCGGCGCGGGTTGATCCGGTGAAGCTCACCATGTCGACGTCGGGATGGGCCGACAGCGCCGCGCCGACCGTCGGGCCATCGCCCTGCACGAGGTTGAACACGCCCGCGGGCACGCCTGCCGCGTCGAGCACTTCAGCCAGGATCGCGGCGCAGGCCGGCGTCTCTTCGGACGGCTTCAGCACCATCGTGTTGCCTGCGGCCAGCGCGGGCGCCACTTTCGCCGCGATCTGGTTGATCGGCCAGTTCCAGGGGGTGATCATCGCGACCACCCCGATCGGCTCGTGAAGCACCTTGGTGCTGCCGATCGTTTCTTCGAACTTGAACTCCTTCAGCGCCCGCAGCGTATAGGCGAAGTGGCCGAGGCCCGCCGGCGCCTGCGCGCCCATCGCGAGCGCCATCGGCGCGCCCATTTCGATCGAGATCGCCCGCGCGATGTCGGGCATGCGCTTTTTGTATTCGGCGATGATCCGTTCCAGCAGTGCCGCGCGTTCCTCGACGCTGGTCTGCGAGAAGGTCTCGAACGCGCGCCGCGCCGCTTTGACGGCCTTGTCGGCATCGGCCGCGCTGCCGAGCGTGATTTCGGTGCAGGGCTCTTCGTTCGCGGGGTTGATGACCAGGTGGCGCTTGCCGCCTTCGCTCTCGACCCACTGGCCATCGATATACTGCTTCAGATAGCTCATCATCGCCGCGCACTCCCGAGTCTGGTTCGCGCGCCAGATTAGGTTTCCGAACGAAACTGGCAAGCGCGACTTAACTCAAACCGCCCGGACAGTAGCGCGCTTTCTCGTCGGGAGCGGCACGAAGGCGGCTGTCGATATAATAGCCGATCATGGCCGGCACGCGGTCCTTGTCGGCGGCGGGGATGAACGGTGCGGCATGCTGCATCCAGCCGTCGATGCAGGTCTGGCGTGACGCGCTGCTGCCGGCGCAGTCGAGCAGCGCGTCGAATGCTGCCCGCCACCGGGTGAACTCGGCACGCGTCATCGTCGCGCCATGGCCGGGCACGAGCGTCCGGAATGGCACGGAAGCGATGTGGCCGAGCGCGGTGCGCCAGCCGTCCGGGCAGGCGGTGTCCATGAAAGGGGCGAGTCCGACCACCAGGTCGCCGACGGCGGCCAGCCGCGCCTTCGGATCATACAGCCAGACGTCGCCCGCGGTCGCGGCATAGCGCTCCAGATGCACGTCGAACCGGCGGCCGGCGATCGTCATCGGACCGCTGCTCCGCACCGGCCGCGACGGGCGAAGATCGGCGACATCGTCCATCGCCGCGAAATCAAGCCGCGCGTCCGCGGCCTGATCGGGCGTTGCCTTGCCCGAGGCGAGGAACGCCTCCGCCCCGGCGCGGCTGCGCTTCAGGAAGCCGGTCAGGGCGCCGTTCACCGCTTCGCTCGCGACGATCTGCGCATCGGGGAAAGCCGCCCGGATCTCCTGGTTGCCGCCGGTGTGATCGAGATGCCAGTGGCTGTTGACGATCGCGGCAATCGACTTGCCGCGTGCGCTTGCGGCGGCGAGGATCGCTTGCTGGTGCGCCGGGTGGCGGCCTGTGTCGAAGACGATCAGTCCGGCCGGGGCGTCGAGCAGCACCGAATTGCCGTCCGGCTCGCGCCCGCGATCCCAGCCGCCTGGGATCAGCTGCCAGGTCGCGGTCGAGGCGGCGAGAAGGAGGGCAAGCATGGCGTCAGCCTAGACGCTTGACCGACACGGCCAAGCGCGCCGGTCGAGCAATCCTCGCCGTTGGCAGATTTCAGCGCCGCCGCCCTTGATGCCGGATGTTGGCAGGGCGGCCGCGTCGCCGCCCCGGCCGTTCGCGGTCGCGGCGGCTTGGGGCCGCACGCGGAGAGCCGCCTTCGGGCAGCTCGAAGCGCAGCGAGCCGGTCACCGGATTGGCCTCGGCGAGGCGGAGCTTCAGCCGCTGGCCCGGCGCGAAGACGGTCTCGGTGTCCTCGCCGACGAGCGTCTGGCTGGCCTCGTTGTAGCGGAAATATTCGGCGCCGAGCGTCGAGACCGGCACCAGCCCGTCGCCGCCCAGCCCCTCGACCGTGGCAAAGAAGCCGAACGGCTGCACGCCGGTGATCCGCGTTTCCAGCACCTCGCCGACACGTTCCGACAAATAGGCTGCGACATAGCGGTCGATCGTCTCGCGCTCCGCTTCCATCGCGCGACGTTCGAGCTGGCTGATGGATTCGCCGATCAGCTCCATCGCCTCGCTCTCGGCCGGCGTCAGCGCCGTCTTGTCGACCTCGGGCCCGAGCCCGTAGGCGCCGACCAGCGAGCGGTGGACGATCAGATCGGCATAGCGGCGGATCGGGCTGGTGAAATGCGCGTAGGACCCGAGCGACAGGCCGAAATGGCCTTTGTTGTCGGGCGAGTAATAGGCCTGGGTCTGGGTGCGGAGGATCTGCTCCATCACCTGCGGGCGGAAGTCCGCGTCGCCGATCCGTTCGATGATACGGTTGAACGTGCCGGGCTTGATCACCTGGCCGAGCGCGAATTCGAGGTCGAAGGTCTTCAGATAATCCTTCAGCGCGACCAGCTTTTCGCGGCCGGGCGGCTCATGGTCGCGGTACATGACCGGCGCCTTCTTCGCCTCCAGCGCCTTGGCCGCGGCGACGTTGGCCGCGATCATGTAATCCTCGATCAGCTTGTGCGCATCGAGCCGCTCGCGCGGGGCGACCGAGAGGATGCGGCCTTTCTCGTCGAGCACGACGCGACGTTCCGGCAGGTCCAGCTCCAGCGGCTCCCGCTTTTCGCGCGCCTTGTAGAGAGCGCGCCAGCAGTCCCAGAGGGGGAGGAGGGCCTTCTCGGTCAGCTCGCCAAGTCCGCTCGTCCCGAGCGAAGTCGAGGGGCGCTTCTCGGAGCCTGTACCCGCGCCCCTCGGCTGCGCTCGGGACGAGCGAGCCTCATGCTCGTCGATCGCCGCCTGCGCATCCTCATACGGAATGTTCGCGGCGATCCGCACGACCGCGCGGGTGAAGCGCCAGCTCTTCAGCTTGCCGTCCTTGCCGATCACCATATGGCAGGCGAGCGCGGCGCGATCGACGCCTTCCTTCAGCGAGCACACGTCCGCCGACAGCGTTTCCGGCAGCATCGGCACGACCCGGTCCGGGAAATAGACGCTGTTGCCGCGTCGCCGCGCTTCGCGGTCCAGCTGCGATCCGGGGCGGACATAGAAGCTGACATCGGCAATCGCGACGATCGCGTTCCAGCCGTCCTCCGTTGCCTCGGCCCAGACGGCGTCGTCATGGTCGCGCGCATCGACCGGATCGATCGCGACGATGGGAAGATGGCGCAGGTCCTCGCGCTTGCCGAGCTCCAGCTTTGAAACTCGCACGGCTTCGGCCAGCACCTCTTCCTTGAAAACGTGCGGGATGCCGTGGCGGTGGATCGCGATCAGCGAGAAGCTGCGAGGCTCGAACGGGTCGCCCAGCCGTTCGACCACGCGCGCGGTGAGCCGGGGCGGGCGGCCGGTTTTTTCGGCCAGAACCAAGTCGCCGGCCTGCGCCTCGCCGCGGTCGGAGACCGGGAATTCCCGCCGCTCGCGTTTCTCGACGCCCTGCAGGAACCAGCGCTCGCCTTCCTGGTGGAGCACGCCCAGCATCAGCTCTTCGCCGCGCGCGAGCTTCTTCATCGGGTGGGCGATCCAGCCCTTTCCGGCTTCCTCTGTGCGGGCCAGGATTCGGTCGCCGACCCCGAGCGCCGATTGCTTCTTGCGTTCGCGGATGCGCAGCTTCGGCGCGGCGGTGTCCGCTTCCCAGCGCTCCGGCACAGCCCAGGCCTGCCCGTCCTCGTCGATATCGACGATCCTGAGCACCGTAACCTTGGGCACGCCGCCCATCTTGTGGAAGGCGCGGCCGGGCGCGCTGTCGATCAGCCCTTCGTCGGCCATGTCCTTGAGCAGCGCCTTCAGGGCCACCTTGTCCGCGCCGTGCAGGCCGAACGCACGCGCGATCTCGCGCTTGCCCGCAGGCTCGCTGGAGGAGGTGATGAAGTCCAGGATCTGCTCGCGGCTCGGAAGTCCGGCGGGTCGTTTTGGCTTGGCCATGATTGCGCTTACGTCCCCAGCTCCGTTCGTGTCGAGCGAAGTCGAGACACGGATTTCTGACAACGCTCGACAGACGTTCTCGACTTCGCTCGAAACGAACGGCTAAGAACGCGTTCGTGTCCAGTTACGATCTCCTGATCATCGGCGGCGGCATCAACGGTGCGGCGATCGCGCGCGAAGCGGCGCTGAACGGCCTGACGGTGCTGCTGGTCGAGAAAGGCGACCTCGCCTCGGGCACGTCGTCGGCGTCGACCAAGCTGATCCACGGCGGCCTGCGCTACCTCGAATATTACGAGTTCAAGCTGGTGCGCGAGGCGCTGATCGAGCGGGAGCGGCTGCTGAAGGCGGCGCCGCACCTGATCTATCCGCTGCAGTTCGTGCTGCCCCACGAACATGCGGTGCGGCCGAAATGGATGATCCGCGCCGGGCTATTTCTTTACGACCATCTGGGCGGCCGCATGTCGCTGCCGAAGTCGCGCGGGATCAAAGGCGGCCCCTGTCTGGCGCCGCTGACAAAGGCGACCAGCGGGTTCGTCTATTCGGATGCATGGGTCGACGATGCGCGGCTGGTGGTGCTGAACGCGCGCGACGCGGCCGATCATGGCGCGGAGATCCGGACGCGGACCGAACTGCTGTCGGCGCACCGGCAGGGCGATGTCTGGCGCGCGGTGCTGAGCGACGGCGAAGTGACGGCGCGGGCGCTGGTGAATGCGGCGGGGCCGTGGATCAGCGACGTGGCGGCGCGGCTGGGCGTCAACGGCAAGGCGGGCGCCCGGCTGATCCGGGGCAGCCACCTGATCGTGCCGCGGCTGTTCGAGGGCGAGCACGCCTATATCCTGCAGCAGCCCGACCGGCGGATCGTGTTCGCGATCCCCTATCACGGCCACACGCTGGTCGGGACGACCGACGTGCCGGTGGACGAGCCCGGCGCGGCGCGGATCAGCGAGGCCGAGACCGATTATCTGCTGGCTGCGGTGAACCGCTATTTCACCCAGCAGACGGGCCGCGGGGATATCATTTCCACCTATGCCGGCATCCGGTCTCTCTACGACGACGGCGCGAGCGAAGCACGGCAGGTGACGCGCGATTATGTGCTGGAGCTGGACGATGACGGGCCGCCGCTCCTCTCGATCTTCGGCGGCAAGATCACGACCGCGCGGCATCTGGGGCAGGTCGCGATCGAGAAGCTCGCCAGGCCGATGAGCTTCGAGGCCGTGCCGGCGACGGTCGCGCGCATTTTCCCCGGCGGCGAGATCGACCGGTTCGACCATTTCCTCGCACGGGTCCGCGCCCGCTGGCCGTTTCTGGGCGACGCGCGCAGCCTGCGCATGGCGCGGGCCTATGGCTCGATGCTGGAAGCGATGATCGGCGACCGGACCGACCTGGGCGAGGAATTCGGCGCCGGGCTTTCCGCCCGCGAGCTCGACTGGCTGGTCGAGCGGGAATGGGCGCGGACGGCCGAGGACGTGCTCTGGCGTCGGACCAAATTGGGCTTGACGGGCGAAGTCGACGAGTCCCGGTTGCAAGCCTATCTCGACCGCCGCTAGGGCGACACCATGACCATCAAGCACGCGCTGCCCGTCACGCGGGAACAGGATTTCGCCGCCTGGTACCAGGCCGTCATCGCCGAAGCCGACATGGCCGAGGAATCGGGCGTGCGCGGGTGCATGGTGATCCGGCCGTGGGGCTACGGCATCTGGGAACGGATGCAGCGGCTGCTCGACGATCGGATCAAGGCCGCGGGCTATGACAATTGCTACTTCCCGCTGTTCATCCCGCTGTCCTATTTCGAGAAGGAAGCGGAGCATGTCGAAGGCTTTGCCAAGGAAATGGCGGTCGTCACCCACCACCGGCTGAAGTCCGAGGGCGGCAAGCTGGTCGTCGATCCGGACGCGAAGCTGGAGGAGCCGCTGGTCGTGCGGCCGACGTCCGAGACGGTGATCGGCGCCGCCTTTTCGCGCTGGGTGCAGAGCTGGCGCGACCTGCCGATGCAGATCAATCAATGGGCGAACGTGGTGCGCTGGGAAATGCGCACGCGCATGTTCCTGCGCACGTCCGAGTTCCTGTGGCAGGAAGGCCATGCCGCTTATGCCGACGGCAAGCAGGCGCTTGCCGAGACGCTGAAGGCGCTGGAACTCTATCGCAGCTTTGCCGAGGACTGCGTGGCCCTGCCGGTGATCGCCGGCGAGAAACCCGAGAATGAGCGCTTCCCGGGCGCGGTCGCGACCTATTCGATCGAAGCGATGATGCAGGACGGCAAGGCGCTGCAAGCGGGCACCAGCCACTATCTGGGCGACAATTTCGCGCGGGCGCAGAACATCCGCTACCAGAACGACGCCGGCGAGATCGAGTTCGCGCACACGATCAGCTGGGGCATGTCGACGCGGATGATCGGCGGTCTGATCATGACGCACGGCGACGACGACGGGCTGCGCGTGCCGCCGCGGATCGCGCCGTACCAGGTGGTGATCGTGCCGATGCTGCGCGACACCGAGGAGGATGCGGCGGTGCTCGACTATTGCCGCGCGCTGGCCGCCGACCTGAACGCGCAGGCAGCGCTGGGCGAGCCGGTGCGGGCGCTGCTCGACGCGCGGCCGGCCAAGGCGGCGAACAAGCGCTGGGCCTGGGTGAAGAAAGGCGCGCCGCTGATCGTCGAGGTCGGTCCGCGCGACATGGCCGGCGGCAATGTCAGCGTGATCCGCCGCGACCGGCTGTACCAGGAGAGTGGCAAGCTCGCCTCGCTGGTCCAGCCGCGCGCCGAGTTCGTGGCGAGCGTCGCGGGCCTGCTCGAGGAAATCCAGGCCGGCCTGTTCGCCGAGGCGAAGGCGCGAACGGATGCGAACATTCGCCGCGACGTGACCGATTTCGCCGAGCTGGAGCGCTTCTTTGCCGAGAGCGTGAAGTTCCCCGGCTGGGTCGAGGTCGAATGGGCGCGGCCGACCGGCGCCGAGCTGGACGCGGTCGACCAGCGGCTGAAGGCGTTGAAGCTGACGCTCCGCAACGCGCCGGAGAAGGCCGCGCCGGCGACGGGCACCTGCATCTTCACGGGCCGCCCGGCGTTGGAGCGGGTGCTGGTCGGGCGCAGCTACTAAGGTGCAGGCGGCGATGGCCGCCGTGGCCCGACCTGGCCAACTTGGACGACTTTTACATGGATTCCGGGAAATTTTCCCTTTGCCGGGGAAAATCGCCGATGACGGATTGACCAGGTCAAAGAGCCGGCACGCGGGTTAAGCGCCCGGGCGGGAGCCTGGCACGGGCGCGGGGGTGTAGGACAGGGAATTGTTGCCGGTGTGTTCCGCCGCTCGAACCACAGGTTTGGCCTGAGCTTGTCGAAGGCCTGCCTTATCGCGATCGGAGAAGGAACAAGGGAGGGCTTCGACGCGCTCAGCCCAAACCGGCTGTGGGGAATGTGCTTAGGCGATCACCAGCGCCAGCCCTGCTTGTCGGTGATCGCGTTGATGGCGTCGAGCAGCGCCTGCTTGCTTGCCGTGCGGCGCGTGCCGGCGTTGCGAGGGACGGGAATGGGGCCGTTCTTGGCTTCATACTCGGCGCGGGCGCGCGCGAGGGTTCGGCCGTATTCGACGAAGTCGATCGTGCGGCCGGGCCAATTCTCCACGTCAGGCTTCGAGGTCTTCGACGCCATAATCGCCAACACTCTCCTCGCGAATGCGCCCATCTAGATAGTCTATGTCCAACGCGACGTTAAGGCCGAAGAGCGTGCGCGCCTGATCGATCATCTCGCGTGCGGTGCCGCTGGCGTATTGGCCCATCCGGTCGGCGATCATGTCCTCGACCGAAAGCACAACCAGCTCCGGCTCGTTCGGAATCGCGCGGATCATGGCGAGGCGCGTGGCCGGCACGCTGCCGCCCATCGGGCTGCTGCCGACGACTTCGAAGCCGAGGCCGATATCCGGGTGTATCCAGCCGCGCGTGCTCTTCCCCGGTCCGGAGGGGCGAACGAAGCCGAGCTTCTGCAGCTCCTCCTCCAGCTCCGGCTGGACGGGCGTCGTTATGTCGATGTCGCCGGTCATGATCGCCGAGCCGGTGTAGAACTCAACCGCCCCGCCGCCGACCAGCACCGGCCGCGAGTAGCCGCGCTGCGCGAGCCCCTCGCTGGCGCGGGCGAGCATGCGCAATGCCGCGAGGAATTCGGGGCGCCAGGGGAGGGCGGGGCCAGTCACGGCAGCATCGTTGCCGATGCCGCGCGCCCGGGCAAGCCGCTCTCTCGCCACCCTTGACGGGTGACCGATCCTTCTCCAGCTTTTGCGCATGACGCTCGCTGGCTTCCCCCGCATTGCTGTCGATCCCGGCGTCTGCGGCGGCCGGCCCGTCATCGCCGGCACGCGCGTGCGCGTGACGGATATTCTGGACATGCTGGCGGGCGGCGCCTCGGCGGCGGAGATCGCGGCCGATTTTCCCTATCTGAGCGAGGATGACGTGCGGGCAGCGCTGGCCTATGCCGCGGCGCACGCCAATCACCCGATCCGACGCGCCTCGTTGCGCATCGCGCCGGCCTAATGATTTAGCGCAGCTAAATCGAGGCTCGAGGTTCGATGCGCGATCGGCCGGCGCCGCTAGCAGCCGCGACCGACGACGCGGGATTCACTTCCGCGTCGTGCGCTGATTCCCTCGCAAACAGCTGGCGAGGTGCCCAGCCCGTAAGGGCCAAATGGACCGTATCCGCGCGTTATTCCTCTTGCTCAGTCGGGTATGGTCGTCCAGCGATTCCACTCCAACCAACTCTCGCAGGCGCGTTCCAACCCGTTCTGATGTTCTGTCCCTCAGTGGCCAAGACCTTTCCACCGCGATGGTGCATTGCACGCTCAACAGCCTTTCTAGGATGATCGGGATCAGCCTTAGCCGAGCTGATGAAAGCACTGAACGTTGCACTTTCATCGGAGACGGCCCCATCAAGCCTAGAGCCAAGTATGGTATCCAGTAGTTCGGTTGATACATTTCTTCTCGATCCATGGTGCGGGACTTGGAAGCGGTCGATCCCGGGCAGTGTTAACCCGACGTATGGAGAATAGGAAATCATCTCTGATAGCGCACCTCTGCCGGCGTCGCCGGTCAATACTACCTTCACGCCACCTATATTTGCGTATTGAATTACACTCATCTCGTTTTCGCAACTGGTGCCTTGCGCGGGGAAGACTTCTTCTCCCCATGCCGCTTTGATGAAGTTCGCCGTCGCTTTCACAATAGTCTTGAGGCTGGAGTATAAGGATTCGAGAAGATACGTAGCAGATTCTGCTGCTGGCTCTGGTGTCTTTTCGCTATCGACAATCAAATCTAGGTATCGTCCTTTCGAGGGAGCCATAACGGTAAAGTGGCCAATATTAGCCCCTTGAAAGGCCTCATAAATTGGGATGCCCTTGTCTATGGCAATATCTTCAAGGTCAGCTACATTGGGATAGCACTCCCGGAGTTTCTTTCTTAGGTTATCTACGTTCGTATAATTCTTGAATCTGTTGACTAACTCATCTGCATATAACCAAGGTCGGTTCATCCAAAGTGCGTTGACGGTCCCGTTTTCTAGGATGTGCTTCAAACCTCGCGCGTGATCACCATCGGAGTGTGTCAGAACAACATTGTCGATATAACTCTGGTTGGAATAATGAGCGTTAAGGTGTTCAAGAATGGTCTCGCCCATATCGGTGAAGCCACCGTCCACCACATTGACGTACTGAATGCCATTGATCGCTGACCGAATGGTTATGGCGTCACCACTCTTTGCGGTTTCGACAGCAAGAAAATCAACTTCAAAGAAATCATTTGGGAAGCTCATTTGGTCTCTCCAAGAGTTTCAGTCGATAGAACTTGCACGACGAGCTCGTTGCCCATCTGTCGAGCCGCGGTCGCCGTTAGAACACTGGCGAGCAAGGTTAGGCCGGAGAGCCACACAGTAGGCCTCAACGGGATATCAGTCTCCGAGAGTGCCCAAGCTGGGACAGTGACTAGTGACAAAAGCAACAGGAGGGCAGACGTATCGCGCCAGGCCAAATACCTGAAGCTGTAGTGCTCTACATTTGGCTTGTCGGCGTTCCGCTTGAAAACCTGGTAAAACGAACGCTGTTGAACATCGGGCCGCTCATCTCGAAGAGTCGCGTATTCAGAGATTCTAGCGGTATCTATCCGATCTGGATGGCTCGCTGCATTCGTAAAGGCGCGATATCCCGGCAGCCTGTGGCGGGCTCTCAAGAACACCCAAGCTTCCTTAACCGGCTTAGGTATTATGTCTTGAACAAGAGTCGTGACCACGGTCGCTACAGCCAGATAGCCAAGTCCCTTTTTCAGCTCGCCTTGCTCAAGAACCCCTGTAACGAGGTACGCACCGAGAAGAAAATAGGCCGTCGAAGCTGGTACAAGGTATTGCACCACCACCTTCGCCTTGTGTGAAACAGTCACGTTATTCTCCCTAGGAGAGAGTTGGCGTGACCTTAAGCAGAGCAACTCAAGCGTCTAGTAACCTTCCACCTTATCCACATTAATTTACGCCAGATCGGACGAAGTCCGATAGGCGAGTAGGTTACGGTCAAGTCTGAAATTAATGTTTGCCTTGTGGCGCGCGCGATACTCCGCCGCCACCCCTCCTTCTCCACCCCCGCTCCCTGCCGCCCCCGCTCTAGCAACGGCTTGAGGTACGCGCCCGTATAGCTCCGCGGCTCGGACGCCACCGTTTCCGGCGTGCCCGTCACCAGCACCTCGCCGCCCTTCACGCCGCCTTCGGGGCCCAGGTCGATGATCCAGTCGGCGGTCTTGATGACGTCGTGCTTCGCATGTGTTCAATCGGACAGCGCCCCGCGCTGTCCGGCCTACGGCCACCACCACGCTGTTGCCCTGCGCGACCAGGGCGTGGAGGACTTCCAGCAGCTTGCGCACGTCTTCGAAATGGAGGCCCGTGGTGGGCTCGTCCAATATGTAGAGGGTCTGGCCGGTGCTGCGCCCGTTCAGCGTGCGCTGGCCAGGCGTCGTTCGGCCAGCGTGTCGAGCGCTTCTTCGCTGAACTGGTTGAGGCTCATGCCGGAAAGCTGCGCAGCGAGCGCGGCGCGGGCGTGGACGTCCGGCCGGATGCGGACCATCACCCGGCCCGAATAGGCCCGTTCCGGCGACTTGCCGAGCTTCGCGCAGGTTTCGAGATAGTCGTCGACCGCCTCGTGGAACGCCTCAACGAGGCCGCGCGCATCTTCGGCGTGGAATCCGACCACATCGTTGATGCCCGCGATCCGTCCGGTCAAAATGGCGTCGTCGGCATCGAACGCTACCGCCGCGTGATAACCCTTGTAGCTGAGCGCGCCCGTCATGGCTTGACTCCCAGTTTCTCCAGATACTCGCGCGCATCGCGCACCTGATACCGCTTCGCCTCTTTCGCCGGATGAGGGCGATGGAAGCTGACGATCAGTCCGTTCCGCTCGAACTTCACGCGCGATCCGCTTCCCTCGATCGCGGTGCAGCCGATCGCAATCAGCAGATTCTCGATCGCAGCCCACTCGATGTTGGCCGGCGCTGGCTCTGCAAACACCGCGGCCAATGTCTTACGGTGTTTGCTGTTCACGACATAGTGATAGCAGATTGCGCTATCAATACAAGCAGAGCGTCGGAGCCGGTGTGCGTGTTACTCCGCCGCCACAGCCTCTTTCTCCGCGCCCGCGCTCTGCCGCCCCCGCTCCAGCAGCGGCTTGAGGTACGCGCCCGTATAGCTTCGCGGCTCCGCGGCCACGGTTTCCGGCGTGCCGGTCACGAGGACTTCGCCGCCCTTGACGCCGCCTTCGGGTCCCAGGTCGATGATCCGGTCGGCGGTCTTGATGACGTCGAGATTGTGTTCGATCACCACCACGCTGTTGCCTTGTTCGACCAGGGCGTGGAGGACTTCCAGCAGCTTGCGGACATCTTCGAAGTGGAGGCCGGTGGTGGGTTCGTCGAGGATGTAGAGGGTCTGGCCGGTGCTGCGGCGTGACAGCTCCTTCGCCAGCTTCACGCGCTGGGCTTCGCCGCCGCTGAGCGTCGTCGCTTGCTGGCCGACCTTGATATAGCCCAGGCCCACTTCGACCAGCATCGCCATCTTGTCGCGGATGCCGGGCACCGCCTTGAAGAACTCGGCGGCGTCCTCGACCGTCATGTCGAGCACGTCGGCGATCGACTTGCCCTTGAACTTCACTTCCAGCGTCTCGCGGTTGTAGCGGGCACCGTGGCAGACGTCGCACGTCACATAGACGTCGGGCAGGAAGTGCATCTCGATCTTCAAGACGCCATCGCCCTGGCACGCCTCGCACCGGCCGCCCTTCACGTTGAAGCTGAAGCGGCCGGGCTTGTAGCCGCGGGCCTGGGACTCCGGGAGACCTGCGAACCAGTCGCGGATCTGGGTGAAGGCGCCGGTGTAGGTGGCGGGGTTGGACCTGGGCGTGCGGCCGATCGGCGACTGATCGATGTCGATCACCTTGTCGAGATGCTCGAGGCCGGTGATCCGCTCGCACGGGCCGCAGACCAGGCGGGCGCCGTTCAGCGCGCGGGCGGCGCCGGCGTAGAGCGTGTCGATCGTGAAGCTCGACTTGCCCGAGCCGGACACGCCGGTGATGCAGGTGAAGGTGCCGAGCGGGATGCTGGCCGTCACGTTGCGCAGGTTGTTCGCGCGGGCGCCGTGGACGGTCAGCTTCTTGCCATTGCCTTTGCGGCGCTTGGCCGGGACTTCGATCTCGCGGCGGCCGGCGAGATAGTCGGCGGTGACGCTGTTCTCGTGGGAGAGCAGCTCGGCGAGGTCGCCCTGCGCGACGATCTCGCCGCCGTGCACGCCGGCGCCGGGCCCCATGTCGACGATGTAATCGGCGGTGCGGATCGCGTCCTCGTCATGCTCGACGACGATCACGGTGTTGCCGAGGTCGCGCAGGCGCTTGAGGGTCGCGAGCAGCATGTCGTTGTCGCGCTGATGGAGGCCGATGCTCGGTTCGTCCAGGACATAGAGCACGCCGGAGAGGCCGGAGCCGATCTGGCTGGCGAGGCGGATGCGCTGGCTCTCGCCGCCGGACAGGGTGCCGGAGGTGCGATCGAGATTCAGGTAATCCAGGCCGACATTGTTGAGGAAGCCGAGGCGCTCGACGATTTCCTTCAGGATGCGTTCGGCGATCGCGCGCTGTTGGGGCGAGAGCTGGGGCGGGAGCGACGTGAACCAGGCGAGGGCGTCGACCACCGACATGCGGGTGGCGTGGCTGATGTGCTCGCCGGCGATCTTCACGGCCAGCGCCTCGGGCTTCAGGCGGGCGCCGCCGCAGGTCTCGCAGGGCTGGGCGGACTGGTATTTGCCGAGCTCCTCGCGCATCCAGGCGCTCTCGGTCTGCAGCAGGCGGCGGTTGAGGTTGCCGATCACGCCTTCGAACGGCTTCTTCACTTCATAGGATTTGCGGCCGTCGATGAAGCGGAGCGTGACCGCGCGGCCCTCGGTGCCGTGCAGGATCGTGCGCTGGACCTGGGGGCTGAGCTCGTTCCAAGGGGTTTCCAGGCTGAAGTCGAACTCGCGGGCGAGGCTGGCGAGGACCTGCATGTAATAGGGGCTGGGCGGCTGCGACTTGGCCCAGGGGACGATCGCGCCTTTCTTCAAGGACAGCGTCTCGTTCGGCACGACCAGCATCTCGTCGAAGATCAGCTTTTCACCGAGGCCGTCGCAGGCCGGGCAGGCGCCCTGCGGGGCGTTGAAGCTGAACAGGCGCGGCTCGATCTCCGGAATGGTGAAGCCGGAGACGGGGCAGGCGAAGCGTTCGGAGAAAGTGATGCGGCCGGGGGGGGCGTATTCTCCGGCCACCAGCTTCCTCTCGGGCTGTCCACCCACACCGGTTTGGGCTGAGCCTGTCGAAGCCCTCCCTGTTTTTTCCTCGCCCGAAGAAGAAGGGAGGCCTTCGACAAGCTCAGGCCGAACCGATTTTGGGGCCCCTGCCGCATCCGCCGGGTCTACATAGGCCAGCCCGTCGGCCAGTTTCAGCGCCTGCTCGAACGAATCCGCCAGCCGGCTCTCAATGCCTTCGCGGACGACGATGCGGTCGACCACGACCTCGATGTCGTGCTTGTATTTTTTGTCGAGCGCGGGCGCGTCTTCGATGTCGTAGAACACCCCGTCGATGCGGACGCGGGTGAAGCCGCCCTTCTGCCACTCGGCGAGTTCCTTGCGATACTCGCCCTTGCGGCCGCGCACGACGGGGGCGAGCAGGTAGGCGCGGGTGCCTTCGGGCAGCGCCATCACGCGGTCGACCATCTGGCTGACCTGCTGCGCGGCGATCGGCTCGCCGGTGACGGGCGAATAGGGAATGCCGACGCGCGCCCAGAGCAGCCGCATGTAATCGTAGATCTCGGTGACGGTCGCGACGGTGGAGCGCGGGTTGCGGCTGGTCGTCTTCTGCTCGATCGAGATGGCGGGGCTGAGGCCCTCGATGTGATCGACGTCCGGCTTCTGCATCAGCTCCAGGAACTGGCGCGCATAGGCCGACAGGCTCTCGACATACCGCCGCTGCCCCTCGGCATAGATGGTGTCGAAGGCGAGGCTGGATTTGCCCGATCCCGACAGCCCGGTGATCACGATCAGCTTGTCGCGCGGCAGATCGACGTCGACGCCCTTCAGATTATGCTCCCGCGCGCCGCGGACCTGGATGTGAGTCAGCATGGAGGCCGTTCTACTTCTGTTCTTAAGGGGAATCCAGAGAGGAAGATAGGAACGGGGTGGCGGCTTCGCCAGTCGCGCGCGGGTCGATCCGAAATGGTGACAACCACTTGGTCCGAAACGGCTTTGTCTCCTGTGGAGAAAGCCCCGGGCGTTCGCCAACCTGCCCAGCGCAGGGGGAAACATGGCGGACGAGGGGGCGTTCGACCGCTTTATCGAGCGGTGGCGGAAGAATGAGGGCGGGGCGGAGCGGGCGAATTTTCCGCTGTTCCTGACCGAGCTGTGCGCGCTGCTGGACTTGCCGCAGCCCGACCCGGCCGACGCGACGCACGAGCATAACGATTATGTGTTCGAGCGCGACGTCACCACGATCGAGGACGACGGCAAGATCAGTCACAAGCGGATCGATCTGTATCGTCGTGGCTCTTTCGTGCTGGAGGCGAAGCAGAGTCGTATCAAAGGTGCGGCAAAGGAAGTCCCGTTCGCGCCGGAGCTGGACCTAGGCCTCGGCACCGCACAGGGCCGGCGGAGCGCGCACCGGGGCTGGGACGTGCTGATGCGCAATGCCCGCGTGCAGGCCGAGGATTATGCGCGAGGGTTGCCGCCCTCGCATGGCTGGCCGCCCTTCATCCTGGTCTGCGACGTCGGGCACGTGATCGAGGTGTTCGCGGACTTTTCGGGGCAGGGGAAGAATTACCGCCAGTTTCCGGACCGCGACGGGTTCCGAATCTATCTTGAAGACCTGAAGCGACCGGACATCCGGGACCGGCTGCGCGCGATATGGGACGCGCCCCAAAGCCTGGACCCGGCGCGGCGATCGGCGGCGGTCACGCGCGACATCGCGGAGCGGCTCGCCAAGGTGAGCGAGCGGCTAGAGAAGGCCGGCCAGCCCCCGGAACGAGTCGCGCATTTCCTGATGCGCTGCCTGTTCACGATGTTCGCCGAGGACGTGGCGCTGATCGATGAAGGCGTGTTCGCGGAACTGCTCGACCACGCGCGCGCCAATCCGGCGAGCTTCGGGCCCATGGTCGAGGATCTGTGGCGGGCGATGGACAAGGGCGGCTTCGCCCCGGTGCTTCGCCGCAATGTCCGCAAGTTCAACGGCGGACTGTTCGCGGACCGGACCGCGATCCCGCTGGCCCGGGAAGAAATCGGCGAGCTCTACGAAGCGGCTCGGCACAACTGGCGCGACGTGGAGCCGGCGATCTTCGGGACGCTTCTGGAGCAGGCGCTCGACAAGGCCGAGCGTAAGCGGCTGGGCGCGCATTACACACCACGGCCATATGTCGAGCGGCTGGTCACGGCGACGATCATCGATCCGCTCCGCGATGAATGGGAAAGGATCGTGCTGCCGACGGTGGAGCGGGAGCGGGCCGGCAATCCCGAAGAAGCGATCCGCGTCGCGCATGATTTCCATGTGAAGCTGGCGAACACGCGCGTGCTCGATCCGGCGTGCGGGACCGGCAACTTCCTTTATGTCGCGCTGGAGCTGATGAAGCGGCTGGAAGGCGAGGTGCTGGAGGTCCTGCTGGACATCGGCGGCCAGGAAGCGCTAGCGATGGAGACGCTTAGCGTCCATCCGCGCAATTTCCTCGGGCTGGAGCTGAATCCGCGCGCGGCGGCGATCGCGGAGCTGGTGCTGTGGCTCGGCTATCTCCAATGGCAAATCCGCAATCGCGGATCGATTCACGATCCCGTCCTGGAACGGCTCGACAACATCCGTGCGATAGATGCGGTGCTGGCCCATGATCCCGAACGTCCGAAGGCGGACGGCAGCGGCACCGAGCTGCCTAACCCGCGCCGGCCCGAGTGGCCGGAAGCGGACTATATCGTCGGGAATCCGCCATTCATCGGCGGCAAGGATATCCGGGCTCGGCTATCCGCCCGACGGAACCCTGCCCCAGGGGCTGGTCGTGGTGGGCACATCCGGACAGGATGCGATCGACGGCTCGGTGGCGGCCGATAATCTGCGCGGAGAGGGGGGCGCGGACTCGATCCACGGCCGAGCGGGCGCCGACCTGATCGACGGCGGCGACGGGGATGATTATCTTTCCGGCGATCTCGGCAACGACACGATCAATGGGGGCGCCGGCCGCGACTATCTTGAGGGCGGGCAAGGCAACGATATCCTGAACGGTGGTGACGGCGACGATCAGGTCTACGACTATGGAGGCTCGGATCGTTTGTCCGGCGGCGTCGGCAACGATCGGATGGGCGTCAGCTATTCGTACACTCTGAGCGGCCTTGCCAGTACGATCGATGGCGATGCCGGTGCCGACGATATCGCGGTCACGATCTATGGCGACGACCATGTCGACGTGAACGCGGGTTCGGACAACGACGTAGTGACCACCGAAGTCGAAACAGGCTCCGCCACCGTCACGCTTGGAGACGGGGCCGACACGCTGCGCCTTCAGCAGTCCCTGTCCTATCGGCAGCAAACCGGAATCGTCACGGTCACCGACTTTGCGACCGGCGCGGGCGGCGACATCGTCGACGTTGCTCCGATCTACAATTCCTATTTCGTAAAAAATCGTATCGGCGACGACCCCTTTGCGTCGGGTCACATGCGGCTCGTGCAATACGGGTCTGATACGATGCTGCAGTTCGACCACGATGGCCCGGGCCAGGACACGCCCTACGCGAACCTGGTTCGTTTCCAGAACGTGGACGCGAACGAGCTCACGGCGGCGCATTTCGGTGGATTCACGCCGCGCGTCGTCAGTGCCGCTGACGCTGCGACAGCGACGATCATGGTCGCGGGCACGGCCGTCGAGGGAAATACGGCCTCGCTGCCCCTCCAGCTCATCCTGCGGGACGTGACGCGCGTGGTGACATCGGTGACCGTTTTCTTCGCTGCCGACCTCTCGACAGCGGATTCTTCCGATGCGGCAGTTCCAGCGTTCGACAGGAATTTCTACCTGACCGATCTGCCGGGCGGCGATCACGCGATCATGCTGCCGTCAATTTCATTGTTCGATGACCTGCGAGCAGAAGGGACGGAGACGATCACCATTCGCGTTCGTGCGACTGCGGAAATCTTCGAGAACGGCACGGACACGATGGACGTGACGATCGCGCTGCAGGACAATGATTTTATCGGTGGTGCGGGCGCAGATGCGCTGTCCGGGACCGCGTATGCCGAATTCTTCGATGGCGGTGCCGGCGATGACACCCTGTCAGGGATGGGCGGCGATGATCGCCTGGATGGGGGCGCCGGGGCCGATCTGCTGATCGGCGGAACCGGCGACGACAGCTACTTCGCCGATGCCGACGACACGATCATCGAGCGCGCGGGCGAGGGCAACGACACGATTTACGTTCGGTCCAGCTACGCCCTCGCCGCCGGCCTTTCGATCGAGTCGGTGCGCACGACCGGGTCCAGCACGACTTACGCCGCCGATCTGACCGGCAACGAGATCGCCAACACTTTGGTCGGCAACGCCGTTGCCAACCGGCTCGATGGCCGCGCGGGGGCGGATGTGATGTGGGGCTATGGCGGCGACGATATCTATTTCGTCGACAATGCCGGCGACAAGGTGTCGGAACTGGCCGGCGGCGGCAAGGACACGGTTTATACCACCACGAGCTATAGCCTTGCGGCGGGCTCAGCGGTCGAGGAGCTGCGGACGCTGGGATCGGCCACGACCTATGCCGCCGACCTGACCGGGAATGAGCTGGCGAACACGATCGTCGGCAATGCCGCGTCGAACCGGCTCGACGGGCGCGCCGGCGCGGATGTGATGTGGGGCTATGCCGGCGACGATTTCTATTATGTCGACAATGTCGGCGACGTCGTGATGGAGCGAGCCGGCGAGGGCTTCGACACCATTTATGCGAAGGCCGATTTCGCGCTGACGAGAGGCTCGTCGATCGAATTGCTGTGCACGTTCGGCTCGTCGACCGGCTATGCCGTCAATCTGTCCGGCAACGAACTTGCAAACACGATCTACGGCAATGCGGCGGGGAACACGATCAACGGCGGCGGCGATGCGGATGTGATGGCCGGCTTTGGCGGCAACGATTCCTACTATGTCGACAATGCCGGCGATGTGGTGATCGAGGCGGCCGGGGGTGGCACCGATACGGTCTATACGGCGACCAGCTATACGCTGGCCGACAACAGTGCGGTTGAGGAACTGCGGACGTTCGGATCATCGACCAGCTACGCCGCGGACCTGACCGGCAACGGGCTGGGGAACACGATCGTCGGCAACGCTGCGGCGAACACGATTCATGGCGGCGGCGGCAACGACAGCATCTGGAGCTATGGCGGCAACGACCAGCTGTTCGGGGATGCAGGGGACGACAGCTTCGTGTTCGGCCCCGGTTTCGGGCGCGACGTGATCGCGGACTTTGCCGGAAACGGGGCGGCGGCCGGCGACACAATCCGGTTCCTGCCGGGCACGATCGGCAGCTTCGGCGCGTTGATGAACAAGGCTGCGCAGCAAGGCGACGACGTGGTTTTCACACTGGATGAGAATACCAGCCTGACATTGGCTGGAACGCGGCTCGCCGCGATCAATGCGCAGGATTTCGTGTTCGGGTGAGGCCGGCTGCGGTCTCGCATCTGCGACGCGGCCTGCCCCTGTTCGGGCTGTTCGCAGTCGCCTGCTCTCCGCTATCCGCGTTCGACGCGCTGGTGCCGAAGGATCGCGGCGGCGCGCGGGTCGCGGCCGGGATTCCCTATGGCGAGGCGCCGCGGCAGCGGCTCGATATCTATGCGCCGACCGGGGCGGCAGCCGGGCTGCGGCCGGTCATCGTCTTTTTCTATGGCGGCTCGTGGAATTCGGGATCGCGGAGCGGCTATGCGTTTGTCGGCCGGGCGCTGGCGGCGCGGGGGTTCGTGACCGTGATCCCCGATTACCGGCTGGTGCCGGAAGTGGTCTATCCCGGGTTCGTGCTGGACGGGGCGAGCGCGGTGCGCTGGGTACGCGCGCATGCGAAGGACTATGGCGGCGACGGCGACCGGATCGTGCTCGCCGGGCACTCGGCGGGCGCCTATATCGCGGCGATGCTGGCGGTGGACGATCGCTGGCTGGGCGCGGACCGGGCCGCGGTGCGCGGACTGGTGGGGCTCGCCGGGCCCTACGACTTTGCGCCGTTCACGATCGGCGCGAGCATCGACGCGTTCGGCGCCTGGCGAAATCCGGCCGAGACCCAGCCCGTGACCTGGGCCGGCGCCGGCGATCCCCCCGCGCTGCTGCTGGCCGGAGCAGAGGACACGATCGTGCGCCCCCGCAACAGCGATAAGTTGGCGGCAAAGCTGCGCGCGGGCGGCGTGCCGGTCGAGGTGAAGCATTATCCGGGTATCGGCCATATCGGCATCCTGACCGCGATCGCGAAGCCGTTTCGCGGCAAGGCGCCGGTGGTCGACGACGTCGCGGCATTTGCGACGCGCGTGACGGAGCGTTAGCCCGTCGTCTGGTGTCGAAGATGGCAGTGCTGATTGCGCTGATGATCGCAACGATCGAGTAGCGGCCGCTCGCGGTCTGACGCAGGTCCGCAAATCTCCCTAACTCATATCAGATCGGCGGAACGGCGGCCGGTTCCGGCCGGTTGAACGCGGGCTGAACGGCAGGAGATCAGCTCATGAATCGGAACTTCTTGATCGCGGGCGCGGCATCGGCAGCGCTGATCGCTTCGGTGGCGCTGGCCCAGACCGGCAGCGGGTCGGGCACCGGCAGCAGCGGCATGACCGGCGCCACCGGCACGTCCGGCAGCATGAACAGTGGAACGTCCAGCTCCGGCATGTCCGGCAGCATGAACAGCGGCACGTCGGGTTCCGGCATGTCGCGCAACGGCAACATGTCCAGCGGCACCTCCGGCTCTGGCATGTCGAGCGATGCCAATGGCGGCATGAGCGATAACGGCATGACCAGCGGTTCCGGCAGCATGAGCGGCGGAACCTCTGGCTCCGGCTCCATGAGGGCCGGCGAGCGCGGCTGAGCCGAAGGCGCTTCATCCCACCTTCTCGACCGGCCGGGACCTGGGTCCTGGCCGGCCTCTTCTTTCTCGGCCTGGGCACCTGCAGCGACCCGCGCGCGCCATGGGGCCGGATGGCGGCGGCCGAGCCTGCGGCGCCCGCTTCAATGCCCGTCGTCGCCGCGCCGCAGCTCCCGCCCGAAGCAGCGGATATCCATTTCGTCGATCGCGCGCTCTGGCCCGATCCGCGCTGGTCCGATGCCGAAATACGAACGGCCAATCCGCTTTATGCGGCTTTGGAGAGCCGGCTGCGCAGCGCTAGTGCCGAGGATCAGGCGGCGATCGCGCATGATCTTCGCCAGCTCCGGCTGATCGGGCCGGCCGAACGCTTCGTGCTGGTCGACATTGCGAGCGGCCGGTTGTGGATGATCGGCGAGGGCAGGGTTGCCGGCACGATGAAAGTCGTCACCGGCAAGCCCGGCATGGACACGCCCAAGATGGCTGCGCTGATCCGCTATGCCGTGCTGAACCCCTATTGGAACGTGCCGCCGGACCTGGTGCGGGACCGCGTCGCCGAGCATGTGCTGCCGGACGGACCGGGCTGGCTGCGCCGCACCGGCCTGGAGCCCGTCGCCAGCTATGCGCCGGATGCGCCGGCGCTCGATCCGGAAGCGGTCGACTGGACGGCCGTTGCTGCCGGCGATGCGGACGTGGGACTGCGCCAGGAACCGGGGCCGTACAATGTGATGGGCCGGGTGAAGTTCATGTTCCCCAACAATCTCGGCATCTACCTTCACGACACGCCGGACACGCGGCTGTTCCGCGCGGCGTCGCGCCGGTTCAGCTCGGGGTGCGTGCGGCTGGAGCATGCGGCCGTGCTCTACCGCTGGCTGTTCGGCGGCCAATTGCCGGCACCCGATCCGCATCGGCCCGAGCAACGCGTCGCGCTGCCGCGGCCGGTGCCGGTCTATATCCTCGACCTGCCGACACTCGCGCGCGACGCGCCGCAAGTCGCCCCCCTGCATGGACACCAAGCCGCCGCCTGATCGTTCTGCCGTTGGATAAAGGAGACGATCATGGCCACGACCGCACCGGACCAGGCGAACAGCAACACCACGAACAGCAACAACAGCACAGGCACGATGGATTCGATCAAGAACGCGCTCGGCAACAACCAGATGGTCAACAAGGCGACGCAATTCGCGAAGGACCGCCCGTGGGCGACAGCAACGCTGGCCGGCGTCGTCGGCGTCGCGCTGCTGAATACGCTCAGGGGACGCTGAGAATGAGGGCGGCGGCGATCGGAGCCGCCGCCCCTTTACCGCTCCGAATCGGAGCAGAATCGATCTTGCGGTAGGTTAGGAATCGCGCTTACACTGATGTGAACGGGGGAAGAAACGGGGGGATTCGATGACAGTCGCACGCGCGTTGGCCTTTGCCAGCGCCATCGGCATGGCCGCGTCAGCGTTGGTCTGGGCGCAGTCGTCGACCGCAAGGGTACCTTTGCCTCTCCCGGCCGTGGTGAAGAACCTCCCCCCTGACGTAGCCACGCGGCCAGTCCAGCTGAGCAAGATGCTGATCAAGCTAAATCGAGGGGAGGCATTTGGACGAGTTAAAGGTGGACTGATTTGCGCAATCGGCCAGCCCCTAATTTGGAAAGGAGGCCGATTCCAGCTAAACACCGAAGACTTCGATGAAGTTTTTCAAGATGAGCTAAGCAAGATCGGATTTAACGTGATTTCTGTATCCGGACAGATGTTTGATACAGGAGACTCTACAAAAGCTGAATTCCTCGTAGGTGGCACCATTAAATCGATGAATGTCGATGTCTGCTTTCCGAATTCTGGGTTTGGGGATTTGATGTCTGCAAAGGGTTCGGCTCTGATGGAAGTGGAGTGGCAACTTTACGACCGGCTCAACAGGAAGGTTGTTGACGTCTTTACGACTGATACGGGTTATCGACAGAAAAAGACTCAATCGGGCGGCATAGAGACAATCGTTTTTTCGGCCTTTGCGGAAAATGTCAGGGCTTTGGCAGCATCCGGGAAGCTGCAAAAAATCCTTACAGGTCGGCCTACCGATCTTAACGTCGCGAAGGCGCCGTCAAACGTTGAGCGGCTCAATGTGTCGCTTCCCGCCACGGGCGTTGAAACGGTCAGTGATGCTGTCGGAGCTACAGTTCTGGTCTTGTCCGGAGATGGTCACGGCAGTGCCTTTCTCATCTCGGGAGATGGTTATTTTCTCACGAACTATCACGTTGTCGGCGGTGCAAAATATGTGAAACTGCGCTGGTCTGACGGTCTCGAATCGGTGGGTGAGGTTATCAAGGCCGATCGTGGACGAGACGTAGCTATCATCAAGGCTGATGGGCGGGGCCGCAAGCCGATTGTGCTTCGCGCAGAGTCGATCCCTGTAGGAACCGAGGTGTTTGCTATTGGTACACCGTTGGACAAATCCCTTCAGAGTACCGTTACGCGTGGGATCATTTCTGCCCAACGGGTACTGGACGGCTATACGTTTATTCAGAGCGATGCCTCCGTGGTTCCAGGAGACAGCGGTGGACCACTCATCGACAAGAACGGCAGGCTGGTTGCCGTGACCGTAGCTGGTGTTCGCATCAACGATGCGCCTCAAGGCATCAATTTTTTTGTTCCCGCGAGCGAGGCGCTTCAATTCCTGGGTATTTCGCCAGCGGGTAACTAGGTCTAGTCGATATCGGCATGACCGACCTCGCCGACCCGTTCGACGCCATTGCCGATGCTCCGTTCGATAGCGCGCTTTCCGAGCGTTACCTTGTCTATGCGCTCTCGACGATTACCGCCCGCTCGCTTCCGGACCTGCGCGATGGATTGAAGCCCGTTCACCGCCGGCTGCTCTGGGCGATGCGGCTGCTGCGGCTCGATCCGGCGGCGGGGTACAAGAAGTGCGCGCGCGTCGTCGGCGACGTGATCGGCAAATATCACCCGCACGGCGACCAGTCGGTCTATGACGCGATGGTCCGGTTGGCGCAGACCTTTGCGCTGCGCTACCCGCTGGTCGACGGTCAGGGCAATTTCGGCAATATCGACGGCGATAACGCCGCCGCCTACCGCTACACCGAGGCGCGGCTGACCCAGGTCGCGATCGACCTGATGGCCGGCCTGGACGAGGGCACGGTCGATTTCCGCCCGACCTACAATGGCGAGGAGGAAGAGCCGGAGATCATGCCCGGCCTGTTCCCGAACCTGCTCGCCAACGGCGCGAGCGGGATCGCGGTGGGCATGGCGACGTCGATCCCGCCGCACAATGCCGCCGAGCTGATCGACGCGGCAATGCTGCTGATCGACCAGCCCAATACCGAGCCGGCGCAGCTGCTGGAGCATGTGAAGGGGCCGGACTTCCCGACCGGCGGCATCATCGTCGACGGCCCCGGCGCGATCGCCGAGGCCTATGCGACCGGGCGCGGCGCGTTCCGGGTGCGCGCGCGCTGGACCAGGGAGGATACCGGCCGCGGCACCTGGGTCGCGGTCGTGACCGAGATTCCGTACGGCGTGCAGAAGGGCAAGCTGATCGAGGAGATCGCGGCCCTGATCAACGACAAGAAGCTGCCGATCCTGGAGGACGTCCGCGACGAATCCGACGCCGAGGTGCGGATCGTGCTGGAGCCGCGCAGCCGCACTGTCGATCCGGACATGCTGATGGACAGCCTGTTCCGGCTGAGCGGCCTGGAAGTCCGCGTGCCGCTGAACATGAACGTGCTCGACGCGCACCGCACGCCGCGCGTGCTGGGGCTGAAGGCGGTGCTGGAGGGCTGGCTGCATCACCAGTTCGAGGTGCTGCGCCGGCGGTCGGAGCATCGGCTGACCCGGATCGGCGACCGGATCGAGCTGCTCGACGGGTATCTGGTCGCCTATCTGAACCTTGACCGCGTGATCGAGATCATCCGCACCGAGGACGAGCCGAAACCGGTGCTGATGGCCGAATTCTCGCTGACCGACCGGCAGGCGGAAGCGATCCTGAACATGCGGCTCCGCTCTTTGAGGCGGCTCGAGGAAATGGAGATCAAGGGCGAGCGCGCGAAGCTGGAGGAAGAGCGCGAGAGCCTCACCGCCCTGCTCGCCAGCCCCGCGCGGCAGCGGACGCGGATGAAGCGCGACCTCGCGGCGCTGCGCGACCGCTATGGGCCGGAGACGGCGCTGGGCAAGCGGCGCACCACGATCGAGGAAGCCGGGCCGGCGCGCGAATATGCGCGCGAGGCGATGATCGACAAGGAGCCGATCACGGTCGTGCTGTCGCAGCGCGGCTGGATCCGGGCGCTGAAGGGGCATGCCGACCTCGCCTCGGCCGAGACGATGAAATTCAAGGAAGGCGACGGGCCCGCCTTTGCCTTCCATGCGCAGACGACCGACAAGATCCTGATCGCCGCCGAGAATGGGCGCTTCTACACGCTGGCCGGCGACAAACTGCCCGGCGGGCGCGGGTTCGGCGAGCCGATCGGGCTGATGATCGACCTGGACGGGCAGGTCGGTGTTGCCGCCTGCTTTGCCGCGGGCACCGGCCAATTGCTGCTGGCCTCGTCCGACGGGCGGGGCTTCCTCGCCAAGGTGGAGGATGCGATCGCCGAGACGCGCAAGGGCAAGCAGCTGGTGAACCTGCGGCCCGGCGCCAAGCTGAAAATCGTGCGCCGCGTGTCCGACGAGGCGGATTATGTCGCGGTGGTGGGCGATAACCGGAAGCTGGTGCTGTTTCCCCTGTCCGAGCTGCCGGAAATGGGCCGCGGCCAAGGCGTGACCCTGCAGCGCTATCGCGACGGCGGACTGGCGGATGCGATCGCGCTGCGCTTTGCCGACGGGCTCAGCTGGTCGATGGGCGGCGGCAGCGGGCGCACGCGGACCGAGGCCGATCTGTCGCCCTGGCGCAGCGCCCGCGGTGCCGCGGGCCGGATGGCGCCGATCGGCTTCCCGCGCGATAATCGCTTCGGGTAGGGCGGTTTAGGCGGTCTTAACCATCCGCGCGCTAGGCCCGGATGCGATGGGTGGGTCGGCAACAGTCAAACAGGTCCGCGAGCGGCGTGGCGCCGTCGCGCCCGACCCGCTTGTCCTTACGCGCCAGGCCGAACAGCTTCGGCGGCCTTTTCTGGAGGCCCTGCCGCTTCCCGGCGCCATCGTCGGCGTCGGCGAACACGGACTGGAGCTCGTTGAAGGCAATTCGGAGTTCGAGCGTCTTGACGCGGCCGGAGGCGGGGGGCTGCTCGATCGCTGCGACTTTCGCGACAAGCTTCACCAGTTCCTGCTGGGCGCCGACACGACGGTCGACTTCGAATGGGTCGACGGCGACCTGATCTCGGGGCGCCAGTACAGCGTCAGGGCGGCGCGGCTGCTGCATATCCAGACGAGCGGACCGCGCTGCCTGTTGAGCCTGCTCGACCGCACCGGCGAGCGGGCGACCGAAAAGAGCTTGAAGCTCGAAATGTTCAGCGACAGCCTGACCGGGCTGCCGAACCGGGCGGGGTTCGGCGACCAGCTTGAGTCGGTTCTGGAGCAGGCGAAAGCCGGCGAAATCGCGGTGCTGGCGGTGGACCTTACTCGGTTCAGCCGTATCAATGAATCGATCGGCGATGTCGTCGGCGACGAGCTGCTGATCACCGTCGCGCGGCGGCTGCTCTCGACGATGCGCGCGGGCGACGCGCTGGCGCGGACCGGCGGCAACGAATTCGGCGTGTTCGTCGGCATCAAGGACGCGCCCGAGGAAGTGCTGGCCGTCGCCGAGCGGATCAATGCGGTGCTCGCCGCGCCCTGCCGTCTTTCGGAACTCGAAATCCGCATCGGCTGCGCGATCGGCTGCGCGGTTCATGACGGCGATTGCAGCGCGGATGAGCTGATCCGCCGCGCGCAATTCGCGCTGAAGCGGGCCAAGGCGAACGGCGGGACCGAGCTGTATCAGCCGCGCGCGTTCGATCTTGCCCGGCAGCAATTCACGATCGAAACCTGCCTCAGGCGCGCGATCGAGGCGGAGCGGCTGACGCTTGCCTACCAACCGGTCATCGAGCTGCAGACCGGGGAGATCAGCGGGTTCGAGGCGCTGGCGCGCTGGCGCGAGGACGGCGTCGACATCGCGCCGTCCACCTTCATCCCCGTGGCCGAGGAATCGGGGCTGATCCTGCCGCTCGGCCGCTGGGCGCTGGACGAGGCGACGCGCACGCTGCGCGCATGGGACCGCAGGGCCGGCATGACCCTGCCGGTACGCATGGCCGTGAACGTCTCCGCCATCCAGGTGACGCGCGACGACGTGCCCGCGATGCTGGAGGAAGCGGCGCGCGTCCACAATGTCGCGCCGGAGCGTCTGGTGCTTGAGCTGACGGAGAGCGCGATCGTCGCCGACCCGGACCGGGCCGCCAAGGCGATGGAAGCGATCCGATCGGTCGGCGCGACGATCGCGCTCGACGATTTCGGCACCGGCTATTCAAATCTCGCCTATCTGCAGAGGCTGCCGATCGATGCACTGAAGATCGACCAGAGCTTCGTGACCGGCATGCTGGGCGACCGCGACAAGGTCGCGATCGTGCGCGCGGTGCTGTCGCTGGCCGAAGCCCTGGGCCTCAGGACCACGGCCGAAGGAGTCGAGACGCTGGAGCTGTCGCAGACACTGGCAGCGCTCGGCTGCACGCGGGCGCAAGGCTATTTCTACGCGGCTCCCCTCGATGCCGAGGCGGCGTACGCCTACTGGTCGCGGAGCAATTCGGCGGCGACCTGATCTGCGAGCCGATCGACACGGTCGCGCGCCGGGAAGCCTTCGGCGACCCAGCGGTCCTCGACCATCTTCAAGCCTCTTGCGACGATCGGCCCTGCGGCGAGGCCGCGCGTCACCAACGCCCCGCCCGAGATCGGCAGGCGCGGCGGAGTCCAGCTTGCGATCCGCGTCGCGTCCTGGGGGGCGCCCGCCAGCAAGAGTCGGTCGACAGCGCTCTCGACGCCGATCCGATAGGCGAGCTCTTCCGGAGGCTCGGGCCGTGCCGAGACGGCGAGCGACAGCCGCTTGCGGACCGCGTTCGACAGCTTCAGCCGGGCGGCGATGTCTTCGGCGCGCGCGGGATCCGGCGGGATCAATGCGGCGAGCCTGCGCACCGCATCGCCGGGCAGCGCCGCGTCATATTCTGCCGCGATCAGTGTGCGCAGCCGCTTCAGGCCAGCATCGTCGATCTCCGGCAGCACCGGCTTCAGCACGTCGCGCGCGAGCATATAGCTGAAAGCCGGCACCGGATCGGCGCAGCCGAGCAGTTTCAGCAGCTCGTCGGCAATCCGTTCGCGGCTGAGGGCCATCAGGTCGTTCGCGCGCGCCGCGCAGGCGTCATAGGCCGCCGCCTCGGGCACGCCGGTGCCGAAGCGCGCGTGGAAGCGGAAGAAGCGGAGGATGCGCAGATGATCCTCGGCGATCCGCTGCAGGGGATCGCCTATGAAGCGGACGACACCCGCGCGCAGATCGTCGACGCCGCCAAAATAGTCGAAGACGTCGCCGGTCAGCGGATCGGCCGACAGCGCGTTGATTGTGAAATCGCGGCGCGCGGCATCCTCTTCCCAATCGTCGGTGAAGGAGACGGTGGCCCGGCGCCCGTCGGTCGAGACGTCGCGACGGAGCGTGGTGACCTCGACCGGCTTGCCCGCGATCGTGACCCCGACCGTGCCGTGGGCGAGGCCCGACGGGCTGGTCCAGACGCCCAGGCCCGCGGCATCGGCGCGCGTCCGCACGTCTTCCGGCCGCAGCTGCGTGCCGATGTCGAGGTCGCCGGGCACAGCGCCCGCCAGCGCGTCGCGCACCCAACCGCCGATATAGCGGCTGCGGCCCGCATCGAAGCCGATCGCCTTGCCGAGCCGGGCGATCCCCTCGGCATCCCAGCCCGCCGGCGGCACGGACACGCGGTCAGTCATCGCGCAGCCGCCGCGCGAGATTCACGATCATTGCCGCCGTCGCGCCCCATATCCGCCGCTCGTTCCACAGAATCTCGTAATAGCGGCGGCGGCGGCCCTGCCAATCGACCTCGCGCTCCAGATGGTTCGCGGGATCGAGCACGAAGGCGAGCGGCGCCTCGAACCAGTCGGCGACCTCGGCGGCGCTGGGGATGAGCGGCAGGTCCGGCGGCACGACGCCGATCACCGGCGTCACCTGGAAACCGGTAACGGTCACATAGCGGTCGGCTGGCCCGACCAGCTCGACCCGGTCGCGGGGCAGCGCGATCTCCTCCTCGGCCTCGCGGAGCGCCGCCGCGATCGCATCTTCGCCGGGATCGATCCGGCCACCCGGAAACGCGACCTGTCCGGCATGGCGGCGCAGCGTTTCGGTGCGGCGCGTGAGGATGACGCCCGGCTCGGCACGATCGGTGATCGCGACCAGCACCGCGGCAGGCGTGAGGCCGGAGACCGGCTCCAGCACCGCATCGCGCATGTCGCCCTCGATCAGCAGCGGGCCGCGCCCGCGGCTGCGCTCCAGCCGCGTCCTGAGTTTGTCCGCCAGCGTCACGCGATCGGAAAGAATTGGCCGCCGCTCCAAAGGCCCGGCGGCATCGCGCCTTCATCGAGGGCGATGTTGGCGAGTTCGTAATAGACCGGGCGTGCGACCAGCGCCTCGAGCCCTTTGCGGACCAGCAGGTAAGGATGGGGACCGTCCGGCTTTTCTTCGAAGCGAAGCGGGTGTTCGGGCCCGGCCACAATCAGGTGGCCGGTGTTGAGCCGGAATGCGAGGCAGCGCGCGGGGCCTTCGCCCTCGCTCTTCAGCTCGACCGCCACGAACGGCGCATCCTCGACGGCGATGTCGAGCTTTTCGACGGGCGTGACGAGGACGTAGCTGCCGTCCGGCTCTCGGCGGAGAATTGTCGAGAAGAGCTTCACCATCGGCAGCCGTCCGATCGGCGAGCCCTGGTGATACCAGGTGCCGTCGCGCGCGATCCGCATCTCGCTGTCGCCGCAATGCGTGGGGTTCCAGCTCTCGACCGGCGGCAGCCTCTGCTCTGCCGCCAGCCGCGCGATCTCGGTGAGCGAAAGGCCGGTCAGATCGGCAGGCGGAGCGGCCATCGGCATGGGCCCGGACTAGCCACCCTGTCATTCCGGCGAAAGCCGGAATCCATCTTCTATTCGGCGGCTTCAAAGACAGGTGGATTCCGGCGTTCGCCCGAATGACGAGGGAGAAGCTGGCCCTCGCTCGCCACCTGTCCACGCACGCGCGCCAGCAGGCGGCGCTGTTCGTAAGGGCCGTCGATCCGCCAGCCGGCCGCCGGCTCTGCGGTGAAGCCGAAGCGTTCGTAATATTCGGGGTCGCCGATCATCATCAGTGCGCTGGCGCCCGTGCGATCGGCAGCCTCGATCAGGGCGGCCATCAGCGCCTTGCCGATGCCGGTGGACTGCACGTCGGGCTCGACCGCGACCGGGCCGACCATCACCAGCGATTCCGTGCCCGACGCGGTGCCGAGCGCCACCGGCCAGCTCTGCAACGTGCCGACCAGCCGCTCGTCCTCCCAAGCGGCGAAGCTCAGCTCCGGAATCGCGACCGCCCCCTCGCGCAGCCGATAGGCCGTGCGCCCGCGTCGATCCGCGCCGAACGCGGCATCGAGCAGCGTTTCAACAGCTTCGGGATCGGCTTTCGCAAGCGGGGTCAGGGTTACGGCCAACGATGTGCTCCTAGCACCGGGCATGGACGCCCGGAGCGCGGCGCTTTAGCGTCACGATTTGAGAATGAAAGCTGAATGTTAAGGGGGAGCTCGCTGCCGTGATCCTGTATGATGCCGCTTGGGCCCCGAACCCGCGACGGGTGCGTATGTTCCTGGCCGAAAAGGGAATTGCGATCGAACGGCGGATCGTCGATCTGGCCGGCGGCGAGAATCTGCGCGAGCCGTTCCTGTCCGTGAATCCACGCGGCACCGTGCCGGTGCTGGAGCTGGACAGCGGTGAGCGGATTGCCGACTCGGTCGCGATCTGCCGCTATCTGGAAGCCTTGCATCCCGACCCGCCGCTGTTCGGGCAGGACCCGCTGGAGATCGCCCGGATCGAGGCCTGGACGCGCAAGATCGAGGCCGAAGGTTATGCCGGCGTCGTCTACGCATTCCGCAACCGGCACAAGAACATGGTCGATCGTGCGCTGTCCGGTCATTGGCCGGCGGTGCCGCAATTGCCGGAGCTGGTGATGCGCGGACAGAATATGTGGCGCTGGTTCGTCGAAACGCTCGAAGAGCATCTGGACGGGCGTGCGTGGATCGCGACCGACAGCTACAGCTTTGCCGACCTGACCGCGCTGATGGCGGTCGACTTCGCGCAGGCCACACGCCTGTCGGACGGCAATCTGCCGCCCGCGCTCGCGGCCTGGCACGGGCGCGCCTCGGCACGGCCGAGAGCGACGGCATGACGCCGGAGTTCGGATCCCCCCGCACCGCGATCGTCACCGGCGGCGCCCGGCGGATCGGCTGCGCGATCGCACGGGCGCTCGCGGCGGACGGGTGGCAGCTGCTGATCCACCATCACAGCTCGGACGCGGCCGACCTTGCCCGCGACCTCGGCGCTGCAACCGTGCAGGCCGACCTCGCCGATCCGGATGCGGCGGAGGCGATCATCGCCGCGCTCGACGGCCTGCCGCCGCCGGCCTTGCTGGTGAACAGCGCCGCCGGCTTCGCACTCGATCAGTTCGGCGATTTCACGGCCGGGCAATGGGACCGGCACATGGCCGTCAATGCCCGCGCGCCGGCCTTGCTGACCCAGGCATTCGCGCGCGCGGTGCCGGAGGGGCAGGGGGCGCTGGTCGTCAATCTGCTCGACGCGAAGCTGGTCCAGCCGAACCCGGATTTCTTCACCTACACGGTGTCCAAAATGGCGCTGGCCGGCGTGACCGAGCTCAGCGCGCGCGTGCTTGCCGGGCGCGGCATCCGGGTGTGCGGCATCGCGCCGTCGGTCACCCTTGTCTCCGGCCCGCAGACACGCGAGAATTTCGACGCGGTACACAGGCTGAACGCGCTCGAGCGCGGCGTGACCGTCGAGCAGATCGTCGACACGCTGCGCTTCCTGATCGCAACGCCGACATTGACCGGACAGACAATCGTGCTGGACGGGGGCCAGCGCTTCCTGGGGCTGCCGCGGGACGTGCAGTTTTTGGAGGAATAGCTCGAGCCAAGTCCCGTTCTGGCTGAACCTGTCGAAGCCTTTCCTTCCCTTCGATGCCGAAAGAAGAAGGGAGGCCTTCGACAAGCTCAGGCCGAACGGAATTTAAGGCGTTCTACTTAATGCTTTTCAGCCAGGCGATCAGGCGCGCGCGCTTGGCGGGGTCGGTCATGCCGGCATAGACCATGCGCGTGCCGGGCACCTTGGCCTTGGGATTGGCGATGAAGGCATCGAGCTCCGCCTCGCTCCACACACCTTTCTGCGCCTTCATCGCCGGCGAATAGGCGAAGCCCGGCACGGACGCCTTGGGCCGGCCGACGATCTTGTTGAGGGTCGGGCCGATCCGGTTCTGGTTGGGTGCGACGGTGTGGCAGATGGAACAGGGCGCGAAGCTCGGGTCCATCTGCGCCCCGGCCGTTCCGGCGCCGAGCACAATCGCGATCAGTCCCAAAGTCTTGCGCATCGACGCCTCCGCTTCCGCCCCTGCCTAGCCGGTCCGGCCCGAATGGCAAGCGCCCGCGAGGGGCTCTTCACAGCCGCGGCAGCGTGACGCCTTTCTGGCCCATATATTTGCCCGCCCGGTCGGCATAGGTGATCTCGCACGGCTCGTTGCCCTGGAGGAACAGGAACTGGCAGGCGCCTTCGTTCGCGTAGATCTTGGCGGGGAGCGGCGTGGTGTTCGAGAACTCCAGCGTCACATGACCTTCCCAGCCGGGTTCCAGCGGAGTCACGTTCACGATGATGCCGCAGCGCGCATAGGTCGATTTGCCGAGGCAGATGACGAGCACGTCGCGGGGCACGCGGAAATATTCGACGGTGCGGGCAAGGGCGAAACTGTTGGGCGGGATGATGCAGACATCGGTCTTGCGATCGACGAAGCTGTTCGCGGCAAAGTCCTTCGGGTCGACGATCGCATTGTCGACATTGGTGAAGATCTTGAACTCGTCCGCCACGCGCGCGTCATAGCCATAGCTCGACAGCCCGTAGCTGATGCAGCCTTCGCGGCGCTGGCTCTCGACGAACGGCTCGATCATGCCGCGTTCGAGCGCCTGCTCGCGTATCCACCGGTCCGACAGAATCGACATTCACAAGCCTCCCCGGCGATCCTTTCGGGGGTCAGGCGGGTCGGGTCAATCCGGGCTTGAGCAGGGCCTGGGCCGGGGCGCCGAGAATCTGCGTCCGCAACCGGGCCGAGGCTTCGTTCAGCGGCTTGGGCAGGCGCAGGAACGCGCCGGGAGACATGCCGAGGAATTCCTGCGCGTCGCGGTTGAAATGCGAGTGGTCGTAATAGCTGCTCTCGATCCGCGATGCCCAGGTCTCGGCGCTCGCACCGCGCAGCGCCATCAGCGAGCGCAGGAAGCGGGCGCGGCGCACCAGCAGCTTCGGACCGAAGCCGAACGCCGCGAGCGCGATCCGGTTGAGCGTGCGGTGCGACAGGCCGAGCTTGCTCGCCATCTCGGCGACGCCGCCCTGGACCGGCTCCATCAGGTAGCGGTGAACCTGGGCGACGCGCGCCTCGTCGGTGCGCGGGCGGCTGAGCAGGCGCAGGAAAATCGCGTCGAAGCGCGCCTTGATGTCCTCGCGCGGCGCCTGGGCGGCATCGGCGAGCAGGGCTGCGTCGGCGCCGATCAGCTCCTGCAGCGGTGCGATCCGGTCGGAAAAGGCCGCTGCATCCGCCCGGTTCAGCCGATACCAGCCGAGCGGCGTGATGCCCGCGCCGACAACGATGCCGTTCGCGCCGTCGCTATAGCCGGCGCGGCTGGTCGGCCCGAACAGAGCGGCCGGAGGCACGTCGAAGCTGTCGCCGCCCAGCCGCACGCGCCAATGCGGGCCGGCGACGTGGAAACGCATATTGGCCCAGGCCGGGAAGAACACGTCCAGATGCCGCTCGCCGGGCGGCAGCGCGACCGCATAGCGGTGATAGCCCGAAACCAGGCCGTCGAGCCGCGGATCGGGGAGCCAGTAATCGACGTCGAAAGCGAGGTTCTCCGACATCACGCCGGGTAAACGGCGCGCGAGGCGTAGGGGTTGCGGTTCATCCCAGCCCCAGATCGGCAGGGCCGAACGCGTGCGGCAACAGCTCGGAAAGCCGGTAGGTTGCGACGGCACCCCGTTCTGCCGCGGCGCAGTGGATCAGCGGGTCGCGCCTGCCGAGCTGGGCCGCTTCGTTCAGCACCTGCCGGCAGCGGCCGCAGGGGCTGACCGGGGCCGATCCGGTCAAGCCGCCATCGACCAGAGCGCCGCCGATCACCGCAACCTCGACGACGTCGCGCAGCCGCCCATCGCTGTTCGCCTTGGCAAGTGCGACCGTCTCTGCACAGAGCGACAGGCCATAGCTCGCATTCTCGAAATTGCAGCCGGTCACGACCGAGCCGTCGCTCATCAGCAGGGCGGCGCCGACCCCGAACCGCGAATAGGGGGCGTGGGCATTGGCGGCTGCATTCCGCGCGGCGTCGATCAATTCATCTCTGGTCATCTCACCCCTTGATGTGCAGCACGCAGATCAATGTGAACAGCCGGCGCGCCGTGTCGAAATCCACCTCGATCTTGCCGGCCAGCCGCTCCTTCAGCAACTCGGCGGCATCGTTGTGGATGCCGCGACGCGCCATGTCGATCGTCTCGATCTGTTGCGGCGATGCCTGGCGGATCGCCTGGTAATAGCTGTCGCAGATTGCGAAATAATCCTTGATCGGCCGCCGGAAGCGGCCGAGCCCCAGCACCAGCGTTTCCAGGTGCGATCCGTCCTCGCGGAACATGTCGATCGCAAGCCGGCCTTCCTCGACGCGCAGCTTGATCCGATAAGGGCCGCCATAGCCGTCGGCATGTTCGCGCTGGGGCGCGAAGTGATTGCCTTCCAGCAGGTCGAAGATCGCGATCCGCCGCTCCTGCTCCACATCGGCGGAGCGCCACAGGATCGTGTGCTCGTCCAGGTCGATGGCAATGATCCGCGGATCGGGCATATTGGTTTTGGTCTAGCCTCCCTTCTCGCTTCCGCGAAAGCGGGAAGTATTTTTTGGCTCGCACAAAGGCCACAAAGGGCACGAAGAGAGCGCCTTTGTGGCCTTCGTGCTCTTCGTGCGAGCATTCGGCTGGATCCCCGCTTCGCGGAGTCACGAATGAATGCACGGATTCATCCACAGAGTCATTGGCTTGAGCGGCGGGCCGAAACAGCGGAGAATGCGCGCATCATGGCCGAACCGATCCGACTCGTCCCGCCCGTGGAGGGCGCACCCCAGACTCTGCCCTGCAACATCGAAGCGGAGGCGGCGCTGCTGGGCGCGCTGATGATCGACAACCGGCTGGTCGAGGACGTCCAGCTGAAGCTGCGGCCCGAGCATTTCTTCGAGGCGGTCCACGGCCGCATCTATGACGCGGTGCTGCGGCTGGTCGACCGCAACATGGTCGCCAATCCCGTGACGCTGAAGCCGATGTTCGACGGCGACGAGGCGATGAAGGAGCTGGGCGGCCCCGCCTATCTCGCCCAGCTGACCGGCAGCGGCGCCGCCCTGATCGGTGCGCGCGATTTCGCCGAGCAGGTCTATGACCTCGCCTTGCTGCGCGAGCTGATCGGCGTCGGCCGCGGCATGGTCGAAAAGGCGCTCGACACCAGCGAGAGCGTCGACCCCAAAGGCCAGATCGAGGAAGCGGAAGTCGCGCTCTACAAAGTCGCCGAGCAGGGGGGCGAACAGGGCGGGACCAAGAGCTTCCTGCAGGCGACCCGCATCGCCGTCGCGCAGGCGGAAAAGGCGCAGAATTCGGGCGGGCACATCTCCGGGGTCACCACGGGCCTGGAGGATGTGAACCACCGGACCGGCGGCTTGCAGCGATCGGACCTGCTGATCCTCGCCGGGCGGCCGGGCATGGGCAAGACCTCGCTTGCCACCAATATCGCATTCAACGCGGCCCAGCGTTACCAGCGCGATATCGCCGACGGCATCGATCCGGCCAAGACGCTGGGGGCGCCGGTCGCGTTCTTCAGCCTCGAAATGTCGGCCGACCAGCTGGCGACCCGTATCCTGGCTGAAAACTCCGGGGTGGTCGGCAGCAAGATCCGTTCAGGCAGCCTCAGTCGCGACGAGTTCAACCAGTTCGCCCGCGCGGCGGCCGAGCTGGAGAATCTTCCGCTCTACATCGACGACACGCCAGGCCTGACGATCGCGGCGCTCCGCACGCGCGCGCGGCGGATGAAGCGCAAGCACGGCATCGGCCTGATCATCGTCGACTATCTGCAGCTTTTGACGGGCGGCGGTAAAAACAGCGGCGACAACCGCGTGCAGGAAATTTCCGAGATCAGCCGCGGCCTGAAAACGCTCGCCAAGGAGCTGAACGTGCCGGTGATGGCGCTGTCGCAGCTCAGCCGCGCGGTCGAGCAGCGCGAGGACAAGCGCCCGCAGCTGTCAGACTTGCGCGAATCCGGCTCGATCGAGCAGGACGCCGACATCGTGCTGTTCGTCTATCGCGAGGAATATTACGTTCAGTCGCGCGAGCCGAAGGGCGACAGCGCCGATCCCAAGGCCGACGAAGCCTATCGCCAGTGGCAGCTGGAAATGCAGGAGGCGTTCCAGAAGGCCGAGCTGATCATCGCCAAGCAGCGCCACGGCGCGACCGGCAAGGTTCGGCTGAAGTTCGAGAGCAACATCACCAAGTTCAGCGACTATATCGACGACACCTACCTGCCCCAGCGGATGGGATAGACGCCCGCCCGGTCACGAAAGCGAGAAGGGCGCCGAGCGTCAGCGTAGCCAGCAGCCAGGGTGCGTGGCTGAGCCCGGCATCGATCGCGCGGCCCACCGGATTGTCGACGCCCAGCGTCCGTTCGACGATCCACGCGGTCGCGGCGATGCCGGCAAAGGCGGCGCCGGCGTTGCGGACAGCCGGATACCAGCGGGTCCTGGCGAGCAGCACCAGCGCGGGCATCACCGCGCCGACGACCATCAGCTGAACCAGCTCGATCCCCAGGTTGAAGCCGAGGATCGATTTCGCCTTTTGCAGCGGGTCCAGCCCGAAGCGTCCGATCAGCGTCGCGAAGGCGAGGCCGTGGATCAGGCCGAAGCCGGCGGCGATCCATGCCTCGCGGCCGGGGAACAGCGGACGCCAGGCATGGATCGCCGAGACGAGGATCGATACGGCGATCCCGACCTCCACCGGCTGCGCCGGCAGCCGCCAGCCGAAGAAGGCGCCGCCGATCAGCGTCAGCGAATGGCCGACCGTGAAGGCGCTGACCACCGCGACCAGCCGGTGCACCGTGTGACGCCAGCCGCCATAGCCGTTCCAGAACCGCCCTGCCGTGAGCACCGGCGCCGGCAGCAGCAGCGCGATCAGGAACAGCAGATGGTCGTGCCCTTCCGCGATGTGGTGCATGCCGAGCCCGATCGCCGAAACGAAGCCGCGCCAGTCGCTGCCGGTGCCGCGATCGATGCGCAGCACCGTCGCGCCGGGCTGAAGGCCGCCCAGCATCTCTGCACGCTCGGTCAGATGGCCGCCGGCGAAGTCGTTGCGCGCGACGACCAGCACGATGTGATTGGGAACGCGATCGATCACTGCGGTGTAACGAAGATCGAACCGGCGCGGCGACACGCCCGGCGGCGGCACCAGCGAATAGCGCGCGCGCAGGTCCGGCGGGCCGGCTTCGTGCACGATATCGATAGCGGTCGATCGCACCTGCCAGCCGGGGACGCTCAAGCCGCCGGCGACGTAGCGGCGAACCTCCGCATCTCGCACCGGGCCGAGCATGCCCGGCACCTGGCGACGCAGCGCAAAGCTCAGCTCTGCCAGCGGGATGATCGCCTCCGCCTCGACACGGCGCGCGCCGAAATCGAGGCGGATTTCCGAATTGGGCGTCAGGTGCGCGGCGGCGGGCGCGGCGGCCAGCAGCAGCGCGAGCCAGAGCAGCAGCCGCGTCAATGGCCGTACCACAGCAAGGTCGCGGTCGGGTCGAGCGCGTGCGGGTTGAGGCCAAGCGCCGTGTCCTGCTCTGCGTCAGCGGCTTCGCTCTGCCCCAGCAAGGCGTGGGCACGTGCCGCGACCAGATGCTGCTCTGCCGATTGCCAGCTGGAGCGGTTGACAGCATCGATCAAACGCAGCGCTTCCGCCGGCCGATTGTTCGCGATCAGCGCCCAGCCGAGCGCGATCGCTGTCGCACCGTGCGGGCGGTTGGCGAAATCCCGCCGCGCCAGGTCGAGCGCGCGTCCCGCGCTTCCGAACGCGAGCTCGTGCTCAACCGCATGACCGAGCGCGGCTTCCGGCAGCAGGCGCAGCCGTTCGGCCCAGCCTTTCGCCGCACGGGCCGCCCAGAACTCGGTTTGGGCATAGTCGCCACGCGCCCGATAGAGGCCGGCAATCGCGTCGCACAGCATCGGATCGTCGTTGCGCGCGGTCAGCGCTTCAAACGCGCGAATCGCCTGGGGATAGTTGCCGCGCAAGGCGAGCATTTGCGCGCGATATGCTTCGCTCAGCCACCAGCCGGGAAAGCGGCGCTCGGCGTCGGCGAAGGCGGCGTCGGCCTGATCCCAATTTCCCCGCTGCAGCTCGATCGTGCCGCGCAGCAGCGCGAGCTGCGCCAGCGCCTGGCCGGGAACGAGGCCGGCGCGTTCGACGCGCCGGATCGCGGCCAGCGCATCGTCCGGACGGCCGGCCTTTGACCAGAAAATGGCAAGTCGCTGGTCCGGTCGCTCGCCGGCCTCGCCGAGCTTTAGATAAACGTCCCGGGCACGGCCATATTGGCCGCGATAGAGCGCGATGTCGCCGCGCATCGCATCCTCGCCGGCGCGCACTTCGGCTTCGGCCGGCACGGCATAATGATCGACGGCGTCGAGCATCCGCTCTGCCACCCCAAGCCGGTGGAGGCTGAGCGCGAGCGCTGCCTGGGTGAGGTGCGGCCCGGAGCGGGGGGCGGCGGTAGCGAAGCCCCGATCGAGCGCGGCCTGGGCATCGGCATAGTCGTGGAACGATCCGGTGAGCCGGGCGCGCTGCATCAACTGGTGGGCAATCCGTTCCTGCATCAGCCAGTCGTCGGGGCGGCCGGCGGCGAGCTGGCGCAGGCCCGCGAGCTTCCTGTCCATCTGGGCGATCGCGACGGCGTAGCTGGGCGCGCCGGCGCTGCTCTGACGGATCGGCAGCTCCGCGACCGGGCGGGACTCCAGCCATCGCGCCAGTGCGAACACGGCGAGCGCCGCTGCGATCAGCCACACCAGCGCTCGCATCGGCAGCGGGCGAGCGGCCGCGATCACACGGGCGTGGCGCACATGGTCAGGCCCAGGCGCTGGAAGTCGTCAGCCAGGGCGTTGGTCAGGCCGGTTAGCGTGTGCACGATATCGCCCGTGAACTTGCCGGCGACGTCATCGGCCGGCGTCGAATCATTATAGGCGTTCTTCTGCGCGCTGGAGATGAGCGCGGTCGCGACCGCCGGCATGCCCATCCGATCGACGCTCACATAGGCAGACGGCGGATCGGTGCGGAAGTTGAAGTTGGTTCCGCCGGCGGGAGGCATCGGCGGATTGCCATTGGCGGGTGCGAGATAGGGGAAATCGGACAGGGTCTTCACCTCGTTCCCCGGCGGGTCGAGCGGAAGGCTGGCCAGCAGCGTCGCCGGATGCTTGGTGAGATCGAGGAACAGCACGTTGAGCGTGATATCAATGACGGGATCATTGAGGCCGCGGCCGTTCGGGAATCCGTTCGGCTTGGTGACGTCCAGCTTCACCGTGTCCGGGATCACCAGATTGGCGACGCTGACCCCGGGCGCGACCTGCTGGTTCAGGCAGCGCGTCACGTCGAAGCTGGTGCCGGTCGCAGTGGGCGACGGTGTCGGGGTCGGCGTCGACTCGACCGGGCCGGGCCGGGGAGCGGCCGTGGGGCCATCGTTGCTGCACGCGCCAAGCGCCGCAAGGGCGACGGGGAGGGCGAGAAGGGGAAGAGCCGGGCGCATCACAATTGTCCCCCGAAGCGGGCGGTCTGCGCCCAGATGTCGAGCGGGTTGGTGCCGTTCAGCACCGCCGAACGCGGAATTTCGATGACGACCGACGTGTCGTTCTGGCCGTCGAAGAAGTCGCGCGTGTTGCGGATCGCGAGAGTCCCGGTCGACCGGGTCTCGCGGAAGCCCAGCAGGTCGAAGAAGAAGGGGTCGTCGAACACGCCGGCGATCGCCTTGACGCCATCACGCTGCAGCACCGTCTGCACCGGTCCCTCGATCGGGCCCGTCGTGCCGGGGACGCCGGTGAACTGGACGCCCGGCGACTGGCCGTCGAACCCAAAGCGGAAGCGGATCTGGAATTCGGGATCGGTGCGCGCGCCGGCGTTCGAGATGTTGATCGTGTAGAGCACGTCGCGATCATAGGTTGGCGGCATGTTGCCGGGTTGCGGGCCGGCAAAGGTCAGCACGATCACTATCGAGGTCGGCGTGTACCAGGCGAACACGTCGGCGATGTCGGCCGGCACATCGGGCGTCGGATCGAAATCCTTGTCCGTCCGGGTGGGAGGGTCGAGATGGTCTGCTGCCCGGCTGGCATAATCGGCCGACACCAGCGCCAGCGGCAAGGCAAACGCCGTCGCGCCGAGCGTCATCCACGTGCGTGAGATGCGCATAATCACCCTCCCTGTTCAGCAGTCGAGCATCCGGGTGCCCGGCCACATGGTAAAGATGCTCGTCGACGAAACTGACGCGCCGATTGACCAAAATACGCCCTGTGAGCATAGCGGATGCATGACGGAAACGGCGCCAACAAATGTTACCGATTTGTCGTTCGAGGACGCGCTGAAGCGGCTCGAGGCGATCGTGTCGCGGCTGGAAAGCGGCGACGCGTCGCTGGACGAGTCGATCTCGCTCTACGCGGAGGGCGACAAGTTGCGCGGCCAGTGCGAGGCGCGGCTGGCGGCGGCGCAGGCGCGGATCGAAAAGATCACTCTGGGCCAGGACGGCCGACCGACCGGCACCCAGCCGTTCGACGGTGGGTAAGGGCGCACTCGGGATGGCTCGCGGGGGCGTGCATCTTCAGCAGGCGATGGAGCGGATCGCGCGCGATATCGATCATGCGTTCGACCTGCTGCTCGCGATCCCCGACGATCCGCGGCGGCGCCTGTACGAAGCGATGCGCTATGCAGCGATCGGCGGCGGCAAGCGGCTGCGGCCGCTGCTCGTCTGTGCATCGTGCGATCTCTATGCGGTCGACGGCCCGGCGGCCCTGCGCGTCGCGACCGCGATCGAGTGCATCCATGTCTATTCGCTGGTCCATGACGATCTGCCGGCGATGGACGACGACGACCTTCGTCGCGGCAAGCCGACCGTGCACCGGGCGTTCGACGAAGCGGCGGCGATCCTGGCGGGCGATGCGCTCCATGCGCTGGCCTTCGAAGTGCTGGCCGATCCGGCAACCCACGCCGATCCGTTCGTCCGGTCCGAGCTGTGCCTGGAGCTGGCCCGGGCAGCGGGACCGTCCGGGATGGCGGGCGGACAGATGATGGACCTCGCCGCGTGCGCCGCGCCGATGGACCTGGCGACGATCACGCGCCTCCAGCAGCTGAAGACCGGCGCGCTGTTCGGCTTCTGTCTGGAATCGGGCGCGATCATGGGCAGGGTGCCGCCCGAGGGCCGGACGCACCTGCGGGGCTATGCGCGCAATATCGGCCTGGCCTTCCAGATCATCGATGACCTGATCGACGTCGAAGGCAGCGCCGAAGCGGCCGGCAAGGCGGTCGGCAAGGACGCCGCGGCGGGCAAGGCGACGTTCGTGTCGCACCTGGGCGTGGAGCGGGCACGGGAGCAGGCGCGACTGCTGGTCGACCAGGCGATCGAGCATCTGACCGATCACGGCGCCGAAGCCGACCTGCTGCGCGCGATCGCCGGCTACATCATCGATCGGGACAGGTGAGATGAGGACAGGAGTCTATCCGGGCACATTCGACCCGATCACTTTGGGCCATATGGACATCATCCGGCGCGGCGCGAAGCTGGTCGACCGGCTGGTGATCGGCGTGACCACCAACCCGTCCAAGTCGCCGATGTTTTCGGTCGAGGAGCGGATCGACATGGTCCGCCGCGAAGTCGACGGAGAGGGCGACCATATCCAGGTCGTGCCGTTCGATTCGCTGCTGATGACTTTTGCCGAACGCCAGGGCGCGTCGGTGATCGTGCGTGGCCTGCGCGCGGTCGCGGACTTTGAGTACGAATACCAGATGGCGGGGATGAACCAGCAGCTCAACGACCGGATCGAGACGGTTTTCCTGATGGCCGACGTCTCTCTGCAGCCGATCGCATCGCGGCTGGTGAAGGAAATCGCGATTTACGGCGGGGACATATCCAGGTTCGTGACGCCATCGGTGGAGCAGGATGTCCGTGCCCGTGTTGAAAGGCTTGGCCGCAAGGGCAATTAGCCCTATTCAGCCGCCGCTAAGCCGCCGAGTTTTAGCGGCACCGGCATTCCCGAACACGGAGTTTCGAATGCGCCTGATTGCCGCCATCCTTGCCTTGCTCGGCGCGCTGTTCGCGACGGCGGCAATCGCGAAGAAAGCGCCGAAGCCCAATCCGGCCCCCTCGCCGGCGGCCGCGGAGGCGCTCGTCACGCCGCCGGTCACGCCGGAGAACACCTGGGTGCTGGAGCTTTCGACCGGCGGCCGCGTGCTGATCCAGCTCCGCCCGGACAAGGCGCCGAACACGGTCGAGCGGATCAAGACGCTGACGCGCAGCGGCTTCTACAACGGCCTGACGTTCCACCGTGTGATCGAGGGCTTCATGGCCCAGGGCGGCGATCCCAAGGGCACCGGCGAAGGCGGCTCGCCCCTTCCCGACCTGAAGGCCGAGTTCAACGACCTGCCGCACGTCCGCGGCGTCGTCTCGATGGCGCGCGCCGATGCCGTCGATTCCGCGAACAGCCAGTTTTTCATCATGCTGATGCCGACGCTGCGCCTCGACAATCACTACACGCCGTTCGGTCGGGTCATTTCCGGCATGCAATATGTCGATGCGATCGAGAAGGGCGAGCCGCCGGCCAACCCGTCGCGCATCATCAAGGCCTGGATCCAGTCCGACGGCGAGAACGCCCCGCCGGTGCCGCTGCCGGCCGTGGCGGCGACGCCGGCTCCGGCGGCGACAGCTGCTCCTGCGCCGACCACGCCCGAACCGGCGCCCGCGCCCAGCCCCACGCCGACTCCCCAGCCCAGCCACTAACCGGGCCCAGGATCGCACCATGAAGGTCGATCTTTTCGATTTCGACCTGCCGCCGGACCGCATCGCGCTCCGTCCCGCCGAGCCGCGGGACAGCGCGAAGCTGCTGCTGCTCGACGGCGATCGTACCGCCGACCACATTGTTCGCGACTTGCCGACGCTGCTTCGGCCCGGCGACTGCCTCGTTTTCAACGATACGCGGGTCATCCCGGCGCAGCTCGAAGGGCAGCGCGGCGACGCCCGGATCGGCGCCACGCTCCACAAGCGTGCCGATCTGCGGCGCTGGCATGCCTTCGTGCGCAACGCGAAACGGCTGCGGATCGGCGACACGATCGACTTTCCCGCCCAGGTCCAGGCCGTCGTCGAGGCGCGCAATGCCGACGGCAGCATCCTGCTCCGCTTCCTGGGCGACGAGCCGGTCGAGCTTCTGCTGGAGCGCGCCGGCCGCATGCCGCTGCCACCGTATATCGCGAGCAAGCGCGAAGCGGACGAGCGGGACCGCGCCGATTACCAGACGATGTTTGCCCGCGAGGAAGGCGCGGTAGCGGCACCGACAGCGGCTCTGCACTTCACGCCCGCGCTGATGGCTGCGCTCGCAGATGCAGGTGTCGGCCATGAAACGCTCACGCTGCATGTCGGCGCCGGCACGTTCCTGCCCGTCAAGGCCGAAGACACGGCCGACCATCAGATGCACGCGGAATGGGGTCGCATCGACGTCGCCACCGCCGATCGTCTGAATGCGGTGCGCGCGCGGGGTGGCCGCGTCATCGCCGTCGGCACCACGAGCCTTCGCCTGCTGGAAAGCGCCGCCACGGAAGATGGCTGCATCCAGCCGTTCGAGGGCGACACCGCGATCTTCATCACCCCCGGCTACCGCTTCCGCGCGATCGACGGGCTGATGACCAATTTTCATCTGCCGAAGTCGACCCTGTTCATGCTGGTCTCGGCGCTGATGGGCCGCGAACGGATGCTGGCGGCGTACGAGCATGCGATCGCCGGCGGCTACCGCTTCTATAGCTATGGCGACGCCTCGCTGCTGCTGCCTTGAACGGGTCCGTCGACGAAATCCGCATATCGGTCGCCTGATCATCGCGTTCGGAATCGATCACGCTAGGGCGCGCCAAAACGGGTCGCTAGCGGGAGATTTTCTGTGGCGACCATTGCGAATACCATTGGACTTGCCGGCCGGAACCAGGCCGGCACCTCGATTGGCCGGGCGATCGACCGCTGGGTCTACGTCTTCATGGCGGCGCTCTTCATCGCGATCACGCTGGGCGGGTTCATTCCTGATTCCCTTGCGAAGATCGCAGCGGTGAAGGCCGGCGAGCGGCCGCCTTTCCACATCATCCTGCACGTGCACGCCGTGCTGATGGCGTCGTTCCTGCTGCTTCTGCTCGCGCAGACGGCGCTGGTGGCGACAGGGAAGCGCAAGCTCCACCGCACGCTTGGCGTCACCGCCTTCGCGCTGGTGCCGGCGATCGTCGTGGTCGGGTTCATGCTCGCTGTCGGCAACTATCACTGGGTATGGGCAGCGGCGCGGACGGCGTCTGGCGATGCGGGGCAGAGCCTCCGGCAGCTCGTCCTGATTCTCGACGATATTCTGCTGATGCAGCTGCGGATCGGCGTCCTGTTCCCGTTGTTTATGGTGATCGGCCTGTGGGCGCGGCGGAGCGACGCGGGCCTTCACAAGCGGATGATGATCCTGGCGACGGCCGTGCCGCTGCCGGCGGCGATCGATCGGTTGAGCTGGCTGCTGCCGACCACGCTGCCGACCAGCGCCATCTCGACCGACCTGTATGTGCTCGTCGCCATCGCGCCGATGTTCGTGTGGGACCTGGTCCGCAACGGGCGCGTCCATCGGGCCTATTCGATCTGGTTCGCGGTCAACCTGCCCTTCGCGATCGCCGTCCACGGCCTGTGGGAGACGCAGTGGTGGCACTCGACCGCTCCGCGTTTGATGGGCGTGTAAGCCCGGTCGCCGCGCTCGCTAGCTCAAACCGCGCGCGATCCTTGTCAGGCCAGCGGCAGAGAGGAGCCTGACCGCCCCATAGCCGCGCTGGATCAGCCCGTCCGCCTCCAGCCTGGCGAGGTGATCGTTCATGGCCTTGCGCGTGAGGCCGCACATTTCCGCAAGGTCAGACTGACGCGCGAGCACCCGGTCATCGCTTGCCAGCTGCAACAGGCGCGCTGCGATGCGCGCGCGGGGGCGCAGGAGGAGCAATTGCGCGGCGAAGTGGACGATCGTGTCCAGCTCCCCGTAAACCAGCTCGCTGACGTCCTTCCACACATCCGGGTGGGCGACGGCGATGCGGTCGAGCGCGGCGTCGGAGATGGTCAGAATCGTAGCTATCCCCTGCGCCCGGGTCGTCACGATGCGCGGGCCGCCGCCGCGCCGGCGGCTCTGTCCCAGGATCGCCGGTGCCTGGGCAAGTCCGATCAGCACGTCCCGATCCGCATCCACTGCGACTTCGAGCCGCAATGCGCCGTCCAGCACGGCGCACAGGCCGGTGTCCGGATCGCCCTCGCTATAGACCCATTGGCCTGGCTCCAGCCGCACGACTAGGCCCTCGGCGCAAAGCCGCTCCTGCAGTGCCGGCGCGCGGCGCGCGAACCACGGATTGCGGCGAAGGACGGAGAGAGGATCAAATGTCACCCTGGTGATATTTAACCATCGCGCCAGCCGCTACAACTGCGAACAGTCAGGGAGGACAGCATGACGCTGGAACTGCGGCCGCTGGGCAAGCATGTCGGGATGGAGGCGATGGGCATCGACCTCAATCGCCTGGACAACGAGGAGCTGGAGGCGATGAAGGCCGCGCTCGCCGAACACGGCGTCGTCTTCGTCCGCGATCAGCAATTATCGCCCGAGCAGCATATCGCGTTCGCCCGGCGCTGGGGCAGCATCGACATCAACAATTATTTCCCGGCCAATGGCGGCCATCCGGAAATCGCCGAGGTGCGCAAGAGCGAGACGCAGACGACGAATATCGGCGGCGGCTGGCACACCGATCACAGCTATGACCAGGTGCCGGCGATGGGGTCCGTGCTGCTGGCCCGCGAGACGCCGCCCCATGGAGGCGACACGTTGTTCTCCGGGATGGCAGCGGCGTTCGAATCCCTGAGTTCAGGGCTGAAGGACATGTTGCGCGGGCTGCGTGCGGTGCACTCGGCCGATCACATCTACAGCCATGACGGGGTATATGCGAAGACCGATCAGGCCGCCGACCTGAAGGGGCACGAGGTGCATACGCGCGCCGTCCACCCTGCCGTCATTCGCCACCCGGTGACCGGGCGCGAAATCCTTTACGTCAATCCGGCCTTCACGCTGCATTTCGAGGGCTGGACGCGGGAGGAGAGCATGCCGCTCCTTGCCTATCTGTATGGCGTCGGGATGCGGGAGGAATTCCATTGCCGCATCCAATGGTCGCCGGGATCTCTCGCGATCTGGGACAATCGGTCGACCTGGCATTATGCGATGAACGACTATCAGGGCCATCGCCGGCTGATGCACCGGATCACGATCTCGGGCGAACCGCTCCACTGATCTGGTTCGGGCGGACCTCGACCGATCCGCCCGAACGAAGTTGCGGTCAGCAGCCGTTGCGGTGCCGGGTATGCTTCTTGTCCAGGTGCCGGCCGAGCAGCGCGCCGCCGACGCCGCCGGCGATCGTGCCGACCGTGCCGCCGCCCAGCGCGTTGCCGATCAGTGCGCCGCCGGCGCCGCCTGCGATCGTGCCGACCGCGCCGTTGCCGCCGCTGCAGCGATGACGATAATAGGCGGTCTGGCCGCGATACACGTGATGACGATTATAGTGATGCGTGCGCGCCAACGCCGGTTCGGGCATGATGGTGGGCGCGGACACGAGGACCGCAAGGGTCGCTAAAGCCAGCTTGTTTCTCATTTTCATCTCCATTGTAACGCGAGCGCAACGCGTAACAGCGCGACCGGTTGCCGCGATCACGTCGACAGGTGGAGCATGAACGCCAGAGAGCGCTATTCGACCCGCACGCCTTTCCAGAACGCAATGCGATCCTTGACCTCGGCGGCGGCGGGCTTGGGATCGGGGTAGTACCAGGCCGCATCCCTGTTCTCGGCGCCGTTCACCGCGAGCGTGTAATAGCTGGCGAGCCCCTTCCACGGGCAGGTCGTGTGGGTGTCGCTGCGACGCAACGCCGACGCGTCGACGGACTGGCGCGGGAAATAGTGATTCCCCTCGACGGCCACGGTGTCGTCGCTGTCGGCGATGGTCGTGCCGTTCCAGACTGCCCTCGGCATAAGACACTCTCCTCCGTTCGCTTCGAGCGAAGTCGAGAAGCGTGTAGCACGGAGACTGCGGTTTCTCGACTTCGCTCGAAACGAACGGATTGTGGAAAGCTCAGGCCGCCCGGCGGCTGAGCGCCTGTGCCGCTTCGTCCATCAGCTCGGTGATAATTCCGGCGACCGGCTCCTCGTTCCTGACCATGCCGACCGACTGGCCGGCCATCAGCGAGCCGTGCTCGACGTCGCCGTCTATCACCGCGCGGCGCAGCGCGCCGGCCCAGTAATGCTCGATCTGCAGCTGCGCCTCGGCCATCGCGACCTTGCCTTCGTCGAGGGCTTGGGCGACCTCGCGCTGCTTGGCGGTGAACAGCTCAGTGCCGGCATTCTTGAGCGCGCGGACGGGGATCACCGGCAGGCGTGCATCGACCTGAACGCTGGCGACGGCGTCGCGGGCGGAGGCGCGGATGAACGCCTTCTTGAAGTTCGGATGGGCGATGCTCTCGGTCGCGCAGACGAAGCGGGTGCCGAGCTGCACGCCCGACGCGCCCATTTCGAGATAGCCGGCGATCAGCTCGCCGCGGCCGATCCCGCCGGCGACGAACACCGGCACTTGCTCTGCGACTTCGGGCAGGATTTCCTGCGCCAGCACCGAGGTCGAGACCGGGCCGATATGGCCGCCGGCCTCCATGCCCTCGATCACCAGCGCGTCGACGCCGGAGCGGATCAGCTTCTTCGCCAGGCTCAGCGCCGGGGCGAAGCAGATCAGCTTGGCGCCGCGGCCCTTGATCGCGTCCAGGCTTCCGGCCGGCGGCAGCCCGCCTGCAAGAACGATATGGCCGACCTCATGCTTCGCGCAGACCTCGATCAGGTCGAACAGCTGCGGGTGCATCGTGATCAGGTTGACCCCGAATGGTCTCGACGTGAGCGCTTTGGTGCCCGCAATCTCGGCATCCAGCAACTCGGGCGTCATCGCGCCACAGGCGATCACGCCGAAGCCGCCGGCGTTGGAGATCGCCGCAACCAGGTTGCGCTCGCTCACCCACGACATCGCCCCGCCCAGGATCGCGACCTCGCAGCCGAGGAACTCGGCCCCGCGATGCATCAGCGCCTTCAGCTTCTCACTCCCCTCCCGCTCGCGGGAGGGGTCGGGGGTGGGATCTTGTTCTTCCAGTGCAGTTGCCATGTTTACGCCCATGCCCACCCCTAGCCCCTCCCGCAAGCGGGAGGGGAACGTATCAGGCGGCCACCTGCTCCGCGTCGAGGCCATAGGCCGTGTGCAGCACGCGCACGGCAAGCTCGGTGTAATCTTCCTCGATCAGCACCGAGACCTTGATCTCCGACGTGGTGATCGCCTGGATGTTGATGCCGCGATCGCCCAGCGTCTTGAACATTTTGGCGGCGACACCCGCGTGGCTTTTCATGCCCACGCCGACGATCGTGATCTTCGAGACATTGGTGTCGTGCACCATGCGCGTGAAGCCGATCGCCGCCTTCGCCTTGTCCAGCAGGTCGAGCGAACGGGCGAGTTCTACGCTCGGCACGGTGAAAGTGACGTCGGTGGAGCCGGTATCGTGCGCGATGTTCTGCACGATCATGTCTACATTGATGTTGCCGTCCGCCAGGGGCGCGAAGATCGATGCGACCGCGCCGGGGCGGTCGGGCACGTCGGTCAGCGTGATCTTCGCTTCGTTCTTGTCGTGCGCGATGCCGGTGATGAGCTGGCGTTCCATATTGTCCACTTCCTCGTCGCCGACGATCATGGTGCCGGGTCGATCGTCGAACGATGACAGCACCTGCAGCCGGACCTTCTCTTTCATCGCGAGACCCACGGAACGCGTCTGCAGCACCTTGGCGCCGACGCTCGCGAGCTCGAGCATTTCCTCATAGGTGATCTTCTGAAGCTTGCGCGCGCGCGGCACGATGCGCGGGTCGGTCGTGTAGACGCCGTCGACATCGGTGTAGATGTCGCAGCGGTCCGCCTTCATCGCCGCCGCCACCGCGACCGCCGAGGTGTCGGAGCCGCCGCGGCCGAGCGTCGTCACCCGCTCTCCCGCCGCCACGCCCTGGAAACCGGGGATCACGGCCACCTTGCCTTCGGCGAGTGCGGCATCGAGCGTTGCCGTGTCGATCTCGGCAATGCGCGCGGAGCCGTGGCCGTCGGAGGTTCGGATGGGCAATTGCCAGCCCATCCAGCTTCGCGCCGGCACGCCGATCGCCTGCAGCGAGATCGCGAGAAGGCCGCTCGTCACCTGCTCGCCGGAGGCCACAACCACGTCATATTCGCGCGGGTCATACAGCGGCGAGACTTCGCGGCAAAAGGCAACGAGACGGTCGGTTTCGCCGGCCATCGCCGACACGACGACCGCGACCTGGTTGCCGGCGTCGACCTCGCGCTTGACCCGTTCGGCGACGGCGCGGATGCGCTCGACCCCGGCCATCGACGTGCCGCCGAATTTCATCACGATCCGGGCCATGAGCGTGGGCGTTCCTCCGAGAGAGGCGCCGTTTAGGGGCGCGGTTTTGGCTTGGCAAGAAAGCCCGAGTTCGGGGTGCCCTAAACTCGGTTTGGCCTGAGCTTGTCGAAGGCCTCCCTTGTTCTTTGGATAAGGCTGTAGAAAGGGGAAGGGAGGGCTTCGACAGGCTCAGCCCAAACCGGAGCGTGAGATGACTGAAGTGAACACCATCCGCCCCGAAGAAGCGGCGCATTTCGGAAAGCTCGCCGCGGACTGGTGGGATCCGAAGGGTTCGTCCGCAATGCTCCACCGGCTGAACCCGGTGCGGCTGCGTTACGTCCGCGAACAGCTCGATCACCAATGGGAGCTGGACGAGCATGACCGCAAGCCGCTGGCCGGAAAAAGCGCGGCGGACGTCGGCTGCGGCGCGGGCCTGCTGTGCGAGCCGCTGGCGCGGCTCGGCGCGCACGTTGTCGGCATCGATGCCGCGCCGGAGAACATCGCCGCGGCGCGCCTCCATGCCGAGGGACAGGGCCTCGCGATCGATTATCGCGTCGGCAGCATCGATGTGCTCGGTGCGGAGCCGTTCGATCTGATTACATCGCTGGAGGTGATCGAGCATGTCGAGGATCCGGCGACATTCGTGCGCGGGCTCGCCGATGCGCTGAAGCCCGGCGGGCTGCTGATCCTGTCGACGCCCAACCGCACGCCCGTCTCGCGGCTGGCGATGATCACGCTGGGCGAAGGCCTGGGCGCGATCCCGCGCGGCACCCACGATTGGGACCGGTTTCTGACGCCCGACGAACTGCGCGCGCATATCGAAGCGGCGGGGCTGGAAGTGCTCGACACGACGGGGCTCAGCTTCAGCCCGGCGCGTGGCTTCGTGCTGGGGGAGAATCTTTCGCTCAATTATCTCGTCACCGCGCGGCGCGCCTAGGCGCCTAGACCAGGCCGCGGCTCCTGGCCTGGGCGACGGCCTTGGCGCGGTTGGACGCGCCCAGATTGCCGAGCAGAGCCGCGACATGGACCTTGACTGTCGCAGGGGCGATGCCGAGCCGGACGGCAATCTCCTTGTTGGTCATACCGTGCGCGATCAGCTGCAGCACTTCCAGCTGGCGTGGCGGGAGACGCGCGGCCGAGGGAGCATCGATCGGCCGGCCGGCCATCGCTGCCTTGATCGCCGCGAGCAGCGCTTCGGGATCGAGCTGTTTGGAGACGAGGCAGTCGATCCCGATCCGATCCAGCTGTGCGGCAAGGCGCGCATCTTCAAGGCCGGTCATGACCACGATGCGCGTGTGCGGCGCCAGCGCGCGAAACCGGCGCACGCCTTCCTCCGGCGCGGCCCCCGGCATGGCGAGATCGAGTAGGCATAGGTCGGGCTGCTGCGCCGCCATTGTCCAGGCTTCCGGGAAATTGGTCGCTTCCAGCAGCTGCACCGCCGGCCATGCGCCGCGAACGGTCGCGGCCAGCGCCTGGCGCATCAGCGGGTGATCGTCGGCGATCAGGCAGCGCATGGCAGCTCGGCTCCCTCGCTCGCTGCCGCCGCGGGAAGCCGGATGTAGAACGCGGCGCCGCCGCCCCTGGCCGGTGCGAGACCGCACTGCCCATCCATCAGCGCGACAAGATTGCGGGTCGAGGCGAGACCGAGGCCGAAGCCGCCTTCGGCGCCGACGCGGCCGCCCTGCTCGAACGGGCTGAAGATGCGCTCCCGGTCGTCGGCCGCAATGCCCTGGCCGTTGTCGGCGACCCAGAGTTCGACCGCATCGTCTCTCCGGCGAGCGCCGATCAGGATTTTGCCGGCGCCGGAATGCCGGACGGCGTTCGCGACCAGGTTCTCGAGCGCGCGCGCCAGGAGCGCCGGATCGGCAATGATCCAATGGCCGATTCCGGCGAGGCGGATCTGGATACCGGCCGCCGCTGCATTGGGCCGCTGCGTGAGCAGCACGCGATCGAATACGTCGCCGGTGCGAACCGCCTGAAGACTGGGCCGGATAACGCCGCCTTCGAGCTTCAGATGTTCGAGCATCGCCGCCACCAGCGCGCGCGCCGCCGTCAGCGACTGGCGCAGCGCGCCAAGGGCGGGCGCCTGCTCCGCCGCTTTGCCGCCCGGCTTTACCTGGTTCAGGAACAATGCGGCTGCCTGGAGCGGCTGCTGCAGATCGTGCGAGGCGGCGCGGATGAAGTGCGTCTTGGCATCGCGTTCCCGCGCGACCGTGGCGCGCGCGGCCGTCGCCTCGACCACCGCGGCGCGAACGAACCGGCGCACAGCGAGCAAGGTGCCGCCGAACAGGGCAAGGAAAAAGGCCAGCGGCAGCGCATAGGGCGGCATCGCGACCAGCAGCCAGGTCACCAACGATCCGAGCACCAGCACGACCGCGCCCGCAAGCACTTGCGTCGCCTCGGTCGCGGCGACGAACTGGATCACCAGATACCAGGCGTAGAGGATGATCATCAGCGCGCGCAGCTCCGGCCCGGCCGGCGGCATGAACAGCCAGACGCTGGCGGCGATCACGACATTGCAGATGGTCATGCCGGCCTTTGCGCCCGGAATCCACCAGCGCAGAATCTGGGCGTCGGACGGGGGACGAAGCACGAAGTCGATCCATGCCGCCAGCCAGCTCGTCAGCAGTCCGCCCATTGCCGCCACCCAGGCGCGCAGACTGGCGCCAGGCGCCACGTCGCGATACTCGACAACCAGGAATCCGGTGACACAGGCGAGCCCGATCAGCGCGACCAGGCTTCCCTTCACCTCGGTCCGCGTTTCGTTGACGAGGACCTGCACGCGACACGCAGCTTCCACGCTGACCCCTTTTTCCCCGCAACATGTGTTCGGAACGGCGCCGCCGCTGTCAAGCCGAGTCGATGCGGTTGCGCGCGTATCGGAATGAGACAGCGACTAAGCCATCTGGCCTAATGGGCGGGTCGAACGGAATACCCTAGCCTGTCAACGAGTTAGCAAAGGGTGAGTCCTGCCAGGCATCGCGTGCCTGACAGGGCGGCTCCCGCCCGACCAGGGGGCGGGCGGGAGCTTCGTTGAAAGGGGAGAATGACATGCGTTGGATTCTGTTGACCGGAGCGGCCATTGCCGCCGCCATCCCGGCTTCCGCGCCGGCCGCGACGGGCTTTTACGGCGTGCAGACGCTGGCCAGCTTGCGCGATTGCGGCGGGGCGGGCCCCACCGACGAATGTGCAGGCGGGCGGCTGCGGCGGCCGTTCGCGACAGCCGGCGGGCTGTGGCAGGCAAGCGCGGCATCCGGCTATGTCGAAACGCGCGACATCGCGCAGAATGGCTCCTTCGGCGAAGGCCGGGGAGAGCTGGCCGGCGACGGTCTCAACCTGCCGATCCTCCATGCCGTCTCTTCCGCTGCGACCGATGCGCGCGTGAATGGCAGCGCGCTGGGCTTCGCAAGCTACAACTTTACCGGCGCGGCGCCCCAACAGTTCAGCCTGAAGAGCACGCTGACGGTCGATGCCTCGAACGCCAGTCCTGACAATCCGCTGCTGCCGGGCGGCGCGTTCGTCTCCTTTTATGTCGGCATTTTCGAGACTGGCGCGTTCGTGCGCGACTATGTCGACTTTTCAGACAGGTCGATCAACATCGGGCCGGTGCTGGATTGCGGAACCGACGGGCTGCTCGCGTTCGGGTCGGCGCAGCCGGCCGCGGTGGGCGGCGCGTTCAATGTCAGCGCCACGACCCAATCCTGCGCCGGCGGGCCGCTGTTCCTGCAGCCGGGCCACAGCTATGTCGTTTACGGCAATCTCAGCATGTTCACCAATCGCGGCGGCTATCTCGACGCGCTCCACACGCTGACGACCGAACTGGATCCTGCGCTTGGCGAGCAGGCGATCGCCGAGTTGCGGAGCAGCCTGGTGTCGTCAGTGCCCGAGCCGGCCGAATGGGCGATGATGATCGGCGGATTTGGTTTGCTCGGCGGTCTCGCGCGGGCGCGCCGCTACCGCCCGCTGATCAGCCTCTCGTAAAACCCGATTGCGCGCATGAAGTCGTCGATCGCGATGCGTTCTTCATTGCCGTGGAAACGGGCGAGGTCGGCCGGGCGCATCGTCATCGGCGTGAAGCGGAGGCTCGCCGCCGCGACCGGTTCGTAGGAGCGGCCGTCGGTGGCGCCCAGCACCAGGCCCGGCGCGATCGGCACGTTCGGATAGGTCGCGCGGATCGCCGCGGCGAGCTGCTTGAACCCGGCGCTGTCGGTCGAGGCCGGCTTGCTCGGATCATGGCCGCCGGGGATCGCGCGGACGATGACCTGGGGATCGTCGACCACGTCGCGGTCCCGTGCGACGACGCTGTCGACGGTGTCGCCGGGCAGGATGCGGTGATTGACGACAGCGCGGGCGCTCTGCGGCAGGACATTGTCCTTGGTGCCGGCCTGGATGATCGTCGGCGCCGTCGTCGTGCGCAGCGCCGCCGCTGTGCGCGGGTTCTTCAGCAATTCACGGCGGATCAGCGGTTCGGTCAGCCAGCGATTGGCGATCACGGTCTTCAGCGGCTGGTCCATATAGGGCGCGAGCGACGTCAGCATGTCGCCTGTCAGGCCCTGCACCCGCGCCGGGAAGGGATCGCCGGCCAGCCGCTCGACCGCGCGGGCGACGCGCACGGCGGCATTGTCGGGCGTCGGCATCGACGAATGGCCGCCGGTGCCATTCGCATCCAGCTCGACCGAGACATAGCCTTTTTCTGCCATGCCGACGACGGCAACGGGCCGGCTGACGCCCGCGAGCACGCCGTCCAGCACCGCATAGCCTTCGTCGAGTGCAAGGCCGATCTTTGCGCCGCGCGCCTTCAGGAGCGCAGCCATCGCTTTCGCCCCGGTGCCGCCGCGCTCCTCGTCATGCCCGAAGGCGAGATAGATGGTCCGCTCAGGCCGATAACCGCGCGCGAGCAGCCGCTCTGCGGCCTCGAGGATGGCGATCACGGACATCTTGTCGTCGATCGTGCCGCGGCCCCAGACGAAGCCGTTCGCGACGGTCCCTGCGAACGGCGGGTGGGTCCATTTGCTGGCGCTCGAGCCCTCGATCGGTACGACGTCCTGGTGCGCGGCGAGCAGCAGGGCAGGGGCGTTCGGGTTCGTGCCCGGCCAGGTGAAGAGCAGGCTGTGACCGGCTACGACCTCCTTCTTCAGCGCGGCGTGCACGCGCGGGTAGCTCGCGGCCAAGTGCGCGGCGAAGGCATCGAGCACCGCATCCGGCGCGGGGGCGGCTTCGGTCGAAACGGTCGGGATACGGATCGCCTGCGCAAGGTGCTGCACAGCAGCCTGGTCGACCGGCGGCGGGGGCAGGGGCTGGCCGAGCTTTTCGGGGCGGAGGCGGGCGGTGTTGATCGCGAAGATGGCGATGAGGATGAGGAGCAGGGCGCCGACGATTGCCAGGCCGCGACCAAAAAGTCTCATGCTGTCCCCCACTCGGTTTGGGCTGAGCTTGTCGAAGCCCTCCCTTTCTTGTTTCCCCAACTCACTAGAGGGGAAGGGAGGCTTTCGACAAGCTCAGGCCAAACCGGTTGCGACGGTCGCGAGTGCCGTCAGAAATCCACCTTGTCGTAATGCTGGGGCGGGCTGATCACTTCCATGCGCTCGCTCAGCAGCGGCCGGAAGCTGGGGCGGCTCTTCAGGCCCGAATACCAGCGCTTGGTCTGCTCGTGGCCGCGCCAGTCGATGCCGCCCAGATAATCGGCGACGGAGATGTGCGCGGCGGCGGTCAGGTCGGCGAGGCTCATCGTCGCGCCGCCGAGCCAATTGCGGTGGTCCAACAGGTAATCGGTATAATCGAGGTGGTTGAGCGCCAGCTTCATCGCCTCGCGCAGCACGCGCGCGTCGGGGCTCAAGCGATCGATCAGGCGCTTTTTCATCCGCTCGTGCATCAGGGGAGCGACCACGTCCGCGAAGAATTGCTCGTCGAACCACGCGACCAGCCGCCGGATTTCGGCGCGGTTGATCGCGGTGCCGTTGATCATCGGCGCCTTGTTGACGGTCTCCTCGAAGAACTCGCAGATCGCCCAGCTGTCGATCAGGACAGTGCCCTTGTCGTCCACCATCACGGGTGTGCGGCCGGCGGGGTTCATGTCGAGGAATTCGTCGCGCCGTTCCCAGGGGGACTCGCGGACGAGATCATAGCCGACGCCTTTTTCGCCCAGCAGCAGCCGGACCTTGCGCGAAAAGGGGCAGAGCGGGAATTGGAACAGTTGCCACATCGTCGTTCGTGTTAGGCAGGAAGGCGGCGGGGGGGAAGATGCTGACTGTCCTGTTCATAACCGCGTTGGCGATCGGAGTGACGGCATTCGGCGCGCGCTGGCCCTGGGCGGCGGCGCTGACGGCCGTGCTCGCCGCCTGGGCAATGACGCGGCTGCCGGACCTGGACCTGATGCTGGGCCTCGGCCACCGCAGCGGGCTGACGCACAGCGTGTTTCCGGTCGGGGTCGCCTGTGCGCGGCGCCGCTGGTGGCCGCTTGCGGCGGGACTGGCGCTCGGGCTCGGCCTGCATCTGTCGGCCGACATGTTCCCCAACGCGATGCGGGGATATGCGACGATCAAGCTGCCGGGGCTCGGCTCGATCGGCGCCGATGCCTCGTATCTCTGGCTTGCGGTCAATGCAGCCGCCGCCCTGCTGCTTGGGGCGTGGCTGCTCGGTCGCGTGCTTCCGCCCAAGGCCGCGCTCGCCGTGCTCGGCGCGATTGCGCTGCTTGGCATCGCCTATCTGCTCGCGACCGACGGCGGCTGGTGGGCGCTGGCGATGTTCGGCGGCGCCGGCTGGCTGGCGTTCCGGCGCCCCGCGGCTCAGCCCGGATAGCGCTCGAACTTCGGCAGCTCGTCCAGTCTCTCCGTCCAGCGCAGATGCTCCGCATATTGAATCTGGGCGGCCGGCGGCACGGCCTCGGGATCGTCGAGCGTCGCGCTCTGGATGTCGGTGATGCCGGGCAGGACGGTGTCATTGGTATAGAATAGCCCCGTCCCGCAATCCGGGCAGAAATGGCGCCGCCCGTGGTCGGACGAGGCGTGGACCTTGGGCTCGCCCTTGGTGACGCTCACGCCGTCCGACTTATAGGCGATCCAGCCGACCATCGGCGCGCCGGACGAACGGCGGCAATCATAGCAATGGCAGATCGCGTGGTGCAGCACCTCGCCCTCGGCCACATACCGCACGCCTCCGCACTGACATCCGCCGGTCGCCATCTCGTCTCTCGCTCTCGTTTCTGTTTTGTTCTAATCCTCGGCAGGCGGCATTGCAAGAATGGTCTCGCACGAAGGGCACGAAGGGCACAAAGGTAAGAAGAAGCGGGATTCCGGCTTTCGCCGGAATGGCGGGGTGACCTCTTCGTGTCCTTTGTGCCCTTCGTGCGAGACAACTTCACTCCGCCGCCACGAGCTCCGCTTCATCCGACAGAGGCACCTCCAGCCGCCTCAGCATTTCCTTCGGTACAACCTGCCAGAAGCGGTCACGCCAGCGGTCCCATTCGTCGAGGATGCCGTGCGCCCATTTGCTGTCGGTTGCCTCGGCATGCTCGGCGATCAGTGCGCGGAGCTTCGTCTCCCAATGGCGCGAGGCGAGGCGTTGCCAGACGATGCTGTCCGGGTTGGCGCTGCGCTCGAAACCCCCGTCCTCATCCAGCACGAACGCCATGCCGCCGGTCATGCCCGCGCCGAAGTTCCGCCCGACGCTGCCCAGGATCACGGCCATGCCGCCGGTCATGTATTCGCAGCCATTGGCGCCGCAGCCTTCGACGACCACAGTCGCCCCCGAATTGCGGACCGCGAAGCGCTCGCCCGCCTGGCCGGCCGCGAACAATTTGCCTGCCGTCGCGCCATAGAGGACGGTGTTGCCGATGATCGTGTTCTCGTGGCTGACGAGCGGCGAGCTGACCATCGGCCGGAGGATGATCGTGCCGCCGGACAGGCCCTTGCCGACATAGTCGTTGGCGTCGCCGAACACTTCGATCCGTACGCCCTTGCACAGGAACGCGCCCAATGACTGGCCGGCGGAGCCGCGCAGCCGCACATGCACATGCCCGTCAGCCAGCGCCGACATGCCGAAGCGCTGCACGATCTCGGCCGAAAGACGCGTGCCGACGGCGCGGTGCGTGTTGCGCACATTATAGGTCAGCTGCATCCGCTCGCCGCGATCGAACACGGCGCGCGCGTCGGCGATCATCTGCGCGTCGAGGCTGTCCGGCACTTCGTTGCGGAACGTGGCGAGGCTGAACCGCCGCTCGAAATCCTCGGCGTCGACCTTGGCGAGGATCGGATTCAGGTCGAGATCGTCGAGATGCTCGGCGCCGCGGCTGACCTGGCGGAGCAACTCGGTGCGGCCGATCACCTCGTCGAGCGAGCGGAAGCCCAGCCGCGACAGGATCTCGCGCACTTCCTCGGCGATGAAGGTCATCAGGTTGATGACCTTTTCCGGGCTGCCGGTGAATTTGGATCGCAGTCGCTCGTCCTGCGTGCAGACGCCGACCGGGCAGGTGTTCGAATGGCACTGGCGCACCATGATACAGCCCATCGCGACGAGGCTGAGGGTGCCGATGCCATATTCCTCAGCGCCGAGGATCGCCGCGATGACGATGTCGCGCCCGGTCTTGAGGCCGCCATCGGTCCTGAGCTTGATGCGGCCGCGCAGGCCGTTCAGCGTCAACGTCTGGTTGACTTCGGAAAGGCCCATTTCCCACGGCGTGCCCGCATATTTGATGCTCGTCTGCGGGCTGGCGCCCGTCCCGCCGACATGGCCGGAGACGAGGATCACGTCCGCATGCGCCTTGGCGACGCCCGCCGCGACGGTGCCGATCCCCGCGGAACTCACCAGCTTCACGCACACACGCGCGCGCGGGTTGATCATCTTCAGGTCGTAGATCAGCTGCGCCAGATCCTCGATCGAGTAGATGTCGTGGTGCGGCGGCGGGCTGATCAGACTCACGCCGGGCGTCGAGTGGCGCAGCCGCGCGATCATGTCGGTGACCTTGAAGCCGGGGAGCTGCCCGCCTTCGCCGGGCTTCGCGCCCTGGGCGATTTTGATCTCGATCTCCTCGCACGCGCCCAGATATTCGGCAGTGACGCCGAACCGGCCCGAGGCGATCTGCTTGATCACCGAGTTCGCATTGTCGCCGTTGGCGCGGGGCTTGTAGCGCGACGGGTCCTCGCCGCCTTCGCCGGAGACGGCCTTGGCGCCGATGCGGTTCATCGCGATCGCCAGCGTCTCGTGCGCCTCGGGGCTGAGCGCGCCGAGGCTCATGCCGGGCGTCACGAAGCGCTTGCGGATTTCGGTGATCGCCTCGACCTGATCGATCGGCACCGGCTGCGGCGCGAAGTTGAACTCGAGCAGGTCGCGCAGATAGACCGGCGGCAGATCGCGCACGCCGCGCGAAAATTGCAGATAGGTCGAATAGCTGTCGGTCGCGACCGACGTCTGCAGCAGGTGCATCAGCTGCGCGAAATAGGCGTGCGTCTCGCCGCCGTGGCGCTGACGATAGAAGCCGCCGATCGGCAGCGTCGTCACCGCGCTGTCGAACGCCGCCTGGTGCCGCATCTGGGCATTCAGGTGCAGCGACGCATAGCCTTCGCCCGAGATTTTGGCGGGCATGCTGGGGAACAGGTCATTGACCAGCGCGCGGCTGAGCCCGACGGCTTCGAAATTATAACCGCCGCGATAGCTGGAGATCACCGCGATCCCCATCTTCGACATGATCTTCAGCAGCCCGTCGCCGATCGCTTTCTTGTAGCGGGCGACGCAATCCTCGAGCGTGCGCGTGCCGAACAGGCCGCGCGCGTGCCGGTCCGCGATCGACGCCTCGGCTGCCCAAGCGTTCACCGTCGTCGCGCCGACGCCGATCAGCACCGCGAAATAATGCGTGTCCAGGCATTCGGCCGAGCGGACGTTCACTGACGCGTAGGAGCGCAGCCCCTTGCGGACCAGATGCGTGTGCACCGCGGCGGCGGCGAGGATCATCTGGATCGCCATCCGGTCCGGACCGATGCCTTCGTCGGTCAGGAACAGCTCGGTCTTGCCTTCGCGCACCGCGCGCTCGGCTTCGGCGCGGATGGCGGCGATCGCGGCGCGCAGCTGCTCGGGGCCGCCCTCGGCCGGATAGGTGCAGTCGATCACCGCCGCTTGGGCGCCGAAATGGGCCTTCAGCCGCTCCCAGTCCGCGCAGCTCAGCACCGGCGAGTCTAGGACCAGCACGTTCGAGCCCTGGCCCTCGACATCGAGGATGTTGGCGAGGTTCCCGAACCGCGTCTTGAGGCTCATGACCTGCGTTTCGCGCAGGGAATCGATCGGCGGGTTGGTGACCTGGCTGAAATTCTGGCGGAAGAATTGGCTGATCAGCCGCGGCCGGTCGGAAATGACGGCGAGCGGCGTATCGTCGCCCATCGATCCGACCGCTTCCTTCGCATCCTCGACCATCGGCGAGAGGATCAGCTCCATGTCTTCCAGCGTCTGGCCGGCCGCGACCTGCAGGCGCGCGAGCGCGGCGCGGTCCATAGCCGCTCCGCTGTGCTCCGGCGAAGGCCGGAGCCCTGCGCCCATCGCTCCGGCCTTCGCCGGAGCACTCGGGAGTGGCAGGTCATCGAAGCGGCGAAAGCCGGCGATCATCTGCTGATAGGGATGCTCGGCCGCGATCCTCGCCTTGATCGCGCGGTTCTCCAGCACTTCGCCGGCATCGAGGTCGACGGCGATCATTTCGCCGGGGCCGAGCCGTCCCTTGCGGATTACGGTCGCTTCGGGGACCACGACCATGCCTGCCTCTGAGCCGACGATCAGCAGGCCATCGATGGTCTGGGTGAAGCGTAAGGGACGGAGCGCGTTGCGGTCCATGCCCGCGACCGCCCAGCGACCGTCGGTCATCGCCAGCGCCGCCGGCCCGTCCCACGGCTCCATCACCGAGGCGAGATAGGCGTACATCGCCTTCTGCTCGTCGGGCAGGTCCGCCGCGTGCCACGCTTCCGGCACCAGCATGATCTTGGCGGTGGGCGCGTCGCGGCCGGATCGGCAGATCGCCTCGAACACCGCATCGAGCGCCGCGGTGTCCGATGCGCCGGCGGGGATCACCGGCTTGATGTCCTCGGACGCTTCCCCGAAGGCAAGCGACGCCATCTTGATCTCGTGGCTCTTCATCCAGTTCGTGTTGCCGCGGATCGTGTTGATCTCGCCATTATGGGCGAGACAGCGGAACGGCTGGGCCAGCCACCATTGCGGGAAAGTGTTGGTCGAATAGCGCTGGTGGAAGATCGCGACGCGGCTTTCGAACCGCTCGTCGGTGAGGTCAGGATAGAAAAGGCTGAGCGATTCCGCGAGGAACAGGCCCTTGTACACGATCGACCGGCAGGAGAGCGAGCAGACATAGAAGCCCGCAATCTGCGCCGCGATCACTTGTCTCTCGATCCGCCGGCGAACGAGATAGAGATTTTTTTCGAACTCGGCCGCGCTTTGCTCGTCAGGAAGCGGGCCGGCGATCATGATCTGCTCGATCTCTGGCCGGGTCGCCTGGGCCTTCTGGCCGATCACGGAGATGTCGACCGGCACCTGCCGCCAGCCATAGATGGTGTAGCCGGCGTCGATTACCTCCGCCTCGACGATCGTCCGGCACGTCTCCTGCGCGGCAAGGTCCGTGCGCGGCAGGAAGATCATGCCGACCGCCAGCCGGTTCGGCAGCACCGTGTGACCCGAGCCCTCGATCGCGTCGTCGAAGAAGCGGGTGGGGAGGTCGAGGTGGAGCCCCGCGCCGTCGCCGGTCTTCCCGTCCGCATCGACCGCGCCCCGGTGCCACACGGCCTTGAGTGCATCGATGGCGGAAGAAACGACGCGGCGGGAGGGTCGGCCGTCGGTTGCGGCGATCAGCCCGACACCGCAGGCGTCCGACTCGAATTCCGGCCGGTACATGCCCTCGCGGGCGAGGCGTTCGCGCTCGTCGATCATGACTTGGTTGGCTGCCTGCTTGGCAGCATCTCCTTTTCGGCGCGTTCGAACGCACGGCGACCCGCTTCTTCGCCGGCCGCGCGGCCGATTTCGCGGCCGGCCGCGGTCAAGCGGTTCTGCAGCTCGGGCATTATAGTCAGCGCCTTTGCGCCCGTCCCCGAGCTGTAGAAAGCGATCATGTCGCGGAGTTCGGCCAGCGTGAATGCCTGTGCGTATTCGACGGCGGCCCGATCCTTCAGTTGCGGATAACGCGCCCGGATCGACTTCATGAACTCGTCGGCAATGATCGCGACTAGCCGGGCCTGGCCGCCCTCGCCCTGGTTTATCAGAAGATCGTATCCGGCCTTGGTCGCGGGATCCGCCTGCAGTATGCCGATCACGGCTTGACCGAAAATCGGCGTCAGCTGTGCAAACATCCGATCATAAGTGTCTTCCAGCTTCAATAGCCCGATGAGCTGTCGGGCGGCGGCCACTCGCTCCTGATCGACCATCTGCGCCGGCGCGGCCGTGGGGGCCACTGCCACGGGCTGAGCCAGCAGAATGAGTAACGAGATGATCATGCCGCGATCCTTTCGCGTCGGGTTGAGGAAATCGTGCGCCCCCTCAGCCAAGCGCGCATCTTCTCGGCCACGTCGCGCCCGTCACGGATCGCCCAGACGACGAGGCTCGCGCCGCGGACGATGTCGCCCGCCGCGAACACGCCGTCGATCGATGTCATCATGCTCTGGTGATCGATCCGCAGCGTGCCCCAGCGGGTGACGCCGAGCTCGGGCGTGCCGAACATCGCCGGAAGCTCTTCGGGATCGAAGCCGAGCGCCTTGATGACGAGGTCGGCATCCAGCCGGAAGCCGCCTGCCACATCCGGCTCCGGCATCCGCCTGCCGCTCGCATCCGCCGCGCCGAGGCGCATGCGGGTCGCGCGGACGCCCGAGACCCAGCCATTTGCCGCCGCCTCGAAGGCTTCGGGCGCGGACAGCCAGAGGAATTCGACGCCCTCTTCCTCCGCATGCGCGACTTCGCGCTGCGATCCCGGCATGTTGGCGCGGTCGCGGCGATAGAGGCACTTCACCGACGCGGCGCCCTGGCGAACGGCCGTGCGTACGCAATCCATCGCCGTGTCGCCGCCGCCGATCACCACGACGCGCTTGCCCGCCGCGTTCAGCGCGCCATTGTCGAACGCAGGCACCCGGTCGCCGAAGCCCTTGCGGTTGGACGCGATCAGATAATCGAGCGCTTCGACGATGCCGGAAGGCGTGCCGCCCAGATCCTCCCCTGAAAGGGGAGGGGGACCAGCCGAAGGCTGGTGGAGGGGTGTCCAGGCCGGAGATAATTTGCCGCCGCTGACACCCCTCCGTCGCGCTTCGCGCGCCACCTCCCCTTGCAGGGGAGGATTTAAGGCTATGACAGTCGGTATCTTCACCCCCCGCGGCTTATACACGCCGGTCGCGATCAGCAGCGCGTCGTGGCGGGCGCGAAGATCGGCAAAGGGAAGGGCGCCGCCCACCTCGCTGCCCAAATGGAACACGATGCCGCCACCCTCCAGCCGAGCGATGCGGCGCATCACCACCTCCTTCTCCAGCTTGAAACCGGGGATGCCATAGGTGAGCAGCCCGCCGGCGCGGTCGTGCCGGTCATAGACGTGCACGTCGTGGCCCGCCGCGCGCAGATATTCGGCCGCGGTCAGCCCGGCGGGGCCGGCGCCGACGATGCCCACCGACTGGCCCGTCGGGCGGCCCGGGCGCAGCGGCTCGACCCAACCTTCCTCCCAGGCGGTATCGGTGATGAATTTCTCGACCGAGCCGATCGTCACCGCGCCGTGGCCGGAGAATTCGATCACGCAATTGCCTTCGCACAGCCGATCCTGCGGGCAGATGCGGCCGCAGATCTCCGGCATCGTCGAGGTCGCGTTCGACAACTCGTACGCTTCCTGCAGCCGCCCCTCCGCGGTCAGGCGAAGCCAGTCGGGGATGTGGTTGTGGAGCGGACAATGGACGGAGCAATAGGGCACGCCGCACTGCGAACAGCGCGCCGACTGCGCCTCGGCCTCGGCCGGCGGATAGCGACCGGCGATCTCATGAAAGTCCTCGGCGCGCAGTTCCGGCGGGCGCTTCGCCGGATAGGCCTGCGCCGTTCCCACGAATGTCAGCATCGGGCTTTCGGCCATCGCCACCTCCCTCGCCCGATATATCGCAGCGGCCGGAGAGGGGAGTCACGTGGAAAAATGGTGTTATGTCAGCAATGCTGACTATATTGGGGACCGTCCGCGGCTAAGCTCCTGTCTAGGTGCATCAACTAAGATGAAGATGGGTCCGGTTCCGGACCTATCTGGCGAGGAGCCAGACCAGCGCCGCGCTGCCGGCAATGATGCGATACCAGGCGAAGGGCGCGAATCCCCGCTTCGAAATCAGGCCGACGAACCAGCGGATCACCACGATCGCGACCAGGAACGCGACGACGAACCCGACGCCGACCAGCCCCCAATCGACCGCCCCGGAGGTCAGCGCCTCGCGGTTCTTCAGCGCCTCCAGCGTGGTCGCGCCGAGCATCGTCGGCACCGCGAGGAAGAAGCTGAACTCGGCTGCCGTGCGCCGTTCGACGCCAAGCGCCAGCGCGCCCATGATCGTCGCGCCGGAGCGGCTGACGCCGGGGATCATCGCCAGGCACTGGATCACGCCGATGCCGAGCGCACGGCTCGCGGGCATCGCGGCGACGCCGGGCTCGATCGTCGCGCGCTTCACCGCGGCCTCGATCACCAGGATCGCAATGCCGCCCAGGATCAGCGCGACCGCGACCACGATCGCGTTGCCGAGGAGCGCCTCGACCTGCTTGTGGAGCAGAAAGCCGATCACCGCCGCCGGCAGGAAGGCAAGCAGCAGGTTGCTGAGGAAGCGCCAGCTGGTCGGCTCGCGCTGGAACAGGCCCGTCGCCACCGCCCAGAAGGTTCGCCAGTACAGCACGATCACCGCCAGGATCGCGCCCAGCTGGATGACCACGTTGAAGGTCGCCCAGGTCTCGGCCTTGTAGCCCAGCAGTTCGGACGCAAGGATCAGGTGGCCGGTGGAGGAGACCGGCAGGAACTCCGTCAGCCCCTCGACGATGCCGAGCAGGATGGCGGTCAGGAGAAGGGGCATATGCGACCTTTCAGGATTGAGCGCCTAAGCTCGGTCTGGATTGAATCAGCGCTCGGCGGTCCGCACCGCGCCGAACCGGCCGTGCCTGCGGTACTGAACCAGCCAGCCCGGCGCGACTGCGGCGAGAGGCGTCGGCGTGATCCCGAACGCGTCGAGCCCCTGCGCGCCGGCTGCGGCGACATTGTCGCGCTGGAGCATCAGCCACTGATCCCAGGTGATCGGCGCGCCCGGCGCCCAGCCGCCTGCGCGCGCCATCGCCGCCGTGACCGCGTCGGGCATGTCGATGAAGTGAGGCGAGCGGCCGGTCCACTCCGCCAGGCGGCGGAGCAGCGCCGCCATCGTCATCGGCTCGGGGCCGGCGATATCGAAGGACGCGCCACCATAAGCCTGCGGGTCGGCGACGGCCTTCGCGATCGCCTGCGCCAGGTCGGCGACGAAGACCGGCTGGAACTTCGTTTCCGCCCGCACCACCGGCACGATCGGCCATTTCAGCATCTGGGCGAAGCGGTTGGTGAAGCCGTCCTCGCGTCCGAACACCAGCGACGGGCGGACAATGGTCGCGCCGGGAAAGGCGTCGCGGACGGCGGCTTCGCCTTCGCCCTTGCTGCGGCCATAGCGTGACGGCGAATCGGGATCGGCGCCGATCGCCGACAGATGGACCAGCGCGCGCGCTCCCGCCGTGCGGGCCGCCTTTGCGACGTTCCGCGCGCCGTCGGCGTGGATGCCGTTGAAATCGCCCTTCAGCACGCCGACGAGGTTCACGACAGCGTCGGAGCCGGCCACCGCGCGGTGCACCAGCTCTTCGCTCTGAACATCCGCCGCAAGGAACTGGATCCGGCCGATGCGGCCGCGCCGCAGGAAGAAGGCGGCTTTCGGATTGCGCTGGACGATGCGCACGCGCGCGCCTGCATCGAACAATTGCTGGACGAGGTAGCGGCCGACAAATCCGCCGCCGCCGAACACCGTGACGATCGCGTCTCTCATATCCGCGCCCTTGCCCCGCCGAAGTCCGGTTGACAAGCGCGCTCGCGCCCGCTTAAGCGCGCCGCCTACCCCGTGCCCAGGTGGCGGAATTGGTAGACGCACCAGCTTCAGGTGCTGGCGCTCGCAAGGGCGTGGAGGTTCGAGTCCTCTCCTGGGCACCATTTGTTCTTCCGGCACCGTCCGGGAACGTCTCGAAAATGGCTGAAATCCGCCGTTTCTTGTGCTATAAGCGTCCGGCGAAATCCGGGCGGATACGGCACCAATCGAGAACATTTCGGGTATCTCGTGAGGTATCGTTCTCCTCCCTTTTTGGAGGCGATACCCCAGATGGGCACCCTCTTTGCCACGACCGTCGCCGGCGCCAAGCCGACTGAAAAGGACTATAAGCTGACCGACGGCGCCGGGCTATACCTGCTCGTCCGGCCGAACGGGTCGAAGCTCTGGCGCTTCAATTACGTCTACCACGGCAAGCATCGCACGCTGGCCTTCGGCGCCTGGCCGGACGTCGGCCTTGCGGATGCGCGCGGCAAGCGTGACGGGGCACGCCGCCTGATCGCGGCCGGGCTCGATCCGTCGCACGAGGAAAAGGTCGCACGGGCCAAGGCGTGCGTCGACGAGAACGACACCTTCAAGAGCATCGCCAAGGAGTGGGTCGCGAAGAACGAGCGCGAGGGCATGGCCGAGATCACGTTAGCCAAGATCCGCTGGCTGCTCGACAAGGCCTATCCGAAGATCGGCACACGCCCGATCGCCAAGATCACCGCCCAGGAAGTGCTGGCGGTGCTGCGCTCCGTCGAGGCCACCGGGCGCTACGAAAGCGCGCGGCGGATGCGCAGCGTGCTCGGTCGCGTCTTCCGCTATGCCATTGCCACCGCACGCGCCGAGCGCGATCCCGCCGGCGACCTGCGCGGCGCGCTCACCGTGCCCAAGACCAAACATCTCGCGGCGATCACGACCGCCAGCCGCGCGGGCGAGCTGATGCGCGCGATCGAGGGCTATACCGGCCATGCGATCACGCTCTATGCGCTGCGGCTCTCGGCGCATCTGTTCGTGCGCCCGGGCGAACTCAGGCAGGCCGAATGGAGCGAATTCGATTTCGATCGCTCGGTCTGGAACCTGCCGGCGGAGAAAATGAAGATGCGGCGCGCGCACCGCGTGCCGCTGTCTCGCCAGGTGGTCGGCCTGTTCGAGGAGCTCTGGGAGCTGACCGGGACCGGCCGCTATTGCTTCCCGTCGTTCCGCAGCGATCGGCGCCCGATGTCGGAAAACACCGTCAACGCGGCGCTGCGCGCCCTCGGCTTCGGGCAGGAGGAAATGACCGCCCATGGCTTTCGCGCGATGGCCGCGACCCTGCTCAACGAGTGCGGCCACTTTCATCCCGACGCAATCGAACGGCAGCTCGCGCACATGGAAAACGACGGCGTGCGGCGGGCCTATACCCGCGGCGAATATTGGGACGAGCGAGTCAGGATGATGCAGTTCTGGTCGGACGAACTTGACCGGCTGCGCAGCGGCGCCAAGCTGCTCAAGCCAAATTTCGGCGGACGACGGGCAGTCGGCTGATTTCCGATCGGGTCGGACGTAGCTGAACACCTGTGTTCAAGCCGGCCAATTCCGCACATCAATCCCGCTGACAGGAACTCTCGATGGCCATACGTCTGACGCGCGCCGAGCTCCATGCTCTCGTTTGGGATCGCCCATGACCAAGCTTGCCAAGGAGTTCAGCCTGTCCGACGTCGCCCTCCACAAGATTTGCCGAAAATATCACATCCCGACGCCGCCCGTAGGGTACTGGGCCAAAAAAGCGCACGGCAAACCGGTGAAGCTGGCGCCGCTTCCTACCGACAAGGCGAGTGGTGCGTCCGATGCGGTCCTTGTCATTCACGAAGGGGCCGGGACCAGCGAAAGCGAAGCCATGTCAGAGGCCCGAGCGCAGGCTTTGAACGGATTGGCCGAGCGCTCTAGTTCCGAGCACCAGCCAGTCAGCCCGATAATCACCCGGACGATAGAAAAGCTGGGCAAGGCGAGGCCAGACCGGCTGGGACTGGTCAATGTCAGTGGAGGCCGCCTGATCACGGCCGCGATGCGGCCCGACTCCGCAGAACGGGCGCGTAAGGTGCTGGAGGCCCTCGATGCTGCCGCGCAGGCGGCGGGCTTCAGCCTTGGCTACGAGGGCGACCGGGCGGCTTGGCGCGCCCGTGGCGAGCATGTCGGCTTCGAAATCGCCGAGGTCGCCGATCGCTACGAGCATACGCCGACCGAAGCCGAGCTGAAGGCCGTGGCAAAGTGGGAGGCCGAAGAAGAAGCCCGCTTCAAGCGCTACGGCTACAGGAGCGGCTATGGCCGTCCGCAAATTCCGGAATGGGAACAGCGCTTCGAAGGGAGACTGGCGGTGCGACTCGAAGAAGTCAGGATCCGTACCGAGAACCAGTATTGGGGACCGACCATTCCCCGCACGTTCACCGACACGAAGACGCGTGACCTGCTGAACATGATTCCCAGGATCATGTCGACAATCGCGGCGATCGGAGTCGCCAAGCGCGAGAACAGGGAGGCGGACGAGCGGCGGCGAATTGCAGATGAGCAGGCGGCCATTCGGCGAGCGGAACAGGAGCGGCGCGCCCGGGTCGAACGACAGCGAACGGACCTGCTCGAACGACTCCTGGACGACCACGGCAAGCTTGTCAGGCTCGAGGCTTTCGTCGCGGCCTTCCGAGCGCCAACGCCCGATCCGTCGGAATTTCCACATACGGCGCGGTTCCGCCTATGGCTGGAGGAGCGCCTCGCCAGATTGCGCGCGAGCTTGGCCTCAGGCGCGGTCGAAGACCGCCTGTCGCGATCCTCCTTGTTCGAAGAAGACTTGCTCGGCCGAGAGTGATCCAGGGACGACGAGGCCGGATAAGGCATGGCCGTCGCAAGCGGCATTGCTGTTCGACACTGGGTCGAATGTGGCTCAGCCTGCCGATGCAAGCCAGCCGATCCGAAGAGTGGGCTTATGCCCTTGTCGCCGCGTGAATCATGCTTTGCTTCCTGCGCTTGCTGCTGGGCGATCTGACGTTGCTGTGGCGACGTGATGCGGCTCCGGCGGGTTCGTGCCGTCATTAGTGGTCGGCATGGTAATTCCCCCTGTTTTGCCGTGCCGGCCCGCGTTCGTCACGTGCGCGGAGGCTCCGCTGGCACGCCTGCTGGCGGAGCCATTCACGCTCAAGCTGGCTTGGCCCCGGGAGCGCCGCACTTTGCGAACTTGCCCTTGGCATCTTTGCAGCGCTTCGGTGCCGGCGCGCTCTTCTCCGGGCATTTGACAAATTTGCCCTTGGCGTCGCGGCACGGCGCCGAGAACGCGGGCGATCCGGCCAGGGTGGCCAGCGCGACGGCGATCACAATCTTGTGCAGCATTGTCCCTCCAGTCGGAGCCTTGGATGCTCCGACGTAAAGACGACGCTGCGCGAAAAACCCACACCCGCGGCATGGCAACGACAGGGTGCCAGGCGTCGACATCGGTCGCGCGTGTTGAGATAGAAAAAAGAAGTCTCACTGCTCCGCGACTTGGAGTCGCCATCGCTAGGGACCGTTTTGCGCCCATTGCAGCCCTTATCAGTGAGCGTGCGTCTCGTCCGCTTCCCGCCTCTATTCCGACCATCGCGCGATCTCAAAGCGATGCTGGAAGCTGAAATTCGCGCTGCTGCTGAGACGTCTCATCGGTGTTGGCGGGCAGAAACAAGGGCTTAAGCTCAAGCGCTTCGCAGATATGACCGAGCCTCAGCGATGCTGTAGCGATACGGGCCCCGCCAAAGACCTACCCTGCAGTTTACTTGACCGAACGCCAGGCGCAATGAAGTGGATCGGTTACCCGAGCCAGGAGTTCCACACAGGACGGCGCATCCTCATAGTGGTCTGCAGCAAACGGGTCGTTATCGATCATTTCCGTCCGCGTCGGCTGTGGTCGTGCCCATGGGCAGGCGCGGCGAAGCGGGCGCCCTCCTTGATCACGGCCGTTCGGCCGGCCCCGGGATGCCTTCGGAGTCGCCAGGCGGTTGGCGACGTTTTGTCCGCTGCTCATAGGCGTAGCCAAGGGCCAATATATCCGCGTCGTCCCAGGCCGTGCCGATGAAGGAAAGGCCAACAGGAAGGCCATGGACCAGCCCCATCGGTACCGTAAGGTGCGGATATCCCGCCACGGCGGCCAAACTGCCCGCCCCCCCGCCGCCGACATGATCGCCGTTGATGAGATCGGTGGTCCAAGACGGTCCCGTGGTCGGCGCGATCAGTGCGTCCAGCTGATGCGCCTTGAGCAGTGCGTCGATCCCCTCAGGGCCGGCAAGGCTCCGCGCAGTCATACGCGCCTTCAGATATTCGGGATCGCTGAGACCCTTGGTTTCGACACTTTGCTCGAACCGTTCCTGCCCGAACCAGCGCAACTCGGTCGACGCGTTCTCGCGATTGAACGCGATCACGTCTGCCAGGCTGCGAGTGTGCACCTTTTTGGGGTCGGTGGAGGAAAGATATGCGTCGAGGTCGGCCTTGAGTTCCGTCATCAGGACGACCTGCTCGGCGTCTCGAATCTGCGCCCGATTGGGCATGGCATCGATCTCGACCAGTTCGGCGCCGGCGGCTTGCAGGTCCTTCAGAGCCGCATCGAACAGCCGGACGGTTTCCGGGCTCGGACCCACCGCAAAACGAAGGACGCCCAATCGCTTGCCCTTAAGCGCATCCGGCGAAAGGGCAGCCGCAAAATTTGTCCGGTGCCTATCTGAGTCTGCTGTGGCAGGATCGGCCGGGTCGCTGCCGGCCATGGCGGTCAGCAAAAGCGCAGCGTCGCGCACGGTGCGCGCCATTGGTCCTGCCGTGTCCTGGCTATGAGAGATCGGGACGACATAGGTGCGGGAGACGAGTCCGACTGTGGGCTTGAGTCCCACAATGCCGTTCACGGCCGCCGGGCAGGTAACCGAGCCGTCGGTCTCCGTCCCCACTGCGGCGGCGGCCAGGCTAGCAGCTGCCGCTGCGCCGCTTCCGGAGCTCGAGCCGCAGGCGTTCCTGTCAAGCGCGTATGGGTTCTTGGTCAGGCCGCCAACAGCGCTCCAGCCGCTCGACGATCGAGTGGACCGAATATTGGCCCATTCCGAGAGATTCGTCTTGCCGAGAATTATCGCTCCGGCCGCCCTAAGCCGAGCAACCAATGGCGCATCGCGTCCGGAAACATTGTCCTTTAGAGCGAGCGATCCGGCCGTGGTCGGCAACCTGTCCTTCGTCTCGATATTGTCCTTGATCAAGACAGGGATGCCATGGAGCGGCCCGCGAACGCGCCCCGCCCGTCGTTCGTCGTCAAGTGCGCGCGCCTGGGCCAAGGCGTCCGGGTTGATCGCAATCACGCTGTTGATCGCCGGCCCCGCCCGGTCGATTTCCGTGATCCGCTCCAGATAGTCCTGCACCAGCGCGCGCGACGTGGTTTGTCCGCTCGCGAGCATGTCGTCCATCTCCGAGATGGAGCGTTCGACGATCAGCGAATCCGGCGAGGAGGCGGCAAGCGCCGTCGAGGACAATCCGGCGAGCATCAAGGCGCATATCAGCTTCACTGCGCGGCCGCCTTGGGGCCGAGGCGATCCCACAGATAGGTAAACTCCACGGCTCGTGCGAGCGAACGCAGTCGCCAGTCGCCGGGGGGCGGACCGCCGGCCAGCTCCCAATAATGCCCGCCTTGAGCATCCTCATAATAGATGTTGTTGTGGCCCAGCGCGGTCAGGCGATATGAAAAGCGGCGAGCATGCCCGGGCAACACTCGATCATCGTCGGTCGCCGTGATGATCAGCGGAACCGGGTAGTGGATGTCAGGATCCGCGATGTTCTGCATCGGCGAGTAGCTTCTGAGGAAGCTGCGCATATCCGGGTCGCGCGGGTCTCCATATTCGGCAAGCCAGGTCCCCCCCGGCGAAAGCTCATGGAAATCGAGCATATCGATCAGCGGGCCGCCGATGACGACTGCGTTCATCAGCTCGGGTTTTTGCTCCATTACGGTTGCGACCATCAGGCCGCCGTTCGAGCGCCCCATGATGCCAAGGTGTGCGGGAGTGGCGACGCCGCGACGGCTGAGGTCCGCCAGAACGGCCTCCATATCGTCGAACGGCTGCTGCCGGTTTTTGCGCATCGCGCCGCGATGCCACGGCGCCCGAAACTCGCCACCGCCCCGCAGATACGCCTGCACATAAGCGCCGCCCCGCTCCAGCCACAGTTTGCCGAAGATCGGCTCGTAACGTGGCGTCACCGCAACGTCGTAGCCGCCATAGCCATACACGAGGGTCGGCGTGCTGCCGTTGAGCGGCATGTTGCGCCGGTGCGTGATCAGATATGTTATCGTCGTTCCGTCCCGGCTGACGGTGCGGAACTGCTCGGAAACGAGATTGGCCGTTTCAAACTGTGGCTTGCGCTGCGCAAGCGTCGTGGTTGCGCCATTGTCCGGATCGAACAGGATCAGCCGCTCGGGGATGAGAGGCGCTTCTTCACGCGCCAGAAGCTTCCCGTCGACAAAGCTGATGTCCGACAGGAACCGAGGACTGTTGAAGGGCAGCAACCGCTCACGGGTCTGCCCCTGATCATCGCTGCGAAGTTCGACGACGCGCGAAAAACCGTCATGCAACAGCTCGACGAACAAGCGGTCGCGACCGCTCACCGTGCCGCGCACGGCGTCGTTGCCTGATGGCGTGAAGATTAGCTCCGCATCCGTGACCTTCGCGTCCTGCATGATCGGCGCCAGCGGGACGGCAACCAGCGTGCCGGCCGCGAAGCCTTGCCCGGCGCCTTCCGGTTGCCATGCCTCGTTCGGTCGAAGGAGCAGCTTCCCCGCATGCACGCCCATGATCGACGAATAGGGCGGCAGCGAAATCGGGCGGCTGGCGCCGTCCAGGGTCATCAACCGGTATTCGCGCCGTTCGAAGTCAACATGCCGCGCGACAACGAAGGCGTTGCTGCCGGCTGCCCGAATGAACGAGACGCTGAGCATTGCGTCATTGTCGTCGATAGAGAATATCGGCTTCGTCTTGGCGAGGTCCGACCCTCGACGCCACACGCGCAGCGTCTTGGGCACGTCCCAGTTGTTGACGCTGTCGGGTCCGAGGACCGGCGAGACGAGCAGGGTATCGGCATCGTACCACCAGGCCCTGCTCTTGCTGTTCGGGATTTGAAAACCGCCAGGTACGAAGCGCAGCTGGTCGAGATCGAACTCTCGCGTATCGTTCGCGTCCTTGCCGTTTTCGGAAAGCCGCACCAGGCAGCGTCGTTCCCGACAGCTGGCGCCCGCGAAGAACCATTTGTGTTTTTCGGCAGCAGACAAGGCGTCCAGGTCCAGAACCACGGCCCAGCTTGGCTTTCCGGCAAGGTAGGACTGTTTGGACGTCCGCCGCCACACGCCCAACGGCCGGTCGCGTTCCTGGTGATATTGGTAGACGTCGTCGCCGATAAAGGTGACGTCCTCGATCCGGGAATCGTCAGTCAGGACGGCGACGGCGTCCGATTGCAGCGCCTCGAAATTCGGAGATGCGCGCAGCCTGTCCAGCGTGCTGCGGCGTTGTTCTTCAACCCAATGCAATGTCCGGCTGCTGTTCTGATTCAGCCAGGCCGGCCCATGTTCGTCTGGCGCCGCTGTTGCCTGCCCGAAAGCACCCGCAACCGGCATTGCGCACACCAGCGCCGCAACGCACCAAATCTGTCGCATTCCCGAAACTCCAATACGGCCCGGATCGAGGATCCGGGCCGAGGATTATCAGAAGCCCACCGATAGGCCGGCGTAGAAGAAGCGCCCCGTGATCGGGAAGATCTCTGCACCGGCATAGCTGCCTGCCCCGCCTGCACGCGTGTCCGGCAGATTCGGGGGCTGGCGATCGAACACATTGTCGATGCCGGCATAGGCCCGGATCTTGTCCGTGAAGCGATAGCCGCCCTGCAGGTTGAAGAGGAGGAAATTGCCGCTTCCATAAGTCGCGCGGTTATCTTCCGGCGTGGAGGGCTGCACGTCACGCACCATGTTGGACAGATAATTGACCGTGCCGGTCAGATCGAAGCGATCGATCTCCCAGTTGGTGGTCAGCCGAGCCTTCCACTTCGGATAGCCGAACTCGCCATTGAAATCGATCACGTTGCTGCCCGTAAGTGTTCCCGGCGCGACAACCGTCGTCACCTTGAACATGCGCGAGCCGACCAAGCCGAAGTTCAGGGTGCCGAGGTCGCCGATGGTCTCACGCCAGCGCAGTTCGAAATCGACGCCCTCGCGGTCGAGACGGGAGACGTTGATGTTTTGGCGGCGGATCTGCTGGATGTCTCCGCCGTTCGCACGCGTGATCGACTGGCAGAACGGATTGTCGATCGTGTTCAGGTCGACGCAGTTGTTCAGAATGTCCTGGGCCGCAAAGACGTTGATCGCGTCTTTGATCTTGATGCGGAAATAGTCGACCGTTGCCGAGAAGCCCGGCAGGAAGGACGGCGTAAGGACAGCGCCCGCGGTCAAAGTGTCGGCCGTCTCGACATCGAGGTTGGGATTTCCGCTGGTGCTGGTGCGAATATTGATTGTGCGGGCGTTCGAGACATAGCCCGCGGGCACGCCCAGCGCGGCGCAGTTGGTTGCACGGTTTCCGCTCCGCCCGACGAAATTGACGTCGCAAGGATCATCAACCGTCAGAAATCCTTCGCTGCCGGGCGAGAAAAGCTCGCCAACGTTCGGGGCGCGGACGGCGCGGGCAAGGATGGCCCGAAAACGAATGTCGCTCGTCGGTGCGTAAGTCCCGCCGAATTTCCAGCTGGTGGTTCGACCCGACGTCGAATAGTCCGAGAGGCGCACCGCAGCTTCGAGCTCGAGCTTCTTGGCGAGCGGCACGTTCGTCAGGATCGGGACCACCGTTTCGGCAAAGACTTCGGCGACGTCGAACTGGCCGGACGTCGACTGACGCTTGGTGAAGAAGAAGCCCTGTCCCGCAGCGTCCACAGGCGAAACGAGATATACGCTCTTCTCGCGCCGATATTCGGCACCGGCCGAAATCCCGATCGGGCCTGCGCCCCAGAAGTCTCCAAGCGAGCCGGTCACGTTCGCGGTTGCGACAAGCTGGGTAAGATTGGCGGTCTCGGTCGCGAACGGAATCTTGATGTAGGAGAGCGCTGCAGGCGTGATCGCCGCGCCATCCTGGAGGAAGTTGATGGGAACGCAGCCTTGGCTCCGCGCGTCCACTGAGCGGCAGCGGATAACGCCGTCGGGGTCGCGCACGGCGTCGAGCGCATTCAGGAAGCGCCGCTGATCGACGTCATTGACGCGCGTGTTCGAGAAATCGGTTTCGCCATACTGCACCGATGCCTCGTACTTGAAGTCGCCGATGCCGATTGTTCCCCGGGACCCGGCAACGAACTGAAACAAGTCGCGGCTCGTATCTTGGCCGCGCAAACCGAGCTCCTGGTCCGAGCGAAGGATCCCGATCGACGTGACGTTTGCCTGCTGCATCAGGGCAGCCAGGGACGGAGTGACAAACGGATTGTTGATCGAAATTTTGTTCGTATTCGGGGGGATCTCAAAGACGGAGCCGAAGCGCGACGAGGATTTGGTTTTGGCGAAACGGCCTTCGAAGAATAGGTCGAACGCATCGCTCAGCTCGTAATTTCCGTTGGCCGACACCAGGAAGCGCTGGACGGGAATGCGAAGCGCGCACTTTGCCTGAGGACATTGAGAGTCATAGCCAAGCTCGGCCTCGCCGCCATCGGTATACTGGCCGCCCCCGATCAGGCCTGAAGGACCGAGCGCGAACGGCCGAACACTGCCGTCCTCGTTGAAGCCGAATGCTTCAGGACCGTTGCCACGGTTGAGGATAAAGGCCGACTGCTGCTGGCCGCCGATCTGGCGAACATTATCGACGATGATCCAGTCCGGAACCCCGTCGTTCGGTCCTTTGCTCGCGGGATTTGCGATATAGTTGCGGCCATTGATGGCCTGCTTCCGGGCATCATAGGCGATACCGCCTTCGCGGGTATAGCCGATGAACGCGTTCACGTTGCCGCGTCCGTCAGGGAAATTAGTGCCGGCGAGACCGCTGATCGAGTAGCGGGTGGCATCCCCCCGCTGCGATGTGCCGAGTTGCGCGTCGACCTGAAAACCCTCGAAGTCGTGCTTGAGGATGACGTTGAGAACGCCAGACACAGCGTCGGCGCCGTAAACCGCAGAGGCGCCCCCCGTGATGACTTCGATGCGCTCGATCAGCGGGGTCGGGATCGTGTTCAGATCGACCGACGTGGTATTCGGGTTCGAGCCGACCTGCCGCCGGCCATTGACGAGTACAAGCGTCCGATTAGTACCCAATGCGCGAAGATCGACGAGATCCAGGCCGGCCCCGTTGAAGGTGACGCCGGAGGATTCGGAACCAAGGCCAGGTGCAACCGCCGGGAGCTGACGGAGGAGATCACCGGAGCTGACGGAACCCGCTCGTGCCACGTCTTCCGCGCCCAGCATGACAGTCGGCGTGGTGGTCGTCTCGCCGGTTCGCGCAATTCGTGACCCGGTAACAACAATGTCCTGTTCAGCTGGCGTGGCAGAGCTCACCTGAACTTCGGCCGGTGCGGTTTGCGCCAACAAAGCGGTGTGACAGCAGGTGCCAACGAGCGCCGCTAGCGCGGCCCTCCCAACGGTTCCCATTCAATCTCTCCCTGTTCGTTCCCGACATTGGGCGCCAAGAATCGTATACGTTATCCAGAGCCATTTTTCGGAGTTGTCAAGGTGCAACTACGCGCCGGCAATGCGCGCCCAGCTATGGTTTTGCTCTGTAAGAAAAGAAAACATTGTTCCCACGATACAAAGACTTTTGACGGGATGTTCCTGCGCTGCCGCAGGCATGCTCACGATGGCCAAGGCCAAGCTCGGCGAGGGTGTCGGAAGCGGCCGCCCGACCGTGCCGGCACCCAAGGTGGGACCCACTTCATTCGGGGCGTTCCACAAACTGAGGCGCGACCAGGTGGGCCGACCAAGCATCGTCAACAAGAAAGGCAATTGCCTACTGCTCGTCTCCAGATTGCCAGATAGGAGCAGTTTGCCGCGATTTCTTCGTCCGGCCCCTAAAACGGCGGCCGCAACGATCCTTCCTGACCGAGCCGCTCCGGGACCGCCGTATTCACGGGCAAACCTCATAGGAGCTACGCCCAAGTCCGGCATGAGGACGCAATTGTGGACGGCGCGCCCTTGCGGGATCTCCGCCGCGGGTCTCAGATCGCCCGAGCGGGCACTTGCGATCGAAATTTAGAGGGCCGATCAGCGCCCCTAGCTGCCGCGCGACACAGTTCACGGCATTGTCCACTTCGTGCCTTCATAGCGGTCGTTCGCAGGGCGGCCGCGCGATCCTAGAATCGGTCGTTCGTTGAAGTGGCCCGCGGACATACGCTCGGCGCAGATTGCTCCGATCTGGCACGATTTTTCTGGTGGCAAAATTTTCCAATCATTTGGACCAGTCCATCCGTAGCCCTCGTGCGGGCGACTTCGCGCCCCAAGGGGTGAGTATAATGATAGGAAAGCTTTGCATTGCCGTGGCGGCAGTGTCGTTGGCCACGCCGGCTCTTGCTCAGGATGCTGCGACACCGAATTCCGCGCCGCGCGAGGGATGGCAATACGGCCATGGCAACAATTACAGCCCTTCGAATACCCTTGTGGACGCTACAGCCGTCGGTTTAGGTGACGAACTGGCTCTTCGCATTCACCAGACCGGCGAGGTTGCACCGGCGTCCACTGGCAACGTCTATTCGTTCGCGCTGGGCCTTCCAGCGGACCAATACAGTTTCGACTGGGACCTCGGGTTATTCAACCATGGCGCTGACAGCGCTCTGATCACGCTAACGAACATCGGAACCGGCCAGACTTTCAGCTATAATCCGCTCGCTCCCGGAAACGACAATACCGCAGCTTTTGACGCCCTGACCGGCAGCTACAGCAGTCAGAACAGCTTCCGGTTCAATTGGGCGCCAATCGGCTTCGATCCGTCTGCTAACGGCAGTTACAGCGTGAATTTGTCCACATCCTTGGGCGGGAATACCCAATATTCGCTGACTGCGACTGCCCAATTCGGTTCAGGAACGGTTGCCGCTGTTCCGGAGCCCGCAACATGGGCCATGATGCTGTTCGGTTTCGGCGGGATCGGGTTCGCAACGCGCCGCAAGCGAGCTCCGGCGCTGGCGCAGATCGCTTAGTCGAACAGGTTTTGAGATTATTCCGGACGGGCGCTGCAACGATGCGGCGCCCGTCCTTTGTTGTGCGCGCCGTCGGGTTCGAGGCCATCTTGACATCTGGATTGAGGCGGTGAGCCACCGCGGCAGCAACGCGCCTTAACACTTGGCGTTCGCGGCTCGCTGATTATCAACCGGAGTTGAAAAGCTCAAATGCGCCTGGCCCGGCTGTCATCGGCGGCCGCGAAATGCCTCAGCTGGTCGGCATGAGCCTTCTTGAAAGCGGGTCGAGAAACAAGACGTTCAACGTAGGATTCGCTGGCGGGGCGGTCACCCCGGTCGCGAATGGCAGGAACGCGCAGCACGTCGGCCATCATCAGATCGGCAGCAGTGAACCGGTCTCTGACGAGCCATTCGCGTTCGCTCAATATGGCTTCCATGTGAGCAAGCCGACTGTCGAGCCATCCAGACAAGCCATTTTCATTGTCCCCGGAGAGCCCGAGGAACCACCACGAAACGGAAACCATTTCAATGGAATTGAGCGCGGCAATTACCCACTGGAGGGTTTCAGCTTCGCCGGTTGCGCTCCGCGGCATCAGGGTATCGCTCTTACGTGCCAAGTGTAGCAGGCATGCACCGCTTTCAAAGATCGTAATCTCGCCATCTGTAAGAAATGGCACTTGCCCGAACGGCTGCCGATCAAGGTGGTTGGTGTCACGGTCCTCAAAGGCAACGGTGCGAACGTCGTAGCGAAGCCCTGCTTCTTCGGCGGCCCAGCGCAACCGCAAATCTCGGACGAACCCGCGTGGCCCTTCGGGCACCCAGTCCAGGGTCCAGATGGTCAGATCTTCGCTCATAGGATCCACATCCCTTTCGTCTATTTCAGCGGCAGGAAGAGTTCGCAGACCATCTCGGGCACTGGTACATTCGGGAACACTGACAAGTGCCGCCGGCAGTAGATCGGGAAGTCACGCGTTTCCTCGCCGCTGGCGGGAAGCCAATCGCGATAAAGGAAGAGCGCGGCGGCCTCGAGGTTGTTGGTATTGTGGACAATGCGCAGCACCGCGCAGCGTCCACCCGGTATCACGCCGGCCTTCATCTGCTCGTCGTCCGGCGCGATCGGCTGGTCGGTCCCGACACACAGGTCCATGCTGTAGTCGGCCGGGTTCGCGGGCGTTCGCTCCGAACGGAAGATGTTGAAGGTCGGACTCGTCTCGGGCGACAGGCCGGCCGCCTTGCGCCAGGCGATGAATTGCTCGATCGTCTCGCCGAGCGTCGCCCGATCGCCGCGATGCGCCATGACCGCCACCGGCGTGGAGGGAAGGTCGCGGATTGTCACGTCTTCATGGTCATAGATAATCTGCATGAGCTTGCTCCTCGCATTGTCGAGAGGCCCGAAGGCCGCAAGCCACGGCGCCCAGTCGGGCGATTTCCGGAACGACGACGGCGATTGCCCGAACCTCCGCCGAAAGGCGCGGGCAAAGGCATCCGGCGCATCGTAACCGGCATCCATCGCTATGTCCGTGACGCTCTCGGCGTCGTTCGAGGCCAGGCGGTGCGAAGCGCGCTTCAACCGGGCAAGCTGGACATAGCGATGCACGGACAACCCGAAGGTTGCCGTGAACTGCCGGTGGAAATGGAATTTCGAGAAGGCGGCGACCCGGCTCACCGTGTCCAGGTCCAGATCATCGTCGAGATGCAGGTCGACATAGTCCAGCACTCGTTGCATCCGGACCTTGTAGTTTTGAAGCGCCGCCTTCATCGTTCCTTCCTTCGTGGCGGGGCCAGCTAGGCGCTCAAGGCTGCCAGGCGCTCGACCGATCTTGCGGTTCAGGATGGCAGCGGCCTTAAAAGTGGCGCTCATCCAAATAGTATCCGTGGCCTGTTTAGCCCCCGCACCAAGCCGCCGCCCTGCAACAGGCACAGCAGCACTGAGTCCGAGCCGCTCCTACCGTAGAAATACGAGTCCAAGCTGAACTGAAAGAAAACTCGGCGACGCCAATGGGATAACCGGCTACAAGAGGACAAGGCATGTTGAGCGGTCTCAAAAAGACTTTGTTCCGGTCGCGAGGCGACGAGGACTCATCGGCGGATAACCGGAGACATCCTCGTCGAACCGTCTTTCTGGACGCGGCGATCTACGCCATCGACTTCTTTTCCGATGTCGTGATTCACAATGTGTCCGCCGAAGGATTTATGGGCGAGGCCGACGTCGAACTCACCATCGGAGAAAAGCTGCACCTGACGCTGGACGACAAGGCTTTTCAAACCGGCACCGTTCGATGGACAGAAGGAAAGACATTCGGCGTCTCCTTCGACACGCCGCTCGCCCGGACCGGTGCTGGCGACGACGCCCTCGATTATGGCTCAATGCCAGAGCACAAGCCACGCGCGCGGCGTGCTACGCTGAACATTCCAGCGCGTCTGAACCTGGGCCGCCCGCCCGAGCCCGCGAAAGTGAAGAACGTATCGCAATCAGGCATGTTGCTGGAGGCCTCCGCTAACTTGGGCGCCGGGCAGCATGTTCTTGTAAAGCTCGGCGACCGATCGCCGGTCGCCGCCGTCGTGAAGTGGCGCAAGGACGATCACATCGGGATCGAGACGGCGGAGCCCGTCGGCATCCTCTCGTTGGTGTATTCGAGCAACTGAGCCGGTGCGAGGCCGCTGCTGGCGATCTATTCGTCGGATCAAGTCGAAGAAAGCTCCATCAACCATGCCGCTTCGCGCCGTTCGCCGGACGTGAGCTGCGGGTTCCAGTATCCTCCGAACCGAACGTTCGCGCTTTCGAGCTCGGATGGTCCGCTCCGCGCCGATAGCTGCCGATCGGAGACTCGCTTGCAAATGGCCGATGTGCGCAGCATGTGCGCCATTCGCCCGTAAGCCAACGGCGTTTCATAGCCGTCACTTATTCATAGCGGCGAATCCAGGGACAACTTCTCGCACGAACGCGGCCACTGTGTCTTGTGCAACCCCCCGTCCTCATTTCCAATCGCTTTCCACGGCGAGGCGCTCTTGTACCGCGTCGAGCGGCACATCGGCAGCCATATCCTGTGCCGCCGCTGCGATGGCACCAGACCCGGCCTGGCGATACTCGGTCGCCTGAGCCGGTCCGGGCACGAGCTGGCGCAAGCGCCATGCTCCGCCGTCGCGGCAGGCGATACCGTCGAGCCTCTTCTGCTCGAACGTGCGGCACCAGGTGCCGTCACGCGCCTTGAAGGTCAGGCCCATCCGCACCGGCGCGTTCGGCGGCTGCGCGGAAGCGAGTTGCGTTTCGAGCGCCTGCGCCAGCGGGCCGGTCGCGAGCAGCGGATCGCGTACCGGCTGGAGCTGCCGGCCCAGCACCAGGCCCAGCACCAACGTCGCCGCAATCGCTGCCCATTGCGGAGCGGCCCAGCCAGCCCGCCGGCGCAGCGGCACCACCTTTGCGCCCGCGCGCACAGCGTCCCCCAGCCGCTCCGGGACCGGCTCTTCCGCAATCGGATCGAACCTCGCCTTGAGCAGGGCGCGCAACCGGCGCTCCGCTTCCACTTGCTGCGCGAACACAGGGTTGTCCGCCAGCGCGGCCTCGACACGGCGGCGCTCGATTTCATTAAGTTCGCCGTCGACGAATGCGCCGATCGTTTCGCGATCTATCGTCATATCGCTTTCCCTAGCTCGGCAATCAGCGCCTCGCGGCCGCGCGACAGACGCGAGGTGAGCGTGCCGATCGGCACGTCGAGCACAGCCGCCGCTTCCTTGTACGCCAGCCCCTCGACCAGTACGAGTGCGATCGCTTCGCGCTGTTCGGCGGGCAGCCGGCTCATTGCACGGTCGAGATCGGTCAGCTCCAGCTTGAGTTCTATGTGGCGCGCGCCGTCGTCGCCGACATGAGCGCCGGCTTCTTCGGGCGCAAAGGTCTGGTCGCGTCGTCCTCGCGCCCGCGCTTCATCGACCCACAGATTGCGCATGATCCGGTACATCCAACTATCCAGTCGCGTGCCCGGCTGCCACTGATCGCGCGACTTCAGCGCGCGTTCGATGGAGGCCTGGCACAGATCGTCGGCATCGGCGGGCGACCGCGCCAGCGCATGCGCGAACCGCCGCAAGCGCGGCAGCAGCGCGATCATATCGCCTTCGAAGCTTTGCCCGTCCATGCCGACGGGGATTAAACGATTGGACCCGAGCGTTTAATCCCCCGCAAAGGAATGAATGTGAAGCGCATCGCAATTCTGGCGATCCTGTTGCCCGGCGCTGCGTTCGCCCAGCTCGGCCTGCCGCCGATCGGCGGCGTGCTGCAGGGCGTGGAACGGACACTGCCGCGGGTCGGCGACCTGCCGGTGGTGAACGCCGCCCGTGGGCTGGTGCGGGCGCGCGTCGACCGGCTGCAGGATTTGGTGGCGCGCTTTCCGCGCGACCTGGAGCTCGATCCGCAAGGCAATCCGGCGGTGCGCGGCGAGCTGCTGCTGACCGGCGCCAGCGACACCCGCATCGCCGCGGCTGAAGCGGCAGGCTTTCGCGTGCTCGAACGTGGCACGGTCGAAGGCGCAGATGTGCCGTTCGTTCGCCTGGCCGTTCCGGACGGGCAATCGCTCGGCAGCGCGCTGAAGCGGCTGCGCAAGATCGCGCCAGAGGCTGAGGCAAGCGCCAACGCACTGCATTTCGAAAGCGGCATCGCTGCAGGCGGCGGCACCGCGCTCGCACAGGGCGGCGGCGGGTCGGGGCAGCCGATCGGCATGATCGATGGCGGAGTCGCGGCTGCGGCCGGCGTGAGCATGGCCGAGCAGCGCGGCTTTGCCGCCGGCGCCCCGGCCCCGAGCGGCCACGGCACCGCCGTCGCGTCGCTGATCGCCGGTACCGGCCGGGTGCGCGGCGCGGCGCCAGATGCCCCCTTGGTCGTCGCCGACATCTATGGCCGCGATCCGAAAGGCGGCAATGCCCTCGCGCTGGCCAAGGCGCTCGGTTGGATGGCCGAGAAAGGAGTGCGCGCCGTCACCGTCAGTCTGGTCGGGCCGGCCAATCCGCTGGTCGCAGCGACCGTCCGCGCGGTGCAGGGGAAGGGCGTGACGATCGTCGCCGCAGTCGGCAATGACGGCCCCGCCGCTCCGCCCGCCTATCCCGCCTCCTATCCCGGCGTGATCGCGGTGACGGCGGTCGATGGACGCAACCGGCCGCTGATCGAAGCCGGCCGGGCACTGCATCTCGACTTCGCAGCGCCCGGCGCAGACATGCTGGCGGCCAGTGCCGATGGCGGCGCGAGGCCGGTGCGCGGCACGTCCTTCGCCGCGCCACTGGTTGCCGGCCGGCTGGCGCGCACCGGCAGTGTTGCCGCCCTTGTCCGGGAAGCGCGCGACCTCGGCCCGCACGGTCCTGACAAGAGTTACGGACGCGGCTTGGTCTGCGGCGACTGTCGCACCCCGGTTCGCTGATTTTCACGACGCGAGGGATTAAACCCGGACCCGCTCTCGTTCTCGGATCAGGCGCAACGGCGCCGTGGTTTCGAACGGGAGACGAACATGCACAGGATTTTGGTCACGACGTCGCTGGCGGTAATCGCGTTGGCGGCCGCCCCCGCGTCGGCGCAATTGCTCGGCAGCGGCGGGCTGGGCGGATCGCTCGGAGGCACGCTGAACGGCACTCTCGGCGGCCTGGGGCCGGCCATGTCCAGCACCACCGGGTCGATCACCAACAGCGGCTCGATCCGGGCCGACAAGAGCGTCGACCGTCGTTCCGGCAAGGTGCACGGCAGTGCCGCGGGCTCCGGTTCTGCGAATGGAAATGCGGCGCACAGCTCAAGCCTGCTCGGCCAGACGTTGTCGGGCAGCGGATCGGGCAACGCGAGCGGCTCGGGCGGCGGCAGCGCCGACGCGCAGCTGATCGGCACCCATGCGGCGCGCGACGCCGCGGGTAATGCGGTCGGTACGGCGCGCGGCGCGGCTGGGTCTGCGGGCGGACTGACCGGCGGGCTCGGCAGCGTGACCGGGTCGGCGGCAGGCCAGGGCTCCGGCAGCGGTTCGACCAGCTATGGCGACGGCGCGCTCTCGGGCATGGACGAGCTGGGCGGCAGCGTCGCCAAGAATATCAACATCGCGCCTGGCACGCTGATCCAGGATTCGCGCGGCCGAGTGATCGGCGCGGTGCAGGATATCCGCACCAACGCGAAGGGCGCCGTGCAAGCTATCCTGGTTCGCGTCGGCGATGCGCAGGCACTGGTGCCGGTCGACAACTTCAGCGTCTCCGGCGACGGCAGCGCGCTCGTGTCAGCAATGGGGAAGGGACAGCTGCAGAAGACAGGCCAGACGCAAACGGCCAGCACAAAAGGCTGACCAATCACTAAACTGCGGGAAGGCGCGTGTGCTCCTGCGCCTTCCTGCCTTTCTCTCCTCAGGCAGCAACTCGAGATCGTCATCTCGCGACCAGCCTCGATGAGGTGCCCAGCCATCGCGCTAGCCGTTTGACCGAAACCGATAAAGCCGATCTTCATGTTGAGCCGCACGCGAACCGACGCGTCTCTCAGCCGAGCTCATAGTCAAACAGGTGCTTGTACCGACGCGGCTGTGACCGGAGATATTGCGGCGGCGCTTCGACGCGCGCTCCGAAATAAGCTGCAGCATGCCACGGCCAGCGCGGATCATAGAGCATCGTGCGGGCGAGCGCGACGAGGTCGGCGTCGCCGGTGCCGATGATCGCCTCCGCCTGCTCGAAACCGGTAATCAGGCCAACGGCAATCACCGGGATGTCGACCGCGGCCTTCACGGCGCGCGCGAGTGGCACCTGGTAACTCGGGCCAACCGGGATCTGCTGGCGCGGATCGAGTCCACCGCTCGAGACATGGATGCCGGCACAGCCGAGCGCCTCCAGCTCGCTGGCAAACTGCACGGTCTGCTCAATGTCCCAACCGCCGGCGACCCAATCGGTGCCGGAAACGCGCATGGTGACTGGCTTGCCGGGCGAGAATGCCTCCCGCACGCTGCGAAACACCTCCAGCGGAAATCGCATCCGGTTCTCGAGGCTTCCGCCATATTCGTCGTCCCGCTGGTTCGACAAAGGCGAGAGGAACTGGTGCAGGAGATAACCATGCGCACTGTGGATCTGCACCGCGTCGATTCCGAGCCGGTCTGCCCGCCTGGCCGCCTCTGCAAAGGCGTCCCTGATCTCGCTCATGCGCTCCTTGCTGAGCCGCTTGGGTGGGTTCTCTTCTTCGGAAAAAGCCAGCGCGGACGGCGCTTCCGTCTGCCAGCCGTTCGGGTCGCTTGGCGGCAGCTGCTGTCCGCCCTTCCACGGCACCTCCGTGGACGCCTTCCGGCCCGCGTGGGCGAGCTGGATCGCGATTGGCATCTTCGACCACCGGCGCACGCTCGCCAGCGTTTCGCCCAGCGCCGCTTCGGTCTTCTCGCCCCACAAGCCAACGTCAGCATAAGTGATGCGGCCCTCTGGCGCGACGGCCGTTGCCTCGATCGTCAACAGGGCTGCGCCAGAGAGGGCGAGCTGACCGAGATGAATGGTGTGCCAGTCGGTCATGCAGCCATCCACCGCCGAGTACTGGCACATCGGCGCCACCACGATGCGGTTACTCAGCCTCAGACGGCCAACGTCAAGCTGCTCGAACAATTTCGAAGAGGACACGGGAACACTCCTTGGGGCGGCCGCTGCTTCAAAGTGCCAGCGTAGCCATGTGTTCCTCGCGGCCGTGCAAAACCTTCGCAGGCAGCCCTGTCACTGGGGTGCTGCACAACGGCATTTTATTTGTGTCCCGCGTCATGCCTTGGCGCGTGTCCGGCCCGCGTGCGTTGCCGCAGCCCCACTGAGCACCCGGAAAATAGCTGCCGTTCAGGCACTCAAGTCGTTGAACGACTGCTTGCGACACAACTCAGCCATCGCGCCTAGTGGTCGTGGAGGGCGTAAGCAGGCTTTCTCCGAATGAACCTGCGGGCGACAGCTCTTGCCCCTTATCGGACATGACGAGCGCCCAGGAACCCTGCCGCTGGCTGGTCGTTTTGCCGGCTTCTCTGACGCATGCAGGCCAACCATATGGCCCAAGAAAATACATCTGGTGCCCAGCGCGGCTTGAGCCGTTTTGAAGGGTTCAGCGATGCTGTCTTCGCGATCGCGCTGACGTTGCTGATCGTCGAGATCAAAGTGCCTGGATCACCCGACGGCCCCCATGGCTACGCCGATTTGGCGAAGGCCATGGCCGAGCAATGGCGAGAACACCTCGCGCTGATCCTTTGCTATGTCGTGATCGGCGCTTACTGGCTCCAGCACCATTATTCCGGGCGCATCTACGCGAGAAGCGATCATTGGTTCAGCGCGATCAATCTGCTATTTCTTCTGGCCATTGTCGTCGTTCCCTATCCGATCCGTGCCTGGTGCTTTCACCTCGGCACGCGGTTTGAGTCGACCGGAGCCCTGACCCTCGTCGCGGGCTTGGCACTGATTGCCTGTACCTGGATGGCGAAGTGGTTCTACGGCATGTCGGGTCGTCGAGTGATGGACGAGAGGCTCGCACCCGATTTCCTTCGCCAGATGACGCGGCGCTACGGATTTGCGACTTTGATCCAGATCGCCGCCTTGCCTATTGTGATCGCGGCACCTCGACCGGGGGTCGCCGTGGCGCTCCTCTGTGTTGCCTTCTTCCTGCTGCCCCAACCGAAACCGCGCTACAATCCGGGAGAAGAGCCGAGCGAAGAGGAGAAGACCAGCCAATAGCCGACGTCGCAGTCGCCCAAACGTGATGCTTCGGTCGGGTGAGCCGGAAGGTTGGGCTGGCCGGCTCTCGACGTCCTCCTCGGGCATCAGCCGCGGGATCTAGATTGCTCCGAAGCAGACTTCGCCCT
>NZ_BBWU01000052.1 GCF_000974765.1 Sphingomonas changbaiensis NBRC 104936 | reverse complement strand
GCTAATACCTGCAGTGGGTCGTTCCAAGACATTCCGAGCCGCCCCGAAGCGCGCGGCACCGACGGCATCACCCCGCCGGCGTCACGCCCACGAGTTCCACATCGAACACCAGCGCCGCATCCGCCGGAATCTCCCGGCGCAGCGAGCCGTCGCCGGACGTCATCTTCTTGCCCTCGCGCCCATAGCCCAGATAGCCCGGAATCCGGAACTCCCACCGGTCGCCCGGCCGCATCAGCTGCACCAGCGCGCTGAACCCCGGAATGACGACCCGCACGTCAAAGCTTGTCGGGCTCGCGCCATTGTCGGGCGAGGTGCTGAACACGCTGCCGTCCGCCAGCCGCCCGACATAGCGGATCGAAACCCGGTCGGCGCGGGTCGGCCGCACGCCGTCCGCGGGACCGGAGTGCAGGACCTTGTATTCAAGGCCCGGCAGGCGAACGACGCGTCCGGTCTCGGCGGCCAGCGACGGGGAGGCGGGAAGCAGGAGCAGCCCGAGGCAGATGAGGGGATGGCGCATCGGGGCAGGCTAATGCGGAAACGCGCACCTTCGCAATGCCGCGCCGCCGCCCCGCTTACGCGAACGCTCTCACCTCACCGTCGGCAGGCCTCGCTGCCGCGGTCGGACGATAGCCGCGCGAGTGACGATGTCGGGGACGTGCTGATCACGATCCCGGTCGACCCGCACCGCCTGAGCTGAAAGCGCACCTTGCGCGCCCGGAAATCGAGCGACACCCGGCGGAACGTCTCCAATATGTCGGTGCCCAGCAGCAGCGCCGGCTTGTCGGAAAGGCCGAACACGGCAAAGGGCGGAACCTCTGCGAACGCCATCGGCACGTTGCGCAGGATCACCGATCCCAGCCGTAGCTCGGCGACGCGCGCCAGCTGCAGGTTGACGGTGACGCCGGTCACGCCGGTCACGCCGATCGTCGTGAATTTGTCCGGATCGCGGCGGATCAGCTGGTCGCGAAGCGCCAGATTGCCGATCGTGATTTCGGACCCGGTATCGATGACCGCGTCGACCGATCGGCCATTGGCCCGAACCTGGGTCAGGATCAGCTGGCCGCGCTGCAGCCGCGCCACTACCACGATCTCGTCGGCGGCGGCTCGAGGCGGCGGCTGGCGCGCGTCCTCCACCTTGATGGTGCGCGCCTCGAAATCCATCATCAGCCGCTGCTGAACCAGCGCGTCGATGCCGATCATCCCCTCGCCGCCCAAATCCCGTTCCTGCAACGCGGGCAATTGCAGGTCGGTGATGGTGCTTTCCCCCAGCTGCAGCGCATCGACCAGCACGCGATCGACCCGGCTGCTGTCCGTCATGCCGTTCAACAGCACCGGCGTGCCCGCCGGCAGCTGCAGCGCGCTAGCGAGGCGCCGGCCGACGACGGACGTGTCGGCCCCGCTATCGACGACGAAGCGGTAGGGGCCATGGCCGTTCACCTGAACTGCGACCGTCATCCGGGTGCGGACCTTGCGCGCGTCGATGTCCTCCCCGCCGATCGCCAGCGTGTCGTCGATCACGGCGGGCGGAAGCGGCGGCATCTTTGCCGCGGGATCGACCGGCGGCGGCTTGCGCCCGCCCGACGCCATTGCAGCCCCGCTCGCACAGGTCAGGGACAACGCCAGCGCCGACACGACCGCCAGCCCGTGAAGCCCTCTCTTGTGCCGCATCCATGTCGCTCCCGGGCGCCGGTCCGCCGGACAAATATCCTCTGTCCCGATCGCCGCTTCAGCCGAGACCGAGAATAGCGCACACCACCAGCTTCCACCATTCTTCCATAAGCCGCCGCAGATTTTCGACGACGGCAGCATGCACTCCCTCTCCCGGCGGGAGAGGGCGACTCGCGCAAGGCGCGAGCGGGGTGAGGGCGACCGCGGTGTCTCGCCTTTCACGACACCCCTTTGCAGCGCTCGCTGAGTGGACCTGTCCGGAAAGGCGGATTATTTTCACGGGATGGACGTGCTGGCTAATCTGGCTCCCGCGATCGGTGGACTGATCGCTGCTCTCGTCGGCTATCTCTATGCGCGCCGCGTTCACGACCGGGCGCAAAGGGCCCGCGCTGCCGACCGCCTTCCGCGCGCCGCCGAATAGCAGCGAATTCCGCTCCGGCACGTGCCGCGGTAAGGGGAGGCGGTGAGCGCCCCCGATCTCCCCGCACAGCCTGATCTTCCGGTGTTCGACATCCCGGCCGAGGCGCCCCTGGGCCTTGCAGTGTCCGGCGGCCCCGACAGTCTCGCGCTTCTCCTCCTCGCCGCCCGCGCCCGGCCGGATCGGCTCCGCGCCGCGACCGTCGACCACCAGCTTCGCCCCGACTCCCGTGCGGAGGCGGAGGCCGCCGCCGCGCTCTGCGCCCGGATCGGGGTTCCGCACGACATCCTGACCGTGCGGGTCGAGGGCAGTCTCCAGGCCGCCGCGCGCGCGGCCCGCTATGCCGCGCTCGGGCAATGGTGCGTGGCCCACAGTCTCACCCACATCGCGACCGCGCATCATGCCGACGACCAGGCGGAAACGCTGCTGATGCGCCTCGCGCGCGGGGCGGGCCTGTCCGGCCTTGCCAGCATTCGCGCCGCCCGCCCGCTCTGCCCGGGCGTGACGCTGGTCCGGCCGCTGCTCGATCGCCGCAAGGCCGAGCTCGAGGCGATCGTCGCCGCGGCCGGCATCGAGCCCGCGCGCGATCCGAGCAATGCCGACCCCCGCTATGACCGGACGGCGGCGCGCGCGCTGCTGGCCGCGACCGACTGGCTCGATCCGGCGCGGCTGGCGCACAGCGCGGCGCATCTGGCCGCATCCGAAGCCGCGCTCGAATGGGCGGCGGATCGCGCCTTGGCCGAGCGCTTCGACGGCGCCAGCCTCGATCCCGAAGGCCTGCCGCCGGAGCTGCTCCGCCGCATCCTCCTCCGCATCTTCGCCGCCCACGGCGAGACCCCCCGCGGCCCCGACCTCGCCCGCCTGACCGCCGCCCTCCACTCCGGCCGCACCGCCACCCTCGGCCCCCTCAAGGCGACGCCGGGGGAGCGCTGGACCTTCACACCGGCACCCCCGCGCCGGACGCGAAAATAAGCTCACACGAAGACACGAAGGCACAAAGCTAGACGAGCGCGAAATCCCTTCGTGACTTCGTGTCTTCGTGTGAGAATTCCCTTCTTGGCCCGCCATTGTCGGTTAACCCTCCGCCACCTATGTTGTGGGCCTGTTTCCCGTGAGATTCGCCTGCGATGAACGACAAGAAGGATCCGAACGCGTCCAATCCCTGGATGAAGAGCCTGTTGATCTGGCTCGGCGTCGTGCTCGCGCTCGTGCTGTTCGTGTCGATGTTCGACACCAAGACCCGCACGGCGAGCGGGGAGGGCATTCCCTATTCGGAATTCCTGCAGCGGGTCGATGACGGCTCGGTCAAGGACGTCGCGATCGCCGACAACATCATCAGCGGGACCTATACCAACGATTCGACGTTCCGCACCCAGGCGCCGGACGATCCGCGCCTGATCGACCGGCTGATCGCCAAGAACGTCAAATTCTCGGCGAAGCCCAAGGAAGAGCCGAGCTTCTGGATGATCCTGCTCTACCAGTCGCTGCCGTTCCTGCTGATCCTTGGCGTGGCGTTCTTCGTCATTCGCCAGATGCAGAAGAATGCGGGCTCGGGCGCGATGGGCTTCGGCAAGTCCAAGGCCAAGATGCTGACCGAAAAGCACGGCAAGGTGACGTTCGACGACGTCGCCGGCATCGACGAGGCGCGCGAGGAGCTGCAGGAGATCGTCGATTTCCTGAAGGACCCGACCAAGTTCGCGCGTCTGGGCGGCAAGATTCCGAAGGGCGCGCTGCTGGTCGGTTCGCCCGGCACCGGCAAGACCCTGCTCGCCCGCGCGATCGCGGGGGAGGCGGGCGTTCCATTCTTCACAATCTCCGGCTCCGACTTCGTCGAAATGTTCGTCGGCGTCGGCGCGAGCCGCGTGCGCGACATGTTCGAGCAGGCGAAGAAGAACGCCCCCTGCATCGTCTTCATCGACGAGATCGACGCGGTCGGCCGCCATCGCGGCGCCGGCCTCGGCAACGGCAATGACGAGCGCGAGCAGACGCTGAACCAGCTGCTGGTCGAGATGGACGGCTTCGAGGCGAACGAAGGCATCATCATCATCGCCGCGACCAACCGTCCGGACGTTCTTGATCCTGCATTGCTTCGCCCGGGCCGTTTCGACCGTCAGGTCGTCGTGCCGCGCCCGGATATCGAGGGCCGCGAGAAGATCCTCGCCGTCCACATGAAGAAAGTGCCGCTGGCGCCGGACGTGGACAGCCGCACGATCGCGCGCGGCACGCCCGGCTTCTCGGGTGCCGATCTCGCCAATCTCGTCAACGAGGCCGCGCTCCTTGCCGCGCGCAAGGGCAAGCGCCTGGTCGCGATGCGGGAGTTCGAGGAGGCCAAGGACAAGGTCATGATGGGCGCCGAAAGGAAGTCCATGGTGATGACCGAGGACGAGAAGAAGGCGACCGCCTATCACGAGGCCGGCCACGCGCTCGTCTCGCTCCACGTCCCCGGCTGCGATCCGCTGCACAAGGTGACGATCATCCCGCGCGGCCGCGCGCTGGGCGTGACCTGGAACCTGCCCGAACGCGACCGCTATTCGATGTCGATGAAGCAGATGAAGGCGCGCCTTGCGCTCTGCTTCGGCGGCCGCATCGCGGAGCAGCTGATCTACGGCAAGGACGAGCTGAACACCGGCGCGTCCAACGACATCCAGCAGGCGACCGACATGGCCCGCGCGATGGTGATGGAATATGGCATGAGCGAAAAGCTCGGCTGGCTGCGCTATCGCGACAACCAGGACGAAGTGTTCCTCGGCCATTCCGTCGCGCGGTCGCAGACCGTGTCGGAAGAGACGGCGCGGCTGATCGACCAGGAAGTCCGCCGGATCATCGAGGAAGCCGAGGCGACCGCTCGCAACGTGCTGACGGAAAATCTCGACGAACTTCATCGCCTTGCCGAAAACCTGCTCGAATATGAGACGCTGACCGGCGAGGAAGCGAAGCGTGCGATCAAGGGCGAGGATATTGGCCGCGAGGATCAGAACAAGGGCCGCATCGTGCCCCTGATCGCCGGCGGCAGCTCGATCCCCAAGACCAAGCCCCGCAAGCCGGGTCCGTTCGGCGATCCGGCCCCGCAAGGCGCCTGAGACCAGCATCACCAAGGCGGCGCCGGAGCGATCCGGCGCCGTTTTTGTGTCCGGACCGTCCGATTTGCGCGGCTTTGCAGCCGTTCCGCCTCCCATGCGTAGTGCATTCGGGCCGCACGCCGGCCTCGTTGCTTCCGGGGAGGTTGACCTTCATGAATCGCGCCGCTGTCCTGGCCTTCGCCGTTCTCGGGATGACCGGCTGGTCGGCGGCCGAGGCGAAGCCCCTCACCTTCGGCATCGTGAACGGCGCCGCCGATTTCTCGAACCGGGCAGAGCTCGGGGCGTGCCGCGCGGATGCCGGCCGGGACGGCGGCAGTCGGTGCGCCCTCGCGCGCGCCAGCTTCGGCGGGCTTCCGGTCGCCCGGGCGACGCTTGCCCTGAACCCGGCGCACAAGGCCCGCTCGCTCGACATCGTCCTCGACGGTCAGGATTACGATCTGGCCTATCAGCTTCTCGTCGGCCGCTATGGCCCGCCGACAAACCTGCGCGACGGCCCGCGCTGGAGCGATTTCGACGCCGGCGCGAGCATCGCGATCAAGCGGTCGGGCGCGAACGCGACGATTTCGTTCGATTTTCCGGAAAATGCCGGCGCCGCCGCTCGTCAACCGGATCCGTCGCTGGTCGTTTCCCTCCTGCTGCTCGCCGGTGTCGGGGCCGCGGCCGGCGCCCTTTTCTACGCCGCACGCGGAAAGCGCCGCACCAGTCCGCAACCCTCGATGCGCGCGACGCTGGAACGACGTGTGAACGAGGGCAGTCTGCAGTTCTGATTGGCTTTCATGTCCGGGAGGACGCGGATGCAGCACTTGGTCTGGGGGTGGTCGAGGATCGGCACGATCGCGCTGCTCGCGGCTCTGGTCCTGTCCGCCTGCCACAAGACTGAGCCGCGCACGCCGCAAGCCGCCAAGGCCGGAGACAATCGCGCACAGCAGACCGCCGCCCGGACAGCGTGCGCGAGCCAGGCCGCGTATGAGCGGCTGAAGGCGCTCGCGTTCGAAAAGGCGAAGACGATCCGCGCCGGCGATGCCGCGACGCTCGACCGGCTCGCGGCCGCCGCCGTGGTGCGCATGGATGATGCGGCGGTCGAGGGCCGGGACGATGCGCTGAACGTCACCGTCTGCAAAGGGCGCATGGTGATCGACCTGCCGCCCGGTTTCGAAGACGCGTTCAATGGCGACCGTCAGCTTTCCGCGGACGTGAAATATGCGGTGCAGGCAACATCGAACGGTATCGCGCGCGCCTATCCGCTCCGGGGTGCGGAGCCGATCGTGTACCGGCTGGCCGCGATCGATCTGAAGAGCGGACTGCGCGTCGCCCAGAACAAGCCGCCGCCCGTTGTCGAGGCAGCGGAAAGCGTCGCCCCGCCGCCCGCCGCTGCACCGCCACGGCGGCGTTCGGCCGCGCTCGAGCCCCGTCTCGCGGCGCGAGGCCGTCCCAGCTTCGATTGCCGCGATATGCGCTCGCGGGCGGAACGGATGCTCTGTGGCGACGAGCGCCTTGCCGCTTACGACCGCGTCGCGGCGTCGCTCTACGGCAGGGCCTTCGACGATTCCGACCGGGACACGCGCGCGGTGCTGCTGGGCACGCAGGACCGCTTTCTCGCGCGCCGCGAACGCTGCCGCAGCCCGGCCTGCATCGTCGCCGCCTATCGGGATCGCATGGACGAGATCGACCGCATCGCCGCCGGCGGCTAGGCCGTTGCGGATGGCGGAAACCCGGCGCAAAGGCGCCGGATGAGTGCCGGCATTCTCTACATTCTCCTCGCGCTGATCGGCGGCGTGCTGATGGCGGTACAGGCGCCGACCAACGCCATCCTCGCGCGCGCGTCGGGCTCGCCGGTGCTGGCGGCGCTGATCTCGTTCGTCGTGGGAACGATCGCGCTGGCGATCCTGCTACTGGCAAGCGGGGCGCCGCGCGGCCTGTCGGGCGCGCGGGCGCTGCCCTGGTATGCCTGGGCCGGCGGCCTCTACGGCGCCTTCTTCGTCGCGGTCGCAGCGTTCGTTGCGCCCCGCATCGGCGTCGGCGCGCTGCTGACCGCGGCCGTCGCTGGCCAGCTCGCCGCTGCCCTGCTGCTCGACCATTACGGCCTGCTCGGGCTCGAGCCCCGGCCGGCGACGCTCGCGCGCATCCTGGGCCTGGTGCTGGTCTTCGCCGGCGCATTCCTGGTGCGACGCGGCTAGCGCCGACGTAACACACACCACTGAAAAAGCTGCCTCGTATCGCCCGGTGTGCGGTGCGCCTCGCGCCAATCGCGAAGGAGGCGGAATTCGGGCCCGAGCTCGGCCGCTAGTCTGTCCGCGTCGTAGCGGCTGACCGGCAACCCGCTGCACCGCTCCGGCCCTTCTGGCGCAAACGTGCCGAGGATCGCGAAACCGCCTGGCGCCAGCCCGACCTCCAACGCGCGACGATAGGCAGCGCGCTGCTCCGGCTCAGTCAAGAAATGGAACACCGCGCGGTCGTGCCAGATTCGGTAGGTGCGGGGCGGCGTCCAGCGGGTAACATCGGCCACTGTCCATCGCACCTGCGCCGCTGCCGCGCCGAGCCGGCCTTGCGCTTGCGCCAGCGCAGCGGCGGAAATGTCGAGCACGGACACGTCCGCGAACCCGCGATCGATCAACGCATCGACCAGGCCCGATGCGCCGCCCCCCACGTCGATGATCGGCGTCTCCTTCGTGGGGGCGAGGCCCAGGATTGCGTCGAGCGAAGGCTCCGGCGCAACTTGGAACCAGCTGAGGGTCTCCGCGGGTCGGGTTGAATAGACCTGCTCCCAATGGGCCTGCCCGTCATTCACATTCTTTATGCCTTCTTTATGCGTCGGCCGTCCGTGTCCCATGGCATCTTAACGGCCAGACCTGCTTCCGCCAGCTTATGCACGGTTCCGGGGCCCCCTCTTCGCGCGCGCAGACGGCCGCGCTGACCATCGGCGCGATCGGCGTCGTTTTCGGCGATATCGGCACCAGCCCGCTCTACGCCTTTCGCGAAGCGCTGGCGCAGAGCGCCGGTGGCGGCATCGATCGCAGTGAGATCCTGGGCGTGCTGTCGCTCGCGCTCTGGGCGCTGATCCTGGTGGTCACGGTCAAATATGTGACCTTCCTGCTCCGCGCTGACAATAATGGCGAAGGCGGCGTGCTGTCGTTGATGGCGCTGGCGAAGCGGGCGCGCTCCGGGCCCGCGCCGATCGTGTTCGCGCTGGGCGCGGCCGGCGCCGCCCTGTTCTATGGCGACGCGACGATCACGCCCGCGCTGTCGGTGCTCTCGGCGGTCGAGGGGCTGAAGACGGTGCCCGGCCTGGGCGGCATGGACGTGCGGCTGATCCTGGGGCTGACGGTCGCGATCCTGGTCGCGCTGTTCGCGATCCAGTCGCATGGCACGGCACGGGTCGCGCGGCTGTTCGGCCCGGTGTGCATCGTCTGGTTCCTCGCGATCGGCGGGCTCGGGCTGCTCCACATCGCCGACACGCCCGCGGTGCTGTTCGCCCTGAACCCGCTCTACGGCATCAGCTTTTTGACAGGCCATGGCGTGACCGGCCTGTTCGTGCTCGGCGCAGTGTTCCTGACCGTGACCGGCGCCGAGGCGCTGACCGCGGACATGGGCCATTTCGGACGGCGGCCGATCCGGATCGGCTGGTTCGCGCTGGTCTTCCCGGCGCTGTCGCTCAATTATCTGGGGCAGGGCGCCTACGCGCTCGCGGCGCAGGAGGCGGCGCAGCGCTCCGGCCAGGTCTTTCAGAACGCCGACTGGTTCTTCCTGATGGCCCCCGATGCCTTTCGCGCGCCGCTCGTCATCCTGGCGACCCTTGCGACGATCATCGCCAGCCAGGCGGTCATCACCGGCGCCTATTCGCTGACCCAGCAGGCGATCGCGCTGGGGCTGCTGCCGCGCCTGTCGATCCAGCAGACGTCCGAACATCATTCCGGGCAGATCTACCTGCCCGTCGTCAATTGGCTGCTGCTCGCCGGCGTGCTGATCCTGGTGGACGGGTTCCGCAGCTCGTCGGCGATGGCCGCGGCCTACGGGATCGCCGTCACCGGCACGATGGTGATCACTACCTGCCTCGCCTTCATCGTCGTGCGGCGGTTGTGGAAATGGCGGCTGCCGCTCGCGCTCGCCCTGATCGCGCCCATGCTGGCGCTCGACCTCGTCTTCTTCGGCGCGAACATCCTGCGCGTCAGCGAGGGCGGCTGGGTGCCCCTGCTGATCGCGGCGCTACTGGGCGTGGTGATCGTGACCTGGGTGAAGGGGCGCGCGCTGCTCGCGGCGCAGGTCCACGGCGACACCGTGCCGCTCGACAGCCTTGTCCCCGCGCTCGCCGCCCGGCCGCCGCGCGAGGTGGAGGGGACCGCCGTGTTCCTCGCCTCCGATGCCAGCGTGACGCCGGCGGCGCTGCTCCATAACCTCAAGCACAACAAGGTGCTGCACCGGCACAATATCGTGCTGAAGGTGGCGACGGCGCCGCGGCCTCACACCCAGCCTGGCGAGCGGCTGAAGCTCGAACGGCTCGACGATCGCTTCGCGCGCGCGACGCTCACCTACGGCTATATGGAAACGCCGGATGTGCCCGCCGATCTGCTGCGCGACGGGCAGGTGGCGTCCGATCCGGGCGGCACCTCCTTTTTCATCAGCCGCAATTCGGTCGGCGCCGCGCGCAAGGCGGGCATGCCCTTCTGGCAGGACATCATCTTCATTTTCCTGCAGAAGAACGCGTCCGACCCGACCCAATTCTTCCGCATACCGCCGAACCGCGTGGTCGAGCTCGGCACCCGGATCGAGGTGTGAGATTCTCGACACGAACGCCCGCAGGGCGCACACTCTCCGGGCCGTGGACGATGCCTCCGCCCTGTTGAAGCTGTTCGCGAACTCGCGCCGATCGGACGCGTGGAGCTATGCGCTGGGCGCGCTCGGCGCCGCGCTGATCACCTTGCTCGACATGGGCCTGCTGGGGCGGCTGAACGTGGCCAGCCTCGCTCTGCTCTATCTGCTTCCGGTCATGCTCGCTTCCGCGCAGGGCGGCCTCGCGCCCGGCCTGGTGACGAGCGCGCTGGCAGCGCTTGCGTTCAATTTCTTCCTGGTGCCGCCGCGCTTCACGCTGCGCATCTTCGATCCCGATCATCTGGTGACGATGATCCTGCTGTTCGCGGTTGCCGCGGTGATCAGCGAGTTCGCCGCCCGGCTGCGCGCGGCCGCGGATCGCGCCGAAGCAGCAGCGGAGGATAGCCGGCTGCTCGCGAGTTTCGGCCACAAGCTCGCCAACACCCGTTCCGCCGAGCAGGTCGACACGATCCTGTGCCTTCAGCTCGCAGCGACCTTTCGTGCGAGTACGGCCGTGCTGGACGTGGATGGGCCCGCCGTCGCCTGCCGGGTGGCCAGCGGTGATACGCCCGACCTGTCGGACCTTGATCTCGCCGCCGTCCGATGGGCGCAGGCCAATGGCGAAATCACCGGTCGAGGCCAGCCGACCATGGCTTCGGCCGAATGGCTGTTCGTGCCGCTGGCCGCCGTCGGCACGCCCTTCGGCGTCGCCGCGCTCGCCCGGCCCGACGCGCGGCCGCCGATCCCGCCCGCCCGCATGCCACTGCTCACTGGCCTCGTCACCGAAGCCGCGCAGGCGCTCGCCCGGCTGCGGCTGGCGGCCGAGGCGGCGGAGCTAGAACAGCAGCGCGAGCATGAGCGGTTGCGCGATGCCCTGCTGTCTTCGGTCAGCCACGATCTGCGCACGCCGCTGACCGTGATCCTGGGCGAGCTTGCCCTCATCGAGGGGGAGGGCGCCGCCCGCGTCCGGGCCGAGGCGCGGCGCCTCGACCGCCGGATCGGCAACCTGCTCGAGATGAGCCGTCTGGAAGCGGGCGCCTTGCGCCTCGCGGTCGTGCCGACCGACCTGTCGGATGCCGTCGCCGTCGCGCTCGATGATATGGGGCGTGAGCTGGACGGGATCGCCGTCGCTCTGGACCTGGCGCCGGACCTGCCGATGGTCCGCGCCGATCCGCGACTGCTCCACCACATTTTGATCAACCTGCTCGACAATGCCCGGAAATTCGCGCGCAGTGCGATCCGGATCGAGGGGAGGGCGGCCGACACCGTCACCCTGGCGGTGATCGACGACGGGCCTGGCCTGCCTCCGGGCGCCGATGCGCTGGTGTTCGATCGTTTCCGCCAGCTGCAGGGATCGGACCGGCTGGGCGGCTCGGGCCTGGGGCTCGGCATCGTCCGCAGCTTTGCAGAGGCGATGGACGCGCAGGTGTCCGCGCGCAACCGCCCCGGGGGGGGCGCCGAATTCCGGATCGCCTTTCCCGACGCGGCCGTCACGCGCCTCGCCGCCGAATGAGCGGCGAAACGATCCTGGTCGTCGATGACGAGGCGGCGATCCGGCGCCTGCTGGCTGGCGTGCTGAAGCGGGCGGATTACGAGGTGATCGAGTGCGATACCGGCCGCGAGGCGCTTCGGCTCGCGGGCGCGCGCCGGCCGGCGGCGATGCTGCTCGACCTGGGTCTCCCCGATCTCGACGGGCTCGAAGTGCTGCAGCAGCTCCGCCGGGAAAGCGCGACGCCGGTGCTGGTCGTCTCCGTCCGCGACGCAACCGAGGAAAAGGTCGCCGCGCTCGACCTCGGCGCGGACGATTATGTGACGAAGCCGTTCGACGGTGACGAATTGCTTGCGAGACTTCGCGCCGCCCTTCGCCGTGCCCGCCCAGCGTCCGGCTCCGCACCGGCCGTGCTCGGCGACATCGCGATCGATCTCGACCGGCGACGCGTCACGCGCGCCGGCGAGGAGGTGCATCTGGCGCCCAAGGAATATGCGCTGTTGGCCGAACTGACACGCCACCTCGGCCGGGTGCTCACGCATCGGCACCTGCTGCGCGCGGTGTGGGGGCCTGCCCATGAACAGGACGTCGAATATCTGCGCGTCGCCGCGCGCGGCCTTCGGCTGAAGCTGGAATCCGATCCCGCGCGTCCGCAGCTGATCCGCAACGAGCCGGGCATCGGTTACCGCCTGTCGGAACCCACGCCGTCCGGCGGCGGTTAACCTGAGTAGGATTCCGTTGCGCAAGCGCGACGAACGGAGGCGTAACGGCCGGAACTAAGTGCCTGTTCCGGCGCTTTTACGGCTTGCCAGCCAATCAACGAGTGGGGCGCCGCGGTCCTCGCGGGCGCTGAAGTGCGGGCTGGCAGACCGAAGGAGCGCTATGAAACTTGGATCTTCCCGTCGCCGCGAGCGTCAGGCTTTCTCCGGCGGAACGTTGCCCAAGCCGACACTTCTTTGCTTTTCGCATTTGCGCTGGAATTTCGTGTTCCAGCGCCCGCAGCATCTGATGAGCCGTTTCGCGCGCGATTATCGCGTGATCTTCTGGGAAGAACCGATTCTCGACGCGTCGGCCGAGCCGTCGCTGGACCTGTCGATCTGCGCCAAGTCGGGCGTCACGGTCGCGGTCCCGCATCTCAACCCCAACGAAGGCGAGCTGCACGAACGGCAGCTCCGCCGTCTTGTCGATGAGCTGGTCGGCACCCGCTCGGGCCCGCTGGTGCGCTGGTATTACACGCCGATGATGCTGCCGTTCTCGCGGCATCTCGACGCCGATTGCACCGTCTATGACTGCATGGACGAGCTCGCGAATTTCAAGTTCGCGCCGCCCGAATTGCTGTCGCTCGAGCAGGAGCTGATGGGGCTCGCCGATCTGGTCTTCACCGGCGGCTACAGCCTGTACGAAGCAAAGCGCGACCGGCATCTGAGCGTCCACGCCTTCCCGTCCAGCGTCGATGTGAAGCATTTCGCCCAGGCGCGCGCAAAGCAGCCGGACCCCGCCGATCAGGCTGACCTGCCGCATCCGCGCTTCGGCTTCTATGGCGTGATCGACGAGCGGATGGACCTGGAGCTGCTCGGCGCTGTCGCCACCCAGCGCCCGGACTGGACGTTTGTGATGATCGGGCCGGTCGTGAAAATCAGCCCGGAAGATCTGCCGACCCAGCCCAACATCGCCTGGCTTGGCGGCAAGGATTATGCGGAGCTTCCCGCCTACCTCTCAGGCTGGGACGTCGCGATGATGCCGTTCGCGATCAACGACGCGACCAGGTTCATCTCGCCGACCAAGACGCCGGAATATCTGGCCGCGGGCCGTCCGGTCGTCTCGACGCCCATCAAGGACGTGATCCGCCATTATGGCGAGCTCGACGCGGTCCAGATCGCGAGCAATCCCGCCGATTTCATCGCCGCGTGCGAGACGGCGCTCGCGCTGCCGCGGGAGAATCGCGAATGGCTGCGCCCGGTCGATGCGCTGCTCTCGACCATGTCGTGGGACGAAACCGCGGCGCAGATGGAGGCGCTGATCGCCGAAGCCTCGATCGAGCGTCGCGCGGTGCAGCCGCTCGGCAAGAAGCCGCATTATGACGTGCTCGTGGTCGGTGCCGGGTTCGCCGGTTCGGTGATGGCCGAACGGCTGGCCCGCGACGCCGGCAAGAAGGTGCTGGTTGTCGACAGGCGCCCGCACATCGCCGGCAATGCGTATGACCTGCCGAACGAGGACGGCATTCTCTATCACCTCTACGGCCCGCACATCTTCCACACCAATTCGGAAGAGATTTTCGCCTATCTCTCCCGCTTCACCAAATGGCGGCCGTACGAACACCGCGTGCGCGCGCAGGTCGGCGACAAGCTGGTGCCGATGCCGATCAACCGCACCACGCTGAACATGCTCTACGGCCTCGATCTCAAGACGGACGAGGAGGCGGAGGCGTTTCTCGAAAGCCGCGCCGAACCGGTCGACGAGATCAGGACGTCCGCCGACGTCGTCGTCTCGAAGGTCGGGCGTGAGCTCTACGAGACCTTCTTCCAGGGCTATACCCGCAAGCAATGGGGCATGGACCCGTCGGAGCTCGACAAGTCCGTCACCAGCCGCGTGCCGACCCGCACCAGCACCGACGACCGCTATTTCACCGATCAGTTCCAGGCGATGCCGCTCGACGGCTTCACGCGGATGTTCGAAAACATGCTCGACCATCCGAACATCGAGCTGCGTCTGGGCGCCGATTTCGATCAGGTCCGCCGCGAGGTGACGTACGACAAGCTCGTCTTCACCGGCCCGATCGACGAATATTTCGGCTATCGTTACGGCAAGCTGCCGTACCGCTCGCTGCAGTTCCGGCACGAGATGATCGACACCGAAGTGTTCCAGCCGGTCGCGGTCGTGAATTACCCGGCCGAGGACACGCCTTACACCCGGATCACCGAATACAAGTATCTTACCGGGCAGACGGCGCCCAAGACCAGCATCACCTACGAATATCCGTCGGCGGAAGGGGATCCCTATTACCCGATCCCGCGGCCGGAGAATCAGGCGCTGTTCAAACGCTACGAGGCGCTGGCTCTGGCTGAGCCCGACGTCGTCTTCGTCGGCCGGCTCGCCACCTACCGCTATTACAATATGGACCAGGTGGTCGGGCAGGCGCTCGCGACCTATCGCCGGATGAAGGCGGACGAGGATGAGCGGCGCGAAGCGCTCGAAGCGGCGGCCCGCAAGGCCGTGGCGCACGAACGTCCGGCACTGTTCGCCCGCACGTCGGCGATCGCCCGCAGCGGAACGTCAGAGGCGGCAGCAACCCCAGCGGAGTAGGCACATGGCTGAAGATCGGCCGCGCGTTCTCGTCACCGGCGGATCGTCGGGCATCGGCTTCGAGCTGGCCCGGCAATTCGCGGAAAGCGGACATGACGTCGTCATCGCCGCGCAGGATATCGACAAGCTGGAGCAATCCGCGGAGCTGATCCGTGAGCGCGCGCCGGATGCCGATATCGACACGATCGCGGCCGATCTCGCCTCCGAAGAAGGCGTCTACCAGCTCCACCGCGAAGCGAAGGCGCTGGGCGCGATCGACATCTTCTGCGCGAATGCGGGCGTCGGCTCCGGCGGCGGCGGGTTCGACGAGACCGATCTCGACAAGGAACTGGCGCTGATCGACCTGAACGTGCGCGGCCAGGTGCAGCTGTCGAAGCTTATCGTCCGCGACATGGTGGCACGGGGCGAGGGACGCATCCTGTTCACCGCCTCGATCGCCGGCATCATGCCGGGGCCGTTCGAATCGGTCTATTCGGCGTCCAAGGCTTTCGTCCGCTCGTTCGGCGAAGGACTCAGGAACGAGCTTGCCGAAAAGAACATCGTCGTGACGGTGGTGATGCCGGGCCCGACCGACACCGACTTCTTCCATCGCGCCAACATGGACAACACGCCCGCCGGCCAGATGGCCAAGGACGATCCCGCCCTGGTCGCCGCGCAGGCGATCGACGCGCTGATGGCAGACCGGCACGCGGTGATCGCCGGCGGCCTCAAGAACAAGCTGGAAACCAGCGCGGTGCGCATCTTCCCCGATCCGGTGAAGGCGCGCGCGCACCGCACCCAGACCGAGCCGCTCGACCATGAATCGGAAGGCGGCGGCATCAGCCCCGTCGCGATCGGCGGCCTGTTCTTCGTCGGCGCCCTCGCCGCCGCCGGCACCGCCGCCTGGCTCCAGAGCCGGGGTGAGGAGGAAGACCATCGCCGCCGGACGGAGCCCCAGGCCGATTTCGAGGTGGCGGGGAAGTAATCCGGCCCCTCTCCCCTCGGGGAGAGGGCGACTCGCGCGCAGCGCGAGCGGGGTGAGGGGGCCAGAGCGAAGCGCAGCGAGCGTGAGAGCCGCAGACCCTCACCCTCCCACCGCTTCGCGGCGGGGGCCCCTCCCTCTCCCGCAAGCGGGAGAGGGGCTTACGTCCGCAATGGGTCGGAAGCGGGCACCGCCGCCGGTCTAGCCTCTTCCACTTTTGCCCTCTAATCCCCCCTCATGTCCCGCATCGCATTTATCGGCATGGGCGTGATGGGCGCCCCGATGGCCCGCCACCTCGCCCAGAAGGGCCACGAGCTCACTGTCTACAACCGATCGCCCGCAAAGGCGGAGCGCTGGGTCGCCGAGAATGGCGGGCGCGTGGCGTCGAGTCCGATGGAGGCGGGCGAGGGGCAGGACGTGGTCATCACCTGCGTCGGCAATGACGATGACCTGGCCGAGGTCACGCTCGGCCGGGAAGGCGCGTTCCGGACGATGCGGCCGGGATCGCTGTTCATCGATCACACCACCGTCTCCGCGAAGATCGCGCGGCAGCTCGCGGTGGAAGGCAAGTCGCACGAGATCATGTGCGTCGATGCGCCCGTCTCCGGCGGGCAGGTCGGGGCGGAAAACGGCACGCTGTCGGTGATGTGCGGCGGCCGCGACAAGGCGATCGCGGCGGCGCGGCCCTATATGGAAGCCTATGGCGCGCGGATCACGCATGTCGGTCCCGACGGCGCCGGCCAGACCACCAAGATGGTCAACCAGATCTGCATCGCCGGCGCCGTGCAGGCGCTGAGCGAGGCGCTGCGTTTCGCCCAGCACGCGAACTTGGACCTCGACAAGGTGTTCGAGGCGGTCTCCGGCGGCGCCGCGGCGAGCTGGCAGATGCTCAACCGCTGGAAGACGATGGCGAACGACGATTTCGATTTCGGCTTCGCGATCGACTGGATGCGCAAGGACCTGGGCCTCGCCATCGATGAGGCCCGCACTAACGGTGCGACACTCCCGGTCGCGAGCCTCGTCGATCAATTCTACGCCGACTGCCAGGCGCTCGGCTATGGCCGCCAGGACACCAGCGCGATCATCCGTCGGCTGCCGAAATAGGTTCACGCGAAGCCGCGAAGACGCGAAGAAGGTTGGTTCGCGCGGAGGCGCGGAGGCGCGGAGGGGGCGTGCTTCCGGCGTATCTTCGGCGAAGCCGAAACCCATCCTGCTCCGGCTTCGCCGGAAAGACGCGGCATCGACGAGCGGCGAAGCCTCTCCGCGCCTCCGCGCCTCCGCGCCTCCGCGTAGAACCCATTTCCTTCGCGTCTTCGCGTCTTCGCGCGAACCCTCTGTCCTACCCGGCACCGACGCGGCTATGCAGGCGAAATGAACGACTTCCCCCTTCGCGCCCGGCTCGCCTCTTTCCCCAAGGCGGCCCTGAAAATTTTCATGAATCCATGTGAATGTCGTCCACGTCGTCCACTTCGTCCATTTCTGCCGCTTCTCGTGCTCGTCGCTGCGCCGGCCCATGCGGATGCGCTGATCGACAATGTGAACGGGCTGACCTTGACCAAGGACGGCAAGGTCGAGCGCTTCACTGGCCTTGTGATCGACAAGGACGGCCGTGTCGCGAAGCTCCTCGATCGCGGCGACAAGCGGCCCGATCGCGGCCTCGATTTTCGCTATGATGGCAAGGGCCGGGTGCTGATGCCCGGCCTGATCGACGCGCACGGCCATGTGATGGAGCTCGGCTTCAAGGCAATGTCGCTCGATCTGACCGCGGCGAAGTCGCTCGACGAGGCGAAGGCGATGCTCGCCGCCTATGTGAAGGCCAACCCGGACCGACCATGGATCATCGGCGCCGGCTGGAACCAGGAGCAATGGGGCCTCGGCCGTTTCCCGACCGCAGCCGACATCGACGCGATCGTGCCGAACAAGCCCGTGTGGCTGGTCCGGGTCGACGGCCATGCCGGCTGGGCGAACAGCGTCGCGATGAAGGCGGCCGGCATCACGGCCGCCACGCGGTCGCCGGCCGGCGGCCGGATCGAAAAGACCGCGGACGGCCAGCCTGCGGGCGTGTTCGTCGACGCGGCCCGCAAGCTGATCGAGAAGGTCGTGCCCGCGCCGCAGCCGCGGGAGCGCGACATCGCGCTCTCCAAGGCGCAGGCGATCCTGCTCGGCTTCGGCATCACCGGCATCGACGACATGGGCACGTCTGTCGAGGACTGGAACGTGTTCCGCCGCGCCGGCGACGCGAACGTGCTGAAGGTCCGCATCGTGTCCTACGCGCTGGGGCTGGAGCCGGCCTTATCGATCGCGGGCGCCGGGCCCACGCCCTGGCTCTATGACGACCGGCTGCGGATGGTCGGTATCAAGCTCTATGCGGACGGCGCGCTCGGCTCGCGCGGCGCCTGGCTGAAGCAGCCTTATGCCGATGCGCCGAAGGAGAGCGGCCTGGGCTTCATGGACGACGCGAAAATCCGCAACCTGATGGTCCGCGCGGCGATGGATCACTTTCAGGTCGCCGTCCACGCGATCGGCGACCGCGCCAACGACCAGGTGCTGAGCGCGATCGAGGAAGTCGCGCCCAGCTATCCCGACAATCGCCGCTGGCGGATCGAGCATGCACAGATCGTCGACCCCGCCGATATCCCGCGCTTCGGCAAGCACGGCATCGTCGCCTCGATGCAGCCGACGCATGAGACGTCGGACCGGCTGATGGCCGAGGCGCGGCTGGGGCCGAACCGTCTGGCGGGCGCCTACGCGTGGGAATCGATCCGGCGCACCGGCGCGCACCTCGCGTTCGGATCGGACACGCCGGTCGAATCGCCCAATCCATTCCCCGGCATGGCGGCGGCAATCACGCGCGAAGGGCCGGACGGCCAGCCGTTCGGCGGCTGGCAGCCGCAGGAGCGCGTCAGCCGTGAAGTCGCGCTTGCCGGCTATACGACCGAAGCGGCCTATGCCGGCCAGGCGGAGGACCGGATCGGCATGCTCCAGCCCGGCTATCGCGCCGATTTCGTCATCGTCGACACCGATCCGCTCGAATCGACGCCGCAGCAGCTTCGTGCCACCAAGGTGCTCGAGACCTGGATCGGGGGCCAGCGGGCCTATGTCGCGAAATAGCCTCGTCCTGGTCGCCCTGCTGCTTGCCGGCTGCGACAAGATGACCGTCGGCAACCACACCGAAGGGAATGGCGAGACGCGCGTCAGCGTTGCCAACGACACCGACGAGAATGTTGCGCAGGCGCCGGAAGGCGTCGGCGCGCCGATGGCGTGGCGGGTCGAGGACGGCGCCGCTTTCTACGGCGCCGCCGACCAGCCGCCGGTGTTCGCGCTCCGCTGCGAACGGCAGAGCCAGTCGATCCTGTTCGAGCGCGCCGGCAGCGGCACGGCGCTGAACCTGTCGGCGGACGGCGCGGGCGTAAGCCTCGGCACCCGCGACCTGGGCAATGGCCGCGTCCAGGCGCGCACCGGCATGGGCGATGCGGTGCTGGACGCGATGGCCCGTCCGCAAACCCAGGTGACCGTCTCCGGCGGCCCGCTGACGCTGACGATCCCGGGCGGGGTCGCCATCCGCCGCGTCGTCGATTTCTGCCGCAATCCGCCCGCGCCACCCACACCGCCGCCGACGGACAACATGATCGCTCCCACGAACGCCGCCGCTCCGGTCGCGCCGCCGCCGGTGCTTCCGGCGCCCACGCCGACGCTAGGAGGCCAGCCGCGCTAACATTCCGGGCGTCAGCACCTGCGGCAGCACGTCCGGTTCCGGCGCGCCCGGCCGGTAGAAGAGGTAGAGGGGGACGCCTGATCGGCCATGAGCTTCCAGGAACCGCCCGATCGTCGGATCGCCGTTGGTCCAGTCGCCGACCAGCACCGCGACGTTATGCTTGGCGAAGGCATCGGCCACTTCCGACCGCTCGATCGCGCCCTTTTCGTTGACCTTGCACGACAGGCACCAGTCGGCCGTGAAGTAGAGGAACACCGGCCGCCCGGCGTCCCGCGCCGTCTTCAGCGCCGCCTCGCTGAACGGCTGCGCCTTCAGGAGCCCGCCGGCTTCGGCCCGGGTCGCGACCGGGGCGAGCGTCAGCACCAGGCCGGCGGCAATGGCCGCGGCGGGGATCACGGGCAGGATCGGTCGGCCGCGCATCTGCCGGACGCCCGCCCACCACAGGCCGAGGCCGAGCAGCAACGCGGCGCCGAGGCCCACGGCCATCCCGTTCACGCCCGCCTGCCGCCCCAGGATCCAGGCCAGGCCCAGCGCAGTCAGGAACATCGGCACGGACAGTATGTGCCGCATCGTCTCCATCCAGGCACCGGGCTTGGGCAGCAGGCGGCGCAGCGCGGGCACGAACCCGATCGCAAGGAAGGGCAGGGCGAGGCCGAGGCCCAGCCCGCCGAACACCGCCAGCGCTCCCGCTGCCGGCAAGACCAGCGCTGCGCCCAGCGCTGCCGCCATGAACGGCCCGGTGCACGGCGTCGCGACGAAGGCGGCCAGTGCGCCCGTCCAGAAGGCGCCGGCCGGGCCGCCCCGCGCCGCCAACGCGTCGCCGGCACCTATCGTCCTCAGCTCGAACAGCCCCGCCAGGTTCAGCGCAACCCCGGTCGTGAGCAGCAGCAACAGGCCGATCACCCGCGGGTCCTGCAGCTGGAAGGCCCAACCGACGGCGGCACCGCCGGCCCTGAGCGCCAGCAAGGCGCCGCCCAGCGCCAGGCAGGTCGCGATCACGCCCGCCGCATAGGCCAGCCCTTCGCGCCGCGCCTCGCGCTCGTCGACGCCGGCGCGCGCCAGGCCGAGCGCCTTCAGACTCAGGATCGGGAACACGCACGGCATCACATTCAGCAACAGTCCGCCCAGCACTGCGCCGGCAAAGGCCGTGAGCACCGTCATCGCGTCCCATCGCGCCGCGCTCGCCTTGCCGATCGGTTCGCCCGCAGGCGGCACCGGGCCCGGCACGGCCTCGAGCGACAGGCCGGTGTCGTCGTCGATCTTGAGCACGCCCGACAGAGAGTTGGGCTGTCCTTTCGCTGTCGTTTCGACGATCAGCGCATCCCCGTTGCGGCTGACGCTCTGCGGCGCGGCATAGTCGATCGCGCCCTCTGTCGAGGGGAAGAAATAGGGCGCGGACACGGGGACATCCGCAGGCAGCGGAACGGCAATGCGCATCCGGCCCTGCACGACCTCGAACCGCGCCTGGGCGCCGAGCGGCCGCGGCAGCTTCGCCCGCCACGCGTCGAACTGCGCGCGTGCCGCCGGATCGATGCGCCCGTCGCCGACAGTCAGGTCGACCGCGATCATGCCCTGTTCCGGCACGCACACTTCGTCGGTGCAGGCGAGCCATTGCGCGTCGCCGGTCACGTGCAGCCGGGTTCCGGGCGCAGCGTCCTTCGGCACCGTCAGCGGCGCGATCAGCGCATATTCGCGCTCATAGATATAGTTCATCAGGCCCGCGACCAGCAGCGTGCCGGGCACCGGATAGCGGAACGCGCCGACATTCACGCCCGCCGGCAGCTGCCACTTCACGTCCGCCGGCACGCCGGCATCGCCGGGATTCTGCCAATAGCCGTGCCACCCCTTGTCCGGCGTCATCACCAGCGCCAGCGCGACCGTTTGTCCGGGCGCCGGCGAAGCGCTCTCCGCCACCAGCCGCGGATGGATGTGCTGGACGCCCGGCTGCGCGAGCGCGGCTGCCGGCCACAGCAGTGCAAGCAGCAGCCACGCCCATGCCGATTTCAGTTTCGCGAGCATCGCGCATTCCCTATCGGTTCCGGGCCCGAAACCCCAAGGAGTTTTCTACGTGAGGCTGCGCTCGATCGTTACTGCCGTCGCCGTTCTCCTCGCCACCGCCGCCCAGGCGCAGCCCCCGAAGCCCAAGCTGATCGTCGCGATCTCGATCGACCAGTTTTCGGCCGACCTGTTTTCGGAATACAGGCAGCACTTCACCGGCGGCCTGAAGCGCTTGTCCGAAGGCGTGGTGTTTCCGTCCGGCTATCAGAGCCATGCGGCGACCGAGACCTGCCCGGGTCACTCGACGATCCTGACCGGCAGCCGCCCCTATCGCACCGGCATCATCGCCAACGACTGGCTCGATCAGTCGGTCGCGCGTGCCGACAAGACCGTCTATTGCGCCGAAGACGAGACGGTGCCGGGCAGTAGCTCCAAGGACTATACCGTTTCCGCCAGGCACCTTCTGGTGCCGACGCTCGGCGAGCGGATGAAGAACGCCGATCCCGCTACCCGGGTCGTCTCGGTCGCCGGCAAGGATCGCGCCGCGGTGATGATGGGCGGGCACAAGGTCGACCAGCTCTGGTTCTGGAACGGCAAGGATTATGTGACGACCGCCGGCCAGCCCGCGCCCGATGCCGCCATCGCCCCGTTCCGCAGCGCGCTCGCGGCGCGGCTGGCGCAGCCGCAGCCGGCGCTGCCGGTTCCCGACGTCTGCACCTCGCGCGATCGGGCGATCCCGATCGGCGGCGGCAAGACGGTCGGCACCTGGCATTTCGGCCGCGCTGCCGGCGACACGACCAAGTTCCGCGCCTCTCCCGAGATCGACGACGCCAATCTGACGCTCGCATCGGCGCTGATCGAGTCGATGGGGCTCGGCCGCGGTCCGCAGACCGACATCATCTCGATCGGCGAATCCGCGACCGATTATGTCGGCCACACCTATGGCACCGAGGGTGTCGAAATGTGCATCCAGCTACTCGCGCTGGACAAGCGCCTGGGCGCCTTCTTCGATCAACTGGACAAGAGCGGCGTCGACTATGTCGTCGTGCTGACCGCCGACCATGGCGGCCATGATCTGCCGGAGCGCAACCGCATCCACGCCGCGCCCGACGCGCAGCGCGTCGACAGCCGGCTCGACCTTAAGGCGATCGGTGCGCAGATCGGCCGCGAGCTGAAGCTCACGGGGCCGGTGCTGATCCCGGCGGGCGGCGACGTTTATCTCGACCGTGCGGTTCCCGCCAAGGCGCGCGCCAAGGCCGTCGCTCGTGCGGCGCAGCTGATCAAGCAGTCGCCGCTGGTCGAGGATGTGTTCGTCGGCGCCGACATCGCGAAGATGCCGCAGCCGACCAGCCCACCGGAAACCTGGTCGTTCGCAGAGCGGGCGCGAGCGTCGTACCGGCCGGGCCGGTCAGGCGACCTGATCGTGGCGCTGAAGGAGCGGGTCACGCCGATCCCGGATCCGACCAAGGGCTATGTCGCCACGCATGGCAGCTTCTGGGATTATGACCGGCGGGTGCCGATCCTGTTCTGGTGGAAGGGCGTTCAGAATTTCGAGCAGCCGCTGGGCGTCGAAACGGTCGACATCCTGCCGACGCTCGCATCGCTGATCGGCCTGCCCGTGCCGCCGGCCGAGATCGACGGCCGCTGCCTCGATCTGGATGCGAGCGCGGGCGACAATTGCCCGGTTGCCGCGCCCGGCACGCGCCGTTAGACCCGCCCGCTTCACAAAGGAGAGTGTCTCGATGAAGAAACTGACTGCCCTCGCGCTCGTCTCGGCCGCCGCTCTGGGGCTCGCCGCCTGCTCGCAGCATGCCCAGAATGAGACCAGCGAAGCCGCCAACGCAGTCGGCACCGACATCGGCAACACCGCCGACGCGGGCGCCAACAGCGTCGACAATGCGCTCGATGCCGCGGGCAATTCGATGGACGCGATGGCCGCGAACACGGCGAACGCCGCCGGCAATGCGACCGACACCGCCGCGAACGCGACCGGCAATGCGCTGACCGACGCCGGCAATGCGGTGAAGGGCAAGTAAGCTCGATCTGCACGAACAAAGGGCCACGGTTCCGAAGAACCGCGGCCCTTTTTGTATCAGCGCCAGGCGGTCAACCGACCTTCGTCGTCCAGCAGGTAGAGCGTGTTGTTGGCCACCACCGGCGACAGGCTGAGCGGCTTGCCGTATTTCACGGTCGCCTCGATCGAGCCTGTGGTCGGCGACACGTAGGCGATCTCGCCCGCGCTGCTGACCGCGATCAAGCGGCCGCCGGCCAGCACCGGCCCGGTCCAGCTGATCGAGCCCTTTTTCTTCTTGGCGCTCTTCCAGTGCGGAAGCTGCGTCGCCCAGCGCACGCGGCCGTTCGAGCGGGCGATGCAGAGCAGCCGCGCATTGTCGGTCACCGCGAACACCCAGTCGCCGACCACCCAGGGCGTGGCGATGCCGCCCGCGTTGATCTCCCAGATGCGCTGGCCGGTCACCAGCTCCAGCGCGACCATGCGGCCGCCCGAGCCGATCGCATAGACGCGGCCCTGATCGATCACCGGCTCGGCATCGATATCGGAAAGCGTGCCGACCGAGGTCGAGATACTCGTCCGCGACAGCGCATCCTGCCAGACGATCCGGCCATTCTCATACCGATAGGCATTGAGCTCGCCCGACGAGAAGCCGGCGACCACCGTGCCCTGGCCCGCGGCGGGAGCGGCGACGCCGAATACGCCGGAGACCTCGAGCGTGCCCGATCCGGTCCATTCGACATTGCCGTCGCTTTCTCGGAGCGCGAAGATCTGGTTGTCCTGGCTCACGACATAGACGTTGCCGTTCGACAGCGTCGGCGCGCCGCGCAACGGGCCGCCCGGCCGCTTGCGCCAGATCGTCGAGCCGTCCGCCGCGTTCATCGCGACCACGTCGCCCAGGCCGTTGGTGGCATAGAGCTTGTCGCCGTCGACGCTGACGCCGCCGCCGAACAGCGCCTTGCTGTTGTTGGCGGCGCCGCTGCCGCGGTCGTCGTCGGCCGCATTGCCGACGAACACGGTCCAGACCTCGTTGCCCGTCTGGGCGTCAAAGGCATGCAGCCGCGCGTCGGTGCCGATGACATAGACGCGCCCGCCCGACACGACCGGGGCTGCGGCGAGATGCGCGCGCTTGTCGCCACCCGCAACCTGGGCTTCCCAGACCCGCGCCGGCGATGCGGAGAGGGCGAGGTGACCCATCGCGTGCATCGAGTTTCCGCTCGGCTGCGTCCAGGCGTCGTTCACGGCCGGCGGCGGCACGGCCACGTCGATCGAGGCGAGTGTCGGATCGACTTCGGCGCCCGTCTCGGCGACGAGGATCGGCACGCGCTGGCCCAGCACCGGGGTCTTGGGCTTTGCCTGCTTGAAAACGCCGCAGCCTGAGATCGCCAGCATCGTGGCCAGCAGCAGCGGAGCGCGAAGATTACGGATCATCGGGACAAACTCGGCAGAGCGGCAGGATTGATATCGACACCCAGTACGCTTGCCATCTGAGCGGCGCGTGAACGGATCGAGGCGGGAACGGCGGGGTCGGCAGCGAGCGCCGCGAAGGCTGCGCCGGCGTCGGTCGGCCGCCCCGCCTTCAGCTGGGCAACCGCGACCAGCTCGCCGGCGCTGCCGAACCAGGGGCTGCCTTTCTTCGCCAGCGGCTGCATCCGCGCGATCACCTGATCCGGCGGCAGCGTGTCGAATTCCATCGTCGTCTGCCGGATCAGCGCGAGATCGCGGAACGGCTGGCCGATATCCTTGTCATTCGCGACGGCGGCGAAGGCGGCGATCGCTGCTTTCGGGTCCTTTTTCTGGGAATCGATCGCGCCGATCGCCAGCTGCGCGGCAGCCCGATAGCCGCCGCGCGGGGATTTGCTCAGCGCGCGCAGAGTCGGCAGCGCCTGGTCGATGCGGCCGCTCGACAGCTGGTCGATCGCGGCGGTCAGCTCTTGACCCTCGACCCCGGCCTGTTTCGCCTGGTGATCGCGCCACCACAGAAAAGCGCCGAACGCGATGAGCCCGATCACGATCAGGGCGAGCAACGCCCGGCCCCAGCGCTTCCAGAGCCTGGCCAGTTCGTCCCGCCGCAGTTCCTCGTCGACTTCGCGTAAAAAAGCTTCGTTCGTCTCCGGCGGTACGGCCAAACCAAATCTCCTGGGGGATCAAGCGGCGCGGACCTTAGCGACGCGCTGCGGCAAACGGAAGCCGCTACTTGGGCGCGTAGACCTGCTCGGACCCGGGAAACGCGCGCGACCGGACTTCGTCGGCATAGGTGGCGACTGCATTGCCGATCAGGCCGGCCATGTCCGCATAGCGCTTCACGAAACGGGGCGTGCGTTCGAACAGGCCGAGCATGTCCTCGGCCACCAGCACTTGCCCGTCGCAGACCGGCGACGCACCAATGCCGATCACCGGACAGGAGACTTCGGCGGTGATCGCCCGCGCCAGCGGCTCGATCACGCCCTCGGCGACAACGGAGAAGGCGCCGGCAGCAGCAACGGCGCGCGCGTCCGCGACGATCTGCGAATGCTCCTCGTTGGAGCGACCGCGCGCGCCATAGCCGCCCAGCGCGTTCACCGATTGCGGCGTCAGGCCGACATGCGCCATCACCGGGATGCCGCGCGCGGTCAGGAACGCGATCGTCGGCGCCATCGTCTCGCCGCCTTCCAGCTTCACCCCGGCGGCACCCGTTTCGGCCAGGATGCGCGATGCCGATGCGAAAGCCTGCTCCGGGCTCGCCTCATAGCTTCCGAACGGCATGTCGACGATCACCAGCGCATGATAGCTGCCGCGCACGACGGCGGCGCCATGCGCGCACATCATGTCCAGGCTCACCGGAAGCGTCGAGGGCAGGCCGTAGATCACCTGGCCCAGGCTGTCGCCGACCAGCAGGATGTCGCAGTGCGGGTCGAGCAGCTGCGCCATCCGGACCGTGTAGGCGGTCAGCATCACCAGCGGCTCGCCGCCCTTGCGCGCGCGCACTGCCGGCACCGTCAGCCGCTTCATCGGCGCGGGCGTCGGGTGGGCGCGGCTGGTCGCCGTATCGATCGTGTAGGTGGTGGACATAGACCGCTTTTGCCCCTCCGGCGCGGAAATCACCAGTCCTCCGGCCCCAGCGTTTCGGCAAGGCGACCGAGCAGGGGCAGCTGGCTGGGCAGCATCATCTCGCTCGCAGCCGGAAGCGTGAACCAGCGCGCCTCCTCGACTTCGGGAAAGCGTTCGATGGCACCGCTGCGCGGCGGCCATTCCATTTCGAACAAATTGCTGACCAGCGCCGCCGGATCGAACTCCGCCTCCAGCGCGAACGCCTCGACCAGCTTGCCGCCCATCTGGCGGATGCGGCCGAGCGGTAGCGGGTCTCCCTCAAGCCGCAGCCCGAGCTCTTCTTCCACTTCGCGGAAAGCCGCCGCGAGCGGCTCTTCGCCCGGCTCGACGGCGCCTTTCGGTATCTGCCAGGCGCCCACGTCGCGCTTGCGCCAATAGGGGCCGCCGGGGCGCACCAGCAGGACTTCAAGCACGCCCCCCTGGCGCCGGAACAGCAGCAGCCCGGCGCTGAGACGTTTCATGCGCCGATCAGGCGCACTTCGCGCGCTTCTGACCGGCGGCGACCTGGGCCTTCAGGCTGGCGGCGGCCGTCGCGCCATAGTCGTCACCGAATTGCGCATAGACTTTGCACGCGTCGGGAAGCTTCTTCAGATCGGTGAGCGCCTGGCCGAGCCAATAAAGGCTTTCGGCTGCGCGCTCACCTTTCGGCCATTTCTTGTAGCTGTCGTACAGCGCGACCGCCGCCAGCGCGGGCTTGCCATCATCCAGATAGGCGCGGCCGAGCAGGTTCTGCGCGAAGGACGCGCGACGGTGGTCCGGATATTTGTCCGCCACCTGTTTCAACGCTGCCTCCGCTTCCGGATAGGCCTTCGCCTGCCACAGCCGGAAGCCGTAGATATAGCCGTCCTCAGCCGGATCGCCGGTCGACGGACGTTCGACGCCGGGCGGCGGCGATGCGGGGACCTCGTCGGCGGCCGGCGGCACCAGTGCCGCCGGCGGTGCAGCCGCAGCCGCGCGGGCCTGGGCGTCGGCGACGAGCTGCTTCACCTGGTCCTCGAGCTGGCTGACCCGGTGGCCGTTCTGCTCCGCCTGGGCGGTCAGCGAGCGCACCTGCGCCTCGATCGCATCGACCCGCGCGGTCAGGTCTGCGACGGGCGAGCTGGCGGGGCCGCCGAGCGGTTCGGGCACCACCTTGGGCGCGACGATTTCCGGCTCCAGCGGCTGCCCGTCGGGGAAGACCTTGCGCTGCACCGCGCGCAATTCCTTCTCGATCTTGCCGACCCGCGCGTTGAGGTCCGGCATCGATTGGGCCGCGAGCGGCGCAGCGACGGTGCCGAGCAGGAGAAGGAGAGTCACGCGTTTCAACATCGATCAGGCCCCAGAGGTTTTCAAAAGCACAGGTTCATCGAGAGCATCTGTCCCTAACCTGAAGCGGCGGTGCGGCGAAAGCCATAGTGTCACGCCGGGCCGTTACACTTAACGGCCTGTTAGCTGGGCGCTGCTAGGTCGAGCCCTGTGCAAGAGGATGGGCATGGCAGCCGGTAAGCGGACGTCGGCACTGATCGCGGCGCTGCGCTCGGAAGATTTGTCCGACGAGCTGCTGCGCGCGCAGATCGATTCGGCGACGCGCACCTATCCCGTGTCGTTCGCGATGAGCCTGTTGGTGTCCTCGGGCGTGCTGCTGGCAAGCCTCGATTCGGCGAATCTACGCGCGATCCTTGCCGCAGCCGGCTTTCACCTTCTCATCTGCAGCGTGATGCTCGTGCGCTGGTTCCGCGACCGCGCGGCCGGCTGGCAGCTCGATCGCCCCGCGGAACGCGTCCGCCAGATCGCTGCCGAAGCCGCCTTCGTTGCGCTGGGCTGGTTCATTTTCCTCTCCAACGCGGGTCTTTACGCTCCGCCCGAATTGCAGGTGCTCGTCGTGGCCGTGATGGCCGGCGTGATGGCGGTCGGCGCACTGCGCTACGCATCGATTCCCGCCGCAGCCGCCAGCTTCCTCGTGACGGTCACGACGGTTTGCGCGGTCTATGCCCGGATCAGCTCGATCGAATGGCCCGTCTACGCGTTTCTCGCCGTGTTCGTGCTGATGCTGGCGCGAACGGTGGTGTCGCAGCACGCGATGGTCGTCCAGCAGTTCCGGAGCGGCGCGGACGCTGAGCGCGCTCGCGCCGAGATCGCCATCCTCGCCGCCCGCGAAGCCGAAACCGCCGCTGCCCGCGCGGCTGAAGATTCCCAAGCTGCCGCACAGGCTCGTCAGCAACGCGAGGAGGACCGGCGGCGCGAAATCGCGGCCATCGCTCAATCGTTCGAATCGCGGCTGCTGTCGGGGATCGAAGCGATCGCCGCCGATGCCGAGCAGGCCTGTGCGCTGGCGCGGCAGCTCGCGCAATCGGCGGTCTCGAGCCACCAGCGTTTTGTCGAGCTTGCCGGGAAGGTCGATCGGTCCGAAGCGGACATGGCGACGCTCTCCGCGCTCGCCGCCGACCTTCGCCATGCACTCGCCTCGGTGCAGGAACGCGTCGACGATCAGGCCTCGGCCAATGTCCGCGCCTATGATCTGACCGGCCGCGCCGAAGAGCAGTTCCGCACGCTCGTGCGCAATGCGCAGGGGATCGGGGCGATTTCCACGACGATCGAGGATATCGCGCGCCAAACCAACCTGCTCGCGCTCAATGCCACGATCGAAGCCGCGCGGGCGGGCGAGGCCGGGCGCGGCTTTGCGGTCGTCGCATCCGAAGTGAAGTCGCTCGCCAACCAGACCGGCCGCGCAACCGGCGACGTGCGCCAGAAGGCGGACGATATCGCCAACGCCTCGACCCACACCGAGGCGGCGATTGCTGAAATGCAGGGCTGTCTCGGGGCTTTCGAAGAGCTGGCGCAGACGCTCGCGAGCGCACTTCAGGGCCAGGGTGCAATCGTCGGCGAACTCGAACAGCACGCCATCGCCGCCGCCTCGTTCGCGATCGACGTTCACGGACGGGTTGCCGAAGCCAAGCAGGCGGCGGTCATTTCGTCCGGACTGACCGAAGAGGTCGAGGGCCGCTCGTCCGAGTTGCTCGCGCGCACCCAGTCGATCCTGGCCGAGACGCGCGTGTTCCTGGACGAATTGCGCGCGGCCTAACGCCAGCGCAGGTTGTCGCGGGTCAGGTCGGTGAGGCTGCGCGCGCCCATCAGCTTCATGCCGCGCTCGATTTCGCCCTTCAGCTTGCCCATCGCGCGCTCGACGCCGGGTTGGCCGGCGGCGGCCAGCGCATAGAGGTAGAAGCGGCCGCCGGAGCAGGACCTTGCGCCGATCGACAGCGCCTTCAGCACATGGGTGCCGCGGCGGATGCCGCCGTCGCAGATCACCTCGATCCGGTCGCCGACCGCATCGACGATCTCGGCGAGCTGGTCGAACGGCGCTCTGGAGCCGTCGAGCTGGCGGCCGCCATGGTTGGACACCATGATCGCCGTCGCGCCGATATCGACGGCGCGGCGGGCATCCTCGACCGACATGACGCCTTTCAGGCAGAATTGCCCGCCCCAATCGGCGCGGATCCGCTCGGCCGCCTTCCAATCCATCGACTGATCGAGCATCGTATCGAAATAGTCCGCGACCGACAGCGCGACCTTCGTTCCCTGGCGCACATGCGTCTGGAGGTTGGGGAGAGCGAACGGCTCGCGGAACAGATAGTCGAGCGTCCAGCGCGGGTGGGCGGCGAAGCTCAGGGCAGAACGGGGCGTCAGCCGTGGCGGCGAGGTGAAGCCGGTGCGCAGGCAGCGCTCGCGATTGCCCGCGACGATGGTATCGACGGTCAGCGCGATCGCATCGAACCCCGCCGCCTTGCAACGCTCGACCATCGACCGGTTCAGCCCCTCGTCCTTGTGCACGTAAAGCTGGAACAGCTTGGGCGCGCGGACGGTCCTGCCGACCTCCTCGATGCTGACCGTGGCCAGGCTCGAAATGCCGAACCAGGTGCCGAATTTCTCCGCCGCCGCGCCCACCGCATGCTCCCCCTGCCAGTGGAACAGCCGCTGCAAGGCGGTGGGCGAGAAGAACAAGGGCAGCGCGATCTCGCGGCCCATCAGCGTCGTGCGCATGTCGACCTGCTCGACACCGGCGAGCACGCGCGGGATCAGGTCGCACTCATCGAACGCAGCGGTGTTGCGCGCCTTCGTGACCTCGTCATCGGCGGCGCCGTCGATATAGTGGAAGACCGGCGAAGGCAGCCGCCGCCTGGCGAGGCGGCGAAAATCCTCGGTGTTGTGACAATCCCCCAGTCTCACCCCCGCCCCCCTTTTCTTCTACTCCGGGATGTCGAGCGTGAATCTCGCTCCCCGACTGCTGGACTCCACGTCGAGCGTTGCGCCCAACTGGCGGGCCAGCGCTTGCACCATGCGGCCGCCCAGGCTCTTCGTCGAGGCGCCGAAGTCGACGGAAGCGGGCAGGCCGACGCCGGTGTCCGCGACTTCCAGCCGGATGCCGTCCTTTGTCTCCCGGAGGGCCACGCCGATGACGCCGCCGCTTTCGTCCGGATAGGCATATTTGAATGCGTTGGTGACCAGCTCGTTGACGATCAGGCCAAGCGGAATGGCCTGGTCGGCCGGGATCGCGACCGGATCGATCTCGCAGCGCAGCCGATGTCGCCGGTCGGTCTCCTGCAATTTCGCGCACAGATCGCCCAGGAATGTCCCGAGCTCGATCCGTTCGACCTGGCTCTGGCGCCAGAGCTGGTCGTGGACCTGCGCGATCGCGAGCACGCGCGTCTGCGCGTCCGCGATCGCCCGCTTGACCTCCGGGTCATGCGTCGCCCGGCCCTGCATGTACAGCATGCTTCCCACCAGCGCGAGACTGTTCTTCACCCGGTGGCTGACCTCGCGCATTAACGTTTCCTGGTGCGCGACCTTTTCCTGAAGCAGGGTCTCGAGCCGCTTGCGGTCGGTCATGTCCGTGAACAGGATGCCGACCTGGTGCAGCTCCGGATCGCCGACGCGGAATGCGTTGACGCTGAACCAGCGGCCGAGCGCCTCCGCCTGCTCCTCGAACCGGGCCGGCTCCCCGGTCAGGGCCACGCGGCCATAGATGTCGAACCAATGCTGCTCATGGGTGGGGGCGAGGTCGCGCATCCACTTGCCTTGCGCATCGGCAAGCCCGGTATGGCCAGCAAACGCCGGATTGACCTCGACGAAACGGTAATCGATCGGCTGCCGGTCGGCGTCGAACTTTATCTCGATCACGCAGAAGCCGGCATCGATCGCTTCGAAGAGGCGCTGATACCGCTCATCCGAGCTTGCCTTCGCGTCTTCCGCGCGTTGCCGCTCCATCGCGATGCCCAACCACTGGGCAAGACTGCGGAGGTAATCCAGATCGGCCTCGACGAACGCGTGGCCGTCGGTGGAATCGACCTCCAGCACGCCACGGAATCCGCGACATTCCGGGATCAGCACATTAATCGCGCGCCGGATGCCGTGCTCGGCAAGCAGCGGGGGCGTGCGAAAGCGGCTCTCCGATCGAAGATCGTTGGAAATGACCGGCTGGCCGGTCTTCAGGGCGAACCCTGCCGGCGACGCGAGATCGGCGCCGAGCGTCGCATGCCCGGCGACGCCCGGTTTCCAGCCGACCCCGGCCCAGACGAGCAGGTCGTCATGCTCCGGCCCATAGCGCAGGACCTTTGCGAACTCGGTATGCAGGCCGCGCGCGGCGAGCTCGCACGCACGCTGCGACAGTGCCGCCAGGTCCTCGCATCCCAGCGCGAACATCCCGAACTCGGAAAGAAGCTGTTGCTGCTGGAGCCGATAGGCCAGCTCCGGCGCGGGCGCGCCGGCCGCATCTGCGGCAGCAGGGAAATGGGGCTGATTGGGCTGCAATATACGGTCCGACACATTCGCGGGACTGTCACACGAAACGGACACGATCCGAGAGGTTCCCCCGCAGGCCGCCTCAATAGGTGCGCCGGGGCGATCCGGCAAGTCCCGGCGCCAAGCGCGGCCGGAGTTTTTGCCAAAGGTTACAGGTGCTTGGGCTTTGATGGGCCAAGCCTACGCCGTCGAAAAGCCTGGCCCGCCAACGATCGCATCTGGACGGTTGAGTCCCGCGGGCGCGCAGCCTATCAGACGCTCAGACAAGAGGCGGGGAAAACATGGCCGAATTCGCGCTGCCCAAGAATAGTGTCGTCCGCAAGGACGGGAAGAGCTTCCCGGCCCAGCCCGGCGCGACGCGCGTGCGCCAATTCAAGATTTATCGCTACGATCCGGATACGGGCGAGAATCCGCGTTACGATACGTTCGAGGTCGATCTCGACAGCTGCGGGCCGATGGTCCTCGACGCGCTGATCAAGATCAAGAGCGAGCAGGATTCGAGCCTGACCTTCCGCCGCTCGTGCCGGGAAGGCATCTGCGGCAGCTGCTCGATGAACATCGACGGCCGCAACACGCTCGCCTGCACCCACGCGATCGAGGATTGCCGCAAGGAAGTCCAGATCACGCCGCTGCCGCACATGGACGTGATCAAGGATTTGGTGCCGGATTTCAGCCGCTTCTACGCGCAATATGCATCGATCCAGCCCTGGCTGAAGACGGTGACGCCGCCGCCGTCGGGCAAGGAACGGCTGCAGACGCCGGAAGACCGCGCGAAGCTGGACGGGCTCTACGAGTGCATTCTCTGTGCGTGCTGCTCGACCTCGTGCCCCAGCTATTGGTGGAATTCCGACAAATTCCTTGGCCCCGCGATCCTGCTCCAGGCGTATCGCTGGCTGGCCGACAGCCGCGACGAGAATACCGGCGAGCGCCTCGACGAGCTCGAGGACCCGTTCCGCCTCTATCGCTGCCACACCATCATGAACTGCGCGAACGTCTGCCCCAAGGGTCTCAGCCCGGCCAAGGCCATCGCGGAGATCAAGAAGATGGAAGTCGAGCGGATCATCTGAATCTCCCCTCCCGCTTGCGGGAAGGGGCGGGGGTGGGCCTGAATTGAGGTTCTTAGCAGCGTGACGATCCCACCCCCAGCCCCTCCCGCGAGCGGGAGGGGAGAGGGCTTTCTCCACGAGCCCGATCCCGACAACCCCGGCTGGATGCGATGGGGGTTCCGCGACCCGACGCGCTTCAACTCGGCGCTCGGCAAGATGATCGTTCGCGTGGACGAGGACGGACGCGTCCGCATGCGCGCCTTTCCCGAGCGCCAGCATTCCAATCTTGCCGACAAGGTGCATGGCGGCGCGCTGCTCGGCTTCATCGATGTCGCGCTGTTCGCCACCTCGCGCAGCAAGGGAATCATCGAAGCAGGCACCGCGGTGACGCTCGACCTCTCGACCCAGTTCATCGGCGCGGCGGACATCGGCCGGCCGCTCGATTTTGTCAGCGAAGTGCTGCGGGTGACGCGGCGGCTGGTCTTCATTCGCGGCCTTGTCGAGCAGGACGCGGAGGTGATCGCCTCTTATTCGGGCACCATTCGCAAGCCGAGCGGCGGATGAGCAGCGTCTATGAGCGGTATGATGCGCTGGTCCGCGATGGGCAGCTGCGGCGCGATCCCGCCCAGGCGAGCGCCGCCCAGCTGCTCGACCGGCTGGCAAACGAGCTGGAAGCGGTGCCCAATCGCGGCAGCATCCTCTGGCGCCTGACCGCAAAGCCCCAGCCGCAGCCCCGCGGCGTCTATATGTGGGGCGGGGTCGGGCGTGGCAAATCGATGCTGATGGACCTGTTCTTCTCCGCAGTCCGGATCGAGAAGAAGCGGCGGGTCCATTTCCATGAGTTCATGCTGGAAGTGCACGATCGGCTTCGCGTCGAGCGCGCAAAGGAGGCGGGCGATCCGATTCCTGCGGTCGCCGCCGACCTGAAGGGCGAGGCGCGGCTGATCGCGTTCGACGAGATGGTCGTCAACAACTCGCCCGACGCGATGATCCTGTCGCGGCTGTTCACCTCGCTGATCAATGCCGGGACGACGGTGGTCGCCACCTCCAACCGCCCGCCGCGCGACCTCTACAAGGATGGCCTGAACCGCGAGCATTTTCTGCCCTTCATCGACCTGATCGAGCAGAAACTGGACGTGATCGCGCTGAATGGGCCGACCGATTATCGCCTGCAGCGCATCTCGGGCCTGAAGACCTGGCACGTGCCGAACGGCCCGGAAGCGACGAAGGCGCTCTCCGACGCCTTTTTCCGCCTGACCGACTTTCCGGTCGAGGACCGCGCGCACGTGCCGACCGAAGACATCCCGGTCCCCGGCGGCCGCACGCTGCATGTGCCCAAAAGCCTGAAGGGCGTCGCCGTCTTCTCGTTCAAGCGGCTGTGCGGGGAAGCGCGCGGGGCGCCCGATTATCTCGCGATCGCGCGACGCTTTCACACGGTGATCCTGGTCGGCATCCCGAAGCTCGGCCCCGAGAACCGCAACGAAGCGGCGCGCTTCGTGACGCTGATCGACGCGCTTTACGAACAGAAGGTCAAGCTGTTCGCCGCGGCGGATGCCGAACCGGCCGAACTTTACGAAAAGGGCGATGGCCGCTTCGAATTCGAGCGCACCGTCAGCCGGCTGATGGAAATGCGCTCGGACGATTACCTGGCCGAAGGCCATGGCGAGCGGTGATCCTCCCCTGCAAGGGGAGGTGGCGCGCGCAGCGCGACGGAGGGGTGTCCACGCTTCAGAATAGAACTCATACGCTGACACCCCTCCACCACTCGGCTTTCGCCGAGTGGTCCCCCTCCCCTTCCAGGGGAGGATTGTTATGGTGCCGACAACAATAGGAGAGATTATGCGCGCCTTGACTCTGACTGCCCTGCTGCTCGCGACACCCGCGCTCGCGACGCCGGCGAACAACGAATGGCACGCCAAGGCCCGCGAGATGCTGAAGCACGCGGTCGAGGTGCCCACCGTCGAAGGCCGCAACAAGGTGCCGGAGCTGGCGCGCTGGTTCGGCGATCAGTTCAAGGCGGCGGGCTGGGCGGACAGCGACATCAAGGTGGTGCCTTACGAAGGCGCGCCGGGCGACAAGACCGCGGCGCTGATCGTGCGCTGGCCGGCGGCGGTCAAATCGAATGCCAAGCCGATCATGCTGATGGCGCATCTGGACGTGGTCGAGGCCAAGCCGTCGGACTGGTCGATGGACCCGTTCACCTTCGTCGAGAAGGACGGCTATTATTACGGCCGCGGCGTCTATGACATCAAGCAGGGCGCAACGGCGATCACGACGGCGCTGCTCGAACTGAAGGCCAACGGTTTCAAGCCGAAGCGCGACATCGTCGTGCTGTTCACCGGTGACGAAGAGACGGCCGGCAACGGCGCCCAATTGGCAGCGACTCAATGGCCCGAGTTCAAGGGCCTGGACTTCGGCCTGAACTCGGACGGTGGCGGCGGTGCGTTCGCGGCGGACGGGCACGATCTCGGCTTCTCGATCGACACGGCCGAGAAGACCTATGCGGACTATAGTTTTTCGGTGCGCGATTCGGGCGGGCACAGCAGCAAGCCCAAGCCGTTCAACCCGATCACCGAGCTCTCGGCCGCGCTGGTGCGGCTCGGCGCCTATCGTTTCGAGCCGATGCAGAACGAGACCACGCGCTCCTATTTCCAGGAACGGCAGAAGGTCGAAAAGGGGCCGCTTGGCGATGCGATGCGCGCCTGGCTCGCCAATCCGGCGGACGGCAAGGCTGCCGATTTCATCGAAGCCGATCCGGGCGAGGTCGGGCTGACGCGCACCCGCTGCGTCGCGACGATGCTGAACGGCGGCCATGCGCAGAACGCGCTGCCGCAGCTGGCCCAAGCGAACGTCAATTGCCGCATCATGCCGGGCGTCTCGCCCGATGCGATCCGCGACGAGCTGCAGAAGATTGCGGGCAGCAAGGTCCAGGTGACCCGGCTCGACAAGAACGAGACGTCCTATGCCTCGCCGCTGCGGCCCGACATCATGAAGGCCTACACCGACAGCATCCACGTGATGTTCCCGAACGCGCCGATCATCCCGACAATGGCGGCCGGGGCGAGCGACGCGCGGCCGTTCCGTGTCGCCGGCACGCCGGTCTACGGCGTCGATGGACTGTGGATCGTGGTGCCCGAAGACATGCGCGCGCATGGCCGCGACGAACGGATTCCGGTCAAGGCATTCGACGACAATGTGGACCATTGGGTGCGGATGATCACCGCCGTCGCCAAATAGCCTGCAACCGAAACCTTTCCGCGACCGTATCTCTGCTGCATAAGACGGGCGGTCGCGGGAGGCGCTGATGGACGGCGAGGCGTTGGACGAACGCGGGATCGACCGGGTCGAGCCGGAACGCACGCGCCTCATCTATCGCCACACGCTCGGCACCCGAATCTGGCATTGGGTGAACGCGGTGACGATCTTCGTGCTGCTGATGAGCGGCGCGATGATCTTCAACGCGCATCCACGGCTTTACTGGGGCCAGTATGGCGCCAATTTCGATCGGGCCTGGCTCGAGATCAGCGCCGACGATCGCGGCGGCTATCTGAAGCTCGGCGATCGCCGCTTCGACACTGATGGCGTGCTCGGCCGCTGGGAGGACAAGGACGGCTCGATCCGCAATAATGCCTTCCCTTATTGGGCGACGATCCCGTCCGGCTATGATCTCGCGCATGCACGGCGCTGGCATCTGACGTTCGCGCTGGTGCTTGCCTTCGGGCTGCTGTTCTTCCTGATCGCCAGCCTGTTCAACCGCCATATCCAGAAGGATTTCCTGCTGAAATGGCGCGAGGTCGGGCCGGCCAATCTGTGGCATGACGTGGTCGAGCATCTGAAGCTCCGCTTCGACAATCCCGACGATCCGGGCGGGTTCAACATCCTCCAGAAGCTCAGCTACCTCATCGTCATCTTCGTGCTGATCCCGCTCGCAATCTTCACCGGCCTGACGATGTCGCCCGGGATGGACGCGGCCTGGCCGTGGATGCTGGACCTGTTCGGCGGCCGCCAGTCGGCGCGCTCGATCCATTTCATCGTGGCCTCGCTGATCCTGTTGTTCATTCTGGTCCACCTGGTGCTGGTGCTGCTGGCCGGCCCGCTGAACGGCGTCCGCGGCATGATCAGCGGCTGGCTGCGCGTGCCGGCGGGGGAGGAACGATGATCGTTACCCGGCGCAAGCTGATCGGCGGGATCGCCGCCGCGAGCGGCTTGCTCGGCGGGTGCGACAGGCTCGGCGAGAACCCGGCTTTTCCGAAAATCCTGTTCTCGGGCGAAGACGCGCACCGCTTCCTGCAGCGATCGTTGACCGATCGGATGGCGCTCGCCCGCGAATACCGGCCCGATCAGATGAGCCCCATTTTTCGGACCAACGGCTCCACCAATCCGGGGACACCCGAGTATCAGGCGCATGTCGACAGCGCGTTCGCGAACTGGCGGCTTCAGGTCGACGGACTCGTCCGGCATCCGCTCGCGCTGTCGCTGGCGCAGATCCGCAGCATGCCGGCCCGCACCCAGATCACGCGACATGATTGCGTGGAGGGCTGGAGCGCGATCGGCAAATGGCACGGCGTTCCGCTGAAACTGGTGCTGGACCAGGCCGGATTGCGCCCGAACGCGCGCTATATCGTCTTCCACTGCGCCGACCTGATCGGCGGCGCGCCCTATTACGAGTCGATCGACCTGGTCGATGCCTTTCACCCGCAGACGATCCTGGCCTGGGGCATGAACGATCACCTGCTGACGGTCGGGCACGGTGCGCCGCTTCGCCTTAGGATCGAACGGCAGCTCGGCTACAAGCATGCGAAGTTCGTCATGCGGGTCGAAGCCGTCGACGATCTGCGGCGCATCCGTGGCGGCAAGGGCGGGTTCTGGGAGGATACGACTGACTACGAATGGTACGCCGGAATTTAATCTGGGTTCGTGCGACCAATTCGTTTCGTCAGCGTTTCGCCATCGATGGCTCTCCTCGATGCAATGCTGAAACGCGTCGTCAAGCGCGGCGAATTGACAGTCATTTACGCGGATGGACGGACCCGAACGTTCGGAACGCCCGATCCGGCAGTGCGGCCGGTGACGTTGCGTTTCGCGGACAAGGCGACGCCCAGGCGGATCGCGCGCATGCCACGGCTCGGCGCCGGCGAGGCCTATATGGACGGCGGCCTGATCGTCGAGCGCGGCACCCTGCTCGATCTGATGCGCATCATCCGCGGCAGCCAGCCGTTCGAACGTGGCGGGGAGCTTCAGCCTCCCAACCCGTTGCGGCGCGCGGCGATGGACCTGCACGGACGCCTGGACCGGCTGAATTGGTCGCGCCGGTCAAAGCGCAACGTCGCGCATCATTACGACTTGTCGGACCGGCTGTATGACCTGTTCCTCGACGCGGACCGGCAATACAGTTGCGCCTATTTCACCGATCCTGCGAACAGCCTGGAACAGGCGCAGGCCGACAAGAAGGCCCATATCGCCGCCAAACTGGCGCTGCGGCCCGGGCTGAAGGTGCTCGACATCGGCTGCGGCTGGGGCGGCATGGCGCTCTACCTCAATCGCATGGCCGACGTGGATGTCCTGGGCATTACGCTCAGCGAGCAGCAGCTCAGGGTCGCCCGCCGCCGCGCGGAGGAGGCCGGGGTCGCCGATCGCGTCCGGTTCGAGCTGCTCGACTACCGCGCCGTGACGGGGCAGTTCGACCGCATCGTGTCGGTCGGCATGTTCGAGCATGTCGGCCCGCCGCACTATCGGACCTTTTTCCGGCATTGCCGGAATCTGCTCGCCGAAGACGGGGTGATGCTGCTGCACACCATCGGCCGGATGGGCGGCCCCAGCACGACCGACCGCTGGACCGCCAAGTACATTTTCCCCGGCGGCTATATTCCGGCGCTGAGCGAGATCGTGAGCGCGAGCGAGACGGCGCGGCTGATCGCGTCCGACCTCGAGACGCTGCGCCTGCATTATGCCTACACGTTGAAGGCCTGGTACGATCGCACCCTCGCGCACCGGGCCGAGATCGAGGCGCTGTACGACGCGCGGTTCTTCCGCATGTGGGAGTTCTATCTCGCCGGCGCGCTGATCTCGTTCGAATATGGCGGCATGTGCAATTACCAGGTCCAGTATATCCGCGACCGCCGCACGTTGCCGATCACGCGCGACTATCTGGCCGATGCCGAAGCGTCGCTGCGCCGCCAGGCCGAGGCCGAACTCGACATGGAATCCGTCGGCCGACGCCGGTTCGGCTGATCGCGCTCTTCTTGCACCCGGTTTTCATTGCGCATAGGCCGCGCCGCGGAACGGAGATTCGGCGCAAATGGCAAGCAAGGTGAACCGGGTCGTGCTCGCTTTCTCGGGCGGGCTGGACACGAGCGTGATTCTGAAATGGCTGCAGCAGACCTATGACTGCGAGGTGGTGACGTTCACCGCCGATCTGGGCCAGGGCGAGGAACTGGAGCCGGCGCGGCAGAAGGCGCTGCTGATGGGCGTCAAGCCCGAGCACATCTTCATCGACGATCTGCGTGACGAGTTCGTCCGGGATTACGTCTTCCCGATGATGCGGGCGAACGCGGTCTACGAGGGCCAGTATCTGCTCGGCACCTCGATCGCGCGGCCGCTGATCGCCAAGCGCCAGATCGAGATCGCGCGTCAGGTCGGCGCCGACACGGTGGCCCATGGCGCGACTGGCAAGGGCAATGACCAGGTGCGGTTCGAGCTCGGCTATTATGCGCTTGCGCCCGATATCAAGGTGATCGCTCCGTGGCGCGAATGGGACCTGACCAGCCGCACGCGACTGATCGAGTTCGCCGAACAGCACCAGATCCCGATCCCGCGGGACAAGCGCGGCGAGGCACCGTTCTCGACCGACGCGAACCTGCTCCACACCTCCTCCGAAGGCAAAGTGCTGGAGGATCCGTGGGAGGAAGTGCCCGACTATGTCTATTCGCGGACCGTCAATCCGGAGGACGCGCCCGACACGCCCGAATATATCACGATCGACTTCGAGCATGGCGACCCGGTCGGAGTGAACGGTGAGGCCCTCGGGCCGGCGGCGCTGCTTGAAAAGCTCAACGACTATGGCCGGACCCACGGCATCGGCCGGCTGGACCTGGTCGAAAACCGCTTCGTCGGCATGAAATCGCGCGGCATGTACGAGACGCCGGGCGGCACGATCCTGCACCTCGCGCATCGCGGCATCGAGCAGCTGACGCTGGACCGCGGCGCGACGCGGCTGAAGGACGAGATGATGCCGCACTATGCAGCGCTGGTTTACAACGGCTTCTGGTTCTCGCCGGAGCGCGAGATGCTGCAGGCCGGGATCGACCACAGCCAGAAGAACGTGACCGGCACCGTGCGGATGAAGCTCTACAAGGGCTCGGCCTGGGTGGTCGGTCGCAAGGCGGACGTGAAGTTCAATCTCTATTCGACCGACATCGTCACGTTCGAAGACGATATGGGCGCCTATGATCAGCGCGACGCCGAAGGCTTCATCAAGCTGAACGCACTGCGACTGAGGCTGTTGGGCCGGCGGGATCGATAAGTTTCTAAATCCTCCCCGGAACGGGGAGGGGGACCATGCGAAGCATGGTGGAGGGGCCGGAGCAGCGATCTGTAGCTTGCCGGGGGCAAGCTGCAGCCGCGGAGCCCGGCTGCAAGGCAGCCCGTGAGCGAAGCGGAGGTGCGGCATCCTCGCTGCGCTGCGGCCCCTCCACCATTTCCGCTGCGCGGAAACGGCCCCCCTCCCCGTTCCGGGGAGGAGCTTGTAAGCAGCACTCGATGACCTCCGCCCGGCCTGCGCCGATCCTCCCGCTTGCGCTGATCTTGACCGTGCTGATGACGGCATGGTGGGCCCTGCTTGGCCGGGCCGACCTCGCTGCGCTGAGGCTGCCGGAGCCGGACGACATGGTGCGGCTCGCGCAGATCCGCGACTGGATCGACGGGCAGGGCTTTGGCGATCTGGTGCAGGCGCGGCTCGGGCCGCCGGGCGGCACGCCGATGCATTGGTCGCGGCTGCCCGACATCGTGCCGGCGCTGATCGTGCGCCTGCTGTCGCCGCTGATGGGCCCGGCGCGCGCCGAGATCGCGGCGGTGATCTTCTGGCCGGAGCTGCTGTTCTTCCTCGACCTGCTGCTCGCCGGTGCCCTCGCGACCCGGCTCGGCGGCGAGCGGACGGCCGCGCCGGCCGTCGCACTCGCCGCGCTTGCCTTCCCGGCGGTCGCGCTGTTCGCACCGGGCCGGATCGATCATCACGGGCTGCAGGTCGTGCTGGTCGAGGCGATGGTCCTGGCGCTGCTCGACAGGCGTTCTTTCCTTGCCGGCGCGGCCGCCGGAGCAAGCCTGCTGGTGGGCGTCGAGACAGTGCCGGTGATCGCTGCGGCGATGCTGTGGGTGGCGGGGCTTTGGATCGGTGACCGGCGAAGGGTCGGCGGTTTCGGGCTGGGGCTGGTCGCGGCCGCGCTGGCGGGATTTGCACTGCTGCGCCCGGAAGTCTGGCCCGCCGATCGCTGCGACGGCTTCACCCCGCCGCTGTTCGCCGCGATGCTGATCGGCGGCGGCGCCTGGCTTATGCTCGGCGGGCTGACGCCGCGCCTGCCAGATCGGCGCTGGCGGATCGGCGCCGCGGCGGCGGTGGCGGCTCTGGCGCTGGCGGCGATCTGGCTCGCAGCGCCGGCCTGCCTCGCCAGCCCCTATGGCCCGGCCGACCCGCTGGTCGCGCAGGCATGGCCGGATCAGGTCGGCGAATATGGCGGATTGCTGCAGCAGCCCTTGGGTCGCGCGCTGGCCTTTCTCGGCCTGCCTCTGATCGCGCTCGGGGTCGCTGGCGTGTTCGTCGTGCGGGCGGCCGAGCGCCGGCCTGAGTGGCTGCTGCTCGGCGCGATCATCGTCGTCGCGATCGCGACCTCGATCGTGCAATTGCGCGTCGCGTGGTTCGCGGCCGCCTTCGCCGCCCCGGTGGCCGCGCAATGGCTGGAGCGCGTGCACGGACGCGGCGTCGCCCTGCTCACCGCCGCTTGGCTGCTTTCGGCGGGGCTTGTGTGGCAGACGCTCGGTGCCGCGACGGGGCCCCGTCCCGATGCTGCTGCCGCAAGCTGCACGAGCAGGGAGACTTTGGCGGCGCTCGGCCGGCTCGACACCGGCACGTTCGCCGCGCCGATGAAGTTGAGCGCATATTTGATCGGCCGCACCCAGCACCGCGCCCTTGCCGGTCCCTATCACCGCAATGTTCAGGGCAATCGCGCGCTGGCCGAGTTCTTCCGGTCGGCGCCGGATGAGGCGCGCTATCAAGCCAATCTGTGGACGATCGACTATGTCGCGCTGTGCCCGACCGCGACCGGCGGGCTGCCGCCGCCGCTCGTGAAGCCCGGCGGCCTGGCCGCCCATCTGCTGGGCGGCGCCGCTCCGGACTGGCTGGAACCCGTGTCGCTGATCGGCAGCGATCTGCTGGTTTGGCGCGTCCGCGCCATTGCCGCTCCGGGCCTCCAGCCCTAAGGGGGCCTATGCCCGGCCGGGGGGAGCTTCTCGACAGACGCTGGATGATCGCGCTGCTGGCCCTGGCAGCGGCGGTCCCGCTCGTATGGCCGCAGGTTCCGCCCCTGGTCGATGTGCTTGGCCATATGGGCCGCTACCATGTCGAGCTGGCGATCGATCGCGTGCCGTCGCTGGCTGCGGCGTTCAGCTTTCACTGGAAGCTGCTCGGCAATCTCGGCGCCGATTTGCTGATCGTGCCCCTGGGGACGCTGTTCGGGGTCGAGCTCGGCACCAAGCTGATCGTGCTCGCTATTCCGCCGCTGACCGTCGTCGGGATGCTGTGGACGGCGCGGGAAGTGCACGGCCGCGTGCCGCCGACGGCGCTGTTCGCGCTGCCGCTCGCCTATGCCTACCCGTTCCAGTTCGGGTTTCTGAACTTCTCCCTGTCCGTGGCCTTCGCCTGGAACGCGCTCGCGCTGTGGATCCGGCTGGGGCGGCTCGGCCGAGCGCGGCTGCGCACCGTTCTGTTCGTCCCGCTCTCGTGCCTGCTGTGGCTGACGCACATGGTCGGCTGGGGTCTGCTCGGCCTGAGCGCGTTCGGGACCGAGATCGTGCGCCGTCGCCGGCAGGGCGAAACGATCGCGCACGCTGCCTTTTTCGCGGGCCTCAGCTGCGTCGCGCTCGCGCTGCCGCTGATCCCGATGGTGCTGCTTCGGAGCGATTCCCCGACCGCGGCGACCTTCGACTGGTTCAACTGGCACGCGAAGATCTTCTGGATTTCGACGCTGCTCCGCGATCGCTGGCAGCTGTTCGACATCGCTTCCGCGTGGGCACTGCTGCTGATCATCGGCATCGCTGCGATCCTCCGCCGCATGGACGCAAAGCTTGCCGTCGCAGCGTTGCTGTGCCTCGCCATCTTCGTCGTCATGCCGCGGGTGGCGGTCGGCTCCGCCTATGCCGACATGCGGCTGCTGCCGTTCACATGCGCGCTGGCGCTGCTCGCCATCCGAAGCGAGGGCAGATGGATTGCTGTCGCCGCGCTCGCGTTTTTCGCGGTCAGGCTCGCTGCGACGACGACCAGCTTTGCGCTGTACGATCGGAGCTATCGCGATGAGCTGCGCGCGCTCGAGCATCTGCCGCGGGGCGCTTCGGTCCTGTCGCTCGTCGTCCGGCCATGCCACGACGCTTGGTCGACCGAGCGGCTCGATCATTTGCCGGCACTGGCAATCGTCCGCCGCGATGCGTTCACCAACGATCAGTGGACGGTCGACAGCGCGCAGGCGATGACCGTGATCAAGCCCGGTGTGGGGCGCTACGGCACCGACCCGTCGCAGCTCGTCTATCCGAAGAATTGCCGCGGCGAAGGGTCCGATCTTCAGCAGGCGGTGCGCGAGTTCAACCGGGCCGCATTCGATCACGTCTGGGTGTTGAACGGGCGCGCCGGTGCGCCGGACCTCCAACCCATCTGGTCGAACGGCCATTCGACGCTCTATCGTGTCCTTCGCGGGAAGGAGAGCGAATGAACCGGCCGGCGCTGTCGATCGTGGTGCCCTGCTACAACGAAGAGGCGTGCCTGCCCGAGCTGCACCGCCGCCTCTCGGCCGCTGCGCACGAGACGGTCGGGCCCGATCATGAGATCGTGCTGGTCAATGACGGCTCGCGCGACGCCAGCTGGCAGATCATGCAGGCGCTGTCGGCGAGCGATCCGCACCTCGTGGTCGTGAACCTGTCGCGCAACCACGGCCACCAGCTCGCACTGACGGCCGGGCTCGATCTCGCGGCCGGCGATCGCATCCTGATCATCGACGCGGACCTGCAGGATCCGCCCGAGCTGCTGCCGGCAATGATGCGGGAGATGGACCTTGCCGGGGCCGACGTCGTCTACGGCCTTAGGCGCACGCGCGGCGGTGAGACGGCATTCAAGCGGGGAACGGCCAAGCTGTTCTACCGGCTGCTGTCGCGCGCGACCGACACCAACATTCCGGTCGACACCGGCGATTTCCGCCTGATCAGCCGCCGCGCGCTCGATGTGTTCCTGTCGATGCCGGAACAGGCGCGCTTCATCCGCGGCATGGTCGCGTGGCTTGGCTTTCGGCAGGTGCCACTACCTTACGATCGCGACGAACGGTTCGCGGGCACGACCAATTATCCGTTCCGCAAGATGCTTCGCTTTGCGCTCGACGCGCTGACCAGCTTCTCCTCGACGCCGCTGAAGCTCGCCAGCCATGCCGGCATGCTGCTGTCGATCGGCTCGCTGCTGCTGATCGTCTACATCCTTGCCGGCTGGCTCTCGGGCAAGGCGGTCGAGGGCTGGACATCGCTGATGCTGGTCGTCGTCGCCCTGGGCGCGGTGCAGATGTTCGTGCTGGGCGTGATGGGCGAATATCTGGGCCGGCTCTACAGCCAGTCCAAGCAGCGGCCGCTCTATATCGTGTCCGACATCCGCGGCGCGCGGAGCGGGCGCCCGGCGCGGCTCGGCATCAATGCGTCAGCCGAACGTCCAGTGGCGGTGCATCAGGAACGTGGCCAGCGGAGTCACGAAGACCATCGGGACGATCGGCCACCAATTGGGGCCCTGGGCCCAATGGACCAGCGACCAGACCCAGAATGAATTGAGGGTAAGGCCGAACAGGTTGACGGCGATGAATCGCCCGCCGGTCCGCGCCAGGTCGTCGCGTGCGCCGTGCCCGCGAAAGCTCACCTGGCTGTGCAGGAAATAGCCGATGACCACGCCGACGATGAACGCGATCAGGTTGGCGATCAGCGGCTCGATGTGGAGGAACTCGGCGCAGCCATAATAGATCGCGGCGCCCAGTGCGGTGACGAAGCCGCCGATCACAACGTAGCGGACAAGCTGCGCCGCGGCCGCGCGGGCCTGCGGATCGATCCTGCTCAGCATCTCAGCCCCGCAGACGCGCTTCGACGTTCGCCTTGGCCATGGCGATCGGCTTGACCAGAGCGGGCGGGATCAACCGCACCATCGCGCGGCGGGTGCGCCAGCGCAGGTCGCCCGCAATATCGACCGGCGCGGCATCGGCCACGCGCGTGGCGCGGATTGCCGGCGACAGCCGCGCCGCGCCTGCCTCGTTCGCATACAGCAGGGTGTTGAAGCGGTACCAGGGCATCACCGCGCGGTCGGCGGCGATGCGGGGACGGATCCAGTCATAGGGCGCGTAGCCGCGGACGGCGAACTTGGCGCGCCAATAGCTGAGCGGCTGCTCGTTGACATGGTGTTCCCCGCCCTGATGTTTCACCGCGGCCGAGAACAGGATCAGGTCGCCGTGACGGGTCAGCGTCTCGACAAATCCGTCGGCGGCACTGGCAGGCAGATGCTCGGCCACTTCCAATGACTGCACGAGATCGAACCGGCGGCCGAGGTCGAGCGGCTGCGCCAGGTCGTGCGGGCGAAAGCGATCGGACGGAATGGCGAGCCGATCGCGCGCGACATAGTCGCCATCGACCGCGACCACGTCGGGCACGCCCGCTGCGATCCATTCCGCGGCCCAGGCGCCATGGCCGGCGCCGACGTCGAGCAGGCTTTCGACCGCGACCTCGCCCAGCAGCAGGCGCGCGACTGTGCGCGCGGAAGCCCGCGAGCCCGCATCGATATAATCGTAGAATCCGCCCGAATAGACGTGGTCGGTCATGAAGATCCCGTTCGAAGGCGGCCCGCCGCTGCCGCTTGTTCTTTACGAATGATCCCCTAATGCCGCGTCAAGGGCGGGGAAAGAGTGTATGTCCGCGGAAAGCAAGTTGCTGCTCGATCGCTGGCGGCTGGTGGTGGTGCTGATCTGGCTCGCCGCCTGCGCCTGGCTGCTGTGGCAGCGCTGGGGCGCCATCCACTGGTTCGCGCTTGGCGACACCGACGACAATATGCGGATCAGCCAGGTTCGTGCCTGGCTGAACGGGCAGGGCTGGTACGACCTGAGGCAGTACAAGCTGAACCCGCCGCAGGGATTCGACATCCATTGGTCGCGGCTGGTCGACCTGCCGATCGCCGGCATCATCCTGCTGGTCCGGCCGCTGTTCGGCGGCAAGATCGCGGAGCAGACCGCGGTTGCGATCGCGCCGCTGATTCCGCTGCTGCTGACGATGGTCGCCGCCGCCCTGACCGCGCGGCGACTGATCCATCCGCTGGCCTATATCGTCGCCTGCGGGCTAGTGCTGTGCTGCCAGGTTGCGCTCGGCATGTTCCAGCCGCTGAGGATCGACCATCATGGCTGGCAGCTTGCCTTTCTGATGCTGACGATCGCCGCACTGGCCGATCCGCAACGCGTGCGCGGCGGCATCACCGTCGGCATCGCGAGCGCATTGTCGCTGGTGATCGGGCTGGAGCTGCTGCCCTTTATCGCCGTCGCCGGCGCCTCGATCGCGCTGCGCTGGATCGGGCGGCGCGAGGCGAAGCCGCGGATGGTCTCCTACGCGATCTCGTTCGCGATCGCCTCGGCGATCGGGTTCGTCCTCTTTGCCTCCTATGCCAACCGCGCGCCCGTGTGCGACGCGCTGTCGCCGGTGTGGCTGTCGACGATCCTGGTCGCTTGCGCCGGCCTGCTGCTGCTGAGCCAGCTCGACCCGGCCGGCTGGCGCGCGCGGCTGCTGCTGGCACTCGGCGCAGGCGCCATCGTCGCGGGCTTCTACTGGTTCACCTGGCCGCACTGCCGCGGCCGGCTGGAAGGGGTGTCGCCCGAACTCTACAAGCTCTGGCTGTCGAACGTGCGCGAGGCGCGGCCGATCTACATGCAGAATGCGGACACGATCATCGCCGGGCTCACCATCCCGACGATCGGGCTGATCGGCGCCGCCTGGGCGATCTGGCGGGCGCGGCGCGACGAAGCCGTCTATTGCTGGTCGTCGATCGTCGTGCTGTCGCTATTCGCGGTCGGCATGCTGTTCTGGCAGGTCCGCGTCGGGCCGGCGGCGCAGCTGATCGGGGTGATTGGCGCGACCTTTCTCGGCTGGCACCTGATCGGCTGGTTCGCGGCGTCCGAACGGATGCTGGTGCGGGTGTTCGGGATTGCCGGCGCGTTCCTGCTGGTGTCCGGCATCGCCACCTACGCCGTCTTCCCGCTGCTCCCGACCGAGCAGAAGAAGGACAAGCCATTCTGGGACAAGGTCGAGCACGCCAACCGGACCTGCCCGACCCTGCCGTCGCTCCATCCGATCGCGCTGCTGCCGCCGGCGACAGTCATGACGTTTGTCGACCTGGGCCCCCGACTGATCACCGTCACGCACCACAAGGCGATCGCCGGGCCCTATCACCGCAACCAGCAGGCGATCCTGGACATCCATCACGCGTTCGACGGGCCCCCCGAACAGGCGCGGGCGATCGCCAAGCGGCATGGGGCGACGCTGCTGCTGGTCTGCCCCTATATGTCCGAATCGACGCTCTACCGCTCGCGCAGCCCCAAGGGATTCTATGCCCAGCTCGAACGCGGCGCGCGCTTCCCGTGGCTCGAGCCTGTGCCGCTGCCGAAGGGCTCGCCCTATTGGCTGTGGCGGATCAAGTAAGACTGGCGCGGATGCCGTCGATCACGAACTGGACGGCAAGGGCCGCGAGGATGACGCCCAGGACGCGGGTGATCATCGCCTCCAGCCGGTAGCCGAGCAGCCGCATCAGCGGGCCGGCAAGCAGCAGCGCGAGCAGCGTCAACAGCAGCACCACCGCCAGCGCGGCGAGCACGACCAAATCCTCGGCAAGGCCGTGGCCGCGGGACATCAACAGCATTGCCGACGCGATCGAGCCGGGCCCGGCGATCATCGGAATGCCCATCGGAAAGATCGAAATATCCTCGTGCGCCGGCCGCGCCTTCACGTCCTCGGCCCGATGCTCGCGGCGTTCCTGGCGCTTTTCGAAGACCATCTCGAGCGCGATCAGGAACAGCATGATGCCGCCCGCGATCCGGAACGCGTCGAGGCTGATGCCGAGCGACCGCAGGAACGCTTCGCCGAAGATCGCAAAGGCGAGCAGGATCGCGCCGGCGACCATGCTCGACCGGATCGCCATCGCGCGGCGATGCTGCGGCGTCGCCCCCGCGGTCAGGCTGGCGAAGATCGGCGCGCAGCCGGGCGGGTCGATAACGACGAAGAAGGTCGCGAAAGCGGCGACGAACAGGTCTAGCATCGCGCCGCTCCCCAACGGAGTTCCTTAAAGGCCATCAGAAATCGGGACTCCGTCCCGCCTGCACGCCGACACCAATGTATTCCGCAGCAGCACCGCGATCGTCATCGGGCCGACGCCTTTCGGGACCGGCGTGATCGCGCCCGCGACCGACAGCGCCTCGTCGAAGGCGACGTCGCCGACCAGGCGGGTCTTGCCCGGCTCGTCGGCGGGAACGCGATTGATGCCGACGTCGATCACGGTCGCGCCGGGCTTCAGCCAGTCGCCCTTGATCATCCGCGGCCGACCGACCGCCGCGACGACGATATCGGCGCGGCCGATGACGGCGGGAAGGTCGCGGGTGCGGCTGTGCGCGATCGTGACGGTGCAGCTTTCCCGCAGCAGCAGCTGGGCCATCGGCTTGCCGACGATGTTCGATCGCCCGACCACCACCGCGTCGAGGCCCGACAGGTCGCCGAGCCGGTCTTTCAGCAGCATCAGGCAGCCGAGCGGCGTGCAGGGGACGAAGCCATGCAGCCCGCTCGCCAGCCGGCCGACATTGACGGGATTGAAGCCGTCGACATCCTTGTCCGGGTCGATCGTCGCGATCACGGCATTCTCGTCGATCTGCGGCGGCAGCGGCAGCTGGACGAGAATGCCGTCGACGGCCGGATCGGCGTTCAGCGCGCGCACCAGCGTCAGCAGTTCGTCTTGCGAGGTGTCGGCCGGCAATTTGTGCTCGATCGAGACCATGCCGGCTTCGGCCGTCGCCTTGCCCTTGGAGCGGACATAGACCTGGCTCGCGGGATCCTCGCCGACCAGCACCACCGCCAGGCCCGGCGCGCGGCCGGTGCGCTCGCGAAAGGCCGTGACGCCTTCGGCCACCCGGGCGCGCAGGCCGGCGGCGAAACCGGCGCCGTCGATGATCGCCGCCTGGCTCATGCCAGGCAGACGCTCGCGAACAGCCGCGGCATGAACACCTGGTCGATGATCGAGAGGATCAGCAGCACGACGAGCGGCGAGAGGTCGAGCGCGCCCAGATCGGGCATAATCCGACGGATCGGGCGGTAAAGGGGCGCCGTCATCCGATCGAGCGCGTAAAGCACCTGCCGGACGAAATCGCTATGGATGTTGATGACGTTGAAGGCGACCAGCCAGGACAGAACCGCCTGGATGATGATGATCCACCAAATCGCGGTCAGAAGGATTTGGATGATCTGAGCGACAGCGCACATGAGGTCCTCGAAATAATGTTTGCGCCCGGATAGCCGAAGCGAAGGTGTGTTGCCAGCATCAGACTCTGACCAGCGTGCCGACGCCGGCCCTGGTGAAGATTTCGAGCAGCACCGCATGCTGGACACGGCCGTCCAGGATAACCGCCGCGTCGACGCCGTTCTCGACCGCGTTCAGGCAGGTTTCGAGCTTCGGGATCATGCCGCCCGAAATGGTGCCGTCGGCGCGCAGCCGGGCGATATCGGGCGGGGTCAGGTCGGTCAGCAACTGCCCCTGCTTGTCGAGCACGCCGGCAACGTCGGTCAGCAGGAACAGCCGTGCGGCGCCCAGCGCGGCGGCGATCGCCCCGGCCATCGTGTCGGCATTGATGTTGTAGGTCTCGCCATTCGTGCCAATGCCGATCGGCGCAATGACCGGGATCATGCCGGCGATCTCGAGATGGTCGATCAGCGCGCGGTCGACTGCGACCGGCTCGCCGACGAAGCCGAGATCGACCGGCATTTCTTCGTCACGCTCGGCATCGTAGACCCGATGCTCCAGCTTGCGCGCTTGGACCAGCCGCCCGTCCTTGCCGGAAATGCCGACCGCCTTGCCGCCGGCCTGTCCGATATGGGCGACGATTTCCTTGTTGATCGCGCCGCTCAGGACCATTTCGGCGACGTCCGCCGTCTGCTCGTCGGTGACGCGCAGGCCGTTCACGAACTCGGATTGCACGCCCAACTTCTTCAGCATCGATCCGATCTGCGGCCCGCCGCCGTGCACGACCACCGGATTGATGCCCACCGCCTTCAGCAGCACCACGTCTTCGGCAAAGCTGAGCGCGGCAGCCGGGTCGCTCATCGCATGGCCGCCATATTTCACGACGAAGGTCTGGCCCGCATAGCGCTGCATATAAGGCAGCGCCTCGATCAGGATGTCGGCACGGGCGATCAGGCTGGCGGGATCGGTCATAACGCGAACTCTCATGCCTTCTTGTCGAGGCGACGGCCGAGGCCGACGAACACATAGATCAGCGCGGGCACCAGAATCGCCGACAGCACGACCTTGGCGAGCATCTGGCCAAGCAGCAGCTTGCCGATCGGAAACACGCCCAGAAATGCGATCGTGACGAACAGCAGCGTGTCGACAATCTGGCTGAGTACACTGGCCAGGCCCGCGCGCAGCCAGAGCAGGCCAGAGCCCTCCCGGCCCTTCAGCCATGAAAAGAGCGTCACGTTCAGCGTCTGCGAAATCCCGTAGGCGACGATGCCGCCCAGCCAGATGCGCCAGGTGCCGCCCATCATCAGCTGGAACGCGTCGCGGCGGGCCGGGTCCATGTCTTTCGAGGGCGGCAAGGACAGCACCACGATCGACAGCAGCAGCGACACGATCAGCGGCACGAAGCCGATCTGGACGAGCCGGTTGGCGCGATCCCGCCCATGTAGCTCCGCGACGGCGCTGGAGGTGACGACCAGCAGCAGGAACGCGAAGATGCCCGCCTCAACCGCCAGCGGACCCAGCGCCACCTGCTTGTTGCCGAGCACGCCCGCGATGCAGACCATGCCGCCGTAGAAGATCGAGAAGGCGAAGAGGGACGGCGGGACGGCGCGCGTCGGCGCTGCGGGTTCGTGCATGGGGGGCGGTTATACGGTTTGGGAGGGGAATCAAGCTCCTCCCCGTTCCGGGGAGGAGCAAGACTCACTTCTCCACGCCCTTCACCTTCCCCCATTGCCGGGCCGCGGTGTAGCCGAGATAGCCCGTGCCGAAGAGCGCGTAGAGGGGTTCGGGGATGCCGTTCAGATAGGCCGTCATGCCCGACGCGATGTGGGTGGCCATGTCGGGCGCGGCGGCGGCGATCAGCCCCATCGGGATCGCCCAGAGCAGCAGCACGTACATCACATAGAGGAAGCTCGGGCGCGCGCGGCTCGTCCAGGGATCGGCCGACTGCGCCTCGGCGACAATCGCGGAGAGCTGAGTTCGGATTGCCTCAAGATCCTGGCTGCCCTGGAGCTTCAGCAGTTCCAGCTTGGCGGCGTCGCGCGCCTTCGGGTCGGGAATGATCTTGTCGATCAGGCCCGCGATCGGGCTGATCAGGCTTTCGATGAGCGGCATGCGGGTGTCTCCGAAGTTGACGAAGTTGACACGTGTGAGGAGAAATTAGCCAATCCGGTTTGCGAGCCAGCCGTAGAGGAACGCCTCATTGGCCGGGCGGCCTTCGGCGAGGCGCACGTAGCGCTCGCCCTGGAGCGCTTCGATCGCCTTCAGCAGCACCGCTTCGCCCGGGCGGCCGCGGTGGCGGAGAAAGCCGTCGAGCGCGTCCAGCGTCGCCGGGCCGACAAGGCCGTCGACGGAAATATCGGCATAGTCGCGGGCGCCGCGGTTCAGGGCGTTGAGTGCGCGCTGGAGGAAGGCGGCGGCGACCTTCGGCCCCATGTTTGCGCCGGTGTCGAACAGCTCGGCGGCGATGGCCGGAGCGCGCTCGGCGACGGCGTCGAACCGCGGGCGAGTCCAGTAGAGGCGGCGGTAGATCAAGGCCGCCGTGTCGAGCGGCAGGGCGCGCATCGCACCTGCGTAACCGTTCGCGCGGGCGACGGCCTCGGTGATGCCGAAGCGGGTCGGGCCTCCGCGATCGGCGGGATGGTCGGCATAATCGCCCTCGCGCTCGATTAGCGCGTCGATCAGGGAGTCGATGTCCATAGGTCCTCCAAGTGCTGCGACTCGGAGGTGTAACCAGATAGGTTATATGTAGGACAGAGATTTTTGCTCCTCCCCGGAACGGGGAGGGGGACCGCCGGCGAAGCCGGTGGTGGAGGGGGCGGCGGGTGGGTGACACAGCAAAAAGGGCTCGCTGCGCTCGCGACCCCTCCACCATGCTTCGCATGGTCCGCCTCCCCGTTCCGGGGAGGAGTTGAAAAGAATGGTCGGGGCGACAGGATTCGAACCTGCGACCCCCACACCCCCAGTGTGATGCGCTACCAGGCTGCGCTACGCCCCGACCTTGGCTTCGCCGAAGCGCTGCTCCGACGGAAGGCGCGGACTTATGGCGGAAGGCCGCGGAAGGCAAGGCTTGGCTTGGCCCCACTCAACCCTCTCCACCAATGGGGAGACCGGGAGAGGGGGAGAGGGGAGGAGCCCAGACAAGCGAATGCCCGGACCGTTTCCGACCCGGGCACCCGCGTGACGTTGCCGTCAGCCCCCTTGAAAACCGCCTCTCGACGCGTGGGCCAGCTCCCCTTCAAGAGGCCCTGCGGAGCGACGACTCTCCCCGAACCACGGCCATTTTCAACAGCCTGCGCTTCGATTGAGGGAGGCTATGTCAGCTTTCCGAAAGAGTCATGCCCGTTTATCCTACATTCATGTAAATTGCGCGAACCTGTTGCTTCGGCGCAACACGGCGCGGTTGCGGCGCTCTCGGCGGCGGCCTAGACGCAAGTTCCGTTTTCGAATTGGTTCCACGAAAAATGATCCTGTCGCGCTACGAGCGGATGATCGCCAGACGCTATCTGCTGCCGGGCAAGGGGGAGGCGTTCATCGCGCTGGTCGCCTCGATCAGCCTGGTCGCGGTGATGCTGGGCGTCGCCGCCCTTGTTATTGTCATGAGCGTGATGAACGGCTTTCGCGCCGAGCTGTTCGACAAGGTGGTCGGCCTGAACGGCCATGCCGTGATCCAGGGCTATGGCGGCCGGCTGCCCGGCTGGCGCGAGATCCTGGAGGAGGCGCGCAAGACCCCCGGCGTCACCGAGGCGACGCCGCTGATCGAGCAGCCGCTGATGGCGACGTTCGAGGGCCGGGTCGAAGGCGTGCTCGCGCGCGGCATGCGCGTCGAAGACATTCGCGACAATCCCGTTCTGAAAGGGAAGGTCGTCGACGGCGACCTGAAGGCGCTGACCCCCGGCAGCGGCAATGTCGCGATCGGCGCGCGGCTGGCCGACATGCTGGGCGCGCGAGTCGGCAGCTCGATCAGCCTGATCAGCCCCGACGGACAAACGACGCCGTTCGGCACGGTGCCGCGAATCGTCAGCTACCGCGTCGCAGCGATCTTCGAGGTGGGCGTCTATGATTACGACAAGGCGTTCGTGATCATGCCGATCCAGGACGCGCAGACGCTGCTGATGCTGGGCGACGCGGTCGGCATGGTGACGGTCCAGACGGTCGACCCGGACCGCGTCGCGGAGATCCTGCACCCGCTGATCAGCAAGGTGGGCGCCCAGGGCGTCGTCACCGACTGGCGGCAGATGAATGCGAGCCTGTTCGAGGCATTGCAGGTCGAGCGGGTGGCGATGTTCGTGGTGCTGTCGATCATTGTGTTGGTCGCGGTGTTCAACATCCTGTCGTCGCTGATCATGCTGGTGCGCGCAAAGACGCGCGACATCGCAATCCTGCGGACGATGGGCGCGACTAGGGCCGGGCTGATCAAGGTGTTCGTCACAATCGGCGTGACGATCGGCGCGCTGGGTATCGTCGCCGGGCTGATCCTCGGCGCGGTGTTTCTGTTCTATCGCCAGGCGGTGGTGAACTTCGTGCAACTGGTGACGGGGCAGAATCTCTGGGACCCGTCGATCCGGTTCCTGACCGAGCTGCCGGCCAAGACCGATCCGTTCGAGGTGACCGCGATCGTGGTGATGGCGCTGGGCTTGAGCTTCCTCGCGACGCTGTATCCTGCGTTCAAGGCGGCGAGCACGGACCCGGTGCAGGTGCTTCGGTATGAATGACGCGGTGCTGGCGACGGCCGGCCTCACCCGCTCCTTCACCCAGGGCGGGGCGACGATCGAGGTGCTGCGCGGGATCGATCTGGCTGTGGCGCCGGGCGAGATCGTCGCGCTGCTTGGGCCGAGCGGATCGGGCAAGTCGACCCTGCTGCAGGCCGTGGGCCTGCTGGAGGGCGGGTTCGGCGGATCGATCCGCATCGGCGGCGACGAAGTCTCGAAGCTCGACAGCGATGCGCGGACGCAGGTGCGGCGCGACCGGATCGGGTTCGTCTATCAATTCCATCACCTGCTGCCGGATTTCAGCGCGGCCGAGAATGTCGTGCTGCCGCAGCTGATCCGCGGCGCTGAACCTGCGCCGGCCAAGGTGCGGGCGGAGGCGCTGCTGAGCGCGCTGGGGCTGGGTCACCGGCTGACCCACCGGCCGAGCCAGCTGTCTGGCGGCGAGCAGCAGCGGGTCGCCGTGGCCCGCGCGCTCGCTAACCGGCCCGCGCTGGTGCTGGCCGACGAACCCACCGGCAACCTCGACGAGGCGACCGCCGACATCGTATTCGATGAGTTCCTGCGACTGGTGCGCGACGAAGGGTCGGCGGCTTTGGTCGCGACCCATAACGAGCGCATAGCGATGCGGATGGACCGGGTGCTCAGGCTGCATGAGGGACGGCTCGAATAGCAGGAGGAACGCGATGGCGACGGTGCTCGATTTCCACGTCAGGACGCCGGGCGGCGGGACGGAGAGGCTCGCCGATCATGCGGGCAAGGTGCTGCTGATCGTCAACGTCGCCAGCAAATGCGGCTTCACGCCGCAATATGCGGGGCTCGAGGCGCTCTATCGCAAGTACAAGGATCGCGGCTTCGAGGTGCTGGGCTTTCCGTGCAACCAGTTCGGCAGCCAGGAGCCCGGCAATGCGGAGGAGATCGCGTCCTTCTGCTCGCTCACCTACGACGTGACCTTTCCTGTATTCGCCAAGATCGAGGTCAACGGGCCCGCCGCCGACCCGCTTTATGAATGGCTGAAGAAGGCGGCGCCGGGCCTGATGGGTCTGAGCTCGATCAAGTGGAACTTCACCAAGTTCCTGGTGGACCGCTCCGGCAAGGTCGTTCGCCGCTATGCGCCGACGACGAAACCGGAGGACATCGAGGCGGACATCGAGAAGCTGCTATAGAGGGAAAGGGGAACCCGCGCGGAGCCTCTGGGTTCATCGGGGGATGACCGACGACACCCCCTTCACCAGCTTCTTCATGGCTGGCTTCGAATGCTCGTCGCAGCGCCGCAAGGATGGCGTGCGGCTCGATCTGATCAAGGCGACCGGCCACGACACCCATGCCTTTGCCGATTATCGGCGTTGCGCCGAGCTGGGATTGACCGCGATCCGCGACGGCCTGCGCTGGCACCTGATCGGCCGCGACCGGCTGCACCGCGATTGGGACTGCTGGACGCCGATGCTGGACGCGGCGGCGGAAGCCGGCGTGCAGGTCATCTGGGATCTCTATCATTACGGCAGCCCCGATTGGCTGAAGCCCGGCACGCGTGAGTTCGAGAAAATGTTCGCCGATTTCGCTGCGGAGGCGGTGCGCATCCACCGCGAGCGCACCGGCAAGCCGGCGATGGTGTGCCCGGTCAATGAGATTTCCTTTTTCTCCTGGGCGGTCGAGACCGGATATTTCCCTCCGGTCGAGGTCGAGGACGGCACCATCAAACAGCACCTGGTGCGTTGCTGGCTGGCGGCGGTCGACGCCATCCGCGCGGTCGATTCCGAGGTGCGGTTCATCGGCGCCGAGCCGCTGATCCATGTCGCGCCGCGCGATCATACCCCGCAGGAAATGGTCGACGCGGACAATTATCGCCGCGCGCAGTTCGAGGCCGACGACATGCTGACCGGCCGGATGGATCCGGAGCTGGGCGGCCGCCCCGACGCGATCGACCTGATCGGCCTCAATTTCTACCCGCACAATCAATGGTATTATCACGGGCCGACCATTCCGATGGGGCATCACGAATACCGGCGGCTCGCCGACATGCTGATCGAAGTCGCGGCGCGCTACGACAAGCCGATCTTCATCGCGGAGACCGGCGCCGAGGGGTCCGGACGTCCGGCCTGGTTCCATTATGTCTGCGACGAGACGCGCAACGCGATGGCGCGCGGCGCGCGGATCGAGGGCGTGTGCCTGTATCCGATCACCGCCTATCCCGGCTGGGACAACAGCCGCCATGCCGAGGTCGGCATGTTCACATCGATCCTGGCGGACGGGTCGCGTGCGCTGAACGTGCACCTGTATGACGAACTGGAACGCCAGCGCGGATTGTTCGGCCTCACCAGCCCTGAAAGCCTGGCCGTAGAGCGGGCATAAGACCTGTCATTTCGGCTTGAGCCTGTGCTGCTCCAGCAGCAACAGGCTCGCCAGCCCTGCGACGACGCAGGCTCCGGCGGCGAACCAGCTGGCCGTGCCGACGGCCTGCACCAGCGCCGCGCCGTGCCGGCTCAGCACCGAGCCGAGCAGCGCGGTCGCGAGCAGGCCGCCGGTGCGGGCAAGGGCGCTGTTCGCACCGTTGGCGGTGCCGACATGCTGGGGATCGACCGAGTTCATCATTGCCGTCGTCAGCGGCGCCACCGCGCCGGCCATGCCGATCGCGATCAGCAGCAGCGGCGGCAGCACGCCTGTCCAATAGCTTGCGGCGGGGTCGATCCTGCTGGCGAGCGCGAAGCCGCCGGCGACCACAAGCGGCCCGACGGTCAGCGGCCAGCGCGGCCCGATGCGGGTGGCGAGCTGCCCCATGAACCGCGACGCGACGCCGATCATCACCGGCAGCGGCAGCAGCGCCGCGCCCGCCTTCACCGCCGAATAATGGCCGGCCTCGATCAGCAGATAGGGGAACAGCACGAACAGGCCGCCCAGCGCGCCGTAAAGCAGCAGGGTCAGGATCGACAGACCGATATAGCTGGAGGTGGCGAACAGCCCCAGCGGCATCATCGCCCGGTCGCCGCGGCGACGCTCGAGGAGCAGGAACAGGCCGAGCGCGGCCAGACCAAGCGCGACCGAAACAGGGCCGCCGCCGATCGGGGCAGGACCGGACAGGACGGTCAAACCCCAGGTCAGGCCGGCGAGCCCAAGCGTCGCCAGCGCACCGCCGATCCAATCGAGGCGCGCGCGATCGCCGTTCCTGCTGTCAGGAACGAAGCGTGCGCCGAGCCACAGCGCGCCACCCGCAAGCGGTAGGTTGACCAGGAAGATCGCGCGCCAGCTGACGGCATCCACCAGCACCCCGCCGATCAGCGGTCCGATGGCTCCGGCAACGGCGCCGGCCGCGGCCCAGGTGCCGATCGACTTGCCGCGCCGCTCGCCTTCGAACGACGATCCCAGGATCGCGAGGCTGTTCGGCATCAACAGCGCCGAGCTGGCGCCCTGGATCACGCGGCCGGCGATCAGCAGCTCCATGCTTGGCGCCGCAGCGCAAAGGATCGAAGCGAGCGCAAAGGCGGCGATGCCCGACAGGAACATTCGCCGGCGGCCATAACGATCGCCCGCGGCCCCGCCCAGCAGCAGAAAGGCAGACAGCGGCAGCAGATAAGCGTTGACGATCCATTGCAGGTCGGCCGCGTCCGCGCCGAGGCTGTGCCCGATCGTCGGCAGCGCCACGTTCACGACCGAGCCGTCGACGAACGACAGGCTGGATGCGAGGATCGTCGCGAGGAGGACAGCGGAGGGGCGGGCGGTCGCCTTGCCCGGAACGTTCGCGGCCGAAGCCTGGTCGCATGGCGCGGAAACGGCCTGGGCCATGTCGCTCCCTACCTCTCCCGTCGGGAGAGGTCGACTCGGGCGCTAGCCCGAGCGGGTGAGGGCGACGGGGTTTTGAATGGTCGACGCCCTCACCCTCACCCTCACCCCGCTCGCTGCGTTGCCGCGAGTCGCCCTCGCCCGATGGGAGAGGGAGGGATTGGTGGGGATAACCCTCGGCTTTTCCTTCCCTGAATCGGTCGGCGTCCCCATACAGGCGTCATGCCTCATGCGCCGTTCGTGCCTCTCCGCATCTTTTCCGCTTACACGATGCTCGAAGGCGCGCTCGACCCGAAGGACATCGTCAAGCTCGCCAAGCGGCACGGATTTCCGGCCGCAGCGCTGACCGACCGCAACGGCCTTTACGCGGCGATGGCCTTTTCGGAGGCCGCGATGAAGGCGGGCGTCCAGCCGGTCATCGGTGCGATGCTGGGCGTCGCGCGGCCGCCGCGCGGCGATGCGCCGCCGGCGCTCGACTGGCTCGTGCTCTACGCGCAGGACGAGACCGGCTACCGCAATCTGTGCGAGCTGGTTTCGGCCGCCCATCTCGATCGCCCGATCGAGCAGGACCCACATGTTCCGTTCGAGGCGCTGGCCGGCAAGACCGACGGGCTGCTTTGCCTCACTGCCGGCGCGGAAGGCGCGCTGGCGCGATTGTTCGCCGAGGAGCAGGCGGCGGAGGCGATCGACTATGTCGACCGGCTGGAGCGGCTGTTCCCGAACCGGCTGTATATCGAGCTGTCGCGGCGGATGAACGAGATCGAGGCGCGCGCCGAAAAGCATCTGATCGACCTCGCCTATGCCCATGACCTGCCGTTGGTCGCGACCAATCCGGCATGCTTTGGCGACGATCATTTCCACGCGGCGCACGACGCGATGCTGTGCATTGCGGACAGCGCCTATCTCGACAGCGACGACCGGCGCAAAAGCTCGCCCGACGCCTGGCTGAAGCCGCTGCCTGAAATGCAGAAGCTGTTCGAGGACCTGCCGGAGGCGCTGGCCAACACTTTGGTGGTGGCCCAGCGCTGCGCGGTCGCGGCGCCGAAGCGCAAGCCGATCCTGCCCAGCCTTGCCGGCGATCGCGAGGGCGAGGCGGCGACACTGCGCGAGGATGCGCGGGCGGGGTTGATCGCGCGGCTGCGGAGGATCGAGAGCCTGCACTCACACGCGGTTCGGCCTGAGCTTGTCGAAGGCCTCCCTTCTTTTTCTGCACCTCAGCAAGAGGACGGGAGGGCTTCGACAGGCTCAGCCCAAACCGGTGAGGAGGTCAGCGAAAGCGATCTCCGGCAAAAATACCCCGATTACTTCACCCGGCTCGAGTTCGAGCTGGACGTCATCATCCAGATGGGATTCCCGGGCTATTTCCTGATCGTCGCCGACTTCATCAAATGGGCGAAGACGAACGATATTCCGGTGGGGCCGGGCCGTGGTTCGGGCGCGGGATCGGTGGTCGCCTGGGCACTGACGATCACCGATCTGGACCCGATGAAGCTGGGCCTGCTGTTCGAGCGCTTCCTGAACCCGGAACGCGTGTCGATGCCGGACTTCGACATCGACTTCTGCGAAACCCATCGCGACAAGGTCATCCGCTACGTCCAGCAGCGCTATGGCCGTGACACGGTCGCGCAGATCATCACCTTCGGCCGGCTGAAGGCGCGCGCGGTGCTGAAGGACACCGGCCGCGTGCTGCAGATGAGCTATGGCCAGGTCGACCGGCTGGCGAAGCTGGTGCCGAACCACCCGACCGATCCGTGGACGCTGGAACGCGCGCTGAACGGAGTTTCGGAGCTTGCCGCCGAATACAAGAACGACCGCGAAGTGAAGCGGCTGTTCGATCTGGCGATGAAGCTGGAAGGCTTTCCGCGCCACAGCTCGACCCATGCCGCCGGCGTGGTGATCGGCGACCGCCCGTTGGCCGAGCTGATCCCGCTGTACCGCGATCCGCGCTCCGACATGCCGGTCACCCAGTTCGACATGAAATATGTCGAAGGCGCCGGGCTGGTGAAATTCGACTTCCTGGGGCTCAAGACCCTGTCGGTGCTGAAGAAGGCGATCGAGATGCTGGCAAAGCGCGGCATCGCGGTCGATCTCGATGCGCTGACCTGGGACGACGAGGAGGTCTACAAGCTTCTCCAGCGCGGCGAGACGGTGGGCGTGTTCCAGCTGGAATCGGAAGGGATGCGCCGCACGCTGGCGGCGGTGAAGCCGACCGTGTTCGAAGACATCATTGCCCTCAACGCGCTCTATCGGCCGGGGCCGATGGACAACATCCCGATGTTCGGCCGCCGCAAGAACGGTCAGGAGGAGATCGAATACCCGCAACCGCTGCTGGAGGGCATCCTGAAGGAGACCTACGGCATCTTCGTCTACCAGGAACAGGTGATGCAGGCGGCGCAGATCCTTGCCGGCTATTCGCTTGGTGGCGCCGACCTGCTGCGCCGCGCGATGGGCAAGAAGATCAAGGCGGAAATGGATGCGCAGCGCGCAATCTTCGTCGAGGGCTGCGCGAAGGTGAACGGCATCCCCGCCGAAAAGGCGAACGAGCTGTTCGACTTGATCGACAAATTCGCCGGCTATGGTTTCAACAAGAGCCACGCGGCCGCCTACGCGCTGCTCGCCTATCAGACTGCCTGGCTGAAGGCTCATTACCCGCACGATTTCTACGCCGCGTCGATGTGCTACGACATGGCGCAGACCGATAAGCTCTGCGTGTTCGTCGACGACATGCGGCGGCTCGAGGTGTCCGTGCTGCCGCCCGACGTGAACGTGTCTGAGGCGGAGTTCAGCGTGGAAGCGGCGGGCGAAGGACTGGCCGTGCGCTATGCGCTCGGCGCGCTCAAGAATGTCGGCGAGCGGGCGATGGAGTTGCTGGTCGAAGAGCGGACGAAGGGCGGTGCGTTCAAGTCGCTCGACGATTTCGCGAACCGCGTCGATCCGAAGCTGCTCAACCGACGCCAGATGGAAAGCCTTGCCGGCGCCGGCGCGTTCGATTCCATCGAGCCGGAGCGGGCGGGCGTGTTCGCGGTCGCCGAAACGATGCTCGCCGTCGCCGCGCGCGCCGAGGAGCAGCGCACCAGCGGGCAGGGCGGGCTGTTCGGCATGGGCGAGGCCAGCGTCGCCGCGATCAAGCTGCCGCAGAACGCGCACTGGTCGCTCGCCGAGCGGATGACCCAGGAAAAGGAGGCGTTCGGCTTCTATTTCTCGGCCCATCCGATCGACCGCTACCGCCACCTCGCGGACGCGCATGGTGCGAAGAGCTACGGCGCTCTGTGCGGCGCCAATATCGGCGAAGAGCGGGTGCCGGGGACGATGGCCGGCCTGGTCGAGGATGTGCGCTGGCGCACCTCCGCGAAAGGACGCCGTTATCTGCTTGCGACCTGTTCCGACGCTTCGGGACAGTTCGTCGCGAGCTGTTTCGACGACGCTGCGGCGAAGGATCTGGAGGAAGCGGCGCGCACCGGCGGCTGCGGTCTGCTGTCGGTCGAGCTCGACAAGCGTGCCGGGGAGGAGACGCCGCGCGTCACCATCCGCGGCATCCGCCCGTTCGAGGGACTCTCGACGAACACGCGGCTGGTGCTGGAAATCGAGCTGGATGACGCGACTGCGATGACGGCGCTGAAGGCGCTGGTCGAGCCTCTACGCGGCGGGCGGGGCGAGCTGAGGCTGCTCGCCAAGACGGCGGCCGGCGAAGCGGACGTGCGGCTGGGCCGCGACTTTAGTTTGGACGCCGAGCTGGCGGCGCGGATCGAGCGGGTGCCGGGTGTGGTCAGCGTCTCGCTGAAGGCGGCCGAGCTGCCGCGACTGGCGCTGGTCTCCTAGCCCCAGCTCCAGTCGCAGCCCTTGCGGTCGCGCAGGTCGTTCTTCTTCCAGCAGCGGTCGTCGAACGGCGGCAGCAGCGGCGTGTAGGGCGGGACCCAGAAGCGGAATTGCTGCTCGCCGGCGAGCGCCAGGCTCTTGCGCAGCTCACGCATGCGGTTTTCGGCGACCTTGTAGAGCTGGCCCTTGGGCGCAAAGATCGCGTCGGCGCCGATCGCGCTGGCCGTTTCGCAGAATGTGTATTGGCCGAGCACCGTCGAAAAGCTCGAATAGGTGCGGGTGCCGTACTGGTCGAGCTTGGTCTGGCCGTTCTTCTTGTCGGTGCGTTTGAAGTAATTGCTGAGCACCTGATAGGCGTTCGCCAGCTCGTCGCGATGATTGTCGAGCAGCGCGTTGTACTGATCGCGCGTGAGCAGGGTCGGTTCGAACTGGCATTGAAGCGCGGCGACGTTGAGGCCGGAGCGCAGGTTCCAGACGAGCGCCGCGCGAATCTCGGCGGGGGTCGCGCCCGGCAGCGTGTCCGTCAGAACGCCCGGCTCCGTGCCGGTCACCGGCTCGCCGTGCAGGTCCGGCGCTTTCCAGAAAAACGCAGCAGGGGCGGCGGCGGGAGCAAAGGCGAGAAAAGCAGCGGCGACGAAGGAAGCAAGTCGTAAAGCCATCGAAACGAAACTCCGGGAGTGTTCGCAGCCTAGCGGCATTTTCGTGCGATACAAACCGCTCTGGTCATATAAATCGGCGCGTATACGGCTCGCCCTACCGTCAAAGAAGAAGGGCCGCCCGATTGCCCGGACGGCCCTTCGAAAGCTGTAAACGGTCAGGCTTACTTGCCGGCCGCGCCGTTGGACATGTTGTTGCCCATCATGTTGCCGGACATGTTGTTGCCCGCCATGTTGCCGCTCGAGTTCATGGCGTTCATGTCGCCGGCCATATTGCCGGTGCCATTCGCCGCGTCGACAGCAGTCATGTTGTCGGTCGTGGTGTTCATGTCGGTGGTGTTCATCTCGGTGACGTTCGCCGTCTCCATGTTGTTGGCTTCTTGCTTGCTGCCGCAAGCCGAAACCATCAGAGCAGCGCCGGCAATCATCGAGCCGGTCAGAACTTTCGTGAGAAGGTCACGCATTCGAAACTCCCTTATATTGGCGATTTGGCCGGCTCGGTGGCCCTCCGTTAGCCAAATCAGCCCCGTTCTTAGACACAAAAGCTTCGCCCCTCAAGAGTTCTTCTTTTCGCACGCCTTGGCGAGCGCGGCGAGGAACCCGGGGAGTGTCGTCCGGAGCGCGCTGTCCAGCGCATCAAGCGATGCATTGTTCCCGATCGAGGCCAGGCTTGCGACCGGAAATTCGCTCAAACCACAAGGCACTATGCCGGAGAAGTGATCCAGATCGGGATCGGCGTTCACCGAAAAGCCGTGCAGCGTGACCCAGCGCCGCACCCGCACGCCGATGGCGCCGATCTTCGCTTCCCCGCGGGGCGTATCGACCCAGATACCGACCCGCCCCTCGACCGCGCGGGCGTCGACGCCGAGCGCGCCCAGCGCGCCGATCACCCATTGCTCCAGCTGGTGAACGAAACAGCGCACGTCGCGACCGCGGCGGTCCAGGTCGAGCTGGACATAGCCGACCCGCTGGCCGGGGCCGTGATAGGTGTAGCGGCCGCCGCGCCCGGTCGCGTGCACCGGAAAGCGCGGGTCGATCAGCTCGGCCGAATCCGCGCTGGTGCCGGCGGTGTAGAGCGGCGGGTGCTCGACCAGCCAGATCCGCTCGCGCGCCGTCCCCGCCCGGATCGCCTCGGCGCGCGCCTCCATGTCGGCCACCGCCGCTTGATAGTCGGTCAGGCCGGGCGTGACCTGCCATTCGACGTCGTCGATCATCATTGCCGCCGCTATCGGGGCTCGCGGCGCTCGCTTCAAGCGGATCAGCGGCTATAAGCGCGCGCGATGCAGGACAAACCTTTCCCGTTCGACGCCGGCCGTGCCTGGACTGATGCGATGGCGTTGCTCAACGGCCAGCGCGAGATCCTGCTGACGCTCACCGGCTTCTTCATCATGCTGCCGGCGCTGCTGCTGAATGCGCTGCGGCCGTTCGTGCCGAGCGGAAAAAGCGAGACCTGGGTCGCGGAGATCGCCGCCTGGACCGAGGCCAATTTCGTCTGGATCATCCTGGTCGCAGTGCTCGCGGCGCTCGGCCGGTTGGCGATGCTGATCCTGCTGCTCGGCCCCGAACGCCCGACCGTCGGCGAAGCGCTCACCGCCGGCGCGAAGCTGCTGCTGATGTTCGTCCTCATGGACATTCTGATCGGGCTGATGCTGCTTGGCGGCAGCCTGCTGTTCGTGGTGCCCGCCTTCTACATCTTCGGGCGGACCTTTTTGGCAGAGGTGGGCTTTGTCACCACGCGAGCGCATGGCCCGATCGCCGGGCTGACCGCCGGCTTCGAGGCGAGCCGCGGCAATGGCTGGCGCATCTTCCTGATGGCGGCGATCATTTATGTCGCGGGCGTGGTCCTGACCGCCGCGGTCGGATCGATCGTCGGCGTGATCGGCGCGCTCGCGGGCGGCAGCGGGCTCGACCGCTTCCTCGACGCCTTTGTCGATGCGGTGTGCGGGGCGGCGGTGTCGCTGCTGCTGGTGCTGGTCGGCGTCGCCGGCTGGCGGCAGCTAGGCGAGCAGGGGGACGTGCGGCGCCGCGTCTCGCGGTAGATGGCCGGTGAGCCGCGGGTCCGGGAAGGTCTCCACCGCCTGCGCGAACGGCGCGAACCCCTGGGCACGATAGAAATTCAGCGCCGAGGGGTGATCGAGCGTGCAGGTATGCACCCAGACCCGCGCGACGCCCGGCCGCCACGCCATCGCCAGAGCCTGCGCCATCAGCCAGCGACCGTGCCCTTGTCCGGCGAGCTCCGGCACCAGCCCGAAATAGGCGAGCTCGCACTGGCCCGATTCGCGGAAATCGAGCTCCAGCATGCCGACTTCAATTCCCGTCCGGTCCTCGACGGCGAACACGTGGACCTGCTCGTCCTCGATGATCCGGGTCACGTCCGCATCGCTCATCGCCAGTCGCGAGAACCAGAGCCAGGGCTCGCCGACCCGACGGAACAGCGTGCGATATCTCCCGAGCGCGGGATGGGCCCAGCGGACCAGGCGCAGGTCGGATGTCGGCATCGGCCGGAGCGGCGGGCGCGCCCGCATTTCAAGCGAGGTGACGATCGTGGCCACTTGGCCGGCGGGGATCGGAGTGAGCGGCATCGCACGTCCCTAGCCGGGTCCGGCTCCGCCGTCCTGGTGTTTGCGGAGTTAAGTATGATCGGTGGCCACGTTTAAGACTCCTTCAACCGTCGCGGGCGTACGCGGGATACGGCTGATATCGGCCCGAGCAGGTTGAGTAGAGCGTACAAGGAGATTCCCAATGCAGTTCGTCCGCAAGATCATCCGCAACAACAAGGGCGCGACCGCGATCGAGTACGGCCTGATCGCCGCGCTGATCGCCGTTGCCGCGATCACCGCCATGTCGAACCTGGGCGGCAAGGTCGCGAAGACCTTCAACACCGTGTCCCAGAACATGGTCCAGTAAGCGACCGCTTACTGCCGAAGAACGGACGGGCGGCGAGGCAACTCGCCGCCCGTTTTCGTTTGCGCTCAGGCGATCGCGGGTACGCGACGCCTCGCAGCGCCGCCCACGAGGCCGAAGCCCAGGATCATCATCGCCCAGGTCGCCGGTTCGGGCACCGGGCGGGCGAGGAACAGGAAGCGGCGGCCGGTCGCGTCCATCGCCTCGCCATAGATTTGCCCGAGATCGTTGATGCCGTTCGCGAACAGCAACGTGTAGCCGAGCTTCGGATCGATCAACGTGTTCAAATCCGTGGCATTGCCGTTCAGGTCCCACAACGACGCGCGCCGGCACGTCTGGTCGCCAAAGATATCGCAGACATTCTCATCCGCGGAAAATCCGACGATCTGGTTCCGGTTGTTGATCCCGGTGGTGATCGAGCCGGTCGTGCCCGCCACGAAGCTCAACGTATGCAGGTTGTGTGCGGCATCCCACCAGAGCCCGGTGTCCGTGACGTTGCCGTCATAGTCGCCGCCGCTGACGAGGCCATCCTCGTTGATGTCCGAAGCAGAGGTCCCGATGTGATCGGGACGCGTCGGAAGGGCGGTGAGGCCGCCGATTTCCGTCCAGGTGACAGCAGCATAGCTGTCCCCCACCTGATCGTCGAACACCGACTGGGTACCGGCGAAGACGTTGCTGTTATTGGCGCCGAACCACTCGACTCGGCCATGCTGGAAACCGGGACTGACCCATTGAATGCTCCCGTCCGGCTTCCACACATAGGCGGTGAAATCTTCGAACTCCGCGTCCGCCGACGCATTGAACCGAATCCCGCCGATCCAACCATTGTCGTTGATCAGATCGCCGCTCGAGAAATAGCCATTGTCCGGGACAATGAATTGGTAGTTGTTCGGGTTCGTCCAGCGAACGCCCCGCCGGGTGTCCTTCGCCCCCGGCGTGCCGACGCCGATGTCGCCGGAAATTACCCCGAAGCGGTTGATCCCGTCCGCCTTGCTGGTCCAGGCGGCATCAGGCGTGGCGAGCTGTGTCGCGTTGCCGCTGCGGTCCCACACCGCGGCGCGCGCGCCGGTGAACGGGTCGGCGTTCCGCATCCGCCCGACGGTCTGGCCGGCATTGTTGATGCCGTAGCTCTCATCTCCGACCGCGCCGCGCGCGAACCCCGGCAGCGGCTTCAGCTCGGTTACATCATATTTGATCGCAGCCGCCGCCGGCGCGGCGACACTGCTCGCGAGGAGCAATAGATGCTTGAAGTGCATGCGGCTTTCTCCCCTGAATGACTCAGTTCAGCGCGCCCGAGGGAACATCATGACAGAACTGCCGGGTCGGCTGCGTCCACCATTTGGTGGATATGCAGGCAACTTTCGGCTAAACGAGGCGCAGCAAGGAACAGAGGGGGCTCTGCTTGCTGTCGGCCGTTATGCTGTCCGAGCTGGTCGGAATGATCTACGATTGCGCGCTGGAGCCGGCGCGCTGGCCGGACACGCTCACGCACCTGCGCGACGCGCTCGGGTTCGCCAACGCCTCCTTAAGCCTGATCGATCTCAGGTCCGGCGACACGCCGCTGAACATCACGATCGGCGTCGAGGAGCCCTGGCTCACCGCGATGAACGGTTATGGGGCAGAAATCATCGATCAGTGGGGCGGCGCTCGCGCGATACAGGATCATCCGTTTGACGAGCCGGCTGTCCTGTCCCGCATGAACCCCGCTGCTCTGACGACGAACCGCTACCGGACCGAATGGGCCGATCCGCAAGGGCTGAACGATGCGCTGGCAATCGTCCTGTCGCGAGACGAGGGGGCGATCGGCAGCCTGGCGATGGGACGTCACTATTCCGCCGGTCCGATATCCGATCACGATGTTTCGTTGGCTTCTTTGTTGATCCCACATCTCCAGCGCGCGATCACCATCAGCCGCCTGCTCGATCTTAGGACCGCGACGGCCGCCACGTTTGACGCCGTGGTCGACCAGCTCGCCGCCGCGGTGCTGTTGATCGAGGCGGACCGGACGATTGTTCACGTGAATGCGGCGGGGCGCGAGCTGCTCGCGGCAGGCGGCGTCTTCCGCCGTCGCGCGGACCGGTTGGTATTGTGCCATGCGGGGGCGGACAAGGCGCTGGCGGTGGCCCTCGATCGACTAGCCTGTGAGACGGGGGCCCTCGGACGCGAGGGATTCAGTGTTCCGCTGCGCACTGATGGCTGCGGCGACCGCGTGCTCCACCTCCTTCCGCTCCGGCCGAGACTGGGCCGCGCGGGAGCTTTGGCTACGGCCGTGGCGGCGATCTTCATCGCGCCCCGGCTCAGGGACAGCGGCTCCGCCGCCAGGGTAGTCGCTGACCTGTTTGACCTGACGCCCGCGGAGGCCCGTGTTCTCGACCACGCCGCCGCGGGCAAGAGCATGGCCGCGACCGCGCAGGCGCTCGGCATCTCCAAGGCGACGGCGCGAACGCATCTCCTGCGGGTCTTCGACAAGACCGGTGTCCACCGCCAGGCGGAGTTGGTCGCGCTGGTCTTGTCCTTCGATCTGCCGGTCGCGCGCTGACGCGCGCTCGCGTCAGCGCGGGCCTTCACTCCCAGGTCGCAAGGGGCGGCAGGCTCATCAGGATCGCGTCGATATTGCCGCCGGTTTTCAGGCCGAACAGCGTGCCCCGGTCGTAGACCAGGTTGAACTCGGCATAGCGGCCGCGCCAGGCGAGCTGGGCGCGGCGGTCGGCTTCGGTCCAGGGTTCGTCCATCCGGCGACGAACGAGCCGGGGATAGACGTCCAGGAACGCCTCGCCGACGTCGCGGGTAAAGGCAAAGTCGGCGTCGAAATCGCCTTCCAGGTGATCGTAGAAGATGCCGCCGACGCCGCGGTGAACGCCCCGGTGCGGAATGAAGAAATAGTCGTCTGCCCATTTCTTGAAGCGGGGGTAATAATCGGGCGAGTGCGCGTCGCACGCGGCCTTCAGGCGGGCATGGAAATCCGCGGTGTCCTCGTCCCGCGGGAGCGGCGGGTTCAGGTCCGCACCGCCCCCGAACCATTGCTTCGTCGTGCGCAGGAAGCGCGTGTTCATGTGGACCGCAGGCACGTGCGGATTGGCCATGTGAGCGACCAGGCTGATGCCGGTCGCAAAGAAGCGCGGATCGTCGCCGGCGCCATGGATCGACTTTGCGAATTCGCCCTCGAACCGGCCGCCGACGGTGGAGACGTTGACGCCGACCTTTTCGAACACCTTGCCTTTCATGACGCCGCGCACGCCGCCGCCGCCGGACGTCCCGTCCGGGTCGGTGCGGTCCCACGGCGCGTATTCGAAACGGGCGTCCGATCCCGCGTCCCGCTCGATCGCCTCGAACGCAGCGCAGATGCGATCGCGCAGGCCCTCGAACCAGGTGCGGGCGGCGGTCTGCTGTTCGTCTAACTCGGTCAAATTCGTCTCCGTTCGCTTCGAGCCCTTCGGCTGCCTGCCAAGGCAGGCGCTCAGGATGAACTTCATCCTTGCCGGATGAAGTCGAGAAGCGGGTGTCTCGACTTCGCTCGACACGAACGGGGTGGGGGAATCAAGTCGGTAGCTGCCCCGTCTGTCGCAGCCCTTCGAACAGAGTGACCGCCGCCGCCACCGACACGTTCAGCGAGCGCAGGCCCGGCGCCATCGGGATGCGGACCCTCAGGTCGGCAGCTTCGTGGACATACGGCGGGGCGCCCGCGCTTTCGCTGCCCATCAGGATCACGTCGCCCGAGTCGAACGCGACGCTGTCGACGGGCACGCTGCCGCGGGAGGTCAGCAGCACCAGCCGGCCCGGCGTCGCCGCACGGAACGACTCCCAATCGGCATGGCGGGTGATCGAGACCCGGTCGAAATAGTCCATGCCGGCGCGCCGCACGCGCCGGTCGTCCCACGGAAAGCCGAGCGGCTCGATCAGGTCGACAGGCACGCCGAAGCAGGCGCAGCTGCGCAGGATCGCGCCGACATTGCCGGGGATATCGGGCTGGAAAAGGGCAAGACGCATCGCCCAAGCCTGATGAAGCCAAACAGAATATTTGCAACCGCCGCAATCGGCGCTATCAGCGCGCCAGCCGTGCCGGACGTGTCCGTCGCGGTTGCGCGAGCATCGCCGGTCAAAGGGTGGGGGAACGCCCGGAGCGCAGCGCTCGCGTCAGTCATTTCGGGGTTTTTCAGACAAGGCAGATGATGGCCACAGTCGAGCATCAGCAACGCGAGGAAGCACTGGCCGAGGAACAGGGCCACCGCCGCCGCGATTTCATCAACATCGCGGCAGTGAGCTTCGCGGGCGTCGGAGCGGCCGCGGTCGTGATTCCGGTGATCAGCCAGATGGCGCCGTCGGCCGACGTGCTGGCCGAGGCGAGCACGGAAGTCGACCTGTCGGCGATCCAGCCGGGCCAGGCGATCAAGACCATCTATCGCAAGCAGCCGCTGTTCGTGCGTCACCTGACGCCCAAGGAAATCGCCGAGGCGAATGCGGTGCCGGTCTCTAGCCTGCGCGACCCGCAGACGCTGGCCGAGCGCACCAAGCCGGGCAAGGCGGAGTGGCTGATCACGATGGGCGTCTGCACCCATCTCGGCTGCGTGCCGCTGGGCGCGGGCGAGGGCGAGAATCGGGGGCCGTTCGGCGGCTATTTCTGCCCGTGCCACGGCTCCGCCTATGATACCGCCGCGCGCATCCGGCAGGGGCCCGCGCCCCGCAACCTCGAAGTGCCGGATTATGTCTTCCGGTCGGATACCAAGATCGAAGTCGGAGCGAAGGCATGAGCTTTCCCTGGGCCCAGCATTACGAACCCAAGCACCCGTTCATGCGCTATTTGGACGAGCGGCTGCCGCTGCCGCGGCTCGTCTATAACGCGATCGGCGGCGGCTATCCGGTGCCGCGCAACCTGAATTACTTCTGGAACTTCGGCGTCCTGTCCGGCCTCGCGCTGGTGCTGCAGATCCTGACCGGCGTGATCCTGGCGATGCATTATGCCGCCAACCAGACGGTCGCGTTCCAGTCGGTCGAGCACATCATGCGCGACGTGAACTGGGGCTGGATGCTGCGCTACATGCACGCCAACGGCGCCAGCTTCTTCTTCATCGTCATCTACATCCACATCTTCCGGAACCTCTATTACGGGTCCTACAAGGCGCCGCGCGAGATGGTGTGGCTGCTCGGCCTCGTCATCTTCCTGCTGATGATGGCGACCGCGTTCATGGGCTATGTGCTTCCCTGGGGGCAGATGAGCTTCTGGGGCGCGAAGGTGATCACCAGCCTGTTCGGCGCGATCCCGGTGGTCGGCCAGTCGATCCAGGTGTGGCTGCTCGGCGGCTATGCGCCCGACCAGGCGGCGCTGAACCGCTTCTTCTCGCTGCACTATCTATTGCCGTTCGTGATCGCCGGCGTCGTGATCCTGAAGATCTGGGCGCTGCACATTCCGGGATCGTCGAACCCGACCGGCGTCGAAGTGAAGTCGGAATCGGACACGGTGCCGTTCCACCCCTATTACACTGCCAAGGACGGCTTCGGCATCGGCGTGTTCCTGCTGCTGTACGTCGTCATGGTGTTCTTCGCGCCGAACTATCTCGGCCACCCGGACAATTATATCGAGGCGAACCCGCTCTCGACGCCCGCGCTGATCGTGCCCGAATGGTATTTCTGGCCCTTCTACGCGATGCTCCGCGCCTTCACCGTCGACTTCATCCTGCCGGCGAAGCTGTGGGGCGTGCTGGCGATGTTCGGGTCGATCATCCTGATGTTCTTCCTGACCTGGATTGATCGCTCGCCGATCCGCTCGACCAATTATCGGCCGCTCTACAAGCCGTTCTTCTGGATCTGGATCGTCGACGTGCTGGTGCTCGGCTATTGCGGCGGCAGCCATGCGGAAGAGCCGTATCTGATGATCTCGCAGATCGCGACAATGTACTATTTCGCGCATTTCCTGATCATCCTGCCGATCGTCTCCACCATCGAGCGTCCGAAGCCGCTGCCGAACTCGATTTCCGAATCCGTGCTGCACGGCGAGGAAAAGGAATCGGCTCCGTTCGGCGCCGGCGGCGTGATGCCCGGCACTGAGCCGCAGCCCGCGGAATAAGAGGTCCAGTCCATGGTTCGGATTATCGGTTTTTTCGTCGGGCTCGGCTTCTGCCTCGTCCTTGCGATCGCCTTCTTCACGGGCGCGTACAATCAGATCACCAATCCCCCGGCGGAAACGGCCGAGAAGGAGTTCCACCTCCATCCGAAGCCGTTGGCGCTGGAGAGCAATGGCCCGTTCGGCAAGTTCGACCGGGCCCAGCTGCAGCGCGGCTTCCAGGTTTACAAGGAAGTCTGCTCGGCCTGTCACTCGCTGAAGTTCGTCGCGTTCCGCGACCTGAAGGACCTCGGCTATAGCGACGCCGAAGTGAAGGCGATCGCCGACCAGTGGGTGATCCAGCAGCCGTCGATCAACCCGGACACGGGCGAGCCCGCGACCCGCAAGTCGGTTCCGGCCGACCACTTCCCGGCGCCGTTCGCGAACGAGATCGCGGCGCGTGCCGCCAACAACAACGCCTTGCCGCCCGATCTGTCGCTGATGACGAAGGCGCGCGAAGGCGGCGCGGCCTATGTCCATTCGCTGATCACCGGCTATCGCGATCAGCCGGCGGAATTGCTGAAGAAGTTCCCGACCGCGAAGACGCCGAAGGGGCTGCACTACAATCCGTACTTCGCGAACCTGAACATCGCGATGCCGCCGCCGCTCGTCAGCGATGGCCAGGTCCAGTACACCGACGGCACCAAGCCGACGGTGGACCAGATGGGGACGGACGTGGCCGCGTTCCTGACCTGGACCGCCGAGCCGAAGCTGGAGCGGCGTCACGGCATCGGTGTGGCCGCGTTCATCTTCCTGCTCGTCTTCTCGGTGCTGACCTACATGTCGTACCAGAACATCTGGGCCAGCAAGAAGCGCGAGCTCGCCCACAGCTAAATCCTGAGGTCGTCACCCCGGGCTTGACCCGGGGCCCACCTTCTTTCCGGCCGAGAAGAAGGTGGATCCCGGCTCAAGGCCGGGATGACGGCTTCGCTATGATAGATCTCAAATCGCTGATCCGGACCATTCCGGATTTCCCGAAGCCCGGCATCCAGTTCCGGGATATCACGACGCTCCTGATCGACGGCGGCGGCTTTGCTGCGGCCGTCGACGCGCTGGTCGAGCTCGCGCGGCCCTATGGTGCGGACCTGATCGCCGGGATCGAGGCGCGGGGGTTCATCTTTTCGGGGCCAGTCGCGCGGGCGCTGGGCGTGGGCCTGCTACCGGTCCGGAAGCCCGGCAAGCTGCCGGGGCCGCGCATCGGCATCGACTATGCGCTCGAATACGGCACCGACCGGCTGGAAATCCATGAAGGCGCGTGCCTCCCCGGTCATCGCATATTGCTGGTCGACGACCTGATCGCGACCGGCGGCACCGCCTTTGCCACCATATCGCTGCTGCGTCAGGCCGGCGCCGAAGTGCCAGCGGCGCTGTTCGTCATCGACCTGCCCGAACTCGGCGGCGCACGCCTGCTCGCCGAAGCGGGCGTCGAATCGCGTTCGCTGATGTCGTTCGAGGGGCATTAACCCCGTTCGTCCACGCCTTTGCGGCGCCGATTAACGTTCCCGTAGCCATTCCCGGACTAGGCCTCACTCCGTGAGCATGGGGGCATCTTGGTACGAGCGCGGAACGACATTGGTCGGCGCGCTGGCAGCGCTGCTGTTCCTGCTATTCCTCGCCAGTCCGTCCCGTGCAGCCGAGCCCAAGCGTCTCGAGGAGGCGTGCCGGATCGCTGCCGATAGCGGCATGAATCTGCGCCAGGCCCTGCCACGCCTGGATCGCTGCGAACGGCGGACTCCCAAGGATTATGTCGGCACGATCTGGGTCGACTATCCGCACATGCCGACGGACCTGACCATCGCCAAGACCTGGCGGCTGGTGCTCGACAATCATGTTTCCAGTGCCGTCGATGTCTGGCTGATCGGGCCCAAGGGGCCGCCTGAACATTATAGCTATGATCCCAATGAGCCGGGCCGCGAATGGGGCGCCGGCAACTATCTTTCGATGCTGGTGTCCCCGATGCGGCCGGTCAGCCGGATCGTGGTGCGTCTGGGCGACGCGCGCAGCTACAGCTATGTGCGCGCGCCGAAGATCGCGCGGGCCCGCTCTTTCGTGCCGATCGAGCGCGACCAAGCGGCGCTCTACGGCGTCGGCGTCGGCATGCTGGCGCTGACGATCCTGTTTCACCTGAGCCTGTTCGTCGCGATGCGCCGGCGCTTCCAGCTCTTCTACTGCGCGCATGTCGGCCTGCTGCTGGTCTATGGGCTCAGCTATTCGGGCCTGATCCATATCTTCCTGCCGTCCCTGTCGGCAGGCGCGAATTCGGCGATCCTGAGTTTCTCGATGGTCGGGGCGACCGCGACCGGCATTTCGTTCGTCATCGAATTCCTTGGCGCCAGCACGCCGCGTTGGTTGCGACGCTGGGCCATCGGCGCGGCATTCGCCTCGATCAGCATGGCGACGCTAACCGCGATCATGCCGGACCGCTGGAGCTATGATTTCTATGCTCTGGCCAATCTGGTCGCGATCCATGCGATCCTGCTGACCGCCGGCATCGTCATCCGCGCCTGCATCCGGCGCGTCTCGATGGCGAGCGCGATTGCGCTGGCCTGGGCCGTGCCGATGGGCGTGTCGCTGATGTATCCGGCGCGGGCCTTCGGCCTGATCACGGACGCCATGCTGCCGGACGGGCTGATGATGTTCGCCACCACGCTCGAATGCCTGATCCTGTCCCTGCCGGTCGCCAGCCGTATCCGCAGCCTGCGCATCGAGCATGAGCGGGCGCACGAGCGCCATGTGATGCTGGAACGCCAGGCGCAGACCGACGCCTTGACCGGGCTGGCCAACCGCCGCGGCTTCGGCGAAGCGCTTGCCCGCGCCGCGGCCGGCCACGGCGCACCGATGCCGGTTGCGCTGCTGGTGATCGACATCGATCACTTCAAGCGCGTCAACGACCATCACGGCCACGCGACCGGCGACGCGATCCTGCGCCACGTCGCCGCCCATGTGGCGCGCGTCGCGGGTTCGGGCGCGATCGTCGCGCGCTATGGCGGCGAGGAGTTCGTGGTGGCGCTGCGCAACCACGACCTGATGCGCGCCGGCACGATCGCCGAGCGGATCCGGATCAGCATGGGCGTGACGTTCGATACCGAAACCGAGCTGCCCGGCGTTACGGTCAGCATCGGCGTTGCCGCCGGGTTCAGCGACGAGATCGAGACGATTCTGGGCGACGCCGATTGCGCGCTCTATCGCGCAAAGAACGAAGGGCGGAACAAGGTGATGCTGGCCGATGGACCGCTGATGTACGCGGCGGCCGCCTGACGATCAGGCTTCGGCGCCGCCGTTGGTCCTGCGGCGTGTGCTGGATCGGACCGGAACATGGAGCACATTGGCGCGCGTCCGCACCGCTTCCTGGGACCGGTTCATCGCGCGCGCGACTTCGGGCAGCAGCTCGCCCGCGGCAAACCGCCGGCGCAGCTCATCATCGGACTCCTCGTCCCAACGGGCACCGTGCCGCATACGCTTGATCATAAGAACCATCGCCAATCCCTGTAACAGACGGCGGGTTTACGAATCATGCGCTGAACCGGCCTGGAATGGCGTTGTTATCTGGGAGAAATGTTGGCGCCGCTCAGATGAAGCGCGCGGCGACATCCGCCGGCACGCGCAGCACCCGGCCTGTCGCGCGATCGACGATCGCCCAGGTGGTCTTCGCCCGCACCTTCACTTTGCCGTCCGGTCCGGTGAACGCGACATGCCGGTCAAACCGGGCGCCTCGCGGAGGCTCTGCGATCCACGTCCGCGCGCTAACGGCATCGCCCGCGCCGACATTTCCGAGATAGTCGATCTCGTGCCGCACCACGACCCATAGATAAGCGTCGATATGGGTCGGGTCTGCCGCCGCCAGCCAGTGGGCGGTGGCCACGTCCTGAATCCAGCGCACCCACACGGCATTGTTGACGTGGCCGAGCTCGTCGATGTCGGCGGGTGCGGGGGTAATGACGAGTTCGTAGGTCTGCACGGCATCTACATGCCGGTTTGGGCTGAGCTTGTCGAAGCCCTCCTTGTTCCTTGTACTCCGAAAGGGAAGGGGGGCCTTCGACAAGCTCAGGCCAAACCGGAGTTTAGGATGCCTGCCGATCGAGCCCCAGCTGCCACAGGATGAACGCGAATTCCTCCGCCGTTTCGCGCAAGCTCTCGAAGCGGCCGGACTTGCCGCCATGGCCGGCGCCCATGTTGGTCTTCAGCAGCAGCAGGTTGGTGTCGGTCTTCGCGGTGCGAAGCTTCGCGACCCATTTCGCCGGCTCCCAATAGGTGACGCGCGGATCGTTGAGGCCGGCCGTCACCAGCAGCGGCGGGTAGGCCTGCGCCCGGACATTGTCGTAGGGGCTGTAGCTGCGGATCAGATCGAACGCGGCCTTGTCCTCGATCGGATTGCCCCATTCCGGCCATTCGCCCGGCGTCAGCGGCAGGGTCGGGTCGAGCATCGTGTTCAGCACGTCGACAAACGGCACGTGCGCCGCGACGGCGCCCCAGAGCTCGGGCGCGTCGTTGATCGCCGCGCCCATCAGCTCGCCTCCCGCTGAGCCGCCGGTAATCGCGATGCGTCCGGCCTGGGTGAAGCCGCGCTCGATCAGGCCGCGGGCGACATCGACGAAATCGTGGAAGGTGTTGGTGCGCTTTTCCAGCTTGCCGTCGAGATACCATTGCTGGCCGAGATCGTCGCCGCCGCGGATATGCGCGATCGCGAACGCCATGCCGCGGTCGAGCAGGCTCAGCCGCGAGGTCGAGAAGCCCGGTTCGATCGCGAGGCCATAGGCGCCGTAGCCGTAGAGATAGAGCGGGCCGGGGCGAGCGAAATCGCGCTTGTAGACGACCGAGACCGGCACCCGCGTTCCGTCCCGCACTGCAATCTCCAGCCGCTCGGTCGCATATTGCGACGCGTCGTAGCCGGACGGGATTTCCTGCACCTTCAGGATCGTACGGTCGCCCGTCGCTACGTCATAGTCGAGCACCGTGCCCGGCGTGACCATCGACTCGTAGGACAGGCGTAGCTTCGCCACCTGATATTCGGGATTGTCGTCGAGCCCGGCCGAGTAGCTGGCTTCCGGAAAGTCGATCTGCTTGCCCGGCCCGCCGGCATAGTCATGCAGATAGATGCGATCGAGGCCGTGTTCGCGCCCCTCGACCACGAAGAAACCGGCGAAGGTGGTGACGTCGGTCAGGTAGAAATCGGCCGAGGGCGCGATGCGTTCGGTCCATTCCGACGGGCGCTCGACCGGGGCGGTGACCAGCCGGAAATTGGTATGCGTGTCGTTGGTGCGGATGAACAGCGTGCCGTCATGCTCCTCGACGTCATATTCGCGGCCGGGCTTGCGTTCGGCGACCAGGATCGGCGCGGCTGTGGGATCGTCGAACGGCAGCAGGCGGACCTCGCTCGTCACGTGGTCGCCGGTGCCGATCGCGATCCAGCGCCGGGACTGGGTGAGGCCGAGCCCGACCTGGAAACCCTCGTCCGCTTCGCGGTAGAGCTCGACATCCTCGGCGATCGGGGTGCCAAGCCGGTGCAGCTTGGCGACGTCGATCCGCCAATGCTCGTTGACCAGCCCATAGAGCAGCGAGACGCCGTCGCCCGCGAACAGGAAGCCGCCGAGCGTGCCCTCGATCGCCTCCGGCAAATGCTCGCCGGTCTCAAGGTTCTTGATCCGGATCGTGAACCGTTCCGAGCCATTGTCGTCGATCGCATAGGCGAGCAGCCGGCCGTCGGGGCTGACGTCCATGGCTCCGAGGCGGAAATATTCCTTCCCTTCGGCAAGCGCCGGCTCGTCGAGGATCAGGTGCCGTTCGCCGCCGGCGGCCGGAGAGCGCCACCATTTGCGGTACTGCGCGCCTTCATCGAACGAGCGCCAGTAGAGCCAGTCGCCGTCCCTTTGCGGCACCGACTCGTCGGCTTCCTTGATGCGGCCGCGCATTTCCTTGAACAGCGTGTCGACCAGGGCCTGGTGCGGCGCCATCGCCGCTTCGAAATAGGCGTTCTCGGCATTCAAATAGGCGAGCACGTCCGCGTCGGTGACGTCCGGATAGCCGGCGTCGCGCAGCCAAGCATACGGATCCTCGATCGAGACCCCGTGATGATCGATGCTGTGCGGACGGCGTGCCGCGACCGGCGGCGAGGGGAGCGTGTTCATCGGGCGCAGGTAGCGGCTACCTGCGCCCGATGGAAGCGAGCGGCCGCTTCAGCGGCAGCGGACGTCGTTCTTGTCGATCGCGCGGCCGGCAAGCGCGCCGGCGCCGGCGCCAAGAATCGCGCCGAGAGTCTTCGAACCGCCGGGGGCAATGATGCCGCCCAGCACGCCGCCGGCGATGCCGCCGACGATCAGGCCGGTGGTGCCGTCGTCGCGCTTGCAGTAATAGCGGCCGTCGCGACCGACATAGACCATATCATTGTCGGTCAGCACGCGCTCGGTGTAGCGCGGATCGTCGCGATAATAGCGATCGGCGTAATAGCCGCGGCCACCATAGCCGGTCGTGGCGCAGCCGCCGAGCAGAGTCGCGGCCGTTGCAGCAGCCAGGATTGTCGTACGCATCCCATTCCTCCTGTTTCCCCGTCGCAGGGCTAACGAGCCGCAGGCGAAACGGTTTCCATGGTCAATGCGGCGTTTACCAAGCCTTCATTCTAGCAGGCGTAGTCATTGCGGATGGATAACGATCCGCAGCTCGAAACCGTCGCGATCGGGAACGGGGAGGTGATCACCCGCGAGCGCCGCTATTCGGTGTATCTGCGCGGCGTGATCGGCCGGGCGGGAAGCCGCAACCGGATGCCGCTTACGGTTCGGAATATTTCGGCACGCGGGCTTAAGGGCGAATGCGCCTACCCGCCGCGGCCCAATGACGAAATCGAAATCGAGTTGCCGGGTATCGGGGCGATTGTCGGGCATGTCCGCTGGGGCGACGGCATCGCGATCGGCATTGCCTTCGACGGCCCGATCGACCCGACGCTCGCCTTCACACGCAATCGCCCGGGGGTTCGCCGTTCCGGCCTGTTTGCGGCTCATTGATCCGATGGCCTGAAGTCCTGCCCGACGCACGTGGGGGTGGTTGGGGGAGCGGCGCCGGGCAGGACGAGGCGGCTCTGCCGCAAGTGGCCGGCGTTAGGAATCGAAGGTCGATGGAGCCCCCGCCGCTGCGGCAGACGTCACAATGGCACGGCGAACGTAAGGCTTACGCGCCGAACGTCACGCGGACACGCGGGCCTGGGTCTCGCGCGTGGGGCCGAGCAGCTCGGCAACGGCATCGCGGTAGCTGCGGCCCACCGGCACTTCCGCCCCGGTGTCGATGCGCACGGCGATCGCACCCGAGGGCTTGCGCAGCATCGCGACGATCGCGCTCCTGCGGCAGATCGCCGACCGATGCACGCGCGCGAACACCGCCGGATCGAGCTTCGTTTCCAGCCCGCTCAGCGTCGCGCGCAGCAGACCGCCGCCCGCCCGCGCGTGGAGCCGGACATAATCGCCTTCGGCTTCGATCCATTCGATGCTGTCGACCGGCACCCGCACCGTTTCGCGGCCGCGGCTGACCCACAAGGCATCCGGCCAGTCCGTGTCGTTGGCATTGGCGGGAGGGGGGCCGGCGGGTTCCTCTGCGTTGTCGCGAACGCGCGCGGCGATGGCGGGCGCGAAGCTCAGAAAGGCCAGTGCACCGCCTGTGAAATAGCCTGCCCAGATCATCGTGAAGCGAACGTGGCGCTCGAACGCCGTCACCGGCTCGTCGGAGATCGAGGCCAGGACCATGTCGATCAGGGCGCGCCCGATGATCATCGCGGCGCAGCAGCCGAACGCGGCCGTGCCGAGGATCAGTGTGCGATCCCGGAGGCTGCGACCGGCCACGCGATCGGCCAGCCGGGTGAAGCCGAAGAACAGCAATCCGCCCAGCAGAGTCGAGAACAGCCGGCGCCCCTGCAAGACGACAAGCGGATATTCATCCTGCAGCTGATTCCAGGTGAGGAAGAGCAGATAGGTCGCGACCCAGAAGCCGAGTGCGCAGACGATGCGCAGCCGCTCACGGCCGGATGAGCGTTCGAGCAGGGATGGCATGCGTTATCAGATAGGGGTTTCGGTCGCCGGACGAAAGCTATTCCAGCACGTTTTGCACATTCGCGTCCGGCGCGGGTGTCGCCGCCGAGTCGTCGGGCGCCCAGATCTGGACTGCGAACCAGATGACGCCTGCCGCCCAGAGCAGCGCCTTCCAGCGGCTGCGGAACAATCTGGAATAGCCGAACATCGCGCCATTCTTGTCGCGCCAAACGCTTACTCAGTCGTGAAGATTTGGTCCTGCGCCCCGCGATGTGACACGTGTCACAGCGTCGAGGCGGCGAATCGGGGACAAAGGACCCGTTTGTTGCGTAGGCTTATTGTCGTGTCTTGGCCGGGAATGGTGATGAACGCCGAGGATCTGTCGCGGATCATGTCCAGCAGCGCGCTGCTCTCCGCCTGGGGCGCGGCCGAGCTGCAGGACCTTCTGGCGCGCGCGGCGCTGTGCCCGATGAAGAAGGGCGACGTGCTGCTGCACCAGGGCGATCGCGGCGATTACCTGATCATCCTGCTCGACGGCACGATCCGCGTCAGCATGGTCGCGTCGAATGGCCGCGAGATCATCCTCGATTATCTGGAGCCCGGCAGCGTCATCGGCGAAATCGCGCTGCTGGACGGCGGCGAGCGCACCGCGAGCGTGACCGCGCTTGGCGAGGGCCAGTATCTGAAGCTGAGTTCGAACGCCTTTCGCGAAGTTCTGGAAAAGCACCCCAGCGTCGCCTGGCGGCTGCTGCGCGAAATGGCGCGCCGCCTGCGCAATGCGAACAACACGATCGAGAGCGACCGCGCCTATGCCTCCGGCCCTCGGCTGGCCCGGTCGCTCCAGCGGCTGATGCAGAACGGGGCCGAAGGCGTGGCGCTCAAGCTCAGCCAGAGCGAGCTCGGCGCCTTCGCGGGCATCAGCCGCGAAAATATCAATCGCCAGCTCGGCGCCTGGTCGGATGCCGGCATCGTCGCGCTGGAGCAGGGGCGCGTCCGCGTCCTCGACATGGAGGTTCTGGAAGAGATCGCGATGGCGGCCGAGTAGCTTGCAGGCCGTTGCGCAGGCTCCGGGCATGTAGGTCCCGGCCCGGCGCTCCCGTCGTCATGTCTTCCGCGAACAGGGGCGGCCCGTCCAGGGGGAGGGCCGCCCCAATTTCATTCAGGCGGCTTCGTTCTCGAGCGTGCGGACGTTCGATTCCCGAGCAGCCTCGCCCCCGATCGCGATCTTCTGCGGCTTCATGGCTTCAGGAATTTCGCGGACCAGCTCAATCGTCAGCAGGCCGTCGGCCAGATCGGCGCTGCCGACGCGGACGAAATCCGCAAGTTCGAAACGCCGCTCGAAACTGCGGCTGGCGATGCCGGAATAGAGCATGCCGGAACGATCCTGCTGGCTCGCCTCCTTCTGGCCGGCGACGATCAACAGGTTCTGCTGCGCGGTGATGTCGATCTCGTCGTTCTTGAAGCCTGCGACGGCAAGCGTGATGCGATACCGGTCCTCGGCAAGCCGTTCGAGATCGAACGGCGGATAGTTGTCGCTCGACGCGGCATTGCGCGCGCTGTTCTCGAGCAGATCGAACAGGCGGTCGAAGCCGACCATCGAACGGCGGTAGGGAGTCAGGTCAAAGCTACGCATATCAAAGTCTCCTCATGAGCAAATTGACTGCCTTTGCGTCCCGAATGGCGACGCCGTACTCCGCCAGGCTCCAGAAGGCCGCCTGACGCTACGGAAATCTAGGAACACCCGCGTGACCTTCAATACCCTTCCGGCAGCGGGTCAAATCGCCTAGATCGCGCGGCAATGTTCGATATCGCCCCCACCGAATTGCTGCTCTGCGCCGTCGTCGCGCTGGTGGTGATCGGCCCCAAGGATCTGCCCAAGGCGATGCGTGTGCTCGGCTATTGGGTCGGCCGCGCGCGCGGCGTCGCGCGCCATTTCCGCGCCGGGATCGACACCATGATCCGCGAGTCCGAACTCGCCGAGATGGAAAAGAAATGGGCCGAAGAGAATGAGCGGATCATGCGCGAGCATCCCTCGGCCCAGGACGCGCCGCAGATGCTGCCGCTGCCCGATCCGGTGCCCTCGCCCGCGGAGACGCCACCGACACCGGTCGAGCCACCCGTCGCCGAAACACCGCCGCCATCTGTCGAGTCCGAGGGTGAGCGGTGAAGGATATCGACGAAACGCGCGCGCCGCTGCTTGAGCATCTGATCGAGCTGAGACGGCGGCTGCTCTGGTCGCTCGCCGCACTCGCCGTCGCCTTCGGCGCGTGCCTCTATTTCGCGCGGCCGATCTTTGCTTTCCTGGTGCAGCCGCTGCTAAAGGCGGGGCAAGGTCGGCTGATCTACACCGACATTTTCGAGGCGTTCTTCGTCAATGTGAAGGTCGCCTTCTTCGCCGCGATCATGATCGCCTTCCCGGTGATCGCCAGCCAGATCTGGAAGTTCGTCGCGCCCGGCCTGTACAAGAACGAGAAGCAGGCGCTGCTACCGTTCCTGGTCATGACGCCGGTGCTCTTCGCGATGGGCGCCGCGCTCGCCTATTATGTGGCGATGCCGATCGCGCTTCACTTCCTGCTCGGCTTCCAGGGCAATATCGGCGGCGTTCAGCAGGAAGCTTTGCCGGGTGTCGGCAACTATCTGAGCTTCGTCACCAAATTCATGTTCGGCTTCGGCGTGGCGTTCCTGACGCCGGTGTTGCTGATGCTGCTGGAACGCGCCGGGCTCGTGACCCGCACGCAGCTGGTGCGGGGGCGGCGCTATGCGATCGTGATCGTGTTCGTGATCGCCGCGGTGCTGACGCCGCCTGACATCGTCTCGCAGCTGCTGCTCGCGACGCCGCTGATCCTGCTTTACGAGTTCGCGCTGATCGCGATCTGGTTCACGGAAAAGCGCCGACAGAAACAGGCCTCCTCGGCAGCTGCCGAGGAGGCCCGATCATCCTAACGCCCGTTGATGGCGTCCTTGGTGTCCTTGCTGGCCGACTGAAGATCCTTGCCGGCGCCGCTGACGGTATTGCAACCGGCAACGAGCAGCGACCCGGCGACCAGGGCCAGTGCGATCGATTTGCGAAGCATTGTCTGTCTCCTATTCGGCGCGACCCTCGCACGCGCGGGGGTGAAATGCGCGAACCGCGGAGCTGTTCCGCGCCCGGAAGGAACGCCATCAAGAGGCTCTGATTCCGGAAAAATTTGGGCCCGGAGACGTCACCGGGGGGAGGCTGACGTGTCCGGGCCCATTGTCTTGGATAGCGAGAGCGGGGGGGCAAAAGGTCACTATCCGAAGTGCAGAACGTGCTTCGACGACACAGGTTCCAGCCGTCGCGAATTTTTTTTCGAATTATTCGTAGGTGCCCTGAGCGGCGTCGGGCACCAGCGGAAAGCAGACCTTGAACGAGCCCGCTTCCGGCTCGCGTTCGAGGGGGTTTCGCAACTGTCGCGACAGGCCTTCGAGAACCCGACCATAGCGACCTGCCAGCAGCTTGCGGAGTTGTTCGGAATCCTGCAGCGCCGCCGATCCCACCACCAGGCATGCGCAATCGGGCTCGGCTTGGCGCAGCACCGAGACACGGATGGACGCGGACGGATTGATCGTCATCGCCAGCTCGATCAACTCGGTTGCCAGAAAGGCGAGCGGAATGGCCGTGTCCTGGCCGACATAGACCGGCGGCACGTCGATCAGGATCGCGAGCCGATTGGCTTCGCCGGGCGCGGTCGCCCGAAGATTGGCGCTGAGCTCGCCGATCAGCGAGCGGAGGTTGACGCCGCGGTTTTCCTCGAGCTCCGCATAATGGTTGCGATGCACCACCGCGAGCGCGTCGACGCGGCGAGCAATCGAGGCATATGCGGCGCTGGCCTCGGGTCCCTGAGCCGCGCGCGCATGCAGGTTGATCAGGCTGGAGACGACTTGAAGGTTGTTTTTCACCCTGTGATGCACTTCGCGTGTCAGCCGGGTCTGGCGCGCCAAGCCGCGCGCGAGTTCGTCCTCGTGCGCGGCGACGGTGCGGCTGATCGTCTGGAAAGTTTCGCCGAGCTCCTCGATTTCGCGCGCCGGGATCGCCATGCGCCGCAGCGGATTGGCGATGTCTCCCGGCTGATAGCTCGCGATATTGGCGCGCAGCTGCCCCAGCGGCCCGATCACAAGCCGGTTGACCACCAGCCAGGCGATCAGCACCGCGACCAGCCACATGATGACCGGCAGCGACATCGTCAGCATCTCGGCCGGTGTGAACGGGACGCTGCGCACGTCGAACATCAGGGACAGCGGCATGCCGGGAATCGCGGTCGTGACCGTCTCGTGCCGCTGAAGCGCGCCCGGCCGGTAGCCGCGGATCAGCGACAGCGTCTGCTCGCCCTTGGTGAGCGAAAGACTATAGGGCGCGACGAACGTGGTCGGCCTCAGGATCCCCGCAAGCTGCTCCCTCGGGTAGAAGGCCAGCGCGAAATAAGTCTGCGTATCGCCGGGAATCGTGAGCGTCAGGCCATCCTTGGACAGATTCGCGATGATGTCGTCGCGCTGGTCCGGGGATGCGCGGCGCCCCGCGACCGCCGCCGAGCCGCAGACGAGCCGCCCGGTCCGCGTGACGATCGCGAAGCGGGTTGGCTCGTTGAGCGAGGTCGAGAGTATGCTCAGCGTTCGAGAGCAGGTCGTCGCCTCGTTGCCGCCGCGTTCCAGCAGGTTGGCGGCCGAATCAAGCGCAGCCGCGTCGATCGAGAGTTCTGAGGCGAGCCGTCGTGCGCCTTCGGTGGAGGCGATCCGGACCGTCGCACGCCGTTCGAGATCCGTGCTGCGCGAAATCTGCAGCGACGCGAGCATGGCCAGGAGGCCGAGCGGCAGCAAGGCGATGCTGAGCAATATGATTAGGCGGAAACCGGCGGAGAGACGGGCAAACCGGTCGAAAACCGCTGCAGTCACCGCGCGTGCGGGGGCAGCGCTGGCCATGGGCGAATGCTATTTGAGCTTGCCGAGCAGGTCCAGCATCTCCTGGGGAATATCTTCCCCGATGGCCTTCTCGTACACTGATCGAAGCGCCTGACCGACGCTGCTGTCTTGCGCGCCGCCTTTCGGCTTCGCTGCCTTTCGTTCAACTTTGCGCTTGGCGTTCGGAACCAACACTACCCCCCAACAACCGGCGCGGGCCGAAATGTATAGGAATCACATAACCAAAGGACGACGCAGGCGCTATTAGCCGCCTGAACGCCGGACGTGAAACAAAATAGCGTTTCGTTTGTTCCACCCACGCGCCAGAATTATTTTCCCGTCCGGCGCTTGGGGGGAGGGGGCTTGCCAAGCCTGCGAAGCCCGATCCATTGGACGGGCCACAGAGCTTGGAGTCTTGCCCACATGTCGCTTGGTCAACAACTGGCCCCGCACCTGCCTTTCCTTCGTCGCTACGCGCGCGCCCTGACCGGCAGCCAGCAGCACGGCGATTCCTATGTAAAGGCGGCGCTGGAGGCGATCGTCCAGGCGCCGGATCAATTTCCGCGCGACGTCGACCCGCGGCTGGGTCTCTATAAAACCTTCCAGGCGATCTGGGGGTCGGTCAACGTCGCCAATGACGACGAGCCCGAAGCAGGCGGCGAAGGCAGCGACAACGAATCGATCGCGCGGGCGCGCCTTGCCCGCATCACGCCGCTGCCGCGCCAGGCGCTGCTGCTGACCGCGATGGAGGGCTTCACGCCCGAGGATGCCGGCTATCTGATCGACACCGATGCCGACGAAATCGACCGGCTCGTATCCGAAGCGCTCGCCGAGATCGAGGAGCAGACCCGCGCCGAGGTGCTGATCATCGAAGACGAGCCGATCATCGCGATGGATCTGGAAACGATCGTCCGCGATCTGGGCCATGAAGTGACCGGCGTCGCCGTCACTCGCGATGAAGCCGTCGCGCAGGCCAAGGCGCATCGTCCGGGCCTGGTGCTTGCCGATATCCAGCTGGCCGACGACAGCTCGGGCATCGACGCCGTCAAGGACATCCTGTCCGAATTCACCGTGCCGGTGATCTTCATCACCGCGTTCCCGGAGCGGCTGCTGACGGGCGAGCGGCCCGAGCCGACCTTCCTGATCACCAAGCCGTTCCAGCGCTCGACCGTCAAGGCCGCGATCGCGCAGGCACTTTTCTTCGATCGGGCGACCGTTCCCGCCTGAGCGCCGGAACCTGCCACGGCTGGCTGCGTTATCGTGGGGTCCATCCGTGGCAGGGGCGAAATGAAAATGGCGGAAGAGGAAGTCCATCGTACGGCAACCGAAGCCCGCGCGGCCTCGAAGCCCGGGGTGGTCCGCTATATCCTCGCGATCGGGCTGGCCCTTGTCATCCTCGCCTTCATCGTCATCTATTTTGTGTGACGCGCCTTTGGCGCGCGTGCATACGATCATCTCGCATCCAAGGTTCTGAATGGCCGAAGCCACCGCCCGACGTATCGATCACGACCAGGAACCGGCCGCCGCTCCCCATGCGGCGCTGTCGGACGACGAGTTCCGCGAGCAGCTCGGCCTGGTTATCCCTCATTTGCGCGCCTTCGGCCGGTCACTGTCGGGCAACCGCGATACCGCGGACGACCTCGTCCAGGAAACGCTGCTGAAGGCCTGGGCCGCCAGGAAGCGATTCCAGGCCGGCACCAACATGCGCGCCTGGACCTTCATCATCCTGCGCAACCTTTATCTCTCCCAGATGCGCCGCGCGCGCTTCAAGGGCGAGTGGGACGATCTGGCCGCCGACCGGCTGCTGGCCGCGCCGGCCAGCCAGGACCGGCATGTCGAGCTGGCGGACATGCAGCGCGCGCTGATGCACCTGCCGCAGCCGCAGCGCGAGGCGCTGATCCTGGTTGGTGCCGGCGGTTTCGCTTATGAGGAAGCCGCCGAGATCTGCGGCGTCGCGGTCGGCACGATCAAAAGCCGCGTCGCGCGCGGCCGTGTCGCGCTGGAGGCGCTGTTGAGCGAAGGTTCGCTGCCTTCGCGGCGCGAAAGCCCGGGTCATGGCGGCCGCGGCGCGCTCGAGACGATCATGGGGCAGGTCGACGACCTCAGCCGCGATGTGGACGTCGTCGGCGGCCAGCATGACGAAGAAGACGACGAAAGTTAGTGCGCACCCTAAAGCGCGACGTGATCTAGCTTGTCGAGATAGCCGCGCATCTCGGCGGGAAGCTCGAAGCCGTCCCGGAACGCAACCTGCAGCGCACGGCCGATTCCTTCCGCCCGATTGGGCTTCGAAACGGCGATAAACCGGCCATCCATCATGGGCTGTTCGCTGCTTCCGCGGTTGAACATAACCGGTCCAACGCCCTGATCTGCGTGAAGGTTTCCTTGTTGTTGCGGCCGGAACAGAGCCGGGCCAAAGACTGTGGCATGGAAGCGACACTCGCTGCACCCCTGTCCGAGGCTCTCGATCGGGCCGCGCGCCATGCCCCTTTTCTGCGCGCCCAAATGGAGCGCCATGCCGATCTGGCCGAGCTGCTGCGGGCCGGAGACCTGGCTGCCGCGCTCGCCGCCTGTGCTGCCGGACTGGAGAGCGCTCCGGTCGCCCGGCGGCTGCGGCTGGAGAGGACGCGGACCGCGCTGGTGCTCGCGATCGGCGACTTGGCGGGCGCGCTGCCACTCGAAACGGTGGTCGAAGGACTGAGCGATCTCGCCGACCGCAGCCTGGATGCGGCAATCGCCGCCGCGATCGAGGAACGAACGCCGGGCGAGCCCGCGCGCGGCTTTGCCGTGATCGCGCTCGGCAAGCATGGCGGGCGCGAGCTCAATTACTCGTCCGACATCGATCCGATCTTTCTCTACGATCCCGCCACTCTTCCCCATCGCGGGCGCGAGGAGCCGGCCGAGGCGGCGGTGCGGATCGGCCGCCGCGTGATCGAATTGCTCCAGGCGCGCGACGCCGACGGCTATGCGTTCCGCGTCGACCTGCGGCTGCGTCCGTCGCCCGAGGTGACGCCGATCGCGCTGCCGATCGACGCGTTGATTTCCTATTATGAATCGAGCGCGGTCGCGTGGGAGCGGGCGGCGTTCGTTCGTGCCCGCGCCGCCGCCGGGGACCGGGCGCTGGGGCAGCGCTTCCTCGATGCGATCCGGCCGTTCGTGTGGCGCCGCTCGCTCGATTTCGGCGCCGTCAAGGAGATGCGGGCGATGTCGCACCGCATTCGCGCGCAGCATGGGCGCGAGGCGTTCGGCCCGGGGTACGATCTGAAGCGCGGGCGCGGCGGAATCCGCGAAGTCGAGTTCTTCGCGCAGATCCACCAGTTGATCCACGGCGGTCGCGACCGGGCTCTGCGCTCGCCGACGACGATCCCGGCGCTGCAGTCGCTCGCGGCGGCCGGCATCATCGACGGCGGCGAGGCGCGGGAGCTGGCCGATTCCTATCGCCTGTTCCGCACGATCGAGCATCGGCTCCAGATGGTCGACGATCGCCAGACGCATGAGCTGCCGCGCGACATGGCTGCGCTCGACAATGTCGCGCAGCTGCACGGGCTTGCGGGCTTCGGCGCGCTGCTCGACCTGCTCCGCCCGCAGGTCGAGAGCGTCGGCCGCACCTATGATGCGCTTGAGGATGGCGAAGCGCCGGGACTGCCGGTCGGAGCAGCGCTGGCGCCGGCGCTTGCGGAAGCGGGCTTCGATCCGCCGGATGCGGCGCGCGCGGTGATCGAGCGCTGGCGCGGCGGCGGCGTGCGCGCGGTCCAGAGCCCGGCCGCGCGCGAGGCGCTGGAGGAAGTGCTGCCGGGCTTGGTCGAAGCGCTTGGCCGCGCACCCGATCCGCAGGCAGCGCTGCACCGGATGGACGACATTGTCGGCCGCCTGCCGAGTGCGATCAATTTCTTCCGCCTGCTCGCCGCCCGTCCGCCGCTGATGCGGCTGCTGGCCGACCTATTGAGCCATGCGCCGACCCTGGCCGCGGCGCTCGGCCGCCGGCCGGAATTCCTGGACGGGCTGATCGACGCGACCGCGTTCGATCCCGCCCCTCCCGTTGCTGAGCTCGCCGCCAGCTTCGCCGCTGCCGAAGCGGGCGATTACGAGCGGCTGCTCGATCATGTCCGCCGCTCGGTGGGCGAACGGCGTTTTGCGCTCGGCGTGCAACTGGTCGAAGGGACCAGCGATCCGCTCGAAGTCGCTGCCGGCTATGCGCGGGTCGCGGAAGCCGCACTGGACGTGCTCGCCGCGGCCACGGCGGCCGACTATGCCCGGCAGCACGGCCGCGTGCCGGACAGCGAGCTGGTGATCCTCGCGCTGGGCCGGCTGGGCGGCGCGGCGCTGACCCATGCTTCGGACCTGGACCTCATCTACCTGTTCACCGGCACGATCGACGCGGCCTCCGGCGGGCCGAAGCCGCTGGAAGCGACGCGCTATTACAACCGGCTTGCCCAACGGGTGACGGGCGCGCTTTCCGTACCGACGGCGGCGGGGCCGCTGTACGAAGTCGACACGCGGCTGCGGCCCTCGGGATCGAAGGGGCTGCTGGCCGTCACGATCGAGTCCTTCGCCGACTATCAGCGCGAGAGCGCCTGGACCTGGGAGCATATGGCGCTGACCCGCGCGCGTCCCGTGTTCGGGTCGGATGCGGCGCGGGCGCGGGTGCAGGCCGTCATCGACGCGGTGCTGAATCGCCCGCGCGATACGCGGCAGCTGCTGAAGGACGTGGTGTCGATGCGCAGCGACATGGCGCGGCACAAGCCGCCGGCCGGTCCGCTCGACGCGAAGCTGATCGAGGGCGGGCTCGTCGATCTCGAATTCTGCGTTCATGCGGTCCAGCTGGAGCACCGGACCGGTTTCGACCCGCGGCTTGGGCCCGCAATCGCGGCGCTGATCGGGGCCGGGCTGCTGCCGGCAGACTTTGCCGCCGCCCACGACGTGCTTGCGCGGATGCTGGTCACGCTGCGGCTGGTGGCGCCGGACGCGCAGGAGCCGCCGCCTCCCGCGCGCGCGCTCGTCGCCCGCGCCTGCGGGTTCGAGAGCTGGGACGCGCTGCTTGATGCCTATGCGGCGGCGCGGCAGAGCGTGCGCGACTGTTGGGCGCGGATCGTCGCGCGAGCTGAGGAGGATTGAGGATGATCGGGGATCAGGCGCCCGAGGTTGCGTTCGAAGGGCCGGACGGGGCCGAGACGACGCTCGCGGCGTGGCGCGGGAAGCCGCTGGTGCTCTATTTCTATCCGAAGGACGACACGAGCGGCTGCACACGGGAAGCGCAGGACTTCACCGCGCTTGCCGGGGCGTTCGCAAAGGCCGGCGTCGCGCTGCTCGGCGTCTCGAAGGATACGGCGAAGAAGCACAAGGCGTTCACCGAGAAATACGACCTGAAGGTCCCGCTCGGCACCGATACCGACGGCAAGCTGCTGGAAGCGTTCGGCGCCTGGGTCGAAAAGAACATGTATGGCCGCAAATATATGGGGATCGAGCGCTCGACCTTCCTGATCGACAAGGAAGGCAGGATCGCGCGCGAGTGGCGCAAGGTGAAGGTACCGGGACACGCGGAAGAGGTGCTGAAGGCGGCGCAGGAGCTGTGACGAAAATCCTCCCCGGAACGGGGAGGAGCTATGACCGACGTTTCCGAAGCCGCCCGCGCGGTCCTCGCCACAGCCACCCCTCACGCGAAAGTCCGCGCCGCCCGCGCCGCCGCGCGTGAGTGGCGCTTGGGCCGGCTCGACCATGGTTTCTCGGCCGCGATGCCCGACCGTTCGGCACGCCCGGACGCGCCCGAGCTGCTTCCGCCCAACCGCATGCCGAAGCGCGGGCGCGCCGGGTCCGGAGCGTCGCGGATCGCGATGATCCATGCGCTGGCGCACATCGAGTTCGTCGCGATTGACCTGGCGTTCGACATGCTCGGGCGGTTCGGCGCGTCGTTCCCACGCGCGTTCGCGGACGACTGGATGCGGGTCGGGGCCGAGGAGGCGATGCACTTCGCGCTGCTGGATCGGCGATTGCGTGCGCTCGGCAGCTTCTATGGCGCGCTCCCGGCGCATGACGGACTATGGCAGGCGGCGGAGGAGACGGCGCACGACCCGCTTGCCCGCCTCGCGGTGGTGCCGATGGTGCTGGAAGCGCGCGGGCTCGATATCACGCCGGCGACGATCGAGCGCTTCCAAAGCGTGGGCGATCGCGTCACCGCGCGCATCCTGACACGCATCCTGGCCGATGAGGAACGGCACGTCCGCGCCGGCACGCGCTGGTTCAATTTTGGGTGTGAATCGGCCGGACTGGAGCCCGTTTCGACCTGGCAATCCCTGGTCGCCCGGCATTTTCGCGGGGTTTTGAAGCCTCCGTTCAACGACTCGGCGCGCGAGCGAGCCGGTCTAACCCGAGACTTCTACATGGTAGGTTGTCATTAACCTGCTGATTGCAGACAAGTCCGGCAAGCCGAGCGGGGGGCACCGCTAGGCAAGAAATCACAGGTCCGGCGCGACGCGGTCGCTCGGATCGAGAGGTCGCCGGAAGGACGTGTCTTGTTCTCAACCGAAGCCAACGCGGTGCGCGCAAACCGGTTCCGCCGGATTTTCAATGTGAAGAGCGCGGTGCGTTCGGTGTTTGCGGTTGCGATCGCAACCACGTCGGTGGCGGCGTCCGCCGATAGCGGCGACGCCCAGTTCAAGGCGCTGTTCCAATCCTGGAAGAAGATGGACCAGGTCGGCCAGACCGTGTCGGGCGATCAGGGCAGCATGTCGGTGCCGTCGCTGAAGCCGGTCGCGAACCTCAATTTCAGCAGCTTCTACGGCGTCCGCTCCGATCCGTTCCGCGGCACGGCGGCGATGCACGCCGGCGTCGACATTCCCGGCCCGACCGGCACGCCGATCTATGCGACCGCCGACGGCATCGTCGAGCGTGCGGGCTGGACCGGCGGCTACGGCAATCTTGTCGAGCTGGAGCATGGCCGCGGTCTCGAAACCCGCTACGGCCACCTGTCGAAGATCCTCGTCTCGCAGGGCCAGCGCGTCCATCGCGGCGACGTGATCGCGTTGATGGGCTCGACCGGCCGCTCGACCGGCAGCCACCTTCACTATGAAGTCCGCATGGACGGCCGCGCGGTGAACCCGGTTCCCTATCTCGATTCGGCCGAACTGGCGGTTGCGATGAAGCAGCGCGTCAACGCGATGACCGCGCCGCTGGCCCAGGGCGGCCCGGACGGCGACACGATCGGCACCAACTGATTATCGGGAATGGAGAGGAGCCGCCGGCCATGTTGCCGGCGGCCTTTTCAATTCCTACATCGCGACCGTGAGCGATCCGATCCAGCTGACCTCTTCCGCCGCTGAGCGCGTCGCAGCCATTGCCGCGCGGCAGGGCAAGCCTGCGATCCTGCGGCTGTCGGTCGAAGGCGGCGGCTGCTCCGGCTTCCAGTATCGCTTCGGCCTGGCCGATTCGATCGAAAGCGACGACGCCCAGGTCGAGACCGACGGGGTGACCCTGGTCGTCGACAGCATCAGCCTTGATCTCGTGCGCGGCGCCGCGGTCGATTATGTCGAAAATCTCGGCGGCGCGGCCTTCAAGGTCGAAAATCCGAACGCCGCCTCCGGATGCGGCTGCGGATCGAGCTTCTCGGTTTAGGGTCGCGCTCTTTCCTGAATTGCGCCGGCCCGCTACGCCGCTCCCATGCGCATCGTCACCTACAATGTGAACGGCATCAAGGCCCGGCTGCCTCGCCTCATCGAGTATCTGGACGAGCAGAAGCCGGATGTCGTGTGTCTCCAGGAACTGAAGTCCTCCGACGAAACCTTCCCTGAAGCAGAGATGCGCGCGGCCGGATACGGCGCGGTGTGGCACGGCCAGAAGGGGTTCAACGGCGTCGCCGTGCTCGCGAAAGGCGCCGACCCGGTCGAGCGCCGGCGTGGCCTGCCCGGCGATCCGGACGACACCCACAGCCGCTATCTCGAGGCCGACGTGAACGGGGTGGTGATCGCGTCGATCTATTTGCCCAACGGCAATCCGGTGCCCGGTCCCAAGTTCGATTACAAATTGCTCTGGATGGAGCGGCTTTGCGCGCATGCTGCCGAATTGCTCGCCGAGGAGCGGGCGGTCGTGCTGGCCGGCGATTACAACGTGATCCCGACCGACGCCGATACGTTCTCGGTTTCGGCAATGGCGCACGACGCGCTGATGCAGCCGGAAAGCCGCCAGGCGTTCCGCCGGCTATTGTATCAGGGCTGGACCGACGCGCTGAAGACGCGGCATCCGGTCACGCCGCTCTGGACCTTCTGGGACTATCAGGCCGGCTGCTGGCAGCGCGATGCGGGGTTTCGCATCGACCATCTGCTGCTGAGCCCGCAGGCGGCCGACCGGCTCGTCGATGCCGGCGTCGATAAAAGCTATCGCGGCCGCGAAAAGGCGAGCGATCACGCGCCCACCTGGGCGGTCATCCGCGACTAGTCGCTTTGTTAACCAGAACACGGTAAATCCGGCCGAAACCTTTTGGGACGCGTGGGAAGTTGAGGGTCGGCACGAAATTGATCGCACGGAGCCTGGCCGGAGCGGCGTTGCTGCTCGGGCTGGCGGGGCTTGCGGTGATGACGCCGGGCCTGGCCGCGAGCGAGGGCGGCACGCTGACGATCCCGCTCGACCCGCCGCCGCCGCCGCCGCCGATGCCGGGCGTTGCCGGTCCCGCAGGCGCGCCGCTGGTGGTGATCGACGCCGGCCATGGCGGCTATGACCTCGGCGCCAAGGCTGCGACCGGCGAACAGGAAAAGGACCTGACGCTCGCCGTTGCCCGATCGGTGCGCGATGCGCTCGCCAGGCACGGCCGCGTTCGGGTCGCGCTCACGCGCAGCGACGATCGCTTCCTGGCGCTGCGCGAACGCTATGAGATGGCGCGCAAGCTGGGCGCGTCGCTCTTCCTGTCGATCCACGCGGACTCCGCCGGCGACGACCAGGAAGCGCATGGCGCCACACTCTACACATTGTCGGAAGTCGCGTCGGATGCCGAGGCCGCCGCGCTCGCCAATCGCGAGAACAAGGCCGATATCGTCCGCGGGGTGAATCTCAGCGGCCGGCCCGAGGCCGTCACCTCGATCCTGATCGATCTTGCCCAGCGGGAATCGCTCGAAAACGCCGCGGCCTTCACGGACCAGATTCACCGAGAGGCGCAGTCGGTCCTGCCGTTCCGCCGCGATTTCCACCGCAAGGCCGCGCTGGTCGTGCTGAAGGCGCCGGACGTGCCCTCGGTGCTGCTCGAGACCGGCTATATCACCAACGACGCCGATCGCGGCCTGCTCTCGTCCCAGGACGGTCGCGCCCGTGTCGGCGCGGCGGTTGCACGTGCGATCGAGATTCATTTCGCCAGGCGCTTCGCCCAGCGGTGATATCCGGTTCCAAAGCCGCCGAAACTTGCTAGAGCCGGGATCGGATGGAACAGTCTGAGACGGCGGGCTCGCGCTTTACCCTGAAGCGGGCGGGCGATTATCGGCAAAAGCTGAGCGAGCTATGGGCGCGGCGCTGGTTCCGCTGGATCGCCTATGCCGCCGGGCTGCTGCTGCTCGGCTATGCGCTGATCTGGGTGATGTTCGCGCGCGACCTGCCCTCCGTCGACAAGCTTCGCACCTACCAGCCGCCGCTGCCGACCAACGTCCGCGCGATCGACGGCACGCCGATCCACTCTTATGCACGCGAGCGCCGGGTTCAGCTTTCCTATCCGGAGTTCCCGCAGAAGCTGGTGCAGGCCTACATCTCCGCCGAGGACCGGACCTTCTTCAGCCATGGCGGCGTCGATTATCCGGGGATCGTTTCCGCGGTCATCAAGAACCTGACCCATCGCGGCCGTCCGGTGGGCGCGTCGACGATCACCCAGCAGGTCGCGAAGAACCTGCTTTTGGGCAACGAGCTCAGCTACAAGCGGAAGGTGCGCGAGGCACTGCTCGCCTATCGGATCGAAGACGCGCTCACCAAGCAGCAGATCCTTGAGCTTTATCTCAACCAGATATTCCTCGGCCGGAACGCCTATGGCGTGCAGGCTGCATCGCGCGCCTATTTCGACAAGGACGTGGCGGAGCTGACGCTGCCGCAGATGGCGTATCTCGCGATCCTGCCGAAGGGGCCGTCCAACTACGATCCGGAACGGCACGAAGACCGCGCGCTTGCCCGACGCAATTGGGTGCTGGGCGAGATGCTGCGCAACGGCTTCATCAGCAAGGCCGAGCATGACGCGGCGGTCGCCTCGCCGCTCGGCACGGTGCCGCGCCAGGGCACGCGGTTCGAGGCCAATGCCGGCTATTTCCTTGAAGAGGTCCGGCGCGAGCTGATCGATCGCTTTGGCGAGAATGCGGAAGCGGGGCCGAACAGCCTCTACGCAGGCGGGCTATGGGTGCGCACCTCGCTCGATCCCCGACTCCAGCAGCTTTCGGAAACGGCGCTGCGGGACGGATTGGTCCGCTACGATCGCGGCAAGGGCTGGCATGGCCCGATCAAGAAGCTGCCGATCGACGGCAATTGGGCTCAGCGCCTCGCCGCCGCCAATCTTGGCGCCGGCTATGCCAATTGGCACGTCGCGATCGTGCTCGAAAAGACGGGCGGCGAGGCGAAGATCGGCTTCCAGAGCGGCGAGACCGGAACGATGCCCGCGTCGGCCGCGAGCATTCCGGTGGCCGGCAAGGGCGGAACCACGTTCGACGCGCTCAATCCCGGCGACGTGATCGCGGTGGAGCAGGAAGGCAGCACCTGGTCGCTGCGCTCGATCCCCGCCGTGTCCGGCGCGATGGTGGTGGAGAATCCGCATAACGGCCGCATCATGGCGATGCAGGGCGGGTGGGACAGCCGTATCCACAGCTTCAACAACGCCACCCAGGCGCTTCGCCAGCCGGGGTCCACGATCAAGCCGTTCGTCTATGCGGCGGCACTCGACAATGGCATGACGCCCGCGACCCTGATCGTCGACGGGCCGTTCTGCGTCTATCAGTCGGCGCTGCTGGGGCAGAAATGCTTCCGCAATTTCTCGGGCGGCTATGCCGGCCCGCAGACGCTGCGCTGGGCGATCGAGCAGTCGCGCAACCTGATGACGGTGCGCACCGCCTCGCAGACCGGCATGGACAATGTCGTGCGCACGATCGCGCGGATGGGGATCGGCAACTACAAGCCGTTCCTGTCGATCGCGCTCGGCGCCGGCGAGACCACGGCGCTGAAGATGACCAATGCCGTCTCGCAGCTGGTGGCGCTCGGTCGCGAGCTGAAGCCGACGCTGATCGACTATGTCCAGGACCGGAACGGCAAGGTCATCTACCGAACCGACGGCCGCTGCGCGTTGATGCGGACCTGCAACGCGAAGGATTGGGACGGCAAGCCGATGCCGCGTCCGCCCTTGCGCGGGCGACAGCTGATGGATCCGATGACGGCCTATCAGATCGTCCACATCATGGAAGGCGTGGTGCTGCGCGGCACCGCCCAGACCCTGCGCGAGCTCGACCGGCCGCTGATCGGCAAGACCGGCACCACCAGCGGCCCGACCAATGTCTGGTTCATCGGCGGTTCGCCCGACCTGATTGCCGGCACCTATGTCGGCTATGATCAGCCGCGGGCGATGGGCGGCTATGCGCAGGGCGGCACGCTCGCGGCGCCCATCTTCAAGCAATTCGCGCGCGAGGCGCTGAAGGACATGCCGGTCGTCTCGTTCCGCGCGGCGCCCGGCATCCGGTTCGTGCGGATCGACCGTCGCTCCGGCCGCAAGGTGTTCGGGACCTTCCCGTCGCTGACCGAGCCGAAACCGGCCGTGATCTGGGAAGCATTCAAGCCGGAAAGCGAGCCGCGCCGCACGATTCGCCGCGAAGAGATCGCTGCAAGGCCGAAGGAAAAGCAGCTTCCGCCCGACGTTCCCGTCCGCCAGGGTCCGCGCGATAGCGAGTTCCTTGAGCGCGAGGGCGGGATTTACTAGGAGCCTCGACCGGCCCCACGTGTAGGAACCTCTCGAATGCGCGCCGAAGCGCAAGCCTATGTCGACCAGATCAACGACGCGCTCGCGCTGCTCCGGCGGTTCCTTGACTGGGACCGGGCCCTGCGGCGTCTCGACGAGCTGAATGCGAAGGTCGAGGACCAGTCGCTCTGGAACGATCCGAAGCAGGCCCAGGCGGTCATGCGCGAACGCCGTCGGCTGGACGAGGCGATTGCCGCCACGCGCGCGATCGAGCGCGAGCGCGACGACACGGTCGAGCTGATGGAGCTGGCCGAGGCCGAGGGCGACGAAGCGCTGGTCGATGAAGGCGTGGCGAGCCTTGCCGGGCTCGCCGAGCGGGCCGAGCGCGACAAGGTCGCGGCGCTGCTCGCGGGCGAGGCCGACGCCAACGACACCTATGTCGAGGTCAATGCCGGCGCCGGCGGCACCGAGAGCCAGGATTGGGCCGGCATGCTGCAGCGCATGTACACGCGCTGGGCCGAACGCCACGGCATGAAGGTCGAGCTGATCGACTATCACGCCGGCGAACAGGCGGGCATCAAGTCGGCGACGTTGCTGCTGAAGGGCGAGAACGCCTATGGCTATGCAAAGACCGAAAGCGGCGTGCACCGGCTGGTCCGCATCAGCCCCTATGATTCGAACGCGCGCCGTCACACCAGCTTCGCCAGCGTCTGGGTCTATCCGGTCGTCGATGACGATATCGAGATCGAGGTGAACGAAGGCGATCTGCGCATCGACACGTTCCGCGCTTCGGGCGCGGGCGGGCAGCACATCAACACCACTGATTCGGCGGTGCGCATCACCCACTTGCCGACCGGCATCGTCGTCCAGTCGCAGAGCCAGCGCTCGCAGCACAAGAACAGGGCCGAGGCGTACAGCCAGCTTCGCGCCAAACTGTTCGAACTGGAGCTGCAGAAGCGCGAGGCGGAGGCGAACGCGACCAACGCGACCAAGACCGATATCGGCTGGGGCCACCAGATCCGTTCCTACGTGCTGCAGCCCTATCAGCTGGTGAAGGATCTGCGCACGGGCGTCACTTCGACCGCGCCCGGCGACGTGCTGGACGGCGCGCTCGATCCGTTCATGGCCGCTGCGCTCAGCCAGCGGGTGACGGGCGAAAAGGTCGACGTCGAGGACGTGGAATGAACCGCTTCTCTGCCGCGGTCGCGCTGATGCTCCTGAGCGGCTGCCAGGTGCCCGCAGAGCATAATGCGGCCGAGGCGCGGGAGCATGCGTCCGAATTTCCCAAGGCGCATCGGCCGGTCGCCAAGATCGTCTCGAGCCGCTGGTCGGACGAGGAAAGCCGCGACCGATTGAAGGAAGCGGAAGAGGTGATGGACCGGGCCGGCGTCGCTCCCGGCATGACGGTCGCCGATATCGGCGCGGGCGAGGGCTATTACACCGTCCGGCTCGCCGCACGCGTGGGCATGAAAGGCCGCGTGCTCGCCGAAGACATCGTGCCCGAGGTCCGCAATGCGCTGGCCGAACGCGTGAATCGCGAGCGGCTCGACAATGTCTCGGTCAGGCTCGGCGAAGCCGCCGATCCGAAGCTGCCGCCGAACAGCTTCGACCGCGTGTTCATGATCCACATGTACCATGAGATCGAGGAACCCTATGAGTTCCTGTGGAACCTGCGTCCCTCGTTGAAAGCGGGCGGTCAGGTGATCGTGGTCGACGCGGATCGCCCGACCGAGGCGCACGGCACGCCGCCCGCGCTGCTCCGCTGCGAATTCGCCGCGGTCGGCTACAGCCTCGTCCGGATCGAGCCGATGCCGAATGCCGGCGGCTATTTCGCGGCGTTCGAGGCCCGTGGGCCGCGTCCGGAGCCGCGCGCGATCAAGGGCTGCGGCTCACAATAGGCCGCGTTCGCGGAACGAGACCATATCGCCGCCGCCGAACACCAGATGGTCGCGGACCGTCAGGCCGATCGGGCGCGCGGCCCGGAGCAGGCTTCGCGTCGTTTCGATATCGGTGATGCTGGGCGTCGGATCGCCGCTTGGATGGTTATGCGCCAGGATCACCTCGTTGCTGTCCAGCGCCACGGCATCGGCGATGATGCCGCGGACCGGGAGATCGATCGGCTCACCCTCTGCCGCGAAGCGAAGGCGGACACCGATCAGACGCCGCCCGGCATCCAGATGTGCGACATAAAGCCGCTCGTCGCGGGCGCGCGTCAGCGCCGGGGCGAACAGCCCGCGCGCCGCCTCCAGACTGTCGACAATGCGAACCCGGCGGCGTTTCGCTCGCTCCATCGGGCACGTCGTATGGAAGGCACCGGACTCCGGGAAAGCCGGGCAACGGTCCGGATCGGATCAAGGGCGCTCAGACTGATCCGAAATGGAGAAGGTTAACCGAGCACGCCCATCACGATTAGCAGGAAGAAATAGGCGCTCAGCGCCCAGAAGGCGAAGATCAGCAGCGCGGCGAGCCGGACCAGCGCGCTGAAGCGGCCGATCCCATAGGCGCCGCGAAGCTGCCGGTACATGTGGATCGGCGGTATCAGCAGCGCCGCCATCGCGATAACGTCGTCCGGCATGCCGATCTCGCCAAGAATCGTGAGCGCGATCACCATCAGCGACATGAACGACAGCGAATAGGTGACGAACACGGCATGGTCGTACACCTTGAAGCGACGCTTCCAGGCGAACAGCAGCCACACGAACGGCGTCGAGATCGGGATCAGCGCCCAGGAGAATTTATAAGCGCTCGACTGGAGCTTGTAGAGGACCAGGTTCGGATTCTCCTTGGCCTTGGCAAGACCCGCGTCCAGCCGCGCCCAGCCGGTCTGCAGCTTGCTTTCCTGCCATGCCTTCCAGCCGGTAATCTCGCTCAGGCCGACCACCTCCTCCCGCGCTTTCTCGACGCGACTGGATAGCCGCTCCCGCTCCTCCGGCGTCGTGGCGGCGGCGCGAAGCGCCTTCAGCCGCTCCAGCTCTGCCTTGGCCTGCGGGATCTTGGCGCGCGCAGCGGCCTGCGCGACTTCGGTGGGTGCCGTGTTTTCGGGCACCTCCATATGCGCGCCGATTGCACTGAACAGCGCGAACATCAGGAACACCGAGAATAGGAACAGCGCCATTGGTGAGATGAAGCGTGCCCGCTCGCCGTGAATGAAGCGCCGCGTCAGCTCACCCGGCCGCCAGGCGAGCAGCGGCAAAGTGTTCCAGATCTTCCCTTCGAAATGCAGCACGCCGTGGGCAAGATCGTGCCAGATCGCGGAGAGCGAGCGGTGGACGTGCCCGGGCTGGCCGCAGCGATGGCAATAGTCGCCGAGCAGGGCCGTCCCGCAATTGAGGCAAAGCGCATGCGACGCGTCGTCGTAGCTCCGCGTCCCGCTCGTCCGCTCGATCGCGCCGGCCAGCAATGCGCCGGTGACCAGATCCCCTGTCGCTTCCACCCCAGTCATTGCGCGAGCGTAGCAGAATTCACGCAGGCCATGCTAGGCGGCTGGTCGATGACGTCCGCCGAGAACCGGATCGCCGACATGGCGCAACAGGCGCGCGCGGCTGCGGCCGAGCTCGCGCGCGTCGAGCCGGCGCAAACGGCTAAAGCGCTTCGGGCGGCTGCATCGGCAGTGCGCGGCGGAGCATCTGCCATTCTCGCTGCGAACGATGAGGATCTTGCCCGCGCAGGCAAACTCAGCGCGGCGATGCAGGACCGCTTGCGCCTCGACGCCGCGCGTGTCGAAAACATTGCCGCGGCGCTGGAGGCGGTCGCGGCGCTGCCTACTCCGCTTGGCGACGTGATCGATACGCGGACGCGGCCGAATGGCTTGAGGCTCGATCGCATCCGCATTCCGATCGGCGTGGTCGGGATCATCTATGAAAGCCGCCCGAACGTGACCGCCGATGCGGGGGCGCTCTGCCTGCGGTCAGGCAATGCGGTGATCCTCCGCGGCGGCTCCGAGGCGCAGGCGAGCAACCGGGCGCTGCACCAGGCGATGCGGACGGGCCTCAGCTCTGCGGGATTGCCCGAGGCCGCGATCCAGCTGGTCGACGATCCGGACCGGGCGCTCGTCTCGGCGATGCTCCGCGCCGCGGGCGGCATCGACCTGATCGTGCCGCGCGGCGGCAAGTCGCTGGTTGCCGCCGTCCAGGCCGATGCGCGCGTGCCGGTGCTGGCGCATCTCGACGGCAATAACCACGTCTATGTGCATCGGGCCGCCGATCCGGCGATGGCGGAAGCGATCGTGATCGACGCGAAGCTTCGCCGCACCGGCGTCTGCGGGGCGATGGAAACGCTGCTGATCGATGCGGATTATCCTGCCGCAATCCCGCTCGTCGAAGGGCTGCTGGAGCGCGGCTGCGAGCTGCGCGGTGACGGCCGCGCGCAGGCCCTCGACCCGCGCATCCGCCCCGCGGCGGCGGAGGATTGGGGCACCGAATATCTGGAGGCGATCTGCGCCGTTGCGATCGTCGACGGCCTCGACGCCGCGCTCGCGCACATTGCCGCGCACGGCTCCGGCCATACCGATGCGATCGTGACGGCCGACGCCGCGGCCGCCGAACGCTTCCTCGCCGAAGTGGACAGCGCGATCGTGCTCCACAACGCCTCGACCCAGTTCGCGGACGGCGGCGAATTCGGCCTGGGCGCCGAAATCGGCATCGCCACCGGCCGCCTCCACGCCCGCGGCCCGGTCGCGCTGGAAGGGCTCACCACCTACAAATGGGCCGGGCGCGGATCGGGGCAGGTGCGCGGTTGAATCAGATGTATACAACTGCTAATTGACGGGAATGAGTACGGCCGTCATCACCGCGCGTGTTTCCGAGGAATTGGCAAAGACGCTGGATGCGCTGGCCTCCCGGATGGACCGGTCGCGCTCGTGGATACTGGCGGCGGCAATCAAGAGCTATATTGAAGAACAAACATCCTTCCTGGATTTCGTCGAAGAGGGCGAGCGCGCTATCGACGAAGGCCGTTCCTATACGAAAGAAGAGATGGATGCGTGGTTCGATGAGCGCATCGCCGCTGCTCAGGCGCGCATGAAGCGCGCGGAAGCTGCGTGAGGCGTCTGGTCTTTGCCGACCCGGCAAAACAGGACATCGCCGACATAGAGGGCTATTGGCGCGAGCGCGACGATCTGATCGTTGGCTTCTATAATGCCGTGCGTGAAGCGACCGATTTTCTACTGGAAACGCCGGGCGGCGGACCCCCTATCGAGGGGTCGCCGCGCCGTAAATGGAGGCTGGGCCGAACACCCTTCCTGATCATCTACAGGGTGACGCGCACCGAACTGCGCATCTTGCGCGTGGTTCATCAGAGCCGAAACTGGCGATCGCCTTTGTGACTCGCATCGGCCTTCTCGGCGGCAGCTTCAATCCGGCGCATGGCGGGCATCGGGCGATTTCGCTGTTCGCGATCCGCGCGCTGGAGCTGGACGAGCTGTGGTGGCTGGTCTCGCCCGGCAATCCGCTGAAGGACCCGGAGAGCATGGCGCCGCTCGAGGTGCGGCTTGCCTCGGCGCGCACCCAGGCGCGCGGCACGCGCATCCGCCCGACCGCGATCGAGACGGAGCTTGACACGCGTTACACGGTCGACACGCTCGCAGCCTTGAAAAGCCGCTACCCCAGCCACAAATTCATCTGGCTGATGGGCGCGGACAATCTGTTGCAATTTCATCACTGGCGCGCGTGGCGAGAGATCGCCCGGCGGGTTCCGATTGCGGTGATTGCGCGGCCGGGGTATAACCGGGCTGCCCACGCGGCACCCGCGATGGGCTGGTTGCGGCGCTTCGTCCGGCCCGTGGCCGATCTGAGGAACTGGACGAACTGGAGACCGCCGGCGCTCGTGCTGTTGCGCTTTGTCCCCGATCCTCGTTCGGCGACCCGCATCCGCCAGGCCGACCCTCATTGGCACCGCCGCGCGCTCTCACGCGTTGATCTTTCACGACGAACGCACTCTAGCTGAGGAACCCACTTGGCCGCACAGTCACTCGCTTCCCGTACGCCCGAGGCCGATCCGGTCTCGGCGCTGCACAACCTCGTCCTGTCCTCGCTGGAGGACGATCAGGCGATCGAGACCGTCTCGATTCCCCTGGAGGGCAAGAGCAGCATTGCCGATCACATGGTGATCGCATCCGGCCGCTCGACCCGCCAGGTCGCCTCGATGGCGCAAAAGCTCGTCGAGCGGATGAAGGGCGAGCTTGGCCGCGGCGCCCGCGTCGAAGGCCTTCCCGCGGCCGATTGGGTGCTGATCGATGCCGGCGACGTGATCGTCCACCTGTTCCGCCCGGAAGTGCGCAGCTTCTACAATCTGGAGCGGATGTGGGCGTTCGGCGAAGCTCCGCAGCCGCCCAACCCCGCGCACGCATAGGTCTTGCTGCTCCACATTGTCGCGCGCGGCCGGATCGGACGCGGGCCCGAGGCCGAGTTGGTCGCGCGCTATGAAAAGCGCATAACCTGGCCGCTGAAACTGACCGAATTGCCGGACGAAGGCGGGCGCGTGCCTCCACGCGATCCGAACGGCGTGACGGTCGCGCTGGACGAACGCGGCGAGCAGCTGACGTCCGTTGAGTTTGCGAGGCGGCTCGAAAAATGGCGCGATGCAGGAAAGCGCGAATGCCGCTTTCTCATCGGCGCCGCGGACGGTCACGGTGAAGGCGAACGCCAGTCCGCAGACCTGCTGCTCGCGTTCGGCTCTGCGACCTGGCCGCACCTGCTGGCCCGCGCGATGCTGATGGAACAGCTCTTTCGCGCGACGTCGATCCTTGCCAATCATCCCTATCACCGGGAGGGATGATGAAGCTCTGGTTCGCGCTCGGTACGCTGGTGGCCGCGACTGCACTGGCTGCCCAGAATACGCCGGACCCGCGCGCCCGGCTGGCTGCTGCCCAGGCCCAGGCGAATGGCGCGCGTGCGCGATCGGCCCGGCTGGAGGCGCAGGCCGGCGCCGCGCTCGATCAGGCCGATCGGGCGCGGGCCGCGCAGGCCGCGGTCGCCGCGCGAATTCAGGCATCGGAGGCGGATATCGAGGCGGCCGAGGCTCGTCTCGCGATCGTGCGCGGGCTTCAGCGCCGGCAGGAGCGACGGCTGGCTGCCCAGGAACAGCCGATCGTGCGCCTGATCGCCGCACTGGAGACGATGGCGCGTCGGCCTGCGGCCGCGACGCTGCTGCAACCCGGAAGCCTCAACGATCTCGTCCATGTCCGCGCCGTTTTAGGAACGGTGACGCCCCGCATCGCGGCGCAGACGGCGGGCTTGCGGGCCGAAGTCGCCCGATCGGCGGCGCTGCACCGGCAGGCCGCGCTTGCCCTTTCGGCTCTGCGCGAGGGGCAGCGCCAGGGCCGCCTCGAACAGCAGCGCCTCGCCAGGCTGGAAGTCGAACAGCGCCGCCGCTCGGCCGTGCTGGCCGGCAGCGCCCGGCTGGAGGCGGAACGCGCGCTGGCGCTCGGCGAAAGCGCGCGCGACCTTGAGGATCTGGTCAGGCGGCTCGGGACGGAGGGCACGCTGCGCGATCGGCTCGCGAGCCTGCCTGGCCCGCTGCCGCGTCCTGCGCAGCTAACGGACGCGTTGCCGGTCGCCGCCGGGTCTGCCGTGCCGCAGCGCCTGTCCTATCGGCTGCCGGTGCTGGGCTCGGTCGTCCGCGGCTTCGGCGAGGCGTTGCCGTCCGGGATGCGCGCGAGCGGCGTGTCGATCGCCGCAAAGCCAGGCGCGATCGTCGTCGCGCCTGCTGCCGGCCGCGTGACCTTCGCCGGCCTCTACCGAGGCTATGGCGGCATCGCGATCATCGATCACGGCGACGGCTATATGAGCATCGTGACCGGCCTTGCCTCCAATATCGCCCGGATCGGCGACACCGTCGCGGAAGGCAGCCCGCTCGGCCGCGCCGGACGGAACGGCATCACCGTCGAGCTCCGGCAGGACGGCAAGCCGGTTAATCCGACGACTCTCGTCGGTTAACCTTTAACACCCGTCGAAAAGCCTATATTCTCGATTCGATAACTCCGGCAGGAAGTGTTTGATGTTCCGTCCCCTGTTCCGCGCCACCGCCCTGGCCAGCGCCCTTGCCCTGGTGCCGCTGGCAACCTCCAGCCTCGCCGCCGTCGACAACGACACGTACAAGGAACTCGACCAGTTCATGAACGTGTTCGAGCGCGTGCGCGCCGAATATGTCGACAAGGTCGATGACAAGACGCTGATCAAGGGCGCGATCAACGGCATGCTGGCGAGCCTCGATCCGCACAGCTCGTTCCTCGATGCGACCGACTTCCAGTCGATGAAGGCGCAGACGGACGGCAATTATGGCGGGCTCGGTCTGACCGTTTCGATGGAGGACGGCGCCGTCAAGGTGATCGCGGCGAGCGAAGACACGCCGGCATCGCGGGCCGGGATCAAGGCCGGCGACTATATCACGCATCTGAACGGCGAGCTGCTCTATGGCGGCACGCTGGACGAGGCGGTCGAGGAAATGCGCGGGAAGCCCGGCACGACGCTCAAGATCACCATCGTCCGGCCCGGCCGCGACAAGCCGTTCGACCTGACGCTGACCCGCGAAGTGATCGAGCTGAAGCCGGTCAAATGGGAAGTGAAGGGCGATGTCGGCGTCATCAACATCAACGCCTTCTCGAAGAACACCGGCGCCGGCGTCCGCGCCGCGATCATGGGCATCGAAAAGTCGCTCGGCCATAAGCCTGCCGGCTATGTCGTCGACCTGCGCTCCAACCCCGGCGGCCTGCTCGACCAAGCGATCGAGGTCTCCGACGCGTTCCTCGATCACGGCGAGATCGTCTCGCAGCGCGGCCGCGAGAAGAACGACATCGAACGCTATTACGCGAAGCCCGGCGACGACACGCACGGCGCGCCGGTGATCGTGCTCGTCGATGCCGGCTCCGCCTCGGCGTCGGAGATCGTGGCAGGCGCCCTGCAGGACCAGCATCGCGCGATCGTGATGGGTGAGCGCAGCTTCGGCAAAGGCTCGGTGCAGACGCTGCTGCCTTTGTCGCAGACGACCGCGCTCCGCCTCACCACGGCGCGCTATTACACGCCGTCGGGCCGGTCGGTGCAGGAAGGCGGCATCGAACCGGACGTGCTGGTGCCGCAGCTCAGCGACCCGGACTACAAGGATCGGCCGCGCTTCCGCGAGGCGGACCTGCGCCGCCACCTGATCAACCAGGCGAAGGTCGACAACTCGATCCTCGAGGACGACGTGAAGGAAGACCCGCGCTTCCGCCTCACCTCGGAACAGCTCGAGAAGCAGGGCGTGAAGGACTTCCAGCTCGATTATGCAGTGAAGACGCTGGAGCGCCTGACCAAGCTGCCGCAGGTCCAGACGGCGTCGCGCGGCAAGTAAGCTCCGGTTCAGCCTGTTAGCCGCCAAATCCGGTTTGGGCTGAGCTAGTCGAAGCCCTCCCTTGTTCTTTTTCCGAAATGAAGGAAGGAGAAGGGAGGCCTTCGACAGGCTCAGGCCAAACCGAGTTTAGGGCGCAAACTGAATGACCACCCTCGCCAAAGCCCGCCTCCTCGCCCTGCTCGCGCCGGCAGCCCTGCTGGGCGGTGCGCTCGCGTCGCAGCATATCGGCGGGCTTTATCCGTGCGAGATGTGTTATTGGCAGCGCTGGCCGCACGAGGCGGCGATCGTGTTCGCGCTGCTCGCCTATGGCCTTTCGGGACAGCCGCGCTGGTCGCGTGCCCTCGTTTTCCTTGCTGCGGTCGCGATCGCGATTTCCGGCGCGATCGGCGTGTTTCATGCCGGCGTCGAATATCGCTGGTGGGAAGGCGTCACGAAATGCTCGCGCGGGCCGTCCGCCGCCAACGCTCAGGATCTGCTGAAGGCGATCATGAACGCGCCGCTGATCCGATGCGACCAGCCGCAATGGACGCTCGGCGGGGTGTCGCTGGCCGGCTTCAACGCGATCTTCTCCTTTGCAGCCGCGATCGCCATCTGGGCGTTGTTGGCGGGTAACAGGAGGCGCGCATGAAGCCTGGCGACAAGAGACCCGATGCCGCGTCGATGCTGCGCGTCGATCAGGCCGGCGAATATGGCGCGACCCGCATCTATGCCGGACAGCTTGCCGTGCTCGGCGACCGCGCGCCCGCGGCCCGCGTCATTGCCGGCATGGCCGCGCAGGAGGAAGCGCATCGCAAGCGCTTCGATGCGATGATCCTCGAGCGGGGCGTCCGCCCGACCGCGCTGCAGCCGGTGTGGAATGTTGCCGGTTTCGCGCTCGGCGCCGTCACGGCCGCGATCGGCCCCGAGGCGGCGATGGCCTGCACGGCCGCGATCGAGACCGAGATCGACCGCCATTACGGCCAGCAGCTCGAAGCGCTCGGCGACACCGATCCCGAGCTGTCGGATCGAATCCGCGAATTCCGGGCGGACGAGGTCGCGCACCGCGATCACGCGCTCGCCGCCGGCGCCGAGCGGGCGCCCGCTTACCCGCTCATGTTCCACGCGATCCGGCTCGGCTGTCGCGCCGCCATCGCTCTGTCCAAGCGTATCTGAGGAGTGTCTGCGATGTTGAAGAAGACTCTGGCCGCCATCGCGCTCGGCGCTCCGCTGCTGCTGCCGGCCGCGCCCGCGCAGGCCCAGCGCAATTCCAACGAACAGGTGCTGGTCATCTTCGGCAACGACAGCTGCCCGCGCGACACGATCTGCGTCCGCCGTTCGGAAGGCGAGCGTTACCGCATCCCGCAAGAGCTGCGCCGGATCAAGCCGAGCCCCGAAAGCCAGAGCTGGGCGGCGCGCGCGCGCAGCATGGAATATGTTGGCGCGTCGGGGATCAACAGCTGCACCCCCTCGGGCGCTGGGGGCTGGACCGGCTGCTACCAGCAGATGCTTCGCCAGGCCCGCGAGGAACGCCGCGCCCGTGCGAACGGCGAATTGCCGGACGGGCAGTGAGCCTCGCGCGGCCAAGGCCCTGACCGGCACGGGCCCATGCCGAAGATCGACATCGACGCGGTCCCGAAGCAACTGGGCTCCGGCTATCCGGCGCCGTTCGACCGGCCTTGCTCCGATCGCATTCGTCAGCGGCTCGGCAATGCGGGGGGCTTGAGCGCCTTCGGGGTGAATCTGATGCGGCTGCCGCCGGGCGGCTGGTCGAGCCAGCGGCACTGGCATTCGCACGAGGACGAGTTCGTCGTCGTGCTGGAAGGCGAGCTGACCCTGGTCGAGGACGGCGGCGAGACACTGTTGCGCGCGGGGGAATGCGCTGCGTTTCCCGGCAACAGCGGCAATGGCCACCACCTGGTCAACAGGTTGGGCGAAACGGCCGTCTATCTGGAGATCGGATCGCGCGACCCGGCGGATGTCACCACCTGCTCGGATATCGACATGATGAGCACGAACGCGGACGGCCGCTTCGTTCATAAGGATGGATCGCCTTATTAGACGCTCGAACGGCTTCACTCCATGTCGGCTAAGGGTTGTGCACTGCTTAGCCCCTCTCCCCCGAGGGGAGAGGGCGACTCGCGCGCCAGCGCGAGCGGGGTGAGGGGGTC
>NZ_BBWU01000053.1 GCF_000974765.1 Sphingomonas changbaiensis NBRC 104936 | reverse complement strand
TGTCGCGCGGCCGCGAGGCGCTGATTGCCGAGCTAGGGAAAGCGATATGACGATAGATCGCGAAACGATCGGCGCGTTCGTCGACGGCGAACTCAGCGAGATCGAGCGCCGCCGTGTCGAGGCCGCGCTGGCGGACAACCCTGTGCTCGCGCAGCAAGTGGAAGCGGGGCGCCGGTTGCGCGCCCTGCTCAAGGCGCGGTTCGATCCGATTGCGGAAGCGCCGGTGCCGGAGCGGCTGGAGCACATCGTGCGCCAGGGCACTAAAATCGTGCCGCTGCCCCGAAGCAGCCGCTGGGCGACCCCGCAATGGGCAGCGATTGCGGCGACGTTGGTGCTGGGCCTGGTGCTGGGCCGGCAGCTCCAGCCGGTACGCGATCCGCTGCTCGCGACCGGCCCGCTGGCCCAGGCGCTGGAAACGCAGCTCGCCTCCGCGCAGGCGCCGGACGCGCCGGTGCGGATCGGCCTGACCTTCAAGGCGCGTGACGGCGCCTGGTGCCGCACGTTCGAGCAGAAGACGCTTGACGGTATCGCCTGTCGCGACGGCGGCGCCTGGCGCTTGCGCCAGCTCGCGGCCGGGCCCGCTCACGCGACCGAATATCGCCAGGCCGGCTCCGGCGCGATCGAAGCCGCGGCGCAGGATATGAGTACCGGCGCCCCGCTGGATGCGGAGCAGGAGCGCACTGCGGTGGCGACCGACTGGAAGTGACTCCCTTGGACGGTACTCGAGATCCGGAAGGTGTTCATGCGCTGGAGCGACGCGTTCATCACCTCGCGGCCGAGAGTCAGTATCCGACGAATCAACCTCGATGGGCAGTCCCAAGGTTCGCGAAGATACCTTTCACGCGCTGCTTCTGATTGCGACCTTTGCGGGTGAATCCTGCGCTGTCAGCTCTTCCTGCAGTGCGCGCACTGAACTGAGGGCGAGATAGCGTCGCATGATGTGGCGGACGGTTTCAGCTTCGCGCTCGTTCACGAGCAGCTCACAGTCCTTCACGTGGTAACCCAGAAGGACGCTGCTCCCCATCCAACATCCCTTTGCGCTTAGACGCCGCAAGTTTATTGCGGATGCGCTCGCCAGCCACCTCACGCTCGAACTGGGCGAAGGACAGCAGCACATTTAGGGTCAGCCGGCCCATGCTGGTGGTGGTGTTGAACGACTGCGCCACGCTGACGAATGAGGCGCCGGCCCGGTCGAGCAATTCGACCTCGACGGATACAAAGCTGGTCTCGCCTATGTCGCCAATGCGCTTCAACTGGGCGGTACCCGCAGAAACGCCTCCACGTTCTGCGGCATCGTTCCCGGCCACCACGATATCGATCCCGCCCTGGCCAATAAGGTCGAGCATGCTTGCTAAGCTTATGCCGCGAGACGCGGAGCTGGATGCGGGCCGGTCTCGGTAGATACCAGTGGAGGCCTCGCTAGTTAGCCATGTTGGTCCGCACGACGCACAATGTGCGTCGTCCTGATCAATAGCGCGCTCGTCCGCTCAGCGACCAAGCTCTCGAGCGCCTGTGCGGGGCGCGCTTGCTCGCACCGAGCAGATCACGCACTTCGACCTGCCGCCGACGCGCCCTGAGCGCCGATTGGACCGCGCTCGTCAGCGTCATCGGATGCACGGGACAGCGTACCAATTTGCCAGCAGGTTGAGCGGTGCCACAGGCGTCGCCTCATGCTGCACAGATACTAGGACCGATGAAAGGCGGTTATGTAGCTTGTACGCCCGTTGCCACTCAACGGGCTATTTGCCAGCCGCTGTGCCCGCAACCAGCCCGAAGATCGGACGTTAACCGAGCCCGACGAGCAGCCGGTTCCAGGACGCATGCCATGGACGATTCCAGACAGCTTCGCGCGCAGGCGAAGCGATGCCGCCAGCTCGCGGATCAGATCAGTGACGTGTTCGCTCATGGCGGGCTGATCGCACTGGCGGATGACCTTGAGAGCCGCGCTGCTGAACTGGAGAGCGAGAATCCGCCCGTCCGCAGCAATCCGACGCAGGAGTGAGCCTACTCAGGCTTCTCTTCGGCCTTGGGATCACGAAGCAACTGCTCTGAATGCTTCAGCTTCTGAATGGAGGCGGAGACATGAGTATCCACCGGCTTATGCTTAGACAGCCTCCGGAGCCGTTCCTCGAAAAGTTCCGGATCGTCGTCCGCCTCTAGCGGTTTTTGGGCGGCATCGGCCGGGCGCCTCGTACTCAACTGCCCCGTGGGTTGCTCTGGCGCGCGCGTAGTTAGCGAGCGGGTGTTCCGAGGCCGGGCGCTCTGTCGAAGGGCGACCGCCCAGCGATACGCCTGATCTCGCCGTGGGAAGATGCCATAAAGCATCAGCTCGCTCTCGAGGTAGGACATAGCGACGGCTGAAGGCAGCTTCCGCGTGGTGCGCCGAGCGACAAACCATTGCCCGTCCTTTGCGCGGCCGACCCAGAACCGGTCGAGCAGATAGCGGGTGGCGGCTGCGGTGCGCGGCTCGATTGGTGCGACACCGCGCTCCATCATGCCCACGTACGTTTTGGTGAGACCGATCGCTTGGGCTAGCTCGCCCTGCGTTCGGCCGCTCGCCTTACGGAGGGCCTTCAGTTCTTCGCCTTGCATCGCTTTACCTCGATCCGCCAGATCCGAAATCGGATCAGATCGAAGATCATTTCCTCTGTTCCTTTCGGGTTGTCAGCGGGCACATGCATCGAGTGGCCTTACCGCCTGACTCCATTTCGGTGTCAAGTTGCTCTCGCCGTACGAGCGCATAGGGTAACTGAGTGTTCTTTGTGGCGGGCCAAGCCTTGGCGCGCTCGCCTGGTGCTGGCGCCGACCGCAGCCAAACTCGCAATCATCATGACCCATGTGGCAGGCTCAGGGACCCACGTGACATGAGCATTGTCGATCGCCAACGCGTTGTCGCCGTCGATATAGATCGCGAAGCCAGCGCTCCAGCGTGAGATGCTGATAATCAGAGGTCAGGGCGAGCGTCGCGATTGGCGGCGGGATCGGGTCGCTTTCTACGAAGGCGCGGACGCGAAGCTCGCCCGAGCCCTTGGCGTCCAAAGGATTAGAGCGTCGTGAAATACGGATGCGGGCAGCCGAATTCGATGATGCTGCCATTCACTTGGCCGCCGGAAATGTCCCCGTTGGTGATGACCAGATCGCCGCTGGCCTTGAATAGGTTAAGATGAAGCCGAAGAAATCGACCCAGTAAATCTCGGGTCGAAGTTTTAAGCCCCGCACTCGCCGGCGCAGAGGCAACGTAAGCAGCCGCAACAGCGGCCAGAACACCCCTCATGATCATCGCGCTCCTCCGCGGCGGGAAGCTGCGGCGATACGCCGGGGTTGCCAAGGGTAACGATTGTGAATGGGAGTGTGAATGTCCGCCAACGCCGCTTGCGGGACGTTCAGTTCAAGCTTTCGCTTCGGCCCGGCCGGCGCGAGGTCAATCCCTTCGCCGGCAGAGGGGCCTCACACGCCCATGATCCTATGCGCCGCGGCATGCCACCAAGGCTTGTCCCACGCGACAATGACTAGCGCTGCGGCGGGGACGTAGAGCCCCAAAAACAACACATATGCTTGATGAATCCGTCGGTGGCGAACGACGTCCCACACGAAGAGCGGCGCCAATGCCGCCAACACATAGGCATCGGTGGCCCATGGGTTCGCCGGCATGCTGGATGGCAGCCACGACATGCGATCGATAGCAGCGCCGAGCGGGACGGCTGTGGCGAGGAAGACCATCCTCTTGTGCAATCCGGAGTGTGTTGCGCGCGCTCTCAAGGCAATCGTCATGAAAGCGGCGAAAAGCACGCCGGCATTGATCTGCAGCAGCAGGATGTTCTCGAGCAGTGGAACGACCGGCGCCAGCGCCGCCCGAACCTGGGGCGGACCAAAGTGCGCTCCGCCCCACACCTGGTAATACATCGTCGGAGCCAGGAGGAGTCCCACGACCACCAGCGCCGGCACCAGCACGAAGGCTGCAACGCCAACCTGCTTGTGCAAGGCGCAGCGTCCGGTTGCAACCATCAGCGTCTGCGCCAGCAGCAGCAGCAGGAAACTCCCCATAAGCACCGCGTGAACGTGCAGGACGAGCGGGAAAGGGGCTCTCGCCCCTGCTCGAACCATGCCCACCTTCATCATCGAATCCGGAATGAAGCCGACTAGCACGATGCCTATGAACCACATTGCCATGGCAACGAAGATCCAGCGGTCGGCCGAGTGCGCCCGCGGCGTTCCTGACAAATGGTCATCGCGACGCCCGCCGACCGGAAGTTCTCCCGCAACTGTAGCCATAGTTTCCCCCTGCTGTTTCAGCTCCTGACCTTGGCTATCACAAACCCCGCGGCGCGGCGCGTGTAAATGGCTTTGGCTGGTCGCTACAGCAACGGCGACCAACTTCACAAGAAGCGAGCGAGCGTCTGCTTTCCATCCGTTACGAACTTTCGATGCAGCGGCCGGCCTGAGGGTCGCAATCGACCCTTTCCTGCCATTAGAGAAAGCGCGGCCATTCTCATTGCGGACTTTAGCGGCAACGACGACAGTCTCCCGAATGTAGTAGGTGCGAGAAGGCGGCGTGAGCGATCTAGTGTTGAGCATCATGTGCGGGGTCATGGGCGCGACCCTCTTTGTATGGTGCCTTCGGGACGGGGAGGCGGCGATCAATGTGAATTTCCGCCATTTTCCTCGCGCTACGCACCCCAAAACATATTGGACGTTGATGGGCTGCTATGGGGGGATGGCAATCGGTGGTTTTGCTTTCGCTGCGGCCACTTGGATTTCCAACCACTAACGACCGGTTTCCACCCTTAGCGGACATTCACCTGGTCCGGTTTAGCGATCGTCTTGCGATTGGGCACCAGCGATTGTGAGGTCCCCGTTTTGCGGGCTCCAGAACAGGACTAAGACGGCAAACGCCCATTCAGAAGGAAGAATATGTCGGACGACTATGATCGCGGACAGCGCGACGGGCTGCGGCTGGCGTTGGGGGTTTTGGCTGCCGAGGAGGAGAAATGGTCGGCGTTGCTGGGCACGAGCTCTTCGGGACGAACCAATTTGGCCCGTGCCGTACGACACAAGACGCTGCAGGTAGCGCAAAGTCGCGTGCAGACCGTCATGAACCGTCTTACGCCAAAAGATGGCGTTTCAGCGTACGCAGAGATTGCGTCAGCACTCGACCGCGCCGGGCTTTAGCCTTTGCGGAATCCAAATGCGTCGCGTGAAGGTTTTCTTCGATGGTGGCTGCCGCCCTGATCCGGGCACAATGGAGATTGCCGTCGTTGTCGCCGGGATGACGATAATTCTCCCCAACATTGGGCAGGGCTCCAGCACGGATGCGGAGTGGCTCGCGTTGACCCACGCTCTTGGGGTTGCTCTGGCGCTCGGCTTGTCCGATTTCGTGCTAATCGGCGATGCCGCTGATATTGTTGCAAAGGCGAATGGCACCGTGAAATGCCGAGGATCTGCCCTGCGCCATCTCGAACGGTTTGGTGCTTTGCAGGTAGCCGGCGCACGGGCTCGCGTGCGCCACATCAGACGTTCTCAGAACCTCGCCGGGATCGCGCTTGCCAATCGTCATCCGAGGTAATCTCGAAGGGCTCGGCAGCTTGGCCGTGTTCCAAGTGGGAGAAGGATATATGACGGCAAAACTGCTACGAGCGCTTAAGCGAGCGGAACAAGCTCTGGGCCGAAGCCCGGCGAAAGGGTCTGGCGGCCGGGACACCGGAGCGGGACCGGATTGCCGAAATGGATGACCGGATCCGTGCGCTGAAAGCCGAGCTAAGGGAGTAGCTAAGGGTTTGGCTGTGCCTTCGGTGAGTCCGCCTGTTAGCTTGATCCTACCCTCTCCAGCACATCATCAACGGCCGTCGCAACATGGCTCGGCTCAGCGTAGTGGAACAGGTGCCCCTGCTCGGCCAGCACGCGAAGCTCCGAGCCCTCAACTTCCCCGGCAAGGCGTTTAGAATGTTTCTCAACGCCCACGATCAGATCGCCTTCGCCCGCCAGGATGATGGTCGGCACACCCAGATCGCGGTACCTGCGGCTGAGAGCGACTGCCGAGGGCACCATCATCGCGGTGTCGGCAGCCGTCGCGCGTACTTGTGAAGGCCGCAGGGTTATGGCGATGGGAAAATCGACAAACCTTTGGGCGACTTCGGCGGGGGCAAACGCGGCCTTCACCGCTGCTGGGCCCATCAGCGCTCCGGCAAGAGGCGAGATGGTGTGCGCCATCACGTCGCCGATGAGCGGGATCGCGGGAGCGGACAAGGGCAGGACGTCCGGCCGAGCCGTGCCGTAATAGTAGCCCGATAGCAGCACCAAGCCAGCCACCGCGTCTGGATGATCAAGGGCCATCGCAAGCGCAACGAGAGTTCCCCAACTGTGACCGACCACCACCGCGCCACGCACCCCCATCTGCGACATTGCACGCGCAATGAGGTCGGCCTGAGCAGAAGGTGTCCAGATGGTTGATTGAGGCCGGTCACTGTAACCGAAGCCAGGCCGATCGAACGCGATGACCCTGTGCTTGTTCGCGATCAGGTCGAGCACACCGCTTGCTTCAAAGTCCTGGAGCAGGACACCGTTGCCGTGAAGGAGCACGACCGGCTGGCCTTCGCCTCGCTCGAGGAAGTGAAGCTTGGTGCCATCGACGTGGATGAACTTGCCTGCCGGTGGTGTCCTTGCCTCGGCTCGGCGGGCGGCCGCCCGGTTGAAGATCGCGCTGCCGAGAAGTCCTGCTCCCGCCAGCAAGGCCGCGGCGGTCCATTTTGGATGCCGCCGCAGAAAGTTGGGAGCCGAGGGCGCTTCGGATTTTCCACCGCGACCGCCGCGGCTCTTGTCGTTGGGCTTCTGTGTCATCCGCACCCAACCCTTGTGCAGTGCACAAAGTTCAGATGGCGGATGCTGCGAAGCCCTCAGGTCACCTGCAGGGAAGCTGCCCCTCTCCTTCCGCGTAGCGGCGGAAAGCTGTCAGCCGCACCGAGGTAGGGCGCGGCAGAGCGCCGCAGTCAGCTTTTCAGAGTCGCCATTTCGACGGGCTTGCCCTTGGTGCTGGGATTGGAAGCGTTCTGCTTTGGTGGCTTCTCCGCCTTTGGCTTTCGTACTTCCTTGTTAGATTTCTTCTGGCCCTTCGCCATAGGTGCTCCTGTCACAGCTGCCATCGACAATACTCGAACTCGTGCCCGAGCATGTGGTTGCGTTGCAGCAGCTGCATAGCACAGCCGCCATCAGGCGCCGCCTAGTGGTTAGTGGCTATAGAAACGTGAGTTCAGGACGATGAGGATGCTCAGCTCCGACGAAGTGTCCTCCCCCACCCCGCTTACTGCGGCCTCTCGTGAAACGCCGAGCGCCATGGGCGGCCCATTGCGCTCAGGCCCTAGTGCTGGGACTCGAAAACGAATGCCGCCCTCTGGCCGCCGCCGGCCAGTGTCGGAGTTCAGCCACTCGCGCTCTTTGCTCGCGAACTGGCCGGCTTCGGCGCCAAGGTGCCCTCCCGCAGCCACTGCCGACATCCGACTTTTTCAGCGGCTCCTGCAATGGTGCAGGTACGCAGCTTCGGCTTAGCGGCGATCTATGAGCAGCGCGAAAAGCTGATCGAGATTCTGTTGGGCATCTTGAACGACTGGGTTATCCGAATTGCCGGGCAAAGCCAGCGGCTTGCTCATGATATCTTGCAAGCTCCTCGTCTCTGCGCTCGAGAGAAGGTTTCGCTTCCTCAAGACAATCGCGAGACTCAAGATGCCATTGAATGCCGCTACGTCTAGAGCTTGCTGAGCCTCCAGCATTTGTTGCGCCGTCAAATCGTGTTCGCGCTCGGTCATGCAAGTCTCCGAAATGTGCCGTCGAAAGCCGAATTGTCGAGTGGACGCGGCGCTCAACATGGTGTGCGCCTAGGATGGTACCACGCCTGGGAGGTCAGAGGCTGCACGGTTGGCGCGGGTTCGAGAGTTCTGGAATATTGCTGACGATCGTGACCGGCGCTTCGTGCCTAAACGCGACACGATAGATCTCGTCCTTCACCGGGCAGGCATCAGCGTCGACAAGAATCCGGGATTTGCTGCTCACGGCTGGCTGTCGATCCTTCGTGGATGAGCTTGATTCCGTGCGCGCCTGGCATAGCGCAAGCGGCGGCGCCAATTGCTCAAAGGGGGTGCTGCTCGGCCCTAAGCGTCAGGACGAAGCAGGACTCGCAGTCCAAAACGTCATTCAGACCTGGCCGCCGCTCGCGGTTTGGAGCAGTGCCGCTCGTCAGCTAGGTCGATCGCGATCAAAAGCTCGTCGAAGCTGCTGTCGTGCTGGAGAGGGAATGCCCGGCATAAGCCTTGCTGGATCACGCCAGTCTCAGGCGGATAGGGCCGCGCGGCCGAACTGAGTTTCTGGAGCGGCTGCTGCGGCATGTCGTGACGAAACGGTCTTGTCATAGATCGGTGCCACATACTGGAAAAAAATAGATCCGCCTGTGTCCTTTTTCACACTCCATAAAATAATTAGGTTTGGCGGCGTAAGACATGTATTAGTGATTTGTTGACGCATTCCGCTTTGAAGCACGCGTCATGAGAGTCTTGGCACGCTCCCGCTTCTGGTGGGAGGTGTTATGCCGGACCTGGACCGCAATAATATTTATCAACTTGGCGCGTTTGATGCGGACGAGATGCTCCACGAAATCGTCGAGCTTCGAACGCGCATCATGACGGCGTGGCGCGAGCGTGGCGTGATGCTGACGCGGGACGAGCAACGTCGGCTGCTCGACGAAATCAGGGAGACCTGTCGACTTCTGGGCGACCTTACGCATTAGGTTCGCTCGCACTGCTGGCGAGATCCGATCTGCGGCGGTCTCGCTCCTATCTCTAAGCGAAGCGTGCGCAGCAATGCGGACCAAATTCGCTCTGATATGAAGGGGCTCGGCAACCACGCGCTGAGCCGGTCGTTTTGCGGCCATGCCAAAGATGTCTTGGTCGAGATTGGTTACGGTCGCCATATTGGTCGGAGCGTTTGCATTCGCGTTCGCGATCAATCTTGGATGATTGCCCGTTCACCTCGCTCAACACTGGGGCGGGGTGGCTCGCCCATGCTGGAGGCGCTGCGTCTCACCGTGGTCTTCGGAGTTCGGGAACGTTGGCGTCCAACTCTTTGTGCGTCCTGCTTCTGCCGTTACGATGCGATAAGCTTATGAGAAAAATAGAATGCGCGATGATTTTCAGCTCCGTCGGAGGGCTGTTGCGTAAGGTCACCCTTGGCTCGTACTCCGTAGCCCACACGCTGTGCGCAGCTTCGGTGGCCGTGCAACAGTGACTGGAGAGGACACGGATCGCAAGCCGGCCGCAGAAGAGCTTCGTCAGAGCGAAGAGCGGTTCCGCCTGCTGGTGCAGAGCGTCACCGATTACGCGATTTACATGCTGGATCCGGACGGCCGGGTGAGCAGCTGGAACCCCGGAGCAGAGCGCTTCAAAGGCTATAGCCCTGACGAAATCATGGGAGAGCACTTCTCCCGCTTCTACACGGATGAAGACCGGGAAGCTGGGGTTCCGCGCACCGCCCTGGAGACGGCCGAGCGCGAGGGCCGCTTCGAGGCGGAAGGCTGGCGAGTTCGAAAGGATGGTACTCGTTTCTGGGCCAGCGTGATCATCGACCCGATCCGGGATGAAAGCGGCAATCTAGCCGGATTCGCGAAGGTCACGCGCGATCTGACCGAGAAGCGCGCAATCGAAGAGCAGCTGCGCCAGGCGCAGAAGATGGAAGCCGTCGGGCAACTGACCGGTGGCCTCGCCCACGACTTCAACAACCTTTTGACCGGCATCAGCGGCAGCCTCGAGATGATGCAAATCCGCATGGCGCAAGGACGCACGGCCGAATTCGATCGATACTTCATGGCGGCTCAAGGGGCGGTCAAACGTGCCGCCGCTCTTACCCACCGCCTTCTCGCCTTCTCGCGCCGGCAGACGCTCGATCCGCAACCAACGAACGCAAATCGGCTCATCAACGGCCTTGAGGAGCTCGTTCGGCGCACAATGGGGCCGGATATTGAAGTCGAAGTGGTTGGAGCCAGCGGCTTGTGGCCGATCCTGGTTGATCCGAACCAGCTAGAAAACGCCGTTCTCAACCTATGCATCAACGCTCGCGACGCCATGCCGAGTGGTGGAAAACTGACGATCGAGACCGCAAACAGGTGGCTCGACGAGCGCGCCGCTAGAATCCAGGATTTGCCCGTCGGCCAATATGTTTCCGTCTGCGTCACCGACACCGGGACTGGCATGACGCCGGAAGTGGCGGCGAAAGCCTTCGATCCGTTCTTCACAACGAAACCACTGGGAGAAGGTACTGGCCTAGGCCTCTCCATGATTTATGGCTTCGCCCGTCAGTCCGGTGGGCAGGTCAGAATTTATACTGAACTTGGGCAAGGGACCACGATGTGCCTCTATCTGCCGCGCCATGACGAGGAGGAGTCGGCGGAGGAGGATGTTCTGGTCGTGACCTCTCCAGAACACACAGGTGAGGGTGAAGTCGTCCTGGTCATTGATGACGAGCCCACGATCCGAATGTTGATCGCCGAAGTTCTCGCGGAGTCCGGGTATGCGGTCATCGAAGCTCCGGACGGCCCCGCAGGCCTCCGGGTCCTGGAGTCGAATGCCAAGATCGATTTGTTGATCACTGATGTAGGTTTGCCCGGTGGCATGAACGGCCGGCAGGTCGCTGACGCCGCCCGCGTGCATCGCCCGGATCTCAAGGTGCTGTTCATCACCGGCTTCGCGGAGAATGCGCTAATCGGGCGCGGGCGCCTTGAACGGGGCATGCATGTCCTCACCAAACCATTTCAGATGGACGTGATCGCAAGCCGTATTCGTGAAATCATTGAGCAGTAGGGATCGACCGAGCGCCAGCGGCACGTCCGCGCAGATCTGAAGCCATTCCGTACCATCGTTTGCACCATTCTCAGCTCGGCTGTGATATCGAGAAGATTACTTTCAACGATCGGCCTTCGATCGCACCGATTTCATGCCGCCGTTTGATGCGACTGTGCTACAGGAGGATATCACCTGCAGCTGGTAGCGCGCTTCTCGTGCCAGAGAGCCATTTCGGTTCTCGTTTCGCATGGGAGCGCCTGTTCTGGATATCAATTCACTTTTGGCGAGCGAGCAAAGGTCATTGCTCCGCGCTCGGTTCTCGCGTGCAACCGGAGCCCGCGACCGGGAGGTTGCCATCGCGGCCGGGCTCGCGAAGAGCCTGCGCCTGACAACCTATCCGCACAAGTCTCTCTCATTCGAGCTGCTGACATGAGCCCGACCCAGGCTCGTTCCGACCCCTTCGCTTTGGGCGCGGAAGCTTTCGCAGCAGGTGTGGCGAGGTCGGAATGTCCATTCCCCTCGGAGTTCTTCGAAGGCCGGCATTGGCTGCTGGGTTGGGATTTTGGTCGCTCCCGGGCCGCCGCGCGCCAGTTCCGTATCAAGAGGGATTATGCGCTATGAGCCCGGCCGAAACCTACAACAGGCAATGTGAGCTAGAGGAGCGCCGGCTGGGCATGAGATCGCTGGATCCGGTCGCGATTGCCCGTCACTTCGGAAAGGCCGCGGAGCTGCGGGCCCTCATCGCAGCGGAACGGCTGCACCTCGGTTCCGGCGCGAGCGGAACCAAGGGCTCTTGCGCTCCGCAACCTCGATGAGCGGGCAACCCCATTCGCAGCGACGTTGGACCAACGGCGATCTGGTGGTGCTCAGGACACTTGTGCGAAGTGGCGAGGCGCTTGGCAGTCTCGCCGCTCGTCTCGGGCGGCCGCGCGGGGTCGTCATGCTCAAGTGCGCCGAACTAATGCTGCCGCTTCACGCGCTTTAATTACCTGAACCTGGAGAAATTATGAGCAGAGCAATCAACCTCGACCTGACGCACGATCAAGTCCGCGCGGCTGTACTGAAGCACGGGGCGGTGATCAGCGCGATCGAACCCCTGTTTCCAAGCGGGACGCGCGTGGTTCTCACGAACGCGGACCACGCGGCTGCCATGCGGCGGACGCTCAACCCGCAAGTCATCGAAGGAGCCGTGGTGCGCACCCCGTTGCGAACCGTGGCACGATAACCAGCAGCGAGAGCCGGAGGCCGATGCCACGCACGATTGGTCGGCTAGCGCTGGAGCGCAGGTGGCTGTGCGGCCAGCTCGAAGAGAGCTGGCCCGGCGCAAGGCTGTTGCCGTCGGCCTAATCGGCCCGGCGAACCATCGGCCAAATCGAAGCATGCGCCTCGAAGTCACGACCGCTTATAGAGCTTTCCGGAGAACAAGGTTGGTTTTCGAAGCGCCCTCGCACGCGAGCGACGAATCCTCTGCGGTGCTCGTGGACTCAGCCGAAATCCCAGGCGGAGGGCAACTCCACCTCGTTCGCCAAGGCGGAGATTTCGAGATCCTCTTCGGCGACGAGCAGCTGATGGGCAGCTGGGCGTATCGCTCGGAAGAGGCCTTGGCGACACTCACCTTCGAGCGGCTTGGCCAGGTCTCGCCGAGCATCCTGATCGGAGGCTTGGGAATGGGCTTTACTCTCGCCGCCGCCCGGAACGCGCTACCAATGTCTGCGACTGTCGTCGTAGCCGAACTCGTACCAAAGGTAGTGTCCTGGGCTAACGGCCCGCTCGCGCACATCTTTGGCGAATCTCTGGCTGACCCTCGAGTGTCGCTGGAGCTTCGCGACGTTCATGACGTCATTGTAGAGAAAGCCGGCCGCTTCGACGCCATTCTGCTCGATGTCGATAATGGACCCGACGCGCTCGTCAATCTCGCCAACGAACGACTCTATTGCAGCTGGGGTCTGCGTGCGGCCCACAGCGCTCTGCGACCAGGCGGGATATTGTCAGTCTGGTCGGCTTATCCTGACCAGGCCTTCTCCGGCAGACTTCAGCAGGCCGGCTTCAGCGTAGAGGAAGTACTCGTGGATTCCGACGGGACTGAGCAGGAGCCGCCACACACGATTTGGTTCGCGGCGAAGCAGAGCTGAGGGCCGCGCCTGTTGTCCTGAACTGCAGGCTACTTCCGCGCCTTGCGGGCGGCATAGCGGGCGTCCCGTGCAGCTTTCTTCTCGGCCGCCGTGAGTTCGGCTTCGCGAGAAGCGGCAGCTGCTGCCTCAGAAGCCGCGACGGCTTTGCTCTGTCGAATAAGCGCCACTTCGGCCTTGGCGTCTTCCTTCGCGCGGCGTTTCTCCGCGTCCGCTGCAGCACGTGCTTCGCTGCGCGCTAGGCGCGTTGCTAACGTCGCTTCGTCAAGCTGTGGTTTCGCACGATGCTTGGCAAGCGCCGCAGCCCTTGCGCGAGCAGCAGCCGCAGTGCGTTCCGCGAATGTCGGTTCTTTGAAACTGGCCATCGGGTCAACCTGTCAGCGGCTTGCAAGCCGCAGTGGGGTCCGCTGCACCAGCCCTGTGATCACCTTGCGTCCATAGAGGGTCGCGATCACGGCGGCATCGGCAGCGTTGTTCATGACAACGCGAGTTCCGCCAGAACGGAGATCTTCGATCGTGCTGATGGGGAGCTTTCGTTTGGAGCAGGACGCTAGAACATGAGCTCGCGGGGCATCGATGTTGATCGCTCTGGACATTGTGTCTCCGGACGTGGGGCGCGTGATTCTGGATTGCCGGACGAAGGTGGGCACCACTCTCGCAGCGCCCACCAGTTGTTTTCGTGCGCTTACGCCGACTGGAGATTCACCGCCGAGGTCTTGCCCCGACGGTCGGTTTCGAGTTCGTACGAGACGCGCTGATCCTTATCGAGGGTGCGCATGCCGGCGCGCTCGACGGCCGAGATATGCACAAAGGCATCGCCGCTGCCGTCTTCCGGCGCGATGAAGCCATAGCCCTTGTCATTATTGAAGAATTTGACGGTTCCGGTGATCATCAGGATATCCTTATCCCTGTGTGACGGGCATGCGCCAACAGCGGCACATCCCGGCTTCGTGAGGCTAGAAAGGGACTAAGGGAGGAGCCAAGGCGGCCCAAAATCCGTCAATGCGACGTCAGCGCCACCTATATAAGGAGCATCGCGGCGAAATTGAAGACAGCCATGCCGGGTGTTACGATTCGGAGCAACACGTTGCAGGGGGCGATCTTTCACCACGAGGAAATCAGGCAGAGACCCCGATAATGCATTCAACGTAAACGTCCCCGCGGCGCGGGACTGCGCGATAGCCGACCTCAGCTTCCGCAGCCAGGCTGTCCTTGATCAGCTGCTCGGTCGCCTCGCACACGAGCTCGTCTTTTCCGGCCAGGCTTCCAGCCACACGCAGCAAACTGCCCTCTTCGCATCCGGCGGCAGCGCTCAGCAGAATGATCCAAATGTCGGTTTGATCGTCCTATGCGTGGTCCTTGGTCCGGCTGCGGCCCCTTGCCGGCCCACTACCCACAGCCCTGTCAGTCGCCTGGTCGGGGCGGCAGCCGATCAATGTCGACCGTGATTCACACCAACAGCAATGCTCGATGGGCAAACGAAGTCGAGCGCAATTGCGCATATTTCGGAATGAGCGGCTCAGTCCTGCGACGATGGATGCATCGCAGTGTGGGGAATGCTGCTATTGGGGTTTGGCTGTACAGGCGCGGTTCTGCGCCGTCGCCGCGAAATGGCAGTGGCCTAATCAGCCCAACAGCGCGAGCAAGAATCCGCTCTCTCGGCCGGCTTGAATCGAGTCTATCAAACGGTGAGCTTGCTGCCCGCGTCGAGCGCCGCGACTCTGACGAGTTTGAGCCAGCTCGCGCGCTTTCGCTATGGAGCGGATACGGCAGGGATGGGAATCAAGGCGTGACGAGAATCTCCTATAGCTGTGAACGCTTGCCGCCTAATCGAGCGCAGCGACCAGGGGTCGTATAACAGGGGGATGATCGCTCGGCCCGGTGGTTTAACTGCCGGGCCGAACTTCGTTGAGTTGCCGCAGCGAGTGTCCCAAGCGATGCCCAGACAATCTGATGATCCGGCCAAGCTGGTGCGGTTTCGGAGGGTCCGTGACGTCTCCAGCGGTCTGCAAGGTAATTCCCCCTGTTTTGCCGTGCAGACCCGCGTACGTCACGCGCGCGGAGGCTCCGCTGGCAACCATGCCGGCGGAGCCATCCTTTCTTAAGCTGGTCTTGCGCCGGGCGTGCCGCACTTCGCGAACTTGCCCTTGGCATCCTTGCAGCGCTTGGGTGCCGGCGCGCTCTTCTCGGGGCATTTGACGAATTTGCCTTTCGCGTCGCGACACGGCGCTGAAAGAGCGGGTGACCCGGCCAAGGCGGCCAGCGCGACGGCGATCACGAACTTGTGCAGCATTGTCCCTCCGATCGGAGCCATCGGTGCTCCGATGTGAAGACGACGCTGGGCAGAAAACCCACACCCGCGAAAAGGCCCGTGGTCGAACGGAGAAAGTGCGCAGATAGCCGCGTCGTTTGAACTGACACAGGAACCCGCGCTTCTCCGCATCGTTGGCACAGCATCTCAAACATGGAGAGTCCTATGGCGCAAGGCGACCGCGCAAAGGTGCTGATGCTGGCGACCGACGGCTTCGAACAATCGGAGCTATTCGATCCCAGACGGGCGCTACGAGACGCTGGCTACAGCGTGACGCTCGCATCCAACAAACGCGAGCCGATCCAGGGCATGAAGCACGATGAGAAGGGCGAGACCATCACCCCCGATGCCTTGCTGGGCGAGGTCAACGCTTCCGAATACGACATGCTCGTGCTGCCCGGCGGTGTTGCCAATCCCGACAAGCTGCGGACGGAGCCAGATGCGGTGAAGATCGTATGCGACTTTATGGATCGCGGTGCCCCGGTCGCCGCTATCTGCCATGGCCCTTGGCTTCTCGCCGAGGCCGATGTGCTGCGCGGGCGCACGGTCACAGCATGGCCTTCAATCCGCACGGACCTGCGAAATGCCGGCGCTGATGTCGTTGACATGGAAGTCGTGATCGATCGGAACCTGATCACAAGCCGCAAACCCGCGGATATACCGGCATTCAACGACGCGCTGCTGGAAACCCTGAGAGCGCGCACGCCGATGCCGGCCTGACCCTTGCGACACATCGCGACACAATTCTGCCGGCCTCGACATAGCCCTGCGACAGTTCGCCGCGATAAGCTGATCCCAACAGCGGCCGACCCCCCGCTGGTGAATGCGAAAACTCCCTGATCGGCCCTGCTCTGCACCCCCGGAGCGGGGCCTGTTCATTCCAACGGCCTTGCTCAGTAACGGTGACGACTTGACAGTCGGTTGGGCGACAGCGCTGTGGAGGATTGGAGTGGCGCCGGTGAGCAGATCGACCCCCGTCGATCGGCAGGCCCACTCCAGAGGGCGAAGCTGATCGGACATCCCCCTGTTGCCGGTCCCGGCTTCGCCCTCACCAAAGGACGCTATGACATGGGCGACATCGTCGAACTGTGGTCTGTCGGCAGCTTCCGCGCCAGGTTCCTTGTTGAAGAATGGGATCGGCTCGCGGAGCGCTTCGAAGGCGACTACGAGAAGGCCACACGCGCACATCTTTCCCTCTGCCGCGATTGGGAGCAGATTTGGGACGTGAACGCGACCAAGCGCACTAAAGCCGCAGAGAAGCGATTGAGCCAGCTCACCGATGAGGAGTTGCTGGACGAGTGGCACAGAGCGGAAATCGAGAGCCCGCTGATTAACCTGATCGCTGGCGAGATGGAGTGGCGCAACCTGGACGACTGAAAATGCAGACGCGGCTCAAGAACTTAGAAAGAGCAGCTGTGCGACAGCCGCAGCATGAGGACTTATCCGTTAAGGGTCGAAAGCAGACGCTGAACGGTGGTATTGGCGAACATCTGCTATCCCGACCAGCGTGCCGAATGCTGAAAATCGCGCATAGCCGCTGATAGTACCATGCTGCTCGGAAGGAGTCCTTTCGCAAAAACGACAACCTTCGCAAGCACGCTGATCATTCACCCTAGCGCCACTGGGTAGGAGTGTTCATCGAGCGGCCGGGTCAATCCGGCTGCACCAGGTCAACGTGACTTACGCCGAGTGCGGTCGCGAGTTCGAACAGGGTCACCACCGTCGGGTTCCTTCGCCCCTGTTCCAGACCACTTATGTATTGCTGACTCAGCCCAGATCGCTCGGCCAGTTGCTCCTGCGTCAGCCCTTTCTGGCGTCGAATACGCGCTGCGTTCCGACCAACAAGCCTCCGCATGTCCATGCAGAAACCATTGGCGACGCGTCGGACCCCGGTTTATCAACTATAGTGTGTATTCGATATCTGATCGTGTTGTTTCGGCGGATCGCACGGAGCGTCTCCCGTCCAGAATTGCTCCAGCCGCTGTTCGCTATATCAAGCTCGGCCCTGGCGGCAGCTGGGAGGCGAGTTCACTCGATGCTAGCCGTATAGATTGGGGAGACCATGCAGATCCGCACGAACTAGCAGCACGAGAAGACTGGCAGGCCGCGCGGGAATTCTACTTGAACGCGGGCCATCGCTCAGGAGTGGCGACGCGCTACCTGCAGCAGCTGAAGGACTTCTACACCCTAGGATCCGACACTTTGTGGATCACGTTCGCGCGAGGCGCACTCTGGTGGGCGTTCGCCGCCCCTAAGGTCGTTTTGCGGGAAAGCCCTGCGGCGAACGAGAGCACCAGCTATCGACACACGCTGGGGCCTTGGCGCTGCACTGACATCAAGGGCGGCCGCCTCGAAGTCGAAAGGCTCAGCACCAGGTTGACCCAGCTCGCCGGCTATCGCCAGACAATCTGTTCGGTGCGTGAATCCGCTTATCTGCTTCGCCGCATCAACGCCGAGCCGGAGCCTATTGTTGCCGCCGCCCAGGCCGCATGCGATCGAATGGCTGAGGCCGTCGCTCCGCTGATCGCGAACCTCCACTGGGCGGATTTCGAGTTGTTCGTCGACCTTCTGTTTGCGCGCGCTGGCTGGCGTCGCATCTCCGCGCTTGGGGGTCGGATGAAGGACTTCGACATGCTCATCGAGCAGCCCGCGACCGGCGAACGCGCCTGCGTTCAGGTCAAGTCCGCTACCAGCCAGCCGGTCCTCGACGCGTGCTACAGAGCGTTTCAAGAGCGTCAGGATGCGGAACGGTGCTTTTTCGTCTGCCACACCGCGGCGGCCGCTATACGGCCCCCAGAGGCGTCTGATCGGCCGTTTCACCTGTGGGATATCGGCCGGCTTGCAGACTTCGCCACCGATCATGGCCTTGTGCGCTGGCTGATCGAAAGGGCGGGCTGAAGAGCAGGCAGCCTTGCAGCCCACCCGCGCGACCTAGTCCCGCCTCAGGCGCCGAGCATCGCGCTGTCGGACGAAGCTGAACACCTCATGTCGATCCGCTCGCGACATCGTCATCAGAAAGGCCCGGAGGGCCCATTTCTGCTCGCTCGTTAGCTCAGCGATGTTGAACATCTCGACCTGGTTCTCGTCCCCTGTGGGACCGTACCGGTGAGCCAAGTTCACGCCCAATTCGAGCGCCTTATAGTTGCCGGTCAAAATCTCCTTTTTCAGCCGCTCGGCCATGGCTTCCGTCATGTCCATGTTTCTCGTCTGTCCATTGCGCGTCACCGGCACCTTGGACCGGAACAGCCGCCGCAGCGACTCTTCCAGCGTCTTCGCGCCGCGCCGGCGGCCAGGCCCGCCTGAGTTGCCGGGCCTGAACTGGCTCTTGACTGGCGGATTGCCGTAGCCGCCCGCGTTATCTGCGCGATACGTAGGCGATTTCGGCGCTTTCTTCTTGGCCATCGTCATGCCTCCCCTTCTCGGCTGTCGCGGACAGTCTCGAAGCTTCGGCCATCCTCATGTTGAACAGGGAGGCCGGATCGCTCTGCAATGCGCGTGACGGCAGTATCGACAAAATAAGGGTCGATCTCCAAACCGGCACCGCGCCGGCCGGTCGCATGGGCGGCTATCAGCGTCGTGCCAGATCCTAGGAAGGGGTCCAGGACCAGATCCCGCCGGTTCGTAACATCCTGAATGGCATCAGCCACCAGATCGATCGGCTTACATGTCGGGTGGGCCTTCAGATCCTCCAGTCGACCCGCCCGAAAGCTGTTTACCCCATCGTATGACCAGATGTTAGAACGATTTCTGCCGTGCTTTCCGAGTTGCACATTGTTGATGTGCTTGCCGCCCGGGGCTCGAAAGGCGCACACCAGTTCGTGCTGGCTCCGCCATAGCGCTCCCATGCCGGCGTTGCGTTTAACCCAGACGCAAAGGTTAAGGAGTTGCTCGTAACGGCGCTCGCCAACCATGATCATGCGCGCAACCGAGCGCCAGTCGATAAACTGGAAGTGCACCGACCCCGGCCGGCTGAACATGACCGCGTTGCCGAAGGCCACATCCATGAAGTCTTCGAACTGGGCGACAGTCATCTCGCCGCTGGCCATCGCGAACTCTCGGTGATGAACCTTGCCGAGCCCGCAGACGTGGCCCTCGACGGGAACATTGTAGGGCATGTCGCTCACCACTGCCGCGGCTCGCTCATTCCCGAGCAGCTGCTGGTATGCGGCAGGATCTCGTGCATCGCCGCAGAGGACACGATGCACACCTCCAATAACCCACAGGTCGCCAGGTCGTGAAGTTGCGGGACGGCAGCGGTCCGGTTCGGGGACCGGCTGGTCAGATAGGGCAGTACCTGATGCGTTGCTCAGGACGCCGTCGAATTCGGCGGTCTCGAAACCAAGGTCGACTGGGTCGAACTCGACATCCAGTTCCACGAGCGCCTGCATCTCTGTGGCGAGGAGCTCCAGCGACCAGCTGCCCTTCAGCGAAAGCGCGTTGTCAGCGATCCGGTACGCACGCCGCTGAGCGGCCGTCAGATGTGCCAGGACGATTGCGGGTACCGTATCGAAGCCGAGTGCTTTCGCAGCTTCCAATCGCCCGTGACCGGCGATCAACTCATGATCTGGGGCCACGAGTACCGGCACATTGAACCCGTATTTCGAAATGCTCTTCGCAAGCATCTCGATTTGCCGCTGGGGGTGCTCGCGCGGATTGGCGGGATATGGTCTGATTTGGCGGATCGGGAGCTCGATGAGTTCACGATCGGCAACGGCAACATCTGTCACTGATTTCCCTCCTATGGTGGTGGAGGGCTGAGCTATTTGGCAGGAAATCGGCTTAGGACGAATCTGCGCCGGAAAGATTGCGCAGTTAGCTTCCCCTGCCCGCAGCTCGCTTGCGCCGCCTGGCCGTCAGCAGCTTTTCTAGCGAATTCAGAATGGTTTTCTCGTCGAGCTTTCGATCAACGCATTTAAAGAAGGCCAACGCAAAATCCGCTGCGCGCGGCCGAGTGATGGCTCGGGACATAGAAGCCGGCACCCCGGTGACTCGTTCGAAGAGATCGACGAGAGCCGTGAGCGCGTGCTGCAGGTCGAGGTTTGGCACGTCGCCGCCCTTCAGACCTGAGGCGGCCTGTACCGCAGCTCGAGCGACAAGTGACCAGTTGACGTCGTGACTGAAGAGCCACTGTTCCAAGTTAGCAGGCGTGGGCTCGATCCCTAACGAAATCAGCTGAGCCCAAAGGCGACTCCTCGCCTCATCTGGCCGCGCCGCGAGCGCCTTGCGCGCGGCCTCTGCATCGACCGTGCTCTTGCCAGCTTCTTCGGCAAGGACGAGCAGAGAGTAGCGCACCTCGCTTCTGGAACTCGGCGGCTGACGCTGCCATCCCAAATACGACCGGGCCAGTTCTTCCAAGCACTGTACGATGGCCGCGTCGCCGTCCGTATCGGCGATGACGAGAGGAGCCAGGAGCGCCTGTTGATCAATGCTGTCGAACGTGAACTCTGAGTGATCGCGCAACTCATGGCGGCACCCGATTGGAGCAACATGCCGACGTTTTGCGCGTACGCTTGGTTTCCTCGGCATCCCACTCCCGTGTCAGTTGATCCCGATTGACGCGTGCCCAGAACCGTAATGGCCACCGCTACTTACCCGAATAGGGGCGTGTCCATACCCGATTGAAAAATGAGGTGCTCGACTAAGCGGGGCCGCGATTCTTGTAGTCCGGCAAATGCTTAGCATTCTAATTCCACCGTGTCACCGATCCGCAGTTCCCGTTAAATTCCCGTTTTGCCGGAAAATGACCATGAGACGAGGCCGCGCCAGCCTGTCTGGTTCACCAGCGGCCTGGTCTCGGCACCAAGACCGCGGATCGAGTCCGCTTCGGGCCTAAGCCGCGCGATCTAGTCATCCCTTCCTCATAGCGGGGCGCGCCGACAATCTTGGCGCTCAGAAGGTATGCCGAGCAGAAGGCTCTCCTCCTGATGCATCGGCACGTGACTGCGCCAGGAATTTGATCCCGGTTGAAATCCCGCATGCATGTCTTTCGACACGCGACAGGAACCATGGAGGAATGTCCTTTGGTGTACCTGACACAGGAAGCGTCCCTGCTTCTCCTTAACAAGTCGGAACTTTGCCCTCGCTGGCCGAGTTACTGCGGCATCGCCGATATCAGGGGGGCCGAGAGCATGTGTCCTTCCCCGAAATCTGGAGTTCGGAGGCCAACGCGCCTGCGTGCCCGCTGCGGTGCAGGTCTTGCGCTGCTTGCGTCCGGGTGCACGGGCGTCCTCGATCCGGTGGGGCCGGTCGGAGCCGCCGACAGCCAGATCCTGATCGACGCGACCATCATCATGCTGGCGATCGTGATCCCCACGATCGTGCTCGCCTTCTGGATAGCCTGGCACTATCGCGCTTCGAATACCAAGGCCGAATATCTGCCCTATTGGTCTTTCTCCGGCCGGATTGAGGCCGTCGTCTGGTCAATCCCGATCCTCACCATCATGTTCCTGGGCGGGGTCATCTGGATCGGCTCCTACCGGATCGATCCGTTCCGGCCGCTGCCGTCCGCGACGCCGCCACTGGAAGTGCAGGTCGTCGCGCTCGACTGGAAATGGCTGTTCATTTATCCCCAGCAGGGGATCGCCACCGTCAATCAGCTTGTCGTCCCCGCCGGCGTGCCGGTGCATTTCTCGATCACCTCAGCGAGCGTGTTCAACGTATTCTTCGTGCCGCGCCTCGGTTCGATGATCTACGCGATGCCGGGCATGATCTCGCAGCTGCACCTGCAGGCGGACCGGCCCGCCGACCTGTTCGGCCTGTCGGCGCATTTCAGCGGGGACGGCTTTTCCGATATGCAGTTCGAGGTGAAGAGCGTGCCGCCGGCCCAATTTGCGGCCTGGGCGCAGGGCGTCCGCAATTCCGGGCCCGTGCTTGACTTGCCCACCTATGCAAAGCTTGCCCAGCAGAGCCAGAACGTGCCGCCGCTTACATTCCGCGGCGTCGACCCGCGCCTGTTCCAAGCCATTTCAGCCCAGAAGATTCCGCCGGCGCCGGGGCCCGAGCCGGCCAACCCCGAACATGCGGGGCGTGAAGTTTCGACCGGAGGGAGGCACTGATCGATGTTCGGCAAGCTGAGTTGGTCCGCCATCCCCTTCAACCAACCGATCCCGCTGATCACCTCGATCGTGGTGATGCTGATCCTGGCGGGCGTTTTGGGCCTGATCACGGCGAAGAAATGGTGGCCCTATCTCTGGCACGAATGGATCACGAGCGTCGATCATAAGCGCATCGGGATCATGTACTGCATCCTGGGGGTGGTGATGCTGATCCGCGGCTTTGCGGACGCGATCATGATGCGGACGCAGCAGGCGGTCGCGGTCGGGGGCGCGCAAGGCTATCTGGAGCCCGAACATTATAACCAGATCTTCTCCGCCCACGGCACGATCATGATCTTCTTCGGCGCGATGCCGCTGGTGATCGGGTTCATGAATTTCCTGACGCCGCTGCAGCTGGGCGTCCGCGACGTCGCGTTCCCGACGTTGAACTCGGTCAGCTTCTGGCTGACTGCGTCGGGGGCACTGCTGGTCAACATCTCTTTGTTCATCGGTGAGTTCGCGCGCACAGGGTGGCTCCCCTATCCCCCTTTGAGCGAAGCGACCTACTCGCCCGGCGTCGGCGTCGACTATTACCTCTGGGCCGTGCAGATATCGGGCATCGGCACGCTGATGACGGGGATAAATTTCGTCACGACGGTGCTGAAGATGCGCTGCCCCGGCATGAGCCTGCTGCGCATGCCGATGTTCTGCTGGACGACGCTGTCGTCCAGCCTGCTGATCGTCGCGGTGTTCCCGATCCTGACCGCCACGCTGGCGATGCTGAGCCTCGATCGCGTCTTCGGTTGGCATTATTTCACGAACGACGCGGGTGGAAACCCGATGATGTTCATGAACCTTATCTGGGCCTGGGGTCACCCGGAAGTGTACATCCTGGTGCTGCCTTCGTTCGGCATTTTCTCCGAAATCTTCTCGACCTTCTCGGGCAAGCCGCTGTTCGGCTACCGCTCGATGGTCGCGGCGACACTGTTCATCTGCGTCGTGTCGATGATGGTGTGGCTGCACCATTTCTTCACGATGGGTGCAGGCCCGGCGGTCAACACCTTCTTCGGCATTGCCAGCAGCGTGATCGCGGTCGGCACGGGCGTGAAGATCTACAACTGGATCTTCACGATGTACGGCGGCCGCGTGCGGTTCACGGTGCCGATGCTCTGGTCGCTCGGCTTTATTTTCACCTTCATCATCGGCGGCCTGACCGGCGTGCTGCTCGCCGTGCCGCCGGCGGATTTCCTGGTCCACAACTCGATGTTCCTGGTCGCGCATTTCCATAACGTGATCGTCGGCGGCGTCGTCTTCGCGGTGTTCGCGGGACTCGATTTCTGGTTCCCGAAGGCATTCGGCTTTCGCCTGCATGAGGGCTGGGGCAAGGCGTCCTTCTGGTTCGCCTTTTTCGGCTTCTGGATCACCTTCACGCCGCTCTACATCCTGGGCCTTGAAGGCATGACCCGGCGCCTGCAGCACGTGAACATCGACGAATGGCGCGGCATGCTCGACCTCTCGGTGGTCGGCATCGTCGTGTTGATCCTGGGCGTCATCGCGCAGGTCATCATGCTGGTGGTCTCGATCCGCGACCGCGAGAAGCTGCGCGACATCAGTGGTGACCCCTGGGACGGACGCTCGCTCGAATGGGCGACGCCGTCGCCGCCGCCCTTCTTCAACTTCGCGGTCATGCCGAACGTCGAAGGGGAAGAGGCCTATTGGGGCATCAAGCTGCGCGCCGTCGAGACGCAGCAATTGGCGCCGGAGCCGCAATATGAGGCGATCGAGATGCCTTTGCACTCGCCGGTCGGCTTCTACACGGCGGTGTTCGCGAGCGTGACCGGCTTTGCCCTGATCTGGCAGATCTGGTGGCTCGCCGGCCTTGGGCTGGTGGGGGCGTTTGCGGGCTTCGTCGTGTTCGCCTGGCGCGACGTGCACGAGTTCCATGTTCCCGTCGAGAAGCTGGCCGAAGCCGAGCGGAAACGCCGGGCCGCGCGCGAGGCGCTGCTCGAGCGGATTGCGCGTGAGGGAGCGGTCGCGTGACAGACACATCGCTCCCCGCCGCCCGAGAAACGATCAGGCGCGTCCGCGAGGACCCGTACCGGCTGGGCCACCGCCCGCATGGACCAAGGGAACCGATCGAAGGCACCGGCCAAGGGGTCACCGGTCCCGCGAGCAAGCGGGTCATTGTCGGCTACGGCTTTTGGATTTTCCTGCTCAGCGACATCGTGATGTTCTCCTGCTTCTTCGCGGCTTTCGCGGTGCAGCGGGGCGCAACGGCGGGCGGCCCCGGGATTCGCGACCTGGTCGAAATGCCGCGCGTTGCGCTGGAGACCGCGGCGTTGCTGCTGTCGAGCTATACCTGCGGCCTGTCCTTCGCCGCGACGAACGCCCGCAACCTGCTGTGGACGCAGGTGTTTCTGCTCGTAACAGGCCTGCTCGGCCTCGCCTTCGTCGGCATGGAGCTGCAGGAATTCATCAGCCTGGCGAGCCGAGGGATAACGCCGCAACGCAGCGGCTTCGTGACGTCGTTCTTCGGGCTGGTCGGCCTTCACGGCCTGCACGTGACCATCGCCGGCTTGTGGCTGCTGACGATGATGGCGCAGGTGCAGGTGAAGGGCTTCCGGCCGGAAATCGTGCACCGGCTGATCTGCTTCAACCTGTTCTGGCACGCGCTCGACATCGTGTGGATCGGCATCTTCACGATCGTCTATCTGATGGGAGCGATCGCATGAGCGAGCTCGATTTCGATCCCCGCCGCTACACCGATTCGCTTGATGACCGCGAAGACCATGCGCCGGGCGACGAGCCGGCCGAGGATGCCGGCCATTGGATCAGCAATGCCAATCTGGGCCTTGGCTTCTCGGTCCTGCTAACCGTCGCGGCGTTCGTCCTCGCCAGTACGCACCTGATCTATGGCCCCTCGATCCCGGTCGCGTTGCTGGTGCTCGCCATCGCGCAGATGGGCGTGCACCTCGTGTTCTTCCTTCACATCACGACCGGTCCCGACAACACCAACAACGTGCTGGCTCTCGCCTTCGGGATCCTGGTCGTATTCCTGATCGTGACGGGCTCGATCTGGATCATGGCCCACCTGAACCACAACATGATGCCGATGGACCAGTTGATGCAGAACCAGCCCTAGGGCCGGCGTCGAACGCGCCAGACCCCGAGCAGGGCCAGTACGGCAAGCCCGAACCAGGTCAGCGCATATTGCAGGTGGTTGTTGGGAAAGGACAGGACGGTCAGGCCGCCGACCGGCTGCCGCTTCTCGCTGGGGCCGGCCGCTGCGTCGATGAAATAGGGGGCGAGGTGCGACAGGTGCCGCGCCCGCCCGATCGCCGCGACGTCGCGCGAGTACCAGCGATCATGAGCAGGATCATTCGCGTGCAGGAAGCCCCCGTGCGGCTCGGTCACTCGCAGCAGGCCGGTGACCTCCACTGGCCCCTTAAGTTCCTCGGCATGGCGGCTGGCGCGGCTGCGAAGCTCGGGCGGAACGAAGCCGCGGTTGACGAGCACGGTCCATGCCTGATCAGTGCGGAGAGGCGTCAGCACCCAATAGCCCGGGCCGTAGCGGCTCACTGCTTGGACCAAAATCTCGGAATCGTTGAGAAAAGCGCCGTGCACACGAACGCGACGATAGGCGTCGGTCGCAGCATTGATCCGCGCCCACTCGGCAGGGCCCGGCGCAGCAACGGGTGCGGCATGCACCCGCGCCTGGACGGCGGCGATGAGGGCCAGCTTTTCGCTTCGCCGCTCCACCTGCCACAGCCCGAGCGCGATGAAGAGCATTGTGCCTGCGAGGAGCACCAGCATCATCAGCGTGCGCCTGCGCGGCTTGCCTGGCCCACTCACTATGGGCTCACCCGGCATGCGCACGCGCTAAGCTGCGCCTTGAGGGAATGGCCAAGGATCCCGATCGCTCTCAGTGGGCGGCCTATCCCGGCTCAGAGGCCGTCAAAATCGACATCAGCGACGCGAGTGCGTCGCGAAGCATCGCGTGCGTGATCGGCTTGGTGAAATTGCTGACTGAAGCGTACTGGTGCGGGATCGTGCTTTCGTCGTAGCCCGTCATCAGGATGACGGGAACATCGCGCGCGATCAGCCTGTCTGCGACGGGATAGACGCGTTCGCCGTTCAGGTTGACGTCGAGAAACGCGCCGTGGATGTCCGGTTCGGCCTCGATCAGGTCGATGGCGTGATCCAGTCTGCCCACGGGCCCGATAACCTCGAAACCGAGCCTCTGAACTTCATCCGCCAGATCCTGCGCGATCAGATACTCGTCTTCGACAATCAGGATACGCTTGGGCAATTTACCCTCCGTCGGTTTCCCCCGCCGGCCCCCGATGGCCTTCGTCGCCGGATCTGACCGGTACCCGCAATTCGCACCAAAGGCCGTCCTGGCGGAACGCGAACGACGTCTTCGCGCCGAGATCGTAGGGCACCGCCCGTTCGATCAGGTCGCGGCCAAAGCCCCGCTTTCCGTTCGCGGCGTGGACGTCCAGATCGACCCCGGTTTCGACCCATTCGATGTTGGCCGCAGCCTGCCCGTTTGCCCTGGCGACGGACCAGGAGATCGAGAGCTTGCCGTCCGGCTTGCCCAGCGCGCCGTACTTCACCGCGTTGGTCGCGAGTTCGTGCAACACGAGCGTCAGCACCTGAACCTCGCGCGAGGACAGCGCCAGTTCGGGTCCGTCGATCGTCACCTTGCCGTTGCCGAGCGAACCGCCATGCGCTTCGATCTCGCCGCGGATCAACTCGCCGAGCGTTACGGTGAAGCCGTCGCCTTTGGAAAGCAGTCCCTGGACCCGGCTGAGCGCTGACAAGCGATCCGAATAGACCTGCCCGAACTCTTCGAGCGACGGGCTGGACCGGATCGTCTGCTGCGCGATCGAGCGTGCGATCGCGAGCAGGTTGCGGGTGCGGTGCTGGAGTTCGCCGACCAGGACGCGCTGCGTCTCCTCCGCCCGGCGGCGCTCCGTCATGTCTTCCATGACGCCGATCATGCGCATGTCGCGCCCTTCGGCGTCGTAGAAATAGCGCCCGCGCGCGGCGCACCAGCGGATCGTGCCGTCCGGCAGCAGCGTGCGGAATTGATGCTCGTAATCGCTGCGGCCCTCGCGCGCGGCGTTAAGCGCGGCCTCGGCGGCGGGCAGATCGTCCGGATGGATCCGGCCTGCCCAGGCTTCATAGCTCGGCTCGATCTCGCCGGGCTCATAGCCCAGCATCCGGAAGTGCATCTCGTTCCATGTCACCTGGCCGGATTTGAGGTTCCAGTCCCAGGTGGCGAGGCTGCCGACCTCGATCGCGATCTGAAGCCGCGCCTCGCTCTCGCGCATCGCCGCCTCGGCGCGCACGGCCGTGGTCACGTCGAGGAAAGTCAGCACCACGCCGGCGATGAAATTGTCGATGCTGCGATAGGGCAGGATACGCACGACATAATTGCGATCGCCGTCGGTGCCGGACACTTCGCGCTCGATGACGGCCAGCGTCTTCAGCACGCGCCGAATGTCGCCCTGGAGATCGGGATAGACGATCCGCGCCGCGATATGGTCGATGGGCCGGCCGACATCGGTCTCGATCAGGCGAAAAATATCCGTGGCAGTGGGCGTGAAGCTGCGCACGCGCAGGTCGTTGTCGAGGAACACGGTCGCGATCTGCGTCGATTCGAGCAGGTTCTTCAGGTCCGAATTGGTCCGCGCCAGCTCGCCGACGCGATAGGCCAGCTCGCCATTGACCGTCTGCAGTTCCTCGTTGACCGACTGCAGCTCCTCCTTCGAGGTTTCCAGCTCCTCGTTTGCCGACTGCAGCTCTTCGTTGATCGACTGATATTCCTCGTTCGAGGATTTCAGCTCCTCGTTGGTCGATTCGAGCTCCTCGATCGTCGCCTGCAGCCGCTCCTTGGTCAGGCGCAGATCGCTTTCGAGCCGCTGGACATGCTCGTCGCTGACCATCCGATCGCCATTCGGCATCGCGCTTTCGAGCAGCGGCCCCGCATCCTGGAACAGCACGACCAGTGCCGACACGTCGGTCTCGCCCGCGACCGGCTCGACGACCAGGTTCACGGCGTGCGGCTGCCCGTCCAGGCTCAGCGGCACGTGCGGCGTCTCGATCCGGCCGCCTTCCGAGACCGCCTTATGCAGCGCCGCCCGCAAATCGAGCCGCAGGTCGCGATGGACGAGATTCAGCAGGTTCAGGCTCGCGGCGCCGGCGACCGGCTCCAGATAACGGCCGGTGCGAGCGGAGAAATGCAGCACGTCATATTGATCGTCGACCACGGCATAGGCCGGCGCATAGCGCTCGGCGACCGCTTCGGCGCGGCGGCTGACCACGCCGGCGAGCCCGGCCGCCCGCACCGGGGTCGCGGGCGCGTGCGGCTCTTCGGCATGGCGCGGCGTGCGCGGCGTCAGCGGGAAATCGGGGAGAACCCGGGTCGCCGTTTCGAGCCGACGGAACACCCTCTTCTTGCGGTCGACAGGCGCGAACAATTTCTGGTGCCGCGTCACGTTTTCCGACGAGCCGAGGAACAGCACGCCGCCCGGCCGCAGCGCAAAATGGAAAATCGGAATGACGCGGTTTTGCAGGTCGGAGTTCAGGTAGATCAGCAGGTTGCGGCACGACAGCAGGTCGATGCGTGAGAAGGGCGCGTCCTTGACGAGATTGTGCGGCGAGAAGATGCACATCTCGCGCAGCTCCTTGGACACGCAATAAGTCTCGCCTTCCTTGACGAACCAGCGCGCCAGCCGCTCGGGCGAGACGTGCTCGGCGATCGATTCCGCATAACGGCCGCTGCGTGCGATCGAGAGAGCGCGTGCGTCGAGGTCGGTCGCGAAAATCTGCACGAAGGGCGGCGCGTCGACCGTCGCCAGATGCTCGCGCAGCAGGATCGCGATCGAATAGGCCTCCTCGCCGGTCGCGCAGCCGAGCACCCAGACCCGCAGCTGGTCGTCCTGCCCCTTGCCGTCGAACAGGCGCGGCAGCTCGCCCGCCAGCGTCTCGAACTCCGAAGGGTCGCGGAAGAACTGGGTGACGCCGATCAGCAGGTCCTGGAACAGATGCTGCACTTCGCCGCGGTCGCCCCGCAGCCGCGCGACATAGTCCTCGATCGTATCGACCTGGACGACCTGCATCCGCCGCTGCACCCGGCGGAAGAAGGTGTTGCGCTTGTAGCCGTGAAAATCGTTTCCGGTGACGTTGCGCAGGATCGTCGCGATCTGGGCGATTTCGGCGGACGCCTGCTCGATCGCCTGCTCCTGCCCGTCGGCGTCGCTGACGACATGAAGATTGGAGATGTAAAGCGCGATCTGCTTGGGGATTTCCTCGATCGGCAGCAACAGGTCGACAATCCCCAGCGGCGTCACCGCGCCCTGCGCCGACGGATCCTCGTCGCCGCCCCGCGCTTCGGCGATCGACAGGCCACCGAATTTCTTGGTGGCGGTCACGCCGGCGGTGCCGTCGCCGTCGAGCCCGGACAGGATCACCGCAACCGAGCGGTCCTGGATGTGCTCCGCAAGCGAGATCAGCATCGAATCCACGGTCCCGCGACGCCCCGCCGGCTCCTCCGATTCGCGGGTGCGGACGTGCCCGTCCTCGAACGTGATCAGGTCTTCGGGGCCGCCCACATAGATATGACCGGGCTCCAGCTTCTCGCCGTTCGCCGCGATCTTCAGCGGCAAATCGGTTTGCCCGGAGAGCGCCTTCATGATGGAGTCGACGCTGACGCCGTTCTGCTGGCCGACGGCCACGACATAGGCCGCGTCGAGTTGATCATCGAGGCTGGCGAAAAGCTGCTCGAGCGAGCGCAACGATGCTGCGCACACGCCGATGCCGATGACCGCGAGCGGTTGGGTGGGCTTATCCTGCCCCCGACGCCGCGCCGGCCGTTCCCGTACTTCGTCGATATCGGCCACGTGCTGCTTTCGTCCAAGACTTACCGCAGTTTAAACCCTGTTCGGGGTCGGCGAAAGCGCATTCCGGTCAAAATTCCTGCTGCCGCATCGGGCGGCCCATCCGGACCGCCATCAGGGCCGCTTCACGCAACGTGCTGGCATAGCCGCGATATTCCTTGGCTCGTTCCTCATAGAGTTCGGCAACGGCGAAGCGCCCGGTGTCCCGCGCGTCCTTTGCCATGCGCTCGACCAGGGTCAGCCGCTCCTCCATCACGCGCATCGCGACCCGGATCGCCTCGTCCACCTCATGGGCGCGCGACACCATCGTTTCCGCCGTCACCGCATGACCGATCTGGCAGCGATAGCGGAGCGGCTGCTGCCCGTTCACCTCCGACAGCACGCCATGGCATTCGGGGCACGTGATCGCCGCCGGAGTCGCGAAGCGGCGCAGCTCGTCCGATCCCGCCCCGTCGCCGGCAGCGATCTCAACCTCCAGCGCCAGGCTTTCCGGCGGCGGCAGGGTTGGATTGGCCGGACTGCCGGCGATGTCGGCGAGCAGCCCGCCAAGCTCGGCCGCGCCGGCGACGTAATCCGCCTCGACCGCCTCCAGTGCCGCGAGCGGCATCTGATCGGCCTGCGCGTCGAGCGGATGCTGGACGATTGCGGTGCCGCCGACCGACTTGATCGCATACAGGCCCGACGCGCCGTCGTTCAGCATGCCGCTCAGCACCACGCCGACTGCACGCGAGCCGTAAGACAAGGCGGCCGACCGGAACAGCGGATCGATCGCCGGCCGCGCCATGTTCTCGCGCGGGCCGTCACCCAGGCGGATGGTGCCGTCGATCAGCAGCAGGTGCCGGTCGGGCTCCGCGACATAGACATGGCCGCGCTCGATCGCCTGCCCGTCAACCGCACGGCTGACGGGAAGCGGCCCCGCCCCTTCCAGCGTCTCGGCCAGATAGCCGGGCGACCGCGACGGAACATGGGTGGCGACGAACAGGCTGGCCGGCAGGTCCGGCGGCAGACCGGCGAGGAGCTGCTTGATCGCGGGGCCGCTGCCGGCGGACCCGCCGATCGCGATGATGTCCTTGTTGGCCATGAGCGTGCCTCGCAGAACCCCGCAAGCCAACACCGCCGGATGCCGGAGGTTCCGCCGCAGAATTAGCCGGGCGCGCCGACCAGCCGTTCGAATTCCTTGCGGATCACTTCATAACATTCGCACGCGGCCGCCTCGAGCCCCTCGCGGTCGCAAATCGTGATCTCGCCGCGCGAATAATGGATCAGCCCGGCCTTCTGCAGCATGCCTGCCGCGAGCGACACGGTCGGCCGGCGCACGCCGAGCATCTGGCCGAGAAATTCCTGCGTCAGCAGGAAATTGGGCGTGTACACCCGATCGTGCGTCATCAGCAGCCAGCGCGCGCAGCGTTCCTCGACGGTGTGCATCCGGTTGCATGCGGCGCCCTGGCTGATCTGCTGCATCAGCGCAGCCGTGTAGCGGAGCAGCAGCCGATGCAGCGCCGGGCATCGTTCGAGCGACGAACGGAACTGCGCCGCGTCCATTCGCAGCGCATCGCCTGCGATCTGGTTGAAGGCGACATTCTCCATGCGTTCGGAGCCGAGGATCAGCGCGATGCCGACCATGCCTTCGGGACCAATTGTCGCCAATTCGACCGGGTCGCCCTCTGCGAGTTCGGTGATCATCGAGACGACGCCCGAGTTCGGGAACCAGACGTGGCGGATCGGCTCTCCCGCCTCGTACAGTCGCTCGCGGAAAATGAGCGGCACCTGCTGCAGATGCGGCCGAAGTATCTCCATCTCCTCGGGTGGCAGCGCGCCGAGCAAGCGATTGATTTGCGGTTCTTTCGTCGGCATGTGCATGGCGCGGACCTCGATTTCGCAATCGGCTTCGCGCTTGCGCCGGGACCGTTCAATCACCTATGTCATGTCGCTGACATATGGTCCTCTTTCAGCCTCGATCGGCCGCGGCATGAGCGCCGCTCCTGCCCCCCTGCGCTACGGGGCGGTGGTGATCGGCGCGTCCGCGGGAGGCGTGCGCGTTCTCGGCGAGATCCTGGCCCTGCTTCCGGCCGATTTTCCGCTGCCGATCCTGATCGTGCTGCACCTGTCGCGCACGCAGGACTCGCGGTTGGCGGAGGTGCTGGGCTATCGCTCCCGGTTGCCGGTCGCCTGGGCACGATGGGGCGAGCGCGCGGTTCCTGGACGCGTCTATGTCGCCCCGCGCGACCGGCATCTGTTGCTGCAATCGAACGGCCGGCTGGCACTCAGCAATGCCGATCCGGTCGCCTGGTGGCGGCCCGCGGTCGACCGTCTCTTCGAAAGCGCCGCCGCAGCGCTCGGCCCGCGCGCGATCGGCGTGGTGCTGAGCGGCGCGCTGTGGGACGGCACGCGCGGCATCGCCGCGATCCGCGAGGCCGGCGGCGTCACGATCGCCCAGGACGAGCAAAGCTCCGATCATTTCGAGATGCCGGCCGGCGCCATCGACATCGGCGGCGCCGACATCGTGCTACCCCCGGCAAAAATCGCCGAAGCCCTGCAGGTCTTGGCGGGATTGCTGGCCGAGAAGCCCGCGGCGGCTTAGGTACGAAAATCCCAAGCACACCAACCGACCTTCGCATCGCAAGAGCCGTACTCACGCAAATCCGCGTCACCCGCGACCGCTGCATTCGGGCGACACAGCCGGACCGGTGTCAGCGCGATGCCTTTGACGTGAGGCTGGCGGTTGCCTCGCGTGATCGCATATGCTCGCGGCATGACGAAATATGCTGCGTTCATCAGCTATAGTCACTCGGACCAGGCGGTTGCGCGCTGGTTGCACCAAGCCCTTGAAACCTATCGGCTTCCGCGCGCGCTGATCGGGACGCCGTCCGCCTTTGGCCCGGTGCCGCGCCGGCTGCCGCCGGTCTTTCGGGATCGCGATGAGCTCCCGGCGAGCGGCGATCTTGGCGAAAAGCTGCGCAACGCGCTCGCCGATTCGCGCTTCCAGATCGTGCTGTGCAGCCCCCGCGCCGCGCAATCGAAATGGGTCAACGAGGAAATCCTCACCTTCAAGCAGATCCACGGCGAGGCGCGGACTCTCGCCCTGATCGTGTCCGGCGAGCCCTATTCGGGCGGCGACAGCGAGTGCTTCCCGCCCGCGCTCCGCTTTCACCTTGGTCCGGACGGCGCGCTGTCCGACGATCCGGCGGAGCCGATCGCGGCGGACATTCGCCCGGGAAAGGACGGCCGCCGCCTCGCGCTGCTGAAGCTGGTCGCGGGCATTGCCGATGTCCGGCTCGACTCGCTGGTCAGGCGGGATGCGGCCCGGCGCCAGCGGCGTCTGATGTGGATCACGGGCGCGTCGCTGGCGGTCATGATGGTCACCATCGGCCTTGCCATCTACGCGGAGACCCAGCGCCGGGTCGCGGTCCAGCAGCAGCTTCTCGCCAATCGCAGCCTCGATTTCCTGATCGGCACGTTCGAGATCGCCAACCCGGCGACCGAAAATCCGCGCACCATTACCGCGCTGACGATCCTCAACCGCGCCAGCCGGCGCGCGGGCGTCGAGCTGAAGGGGGAGCCGGCGGTCAGCGCGCGGCTGCTGCGCGCGACCGGGGAAATCTACTTCAACCTGGGGCTGCCCAAGGAAGCCGAACGTGACCTGCAATCGGCGCTGATGCGCGAACCGGAAAAAGGCGAGGAGCGCGCGCGCACGCTGCTCAAGCTGGCGGCGATCGCGTACAAGCGCGGCGATCTCGACGAAATCAGGAAGCGGATCGATGCGGCCGCCGCTTCCTATCCGAAGCGGGCGTCCTACGCGCCCGAACTGGATGCCGAGGTCCTGGAGCAGCGCGGCCGGGCCAAGATCATCGACGGCCATTACGCGGACTCGGCGCGCCTGCTCGGGGAAGCGGCCCAGCGTTATGGCCAGCTTTCCGGCGATCACACGGTGGAGCTCGGCCGCGTCTGGATGCTCGAGGCCCAGTCGCTGGTGCGGATCAAACGGTACGACGAGGCCGACGCCTTGTTCGGGCGTGCACTGGCAAGCTACATCGCGACCTTCGGCATCAATCATCTGCTGACCGCGACGGCGTACCAGAACCGCGCATGGGCCGATTTCGAACGCGGTCAGACCGCGGCCGCCGCCGCCGGTATCAAGAAGGCAGTCGCGATCTACGATCGTGTGCTGGAAGGCAATCATCCGACGATCGGGGCCGCGCTGCTCCTGATGGGCCGGATCCGGACGGCGCAGGGCGATACCGCCGGCGCGCTGGCCGCGCTGGACCGGGCGCGGGCGCTCTATTCGAAGCTCTATGGCCCCCGCAATGCGGCGGTCGGCGACGCAGACTTCTACGCCGCCGAGGCCGAAGCGAAGCGCGGCGCAACCGACGCAGCCCTGGCGCGACTGGCGCGGACCAAGCTCATCTACGACGAGAATTACGGGCCGGACGATCCCGACCAGGTCGAGCTGCTGACGCTTCGCTCGCGCATCCTGGCGGCGGGCGGACGAAAAGCGGACGCAGAGCGGGACTGCGCTGCGGCTTCGGCCCTTCATCGCAAGCTGGAGCCGTCCGGCCCCGGGCTGACCGCAGAAGATTGCGTGGTCGGCACCGCCTCCTAGGTCGACTCCATCCTATGCTGAACAAGAGATTAAGAGTAAAAGGCGCGTTCCAGTAAGGGGGACTCGAGTCATGCGCGTCACGCCTGTCGGCCGTATCTTCGCTCGCCACCTGACAGCCTGTTGTGCTCCAGTGTTGGCACTTTCGATCTTCTGGGGAACGCCGCTCAACGCGGAAGTCACGGAATCGTCCTTCATCCAGAACCAGTTCGGCTTCGCCGTCGGCCCGGAATTGTCCTTCACACCGCAACCCGGCGGATCGAAGGAAACCCATTATGTCGCGTCCAAGATTCCAGGCGCGCGATCGGAAGTGGGACTGAACTATACGGCCACGCTCCAGAATGGCGGCTTCTTCTTCCTGCACGACAATTACTGCGTGGGCTCGTGCGCGACGTTCAGCCAGACCGTCATCACGTTCACGCTGCACAACAATGGCGATTCGCCGGTCAATCTTCGCTTCGACTCGCAGATCACGCCCGGTCATCTGGCGCAGATTTTCGGCTCGGCACCGATGGACGGATCATTCGATTTCACCGTCAGGCAGAGCCCGGTGGCCCTGGCGCCCTCCACCAACGCCGCCGTAATCCCGCCGCTTTACCAGGCGACAGGCACGATCAATTCCGACGGAATCAACCTGTCGACAGGCGGCCTGACCTTCAACGGCTTGCACACGACCACTGATCCGAACGGCCGCTGGAAAGTCGTCGATTGGAGCACGACGAATCTGAGCGTCCCGCTGGCAACTCTGGCGAGCGGAGCAACGACCCAGGTGACCTACACCGCCACCTATCAGGTCTCCGCAGGAGCCGAGTGCGCGAATGTCAGGAACTGCGAGGGCCTGCAGGTCGTGTTCGGCGACCCGCGCAACAGTGGCAGCGTGTCGGGTCCGGTGGACGCCTTTGCCCCCAGCGCGGGTGACGACGCCATTTATCCGGTGATCGGCCGGAATTACGACCCGCACTTCATCACAGCGCAATTCGTGCCGATCGACACGCCGCTGCCGGGCACGCCGCCGGTGCTGGGACCGTTCAACTACGGGCCGCTCTTCAACCCGCGCGCCGACGTTCCCGAACCCGCAATCTGGGCAATGATGATCGGCGGCTTCGGGATGATCGGCGGCGCGATGCGGCGGCGCAAAGCCGGCTCTGCCGCTCTGGAGAATGCCTCAATGCGCGCCGTTTAGGCGTCTGCGGAGCGCATAAAGCGGATACTGGCCGAAGCCCTTCGGCAGGTCGATCTTGCCGACATAGGTGGCGCTGAACTTGTCGGGCGCCGTGTTGGCGAGCACGGCCGCGAGCGGTTCGCTTGCGTAGACGCTACCCGGCGGCGTCAGCGCCTCGACCCGCGCCGCGCGCGAGATTTCGGTGCCGTAAAAGGCATCCCGGTTGGTGATCGGATCGTTCCCGAAATAGACCGGGCCGAAGTGAAGGCTCACGCGCATCTGCGTCGGGCGGTCCAGGCCAAGCTCGGTCGGCGAAATGCTCAGCAGCGCGGCCTGGAGCGCGAGCCCGGCTTCGGCGGCCGCTTCGGCGGTGTTGAAGACGGCGAAGACAGCGTCGCCCCAACTGTTCGTGAAATCCAGAGCGCCGCTATGGCTGGCGAGCACCGAGCCGGCGACCACCATCACGCGCGACCAAAAGAGCGGAAGCTTGCCCTCGCTGATTCGAGTGAAGCCCGGAAAATCGGCGAACAGAAACGCCTTCAGGCAGCGATCCGGCGGCGCCTCTTCGCTTTCGGTGTAGGCGATCGAGCGATCGAGGCCGTCCGCAGAGATCGTGAAGGTGGTGCCGCCCGTCGAACGCCACTGATCGACGTCGTGGCTGGTCCCCGCGGCGCCGTTCTTCTGCTTTCCATCCCAGATCGCCAGCTGGACCGCACGCGTGCCGAGATGAAGCGCCCGCAACCTGGCCATGCCCATCGCAACGGTCGCGCCATATCCGAACTGGGCCGGGTCGTGCACATAATCGGCCAGCGTCGCAAAGCTGATCCCGGCCGCCTGTTCGCGCACCGCGTAATAGCGTTTCAGCCACTGATTGCCCGCCGGCAGCACCGAACTGGCGATGAAATCATCCTCCCGAAACGGGAAGACGAGATTGAGCGTGCTGCCCCTGGCGAGAAGGCGCTCGGCGATCAGAATGTCGGCGCCCGCGGCAAGCGCGCCATAGCCGAAGCCGATATTCAGCGCATCGAGCTGCGCGTCGATCGCCGTCGCGAGCGCCGCTTCCGATTTCGGGTCCGCCCTGAAGATGTGCCCGCTGAACATCGCGACGGCCGGCGGCGTCAGTCGGCTGATGATGGGAAGCAATCGGTGGCCGGTCGACCGGTGCTTCGCCAGCAGCTCGAACTGGCGCAATGTCGTCGACCGCGCTCCGACATTGGCGCCGGGCAGGCTCAGGGCCAGCTCGATCGACTCAAGCGCCTCGTCCTCCCTGCCCAGAATCGCGAGTGCTTCGGCCCTGGTCGCTGCACCGTAATAGTCGGTGGGAATGGCGACTGATGACGCAGCGAGCGCCACCTGCGCGAAATGACTCGCCTGCTCCTGATCGCCTGCCAGGCAATTGAGGGTCGCCGCGTTGATCGCCGGAAAGGGATCCTGGCTGCGCTGATGCGCCTCTGCATAGGCTTCTGCGGCGCGCTTCAGGCCGGCGTTGCTTGCGCCATTCTGGAGCGCTTGATCCTTGAGCAGCCGGGCGCCCAGCGATTGGCTGTCGACATCATCGGCTGTCGACAAGCCGCTCTGCTGATACAGCCGCATCGCCTGTTCGGTTTCGCCCATCCGGGCCATCGCCAGGACTGCGATGTACGAGAGTTCGGTCGACGCGCCGAGCGCGCCTTCCTGCCGTGCCAGATCATAGGCGGAGAGAAGGTCGCCGCGCTCGATCGCCGCCCGCGCCCTCTCGACCAAGGATGACTGAGTCCAGGCCCTCACTGGGTTCGATATTCCGGAAGACATTCACCCTGCCCGTCACGCCCGGTGCCGCCGATACTACACGTCACCGTCGCGCAAGCGAGCCTTCATATAGGTTTGCGTCCCACTTTTTTGCCTCGATCCGGGACGCACCCGCTCCGATCGGGCGGATCCGCGCAGATGCGAGGACCTATTGGGTCGAACGTAATTGCCCATTACCGGGCGTCGATGGAATCCGCAGCATCGGGTAAGAACGGCGTGAGACACGGGAGCGAGCCGGCCCTTCCGGGCGACCTCAAAATCTCTGTGTTCGACCTCGATCGGACGCTGACCCGGCGGCCGACCTATTCGGCGTTCCTCGTCTTCGTGGCGTGGCATCGGTCGCCGCTCCGCCTGGCGCTGCTGCCGCTCGTCGTCGGGCTGATGGCGGCCTATGCGATGCGGCTGATCACGCGCACCCGCTTCAAGCAGCTCGAGCATCGCGTGCTCCTCGGCCGATCGCTGCCCGGCTCCGAAATTCGCGCGCTAGCGGATCGGTTCGCGGCCTTCGTCGCATCGGCCTGGGTCTCGCCCCAGGCGCGGCAACGGATCGCACAGGAGCGGAGCGAAGGACGGGTCGTTGTCGTCGCCTCGGCTGCCAACAGCATCTACCTCGACCCGATCGCGCGATTGCTGGAGATCGGCCATGTCGTGGCGACGCAGTCGACGTGGCGGGGCGATGTCCTGTTGCCCGACATCGACGGACAGAATTGCTACGGGGTGGCAAAGCGCGACATGATCGAGGCCTACGCGGCCCAACAGGGCTGGATGCGGGAGGCGATCCATGTCCGCTTCTTTTCGGACCATCTTTCCGACGCGCCGACCTTCGCCTGGGCCGACGAGCCGATCGCCGTCAATCCGTCGGGCCCATTGCGAGCGTTTGCAGCGGAGCGCGGCTGGCCGATCCTCGATTGGGGCTGACACGGCGGCCGCGCGTGCGCAAAGGGGCGCCCAATGCAATTCGGTGCGTGCAGTTCGACGCTTGCCGTCTGGAAGGAAGTTCGATGACGACGTCGCAAGCGCAAGTCTGGACGGCGATCGTGTTGGCGGGGCAGCGGCCCGGCCCCGATCCGCTCGCCGGCCATTTCGGCGAGCAGTATAAGGCGCTGGTGCCGGTCGGCGGCGTCCCGATGATCGAGCGCGTCGTCGGCTGTCTGCTACGGGTGCCGCAGATCGGCAGGATCATCATTCTCGCGCAGGACCCGCAGGCCGTGATGCAGCGTATAGGCGGCTGGCCCGGACAGGAGGAGCGGATCGCCACCGTCGCCAGCGGGTCCGGCATCGCCGCGAGCATTGCCGCCGTGCTGAACCCGCCTTCGCCGCACTGGCCGGTGCTCGTCACCACCGCCGACCATGCGCTGCTGACGCCCGAGATGGTCGAGGAATTCCTGGCCGGCGCGGGTGAAGGCGATCTGTCGGTAGGTGCCGTCGAACGCCGGACGATCCTCAGCCGCTATCCGGATACGGTACGGACCTGGCTGAAATTCGCGGACGGCGCCTATTCCGGCGCCAATCTGTTCGCGCTCAGGACCGAACGCGCGCGGCGGGCGCTCGACCTGTGGAGCAGCGCCGAGCGCGACCGCAAGCGCGCGTTCAAGCTGTTCTGGCATTTCGGCCCCCTGCTCGCGTTCCGGGCCATCTTCCGCCTGGTGGGCTTCCGCCAGGCCATCGCGCTGGCGGGACAGCGGCTCGGCATCGACGCGCGCCTAGTCGAGCTGAGCATTCCGGAGGCCGCGATCGATGTGGACAAGGTCAGCGACCACATCCTTGTCGAGAGGATCGTCGCCGGCCGAGATTGACAGCCAAAGGCCAGCCGTCATCTGAGCGCGATGCGAATCGGTTTCCTTTTCAACCACGACCAGATCCATCAGGTCGCGCACAGCCTTCCGATCGCACTCGCGCTGCTGCCCGATGCCGAGGTCGTGCTGGCGGCGACGAACGACAGACTGGCGGACGAAATCCGCCGGCTCGCCGCCGCCGCGGGCCACCCGGAGGTGGAGCCGATCCGCCTGTCGCTGTCCTCGGGCAGCTCGGCGCTCCTCCAGCGCGCGCTCGGACGCGTCCTGCCCGCGCGCAAGCTGCTCATCTATCGCGACAACCTGGATTTCTTCCGCAGCCTCGACGCGCTGGCCGTCACCGAGCGCACCTCGCTCTTGCTCAAGACGCGCTACGGCCTGGACCTTCCGATCATCCTCGCCGACCACGGTGCGGGCGACCGGGCGATCGGGTTCGGCGCGGAAACCAGCCGGTTCGACTATATCCTTGCCGCGGGCCCGAAGATCCGGGACCGTCTGATCGCCGACGCGGGCGTCGACCCCAACCGGATCGCGATCACCGGCTACCCCAAATTCGATCTCAAGCGGGCAAACGACCCGCATTTGCCCTTTGCCGGCAACGGCCGCACGACCGTACTCTACAACCCGCACGTTTCGCCGCATCTGTCGTCCTGGTACACGGCCGGCCGAAACGTGCTGGACTATTTTCTGGCGAGCGATCGCTACAACCTGATCTTCGCGCCGCATGTGATGCTGTTCGAGCGTCGCTGGGCGCTCAGCATCGACAAATTGCGCGCGGCGCGACCGGGCGCGCTCGACCCGAAATATCGCGCCGCGCCCAATATCCATGTCGACCTGGGCAGCCGGTCCGCGACCGACATGAGCTACACCGATGCGGCGGACATCTATCTCGGCGACGCCAGCAGCCAGATTTACGAATTCCTGAAGCGACCGCGCCCCGCCGTCTTCATCAACGCGAGCGGAGCCGCCTGGGAAGAGGACCGGAATTTCGCGCATTGGCGGGCCGGACCGGTGATTGAGCAGGCCGCCGATTTGGATCGGGCACTGGACGATGCGGTCGCACGGCACGCGACGCATTACGAACCGATCCAGCGTGCGCTGTTCGACTATACGTTCGATATCGGCGCGGAACCCGCTGGGGTTCGTGCGGCGCGCGCGATTCTCGCATTCCTGAACGCCCGGAAAGAGCCGTCAGTGCTTCGCGAACGCGAACAGGCTTGACCGCTTCGGCCGCGGGACGGGAACGGCGGGCTCTTCCGTCGTATAGCCCCATTCCGACAGATCGACGCCCATCCGCCCCTCCAGCGCCCGGTTGCTCTCCCAAAAGCGCTGGCCGATCCAGTCGTAGATCGAGCCCCCGAGCAAATCGCGCGGCGACGGGCGCTTGCCGAGAAGGGGAACGAAGTTCAGCCCCTCGAGCAGGACCGTCCGCACCGGATACCAGAACGGGATGTGCACCAGCGTCCGCTTGTCGGCAACCGACCGGCGCGTCAGCAGGTTCAACATGCGCGCGACGGGGACCAGAGCGCGTCTGAACGACCTGTTATACTTCCGCTGCTTGACCGACTCCGGCCGGGTCAGGCCGAGATCTTCGGCAAACATGGCGAGGAACGCTTCCGGGTCCTGTGCGAACTGCTCGTAGGCGAAGACGTGGACATTCTCTTCGCCGAACAGAGAATCATAATGGGCCACGAGCCTGTCGAACTCGAACTGAGTGAAGTCGAAGCGCGGATTCTTGAGCGGCCGCACATTGCCGAGATGGATATAGTCTTCGGGGAAGAGGTAGCGGTGGACGGAACCCGTTCCACCCTCGCGCAGATATTGATGATAGCAGGAAGCGGCCATCGCCTGCTGGTTGCGCACGAAGATGACGATCTGCGCCTGGGGCGCGAGTGCCGCCAGCTCGTTCGCCATCTCCTTGGCGATGTAATTTGACGCCAGGCCTGCATTATGAAGAACGCCCGAAAGGTCTTCTTCGCAGATGATGGCGGGACAGTCGGCATCGAGCCCGAGCTCTTCCCGCACCCGTTCCGGCTCGAACGCCAGCGGCGAGTGCGCCAGCAGCGTGGACCGGACCAGCCGCCGGTCCACGTAACGATAGCCCGGCACTCGCGGGTAAAAGCATTTCTGAAACCAGTTGGTCGCGGTCTTGTGGACGCCGACATGAAAGATCGGGCGGCGATCCTGCGCAGCTCGCTCCACCTTTGGCTCCCAAATCACCTGCCGTGACAGAATGCACGACCGCCCCGAGACGTCACCAACTCACGAAGCCCGCATTGGATGCCATTTCGCTCGCGTCACAGAGAATCCGGGCCTAGCAAGGTCTTGCAGGTCCAGACTGCGCAAACGCGGAGACGCTCGCATGACCAGATTGTTGCCGTTCGCCGTTGCCTTGATGATCGCAAGCGCCGCAGGCGCGGCCCCGTCCCATTACGCCGTGACTGCAACCGTCGCGATTCCGGATGGCGGATGGGATCTGGCGAGCGTCGACGACGCATCCCAGCAGCTGTTCCTGGCGCGCAGTGCAAACATCACCGCGGTGGACCTCGCGCACGGCCGCGCGGTCCGGTCGCTCGGTCACCTGGACCGCGGGCATGCCGCGATTCCCATTCCGGGCGCATCGGAAATCCTTGCGACCAGCGGCAAGGACAACAGCGCCTACCTGTTCGACACGAAGGACGGGCGGCAGATTGCCCGCGTGCCCGTCGGCGCCAATCCCGACGCGGCGATCTACGATCGGGCATCGAACCGCGCATTCGTGATGAACGCGAAGGACGGCACTGTGTCGGTCGTCGACCCCCATGCCGCGCGGGTCGAAGCGACGATCCAGCTGAGACCCGGGCTCGAGCTGCCCGCGATTACCCCGAACCGCATCCTCTTCATCAACAACGAAGAGGCGAGCGAAATTGAATCCATCGACCTGCGGACACGCAAGCCCGGAGCAGTGATCGCATTGCCCGGATGTGAAGGGCCGACCGGCTTGGCCTATGATGCGAAATCCGGCCGGTTGATCAGCGCCTGTGCAAACGGAAAAGCGGCGATCGTCGATGCCCGCACCGGCCGCGAGGTCGCCCTGCTGGCAATCGGGAAGGGCCCCGACGGCGCGATGGTCGACGAAGCGCGGCGGATGGCGTTCATTCCCTGCGGGCGCGACGGTGTGCTGGACGTGATCGCGCTCGATGCGCCGGGCGGCCCGAAGGTCGTCGATCAGGTCAAGACGGAAATCGGCGCGCGGACCGGCGCGCTCGATCCGCGCGACGGCGCCGTCTATCTGGCAGCCGCACGCTTCGATCCACCCGCAACGCCCGGCGGCCGCCCGACGGCTGTGCCCGGCACGGCCCATCTGGTGGTCGTGACGCGGCAATAGCGGGCCGGTGGTGCCGGGACCGCGTCTCTACCGGCACGGCGTCGCGCTGCTGGCAACCGTCGCGCTCGCATCGTGCGCGACCGTTCCGGAACCGAGAGCAAAGCAGGGTTTCGCCGCCGCACGTGCCGCCATGGTCGGGCGGATCCGTCGAACAGCGAGGCGGGAATACCCAAAGCTAGCGGCCACCCCTGCATTCCGCAACGCATTGCGGGCCGTCGGCGGCGTGCGACGCGAGCTGTTCATGCCCGAGTCCGATCGGGCCCAAGCCTATGAGGACACGCCGCTTCCGATCGGATACGGCCAGACCATCTCGGATGCCTATATCGTCACGGTCATGACCGCGGCGCTGAACCTGCCGCCTCACGCCCATGTACTCGAGGTCGGCACCGGGTCAGGATATCAAGCGGCAGTCCTGTCCGGGCTTGCCGGCACCGTCCATTCGATCGAGATCGTCGCCCCTCTCGCCGATCGCGCGAAGACGCTGCTCGCGAGCCTGGGAATGACGAACGTCACCGTCCGGGCAGGAGACGGATTCCTGGGCTGGCCCGAGGCCGCGCCCTATGATGGCGTCATCGTGACTGCCGGCGCAGCTGAAATTCCGCCGCCGCTCATCGCGCAGCTCAAACCCGGCGGCACGCTCGTGATGCCGATCGGGCCGGAATGGCCTCTCGAGCAGCTTCTGGTCGTTCGTAAGGCCGCGGACGGCACGCTCGACCGTTGCTCGATGGGTCCGGTCATGTTCGTCCCACTGACCGGCCGCGGCGAACGGGTCCGGAACCCGGCCGAGCCCGACAATCGCGCGACGGCCGCCTGCTTCTAGCCTCCCCGCGTAGGCCGGAGTTGGCGGAGCGCGTCTTTGCGGGAAAAGAGCAGCAGCGCGCCGGGGAGGAACAGCAGCACCAGCGGCACCGCGGCGGTGAGGCCGAAGATGATCGCTGTGGCGAGCGGCTGCTGCAGGCCGGCGCCACGGCTGAGGCCGAGCGCCAGCGGACTGAGCGTCAGGATCGCGATCAGGGCGGACATCAGGATCGGCCGCAACCGCTTGCGGCCGGCCTCCCGCAGCGACTCTTCCTCGATGCCTTTCTCCGGGTCGATTTCGGCCAGGTAGAAGATGACCAGCTCGGTCACCATGCCGACCACCATCGTCAGCCCCATCAGAGCGGAGATGTTGAGTTCGATGCCGGTGATCCACAGGCCGATCAGCACCGCCGCTGCCGAAAGCAGCACCGTCAGGACCGCGGCAAGGGTCCAGGCGATCCGTTCGAACAGGATCGTCAGCAGCAGCGCGGTCAGCAGCAGCGCCGATGCGAACACCATGCTGAGATCGGCGAAGCTCTTCTGCTGCTCCGCATAGAGGCCGCCATAATCGACGCGGATGCTGTTCGGCAGGTGCAGCCCGGCGACAGTGGCGCGGACGTCCTTCATCCCGGAACCAAGATCGCGTCCTTCCAGCCGGGCGGTGACGGCGACGAACGGCGCCAGATCCTCGCGGGTCAGCTGCTGCTGCCCGCCCTGCACGGTCACGTCGGCGACCTGACCGACGGTCAGGCCGTGCCCATCCGGCGCGACCAGCGGCAGCCGGGCGATCTGCGCGGCGCGCTGGCGCAGGTCGGCGGGCGCGCGCACCCGGACCGAGAGCAATTGCTCGCCGGCACGCATCCTGGCTGCGTCGGTCCCGCCGATCAGCCCCTCGATCTGGGAGGCGAAGGCATCGGCGTCGAGGCCCTGCTGGGCCAGAGCGCCCGGGCGAACGCGGACGTCGATCGCGTCGCCTGCGACCCGAAGGCCGTTCACCACTTCGACCACGCCGGAGATTTTGCCGATCGCATCCCCGACCTGCCGGGCGGCCTTGTTCAGCGCGGCCGGGTCGTCGCTGAACAATTTGACCTCGATCGGCTGCGGCACCGCCGTCAAATCGCCGATCAGGTCCTCCATCAGCTGGATCGTCTCGATCTGGAGGCCAGGCACCTTCGCTTCGATCTGGGTGCGGATATCGGTCATCACCTCGTCGATCGGGCGGCGCGACCCGCCTTTCAGGCGAATGAAATAATCGCCCTCGTCGGCCTCGGTCAGCCCGCCGCCGAGCTGGACACCGGTGCGCCGCGAATAGCTCGCCACCTCGGGCGTCGCGGTGATGATCTGCTCGACCTGCCGCAGCAGCCGGTCGGTATCCGACAGCGCCGCGCCCGGCTGGGCCTTGTAGTCGAGAACAAAGCCGCCTTCGTCCATCGCCGGCATGAACCCGGAGGGAACATGGCTCCAGGCCAGATAGCCGAGGCCGGCCATCGCGACTGCGGTGATCAGGACGAATATGGCGGGGCGGTTCAGCGTCCGGCGCTCGGCCCATTCATGGCCGCGTTCCAGCCGGTGCATCAGCCGGTCCGCCTTCCCCGCCGCCTCGACATCCTTGTCGCGCAGCCATGACGCGGCGAGCAACGGGATCACGAAGCGGGAATAGAGCAGCGACAGGATCAGCGCTGCCGCCATCGTCAGCGCAAGCGCCTTGAAGAAGCCGCCGGTCACGCCGCTGACGAACGCCAGGGGCAGGAAGATGATGATCGTCGCCAAGCTGGAGCCGTAAAGCGGCTTGCCCATTTCGGCCGCGGCGGCGAGCAGCCCGTCGCGATCCTTCGCAGCGCCTTCCTGCATCCGCCGCATCATATGTTCGAGCATCACCACCGCGTCGTCGACGATCAGCCCGACCGCGGCGGCCATGCCGCCCAGCGTCATCATGTTGAAGCCCATATGGAGCGCGAGCAGGATCAGGCAGGTGGCCGCAAGCACCGCGGGCAGCGCGATGCCGGTAATCACCATCAGCCGGAACGAGCGCAGGAACAGGAACAGCACCAGACCCGCCAGCAGCGCGCCGAGCAGGATCGCGTCGCGAACGGCGTTGGCGGCTCCCGTCACCAGTTCCGATTGGTCATAGAAGGTCGTGACGGAAACAGTCGGCGGCAGCTGGATATCCTTCAGGCGGGCGTTCACCGCCTTCACGATCGCGACGCTGTCTCCGGTCGGTGACTGGCGGATGTTGACCAGCACCGCGTCGCGTCCCCCCGAGGTGACGCGGGTAAAGTTCGGCGCCGTCGCAGGGTGGATCGAGGCGATCTGGCCCAGCGTGACGACCGAGGCCGGCGGCGGAGGCGTCGGCTGGCCGGGCAGAGCATTGGGGGCGGTCGGCGGCGCCGTCGCCGCCTTGACCGGCAGCTGGGCGATCGCGTCGATCGTTGTCGCCCGGTTCTCGACCAGCACCAAATAAAGCCGGTGGCGATCCTCGACGCGGCCGACGCCCCGGATCATGCTCGCATGGCCGATCGCGGTCGCCACGTCGGTCAGGCCGATTCCGAGCGCCTGCAGCCGGCCCGGATCGACGTCGACCGCGATCTCGCGCGGCGCGCTGCCCAGCACGTCGACGCCCGCCACGCCCTGTACCGAGGTGAGCGCGGGACGGATCTGAAGCTCCGCAATCTGCCGAAGGGCGGCCGGATCGAGGCTCTTCGAGGTGAGCGCGATGCCCAGCACCGGGAAGATGGTCGGGTCCGAGCGGCGGACGCTGAAGCGGGTGCCGGAGGGCAGATCGGGGAGCGCGGTCGCCAGCGCGGCCTGGGTGGCGAGCGTCGCCGCGACCATATCGTCGCCCCAGGCGAAGTTGAGGCCGACTTCGGCCGAGCCGCGGCTCGTCGTCGAGCGGATGCGGGTGACGCCCGGCACTTCGCGCAACGCGATCTCGATCGGGCGCGTGATCTCCGCCGCCATCTGCGCCGGCTCGCGGTCGCCGGCTTCGATCGACACGATCACGCGCGGATAATTGATGTGGGGGAACAGGCTGACCGGCAGCTTCAGGCCGGCAACGATGCCGGCGAGCGCCAGCAGGATCGCAGCAAGCGCGATCGCGCGCGCGTGGCCTTTCAACGTGCCCGTCATCGCGTGCGGACCTTCATGCCGTCTTCAAGCGCGGTGCCGCCTTCCACGACCACCGCTTCGCCGGGCTTCAACCCGCGCTGGATCTCGACCCGCTGCCCGTCATTTGCGCCCGTCGCGACGTCGCGGCGATGCGCCTTTCCGCCGGAGACGACGAACACATAGGGCTGGCCTGCGTCGTCGAGCAGTGCCGCATAGGGGATCACCGGCGCACTGCCCCCGCTCGGCAGCGGCAGCTGTGCGGTCAGGGGCGCGCCCGCGCCGATCGCGGTGGCAGCCGGGATGCGCGCGAACAGCGACGCCAGCCGGGTCTGCGGATCGACGACCGGATCGACCGAAAGAACCGGCGCGGTGAACTCCGTCCCTCCCGCCGAGGGCACAATGCGGATCGACGTGCCGGGCCTGACCCGCTGGACCAGCATCGGATCGAGGCCGAACCGGGCGCGCAGATCGCCCGCGCCGGTGATCGTCGCGACGGCGGTGCCGCCGGGAACCAGGCTGCCGAGGCTGGCGGAAATGGCTTGGACATGGCCGGCAAAGGGGGCGCGCAGGTCGAGCGCGCCGGTCCGCGCAGCCAGGCTTGCGCGAGTCGCGGCGGCGGACTGGGCGGCAGCGCGCGCCGTTTCGACGTCGGCGTTGCTCATCAGGCCGTCGGCGCGCAGCCGCTGCGCCCGGGCATAGGCCTGCTGCGCGGCGCGCGCGTCGCTCGCGGCCTTAGCCACGTCGAGCCGGGCCGTCGGGCTCGCCGCCAGGCCGACGACCAGCTGGCCGCGCGACACCGCGCTTCCGACCGGCGCCGCGATCCGCGCGACGATCGCCTCTTCCGGTGCGCTCAGGATCGCGCTGCCGGCGGCGCCGGCCTCGGCCGTCCCGTAAAGCCGGATCGTCGACTGGAGCTGCGCCGGTTCGGCCTTGGCAAGCTTGACCAGCGCGACCGGCTCGGTCGCATTCTCGTCCGCACTTTGCCCTCCGGAACAGGCGGCGAGCGCCAGCGCCAAGGCGCAGAAGCCTTGTTTCATTTCGTCCATGCCTCCCGCGGTGCGCCCGTCAATAATTCGAGCGCGATGGTCTGTTCTGCGATGTCCCGCTCCGCCTGGGCGAGCTGAAGTTCCTTGTCGCGCAACGCCTGTTCGGCCGTCGCGGCAGTTGCGAGCGAGATGTCGCCCCGGGCCTCGGCGCGGCGGCTGGCCTCGGCGAAGCGCCGCGCCGCCGGCAGCGTGGCAAGCACGGCCTCGCGCTGCCGGCGCGCGATCGCCACGCCCTGGGCGGCAGCGGCCATTTCGGCGCGGGTCTGGAATAGCCGCGCTTCATATTCGGCCTTCAACGCCGCGCGGGTGGCGCGCTCGACCGCGATCCCGCCGCGGTTGCGGTTCCATACCGGCAGCGTGAACGACACTGCCGGCCCGACAGTGAGGTTGCCGGCCGTGTCACGCGTGGCGTTGATCGTCAGACCCAGCGCCGGGAATTGGTCGAGCACGGCCTTGTGCACCGCCGCCTCCTGCGAGGCATAGCCGGCACGCAGCGCCTGAAGGTCGGTCCGCCGCTGCTGGGCAATCGCGAACAGTGCCGCCGGATCCGGCGGTGGCGGCGGAAGCGGCGGTGCGGCCAGGCGGATCGGGCGATCGGGCGGAAAGCCGATCAGCTTCGCCAGCTCCAGCCGCGCCGCGCCCAGATCCTTCTCGTCGGTGCGCAGCCGCTCGGCAGCGTCGAAGGCCGCGACCCGCGCGCCCTGCACCTGATCCCCGGCAATGTCGCCGCGCCCGGCCGCCCGAAGCGTGCGGTCGAGCAGCGAGGCGGTCGAATCGCGGCTTGCGGTGTCGAGCGCGACCTGATTTTCAAGCGCGACGATCCGCGCCGCCTGGAGTCGCGCCTGACCGGACGTCTGCCACTCGCTCCAGGCGAGATCGAGCCGCACTTTGCGCGCATCGGCCCGCGCCTTCTGCCGCGTGACGCCGCGAGTGCGCAGCGCATTCAGGTCCAGGCCGAGGCTGGAGGCGATGCCCAGCATCGAGTCCGGCCCGGACAGAAGGGGATCGAGGCCGACGCTGAAGCTCGGGTCGGGCAGCAGTCCCGCGGCAAAGACCTGCGCATCGGCGACGCCCGCGCGAACCCGGGCGGCCTGAAGATCGGGATTGCCGAGCACGGCGAGCACCGCGACCGCATTGGCGTCGAGCGGCTGCGCGAAGTCGATCCGCTCGGGCGTCAGGAACGGCCGGTCGATCGTCGTCGCGTCCTGCGCCAGCACCGCCAGCACCGGCGGCGACAGTATGGGTGGGTTTTCATCGAGCGGCAGCGGCCGATACGTCGCGCAGCCTGCCAGCAGCAGCGCCAACGCGACGGCTCCCCTTATTTTCACACTCGATCCTCCGGAAACTCAATCGTCACGATCAGGCCCGGCCGGTTGTCGCCGAAGCTGAGCCGCGCCTGATGCAGCCGCGCCACCGCCGCGACCAGGTTCAGGCCAAGGCCGTGGCCCGGCGTCGACCGGCTGCCTTCGAGCCGGATGAAGCGCTGCACGATCCGCTCGCGATCCTGGACGGGCACGCCCGGGCCGTTATCGGACACCGAAAGACGCCGCGCATCGCCGCGAGCCGCAAGCTCGACGCGGACCGCCGTTCCCGCCGGCGTGTGGCGCTGGGCATTCTCGATCAGGTTGACGAGCGCTTGGGCGAGCAGCTCGCGGTCGCCGGTGATCGCGATGCCCGGCTCCACGTCCCATCCGAGCGTGCGCCCGCCGTCGGCCACCGCCGGCGCGTAGCTTTCCGCCAGTTCGGCGACGAGCGCGCTCAGGTCGACGGCTGCGAAATTGCGACGGATCTTGCCGCTCTCGATCTCGGCAATGCGCAGGATCGCGGCGAACAGCGCGAGCACGTCGTCGACGCGGTGGATGCCTTCCTCAATGACGGCGTGCTGGGCCGCAGGGTCGCCGCCCAGCCCCCGTTCGAGCTGGTTGCGGAGGCGCGCAAGCGGGGTGCGCAAATCGTGCGCGATATCACTCGAAACCTGCCGGACGTTCTCGAGCAGCCCTTCGATCCGCTCGAGCATCGCGTTCAGCGAGCTGGCGAGCCGGTCGAACTCGTCGCCGCGTTCGCTGACCGGCATGCGCGCGCCGAGATGGCCGGCGACAACGCCCTCGGCCGCGCCGCTTATCGCGCCGAGCCGGTCGCGAAGATAGCCGCCGAGCAACAACGCGCCGGCGATTCCGAGCAGGACCACCAAGGCAAAACCGGCAAGAAAGACCGAAATCACCGTGCGGTCGATCTGCTCGACCCGCTCGCGATCGGCCGCGACCAGCAGCCGCTCTCCATCGCCGAGGTCGACCGCGAAACCGCGGCCGGCATCCGGCCCCTCACGCGGATCGATGAAGACGATGTCGTGCAGGCCAAGCGCGGGCCTTTGCGTCACCAGCCGGCCGCTTATGCGCCGTCCCTGGGCGTCGAACAGCGCGTAGAACAGCCGGTCGTGCGACGGGATCGCCTCGCGCTTGCCGATCGCCTCTGCCAGCTCCGATGCGCCGTCGGCCCGGTATTCGGATACAAGCGCCGCCGCCTCGTCCCGGATCATCGTGTCGAGCTGGCGGGTGAAGGCGACGTGCATCGCCCAGAAGATGATGGCGCCAAGGATCGCGATCGCCAGCGCGAACGCGGCCGAATAGACGAACGCGATCCGGTAGGCGGCGCTGCGCATCCTCCTAGCCGCGCATCCGATAGCCGACGCCGCGCAGCGTCTCGATCACATCGTCAGCCCCGCCCTCGTTCAGCTTTGCGCGCAGCCGGCTGATATGGGTTTCGACGATGTTCGTCTGCGGGTCGAAATGGAACCCCCACACCCGTTCCAGCAGCATCGTCCGGGTGACGACGCGGTCTGCACCCCGCATCAGTTCCTCGAGCAGGCGGAATTCGCGCGGCTGGAGCTGGATCGGACGGCCGTCGCGCCGGACCTCGCGCTTCAGCAAGTCCATGTGCAGCGGCCCGACCGCCAGTTCGGTCGGCGTCTCGCTCAGCGGCCGCCGGCGCGCGAGGGCGTTGATCCGGGCCGCCAGCTCGGAGAAGGCGAATGGCTTGACGAGATAATCATCGGCGCCTGCTTCCAGACCCTCGACCCGGTCCTCGATCTGCCCCAGCGCGGTGAGCAGCAGCACCGGCGTCTCGATGCTCGCCGCCCGCATCCGGCGTAGCACCGACAATCCGTCGAGCCCCGGCAGCATCCGGTCGAGCACGACCACTTCCGGCGTTTCGGTCGTGGCGAGATGCAGCGCATCCGGGCCGTTCGCCGCCCGGATGACGCTGTGGCCGAGTTCGCCCAGCCCGCGGGCGACGAACTCGGCCGTTTCGATATCATCCTCGGCGACGAGGACCTGCATCAGCGCCCCTTTGTCTCGGCGTCCTTGTCGACGCGGCCTTCGGACTTATTCTCGACGATCTTGCCGGAATTGGCGTCGACGCCGATTTCTTGGATATGGCCACGCTGCTGGATGTCGAACGAATAGCGCCAGCCGCCGTCTTCATTCTCATATTCGCCGGAAATGAGCTTTCCGGGAGCGGCCTTGAGCGCGATCGCGCGCGCCTGGGCCATGGTCAGCTTCGCAGCCGGCGCATGCGGGGCTGCCTGGGCCGCTCCGGCAAGGCCGGCGCCGGCGAGGAGAAGGACGGTGAGGGACTTGATTCTGGTCATGGGCACTTCCTTGTAAGCGCGTCCCGACGGGAACGCCCACTCCGTCTAGAAGCCCTTAGGTTCGCCCATGCTTGCCGTAAAAATACAAATCCCCAATCTGGACGGATCGCCCGCGTCTAATCTTCTCCGGGAAGCACGACGGGATCGCCCAGCGTTTCCCTTGCGTAGAGTTCCTTGACGGCGGTGTAGGCCGTGACCGCCAATGCGCCCGAAAAGAACAGGCCGAACGTGCCGAACACATAGCCCGCCAGCAGGATCAGGAAGAGGTAGAGCCCGGGCGGCACCGACACGAGCCGGCGCGTGATCAGCGGGGTGATCAGGTGCGCCTGCACGATCCGCACGATCAGATAGGTAAGCAGCACGCCCGCCAGCGACCCCGATCCGGCCAGCGCCATAATGATCGCGGGGATCATCGCGAGCGTGGGGCCGACATAGGGAATGAACTCCGACAGGCCGCCCAGCAGGCCAAGTGCGGCGGGCGCGTCCACCCCGGCCCACCAGAGCCCCAGCCCGATCATCACGCCCATCAGCACCATCGAGATGATCTGCGTGCGCAGCCACAGGCGCAGCGTCCGCGCGATATCGCCGATCAGGTGGGCGGCAAGCGGGCGGTAGGCGGGGGGCGCCAGCATCGCCAGGCCGCGGGCATAGAGCCGGGGCTGCGCCGCGAAGAAGATCGCGCCGACGAACAGGATCAGGAAATTGACGACCACCTGCACCGCGCCGAGCCCCAGCACGGCGGCGGCGCGCGCGATGAAATCGTTCACGCCGCTTTGCCGGGCGGACTCCAGCAGCAGATGGCCGACCGGGCCGGCATCCAGCGCGGCTTCGACCCTGGCCCAATCCTGCGGAAGCCGCTGGCCCAGGCGATCCGCCTGGCGAACGGTCTCCGCGCCGAACAGCCAGCCCATCAGGATGATGGTCAACAACAGCAGCAGCACGGCCGCGGTGAGCGCGACCGGGCGCGACAAGGGGATCCTGCGGGTTAGCGCCGCAGCGATGCTCGACAGCAGAATCGCGCCCAGGGCGGCGCCGAACGAAAGCAGGATCAGGTGCGCGGCCCGGTAGACGACCACGCCCAGGCCGATCGCCACCGCGATCAGCACCAGCCGCGAAATGAAGCGCCGGACATCCTCCCCTGGCCGCAATCGATTCATCCGCCTGCCTCTTTTCGTTTCGCCTGACCTCTAGACGCCCGACCGCGGCAGCGGGTCCGGCGCGTCGAAAGCCGTGCGTCGGGTCTCGACACGTCGCGCCGGGCGCAGCATGAACGCGGCGCATGAGCCAAGGCCATTTCCCGCACGATTACCTGGGCACCAGGCATGACGAGAATGCGCGCCGCACCCGCTGGGTCGTCGTGCTGACCGCGGCGATGATGGTCGGCGAGATCGTCGCCGGCTGGCTGACCGGGTCGATGGCGCTGCTCGCCGACGGCTTCCATATGGCGACCGATGCAGCCGCGATCGGGGTGGCGGCCTTTGCCTACAGCTATGCGCGCCGCCATGTCGCCAATCCGCGCTACAGCTTCGGAACGGGCAAGGTGGGGGACCTGGCCGGCTTCGCCTCGTCGCTGGTGCTGGCGCTCGCGTCGCTCGGGATAGCGGCGGAATCGGTCGTCCGGCTCGTGCAACGGCCGCACATCGATTTCGCCTCTGCCCTGCCGGTCGCGATGATCGGGCTGGTGGTGAACCTGATCAGCGCCGCCCTGCTGTCGCACGGGCACAAAGACCATGGTCACCATCACGGACATGATCACGCCCATCACGATCACCACCATGATCACCAGGACCATAATTTCCGCGCGGTTTACCTGCACGTCGTATCCGATGCGCTGGTGTCGGTGCTGGCGATCGGCGCGCTTCTGGCCGGCCGCTATCTTGGGCTTGTCTGGTTCGATCCCGTCATGGGCATTATCGGCTCGCTGGTGATCGCGCGCTGGGCCTGGGCGTTGATGAAGGAGTCCGCCGCCGTCCTGCTTGATACCACCGACGCCCATGTCGCGGACCAGGTGCGCGCCGTCGTCGACGAGCTCGACGCGAGCATCCTGGACCTGCACGTCTGGCGCGTCGGGCCCGCCGCGCTTGCGGTCATCGTCGATGTGGCGGAGCCGGCCTGCGCCGCCGGCATCCGCGAGCGGCTGCAGGGCTTGAGAGGGGTCGCCCACCTGACCGTGCAGACGCATCCGGCGGAATAATCCGGCCCCGGGGCGGAGCGGCACGGAGAGGGTGCCTTTCCCCTCCCGATTCGACTATGGCGGCCGGCTCGCCATGCACGCCCCTGCCGCCTCGAAAGCCCATCCGTGGCGCGATGAAGCTGCCGCCACCGCGCAGCTGGCGGGGCCGCTTATCCTGACGAACCTGGCGCAGTCGGCGATCAACGCCACTGACGTCGTGCTGCTCGGCTGGCTCGGCGCGCGCGAGCTTGCGGCCTCATCGATCGGCATCAACCTTTACATTGCCTTCCTGATCTTCGGCATGGGCCTGGTGATGGCGGCGTCGCCGATCATGGCGAAGCAGCTGGGCGCGCGCCGGCACAGCGTGCGCGAGACTCGCCGCACCGTCCGCCAGGCGATCTGGGCGGCGATCACGATCGCGATCCCCGTCTGGCTGATCCTGTGGCATGCGGAGCCGATCCTGCGCCTTTTGGGGCAGGATCCGGTCCTGGCCGCAGACGCGGCGCGTTTCGTCCGGCCGCTGATGTTCGGCTATCTGCCCGCGCTCGCCTATCTGGTGCTGCGCGCCTTTGTCGCCGCGCTCGAGCTGCCCGCCTGGGCGACGCTGGTGAGCGTCGCCGGCGTGATCTCGAATGCGCTGTTGAACTATGGGCTGATCTTCGGCGCCTGGGGATTGCCGCGCCTCGGCCTGTTCGGCGCCGGGCTCGGCAGCACGATCACGCAAACGCTAATGTTCCTGGGCATGGCCGTCGTCGTGACGCACCATCGCCGCTTTCGTCGCTATCGGCTGTTCGGCCGCTTCTGGCGCACGGACTGGCCGCGCTATCGGGAGGTGTGGCGGCTGGGGCTGCCGATCGCGCTGACGCTGGGCCTGGAAGTTACCGTGTTCAACGCGGCGGTGTTCCTGATGGGCCTGATCGGCGCGACGTCGCTGGCTGCGCACGCGATCGCGATCCAGATTGCGTCGCTGACCTTCATGGTGCCGCTTGGGCTTTCGCAGGCGGTGACGGTGCGCGTCGGCCTCGCCTATGGCCGCGGCGACCGGACCGGCATCGCCCGCGCCGGTTGGACCGCGTTCGCGATGGGCACGGCGTTCATGGCCGGGATGGCGATCGTGATGTTCACGGTGCCGCACGCGCTGGTCGGCATCTTCCTCGACGAAGCCATCCCGCAGAACCGCGCCGTCGTGCCGCTCGCCGTCTCATTCCTGTCGGTCGCGGCGGTGTTCCAGGTGTTCGACGGCGCCCAGTCGGTCGGCGCCGGCATGCTGCGCGGCCTGCAGGATACGACCGTGCCGATGATCTTTGCGGCCTTCGGCTATTGGATTGTCGGCATGGGCACGGCCGTGTGGCTCGGCTTCGGGCTCGGCTGGCAGGGATTCGGCATCTGGGTCGGGCTGGCCGCGGGGCTCGCGATCGTGTCGGTGCTGATGATCGGCCGGTGGCTGAGGCGCGAGCGGTTAACGCTCTTACCGCAACCGGCGTGAACGTCTCGGTAAGGATCGCAAGAGTATCGGCAAATCAGATGTTTCGGCTGGTTTGATCATGCGTCTGGTTCGTGTCCTTGTCGTCGACGATTCGGTCACCATCCGCGCGATGATGCGGCAGGTGCTGGAGAGCGACCCCGAAATCCGCATCGCCGGTCTCGCGGCCAGCGCCGATGCGGCCGATCGCATGCTCGACGAAAACCTGGTCGACGTCATCACATTGGACATCGAGATGCCGGGCCGGAGCGGCCTCGACTATCTCGAAGAGATTCGCGCCAAGCGGCAGACGCCGGTGATCATGCTGTCGAGCTACACCGTGCGCGGTGAAGAAGTTAGGGCGCAGGCGCTGCTGATGGGGGCTACGGCGTGCTTCAACAAGGCCAACGCCGTGCGCGAACGGGACAAACTGATTCGGCTGGTGAAAGACGCCGCCCATCGCCAGGCGCGGCTTGACCGCGAGGACGTGGCTGCCGTCGCGGCCGCGGTGGCATTGCGCGCAGCCGAATAGTTTCGTCATAAGGCGCGTCATGCTGCGCCTCGACGAGTTTCTGCCCTACCAGCTCTCGGTCACGTCGAACGCGGTGAGCAGCGCGATCGCGCGTACCTACGAAGTGCTGTTCGGGCTGCGCGTGCCCGAATGGCGGCTGATCGCCGTGCTCGCCGAGCAGGACGGCGTGACGCAGCAGGCGCTGGTCGCGCGCACCGAGATGGACAAGATGACGGTCAGCCGCGCCGCCCAGGCGCTGGTCACGCGCGGCCTCGTCACGCGCGTGCCCCATGGCAGCGACAAGCGCAGCCACGCGCTGGCGCTCAGCGACGACGGCCGCGCCCTCTACGCGCAGATCGCGCCCAAGGCGCTCGAACTGGAACAGACGCTGCTGGAAGAGCTTGGAACCCGCGAGGTCGCGCAGCTCAAATTGACGCTCGCCAAGCTCAAATCGGCCTCTCACGCGTTGCGCTGATTCGTAACGGCTGTTACTATCTGGGCTCCCGATTCCAGGAGCAATGACGATGAGCGCCGACAATCCGCTGGGCCTGAACGGATTCGAATTCGTCGAGTTCACCTCGCCCGATCCGGACGCGATGGCGGCCCAGTTCGAGCAGCTCGGCTTCGTCGCGTCGCACCGGCACCCGCGCAAGAACATCACCCGCTACAAACAGGGCCGCATCAACCTGATGCTGAACCGCGACGAAGCCGGCCGCGTGGCCGCGTTCCGTGGCGAGCACGGCCCGTCGGCCAGCGCGATGGCGTTCCGCGTCGCCGACCCCGCAGCCGCGATGACATGGGCGCTCGCGCACGGCGCCAAGCCGACCGACGAGGACGACACCGTCATTATGGGCATCGGCGGCTCGTACCTCTATTTCATCCAGGACGGCCACGACCTCTACGAGAGCTGGGCCGAGTTTCCCGGCTGGCGCGAAGCCGAGGCGCGGAACAATGTCGGCCTGGACCTGCTCGACCACCTGACCCACAATGTGAAGCGCGGCCAAATGCGCGTCTGGTCCGAATTCTACCGCGAGCTGTTCGGCTTCGAGGAGCAGAAATATTTCGACATCAAGGGCCAGGCGACCGGGCTGTTCAGCCAGGCGATGATCGCGCCCGACAAGGCGATCCGTATCCCGCTCAATGAAAGCCAGGACGACAAGAGCCAGATCGAGGAATTCATCCGCGAATATAAGGGCGAAGGCATCCAGCACCTGGCCCTCACCACGCCTGACATCTACGACACGGTCGAGCGGCTGCGGGCGCGCGGCGTGAAGCTGCAGGACACGATCGAGACCTATTACGAGCTGGTCGACAAGCGTGTGCCCGGGCATGGCGAGGATCTGGAACGGCTCAAGAAGAACCGCATCCTGATCGACGGCAAGGTCGGCGACGAAGGCATCCTGCTGCAGATCTTCACTGAAAACATGTTCGGCCCGATCTTTTTCGAGATCATCCAGCGCAAGGGCAATGAAGGCTTCGGCAACGGCAATTTCCAGGCGCTGTTTGAAAGCATCGAGCTGGACCAGATCCGGCGCGGCGTGATCAAGGTGGACGAGCCGGCGGAGTGAACGCCCAAACCCGTTCGTTTCGAGCGAAGTCGAGAAACGTTCGGCCCGGAGCTTGCGCTTCTCGACTTCGCTCGAAGCGAACGGAGTTTGTATGAACTTGCAGAGCCAGATCACCGCCGCCACGGCCCCCTACATCCCCGGCTTCGCCAACCACTTCGCGACCGAGGCCGTCCCCGGCGCGCTCCCGATCGGTCGCAACTCGCCCCAGAAGCCGCCGTTCGGCCTCTATGCCGAGCAGCTCTCCGGCACCGCGTTTACTGCGCCGCGGCACGAGAATCGGCGGTCCTGGCTCTATCGTCTCCGGCCATCTGCCGAGCATCCCGCCTATGTCCGCTACCACGGCGCCACCCGCTTCGCGCCCGGCACGGTCGACGCGCCGCTGCCGCCCAACCGGCTGCGTTGGGACCCGATCGCCGACAGCCCGGCCGGCACCGACCTGATCGACGGCATCACGACGATGCTCGCCAACCGCGATCCCGCCGACCTGGAGGGCGTCGCGGTGCACATGTATGCGACCGACCGCGACATGGAGGCACGCGCCTTCGTCAATGCCGATGGCGAGATGATCTTCATCCCCCAGCAGGGCCGGCTCGAGCTGCTGACCGAGATGGGCCGGATCGAGATCGCGCCCGGCCAGATCGCGCTGATCCCTCGCGGCGTCCGCTTCCGCGCCTTGCTGCCGGACGGAAGCGCGCGCGGCTATATCGCCGAGAATCATGGCGCGATGTTCCGCCTGCCGGAGCTGGGGCCGATCGGCGCCAACGGCCTCGCCAACCCGCGCGATTTCGAGACGCCGGTCGCCTGGTTCGAGGACCGCGACGAGCCCTTCGAGCTCGTTCAGAAATATCTGGGCAGCCTCTGGACGACAACGCTCGATCATTCGCCGCTCGACGTGGTTGCCTGGCACGGCAATCTCGCGCCCTGCCGCTACGATCTGTCGCGGTTCAATACGATGAACACGGTCAGCTTCGACCATCCCGATCCGTCGATCTTCACCGTGCTGACCTCGCCCAGCGACGTGCCGGGCCGCGCCAATGCCGATTTCGTGATCTTCCCGCCGCGCTGGATGGTCGCGGAGGACACATTCCGCCCGCCCTGGTTCCACCGCAACGTGATGTCCGAAGCGATGGGGCTGATCGCCGGCGCTTATGATGCCAAGGCGGAAGGCTTCCGTCCCGGCGGCCTTTCCCTGCACAACATGATGTCCGGCCACGGCCCCGACGTGGCGAGTTGGCGGGGCGCGAGCGAGGTGGAGCTGAAGCCGCACAAGATCGACGGCACGATGGCGTTCATGGTCGAAAGCTGCTGGCCCTATCGCCTCACCGCCCACGCGGTCGACCATGCCCAGCCGGACTATGACGCCTGCTGGCAGGGATTCCCGAAGGCGCGGATCGCATGAAAGTCGCGCTGGACGAGAAATTCGCGGCCTTCGCCGAGCATTGGCGACCGAAGATCGTCGCCCAGGCGAACGGGCAGGACATCCGCCTGGTCAAGACCAAGGGTGTGTTCCCCTGGCACAGCCACGCCGATGCGGAAGAGACGTTCCTCTGCTGGAAAGGCGCGTTCCGCATCGAGTTCCGCGAGCGGATCGTGACGCTCGGCCCCGGCGAAATGCTGGTCGTGCCGCGCGGGGTCGAGCACCGCACGGCAAGCGACGAAGAGGCCGAGGTGCTGATCTTCGAGCCATCGGAGGTGGTGAACACGGGGGATGCGGTGGAGTCGGAGTTCACGGCGCCGCATGGCGTCACGATCTGAGTCCTTCCGGTTTGGGCTGAGCTTGTCGAAGCCCTCCCTTTCCTTTCGGCGCTGAAAGAAGGAAGGGAGGCCTTCGACAAGCTCAGGCCAAACCGAGTTTAGGAGCCCAGATGAAACTTGCGTCTTTGAAGCAGGGCCGCGACGGTCGTCTCGTCGTCGTCTCGCGCGACCTGCACTGGTACGCCGATGCCGCGCACATCGCGCCGACGCTGCAGGCCGCGCTCGACGATTGGGAGCATGCCGCGCCGAAGCTGGAGCTGTTGGCGACCGACCTGGAGCATGAGGCGATCCCGCGGGAGCGCTTCCATGAGCGCGACGCCGCTGCCCCCCTGCCCCGCGCCTACCAATGGGCGGACGGCTCCGCCTATGTGAACCATGTCGAGCTGGTCCGGAAAGCGCGCGGGGCGGAGATGCCGGCGAGCTTCTGGACCGACCCGCTGATGTATCAGGGCGCGTCCGACAGCTTCCTGAGCCCCCGCGATCCGATCCCGCTGAAGGACGAAGCCTGGGGCTGCGACATGGAAGGCGAAGTCTGCGTCGTGACCGGCGACGTGGCGCAGGGTGCGACGCGCGAGCAGGCGCTTAATGCAATCCTCCTGATCGGGCTCGTCAACGACGTGTCGCTGCGGAACCTCATTCCCGGCGAGCTCGCCAAGGGCTTCGGCTTTCTTCAGTCCAAGCCCGCCTCGACGCTGTCGCCGGTGCTGGTGACGCCCGACGAGCTTGGCGCCGACTGGCAGGGCGGCAAGCTGCACCGGCCGCTGCTGGTCGAGCTGAATGGCGATCCGTTCGGCCGGGCCAATGCGGGTGACGACATGACCTTCGATTTCGGCACCCTGATCGCGCACGTTGCGAAAACGCGCAGCATCGTCGCCGGCTCAATCGTGGGATCGGGCACTGTCTCCAATAAGGGCACCGACGACGGCCCCGGCAAGCCGGTCGCCGAAGGTGGGCTCGGCTATAGCTGCATCGCCGAAATCCGGATGATCGAGACAATCCAGTCGGGCGCGCCGAAGACTCCGTTCCTGCGCCACGGCGACCGGGTGCGGATCGAGATGAAGGACGAGGCCGGGCACAGCATCTTCGGCGCGATCGAGCAGGAAGTGGTGAGCGCATGACTTCTCCCCTCCCGCTTGCGGGAGGGGCCGGGGGAGGGCCTGACAATCCGCTCCGCATGACG